>NZ_FZNM01000022.1 GCF_900188295.1 Paracoccus sediminis
CCCCCTCCGCTCTCCGCGTCGGGGAAGGGTCACATGGGTCAAATCTCAATGGAAATTATGAGCCTGCCTGGGTCACTTCTGGGTGGAAATCAACAGCGCATCATCCAGCTCGTCGAGCAGGCTCAGTCCGCCAAGGCTCCTACCGCACGTTTCATCGAGAATTTCAGCCGCTACTATACCCCGGCCGTGATGCTGATCGCTGCGCTGATCGTCATCGTGCCGCCACTGGCGATGGGCGGCGATTGGGACACCTGGATCTATCGCGGCCTCGCGCTCTTGCTGATCGCATGTCCCTGCGCGCTCGTTCTCTCGACGCCTGCGGCGATCGCCTCGGGCCTTGCCGTCGGCACCCGCCGCGGCCTGCTGATCAAGGGCGGCAACGCCCTCGAAACCATCGGCAAGGTGAATGCTATCGCCTTCGACAAGACAGGGACGCTTACTGAGGGCAAGCCGCGCGTCACCGAAACGGTGGCCTTCGGCAAGAACGAGGAGAAGGACGTCATCGCATTGGCGGCAGCGGTCGAGACGGGTTCCAGCCATCCGCTTGCCAAGGCGATCATCAACCGAGCAGAGGCTTCCGGCATAGCGGTCCCTCCGGCGCAGGACGCCTCTGCGACGGCCGGGAAGGCAGTCCATGCCACGGTCGTCGGGCGCCGCCTTGCCGTCGGCTCCCCGAGCCATGCCGCGAACGTGGTAGTGATCGGTAAGCACGAGCAGAGCGCAATCGAAGGGCTCGAAGATCGCGGCAACACCGTTGCCGTCCTCTTTGATGAGGGGACGCGGGAAGCAATCGGCCTGATCGCCTTGCGCGACGAACCGCGGCGAGACGCGCCCGAGGGGATTGCCCGGCTCAAAGCGATGGGCGTTCGTTCCGTGATGCTGACCGGCGACAATCGGCGCACCGCTCAGGCGATCGCCAAGGGTCTTGGTATCGAATGGAGCGCCGAGCTTCTGCCGCAGGACAAGCTCGATCTCGTGAACGAGATGAAACGAACGACCAAGGTGGCTATGGTCGGTGATGGAATCAACGATGCCCCTGCGCTCGCAACCGCCGATGTCGGGATCGCCATGGGCGGCGGAACCGACGTGGCAATCGAGACGGCGGACGCCGCCCTGCTGAAGAGCCGAGTGACGGATGTTGCCCATCTTGTGGCGCTGTCCCGTGCGACAATGGCCAACATCCATCAGAACGTCGTCTTCGCTTTGGCGCTGAAGGGCCTGTTTCTCGTTACCAGCGTCCTAGGGATCACCGGCCTCTGGATCGCAGTCCTCGCCGATACCGGCGCCACCGCGATCGTGACGCTGAATGCGCTCCGGCTCTTGCGCTTCAAGGGGGCGAAGTCGAACGACGACGAACGTGACGACGGCACGTCTTCACGCCCCCTGATACCAGCCGAGAGCTACTGATCCCTCCCGTCGAAGAAGCCGTCCGTCAAACTTGACGGGCGGCTTTGCCCGGCCGGAACCAATCGTAGCAACGGCGAACATCGCGCTCGGAAAACCCATTCATGAACTGGCACCACCCTTCAGAAAGGACAACAGCCATGGACCTGGGCATCGGCAAACTCTCCCAGATCACGGGGGTCAAGATTCCAACGATCCGCTATTACGAGCAGATCGGTCTCTTGCCCGAGGGCTTGCGAAACAAGGGCAATCAGAGACGCTACGATCATGATGCGGTCAAACGATTACTGTTCATTCGCCGGGCGCGGGATCTCGGGTTTGACATCGATGCGATCAGGGATCTGCTTCATCTAGCCGACGTCTCGGCCTCGCGTTCGCCCGAGGCACTCCGTATCGCAAAACAGCAGCTCGCTTCCGTCGAGGAGAAGATCGCTCAACTGGAAGACCTTGAAAAGGTGATCAAGCGGGTCGCCGAAGGCGAGAGCGATGGGGACGACGCGCCCTATTGCTGCAGCACGGCGACAGATCATGCGGATAAGCCCCTCCACTAGCCTCGAAACGACAGGAGGTATGGAGTTGAGATACCTTTATTCCAATCTGGAAAGGAGCCAGAGCTGCGTCGTCGTGGGGGCGGGACCGGCCGGCCTGATGCTCGGACTCCTTCTGGCCCGATCCGGGGTCGACGTAACGGTCATCGAGAAGCACCAGGACTTCCTGCGCGATTTTCGTGGAGATACCATCCATCCTTCGACACTCGAAGCAATGCACGAGCTTGGCTATCTCGACGAACTTCTCACGCTTCCCCATCAGAAAGCCTATCAGCTCCACGCTGAGATCGAAGGACGCAAGGTCACGATCGCAGACTTCTCCAAACTGCCGACGCGCGCCAAGTTCATCGCGTTCATGCCCCAATGGGATTTCCTGAATTTTCTGGCACGGAAGGCAGCGGGATTTCCGCGCTTCCGCTTGCTGATGTCGACCGAGATAACGTCGCTCCGTTGGGAAGCAGGTCGAGTTGTCGGCGTGAATGCTCGCCAGAGCGACCGCAATCTGGTTCTTGATGCCGATCTCGTAATCGGTGCCGACGGACGCAATTCCGCCACCCGCAAGGCTGCGGGACTTGAGTTTCAGAGCTTTGGCACGGCCACAGATATTCTATGGATGAAGGTCTCGAAAAAGGCCGGCGATCCCCAGCAAGCGATGAGCCATGCCGGCCCGCGACAGGGGCTGGTTCTGATCGACCGAGGCGACTACTGGCAGTGCGGCTACGTCATCACCAAGGGGACCGTCGACGCGCTGAAGGACGGCGGAATTGGTGCGCTTCGCGCAAGGATCGCTGAGGTCGCACCTTTGCCTGCGGACCGCTTCAAGGAGATCCGCTCTTGGGATGACGTGCATCTGCTGAGCGTTCGGATCGACCGCCTGAAGACGTGGTGGAAACCCGGCCTGTTGTTTATCGGGGATGCCGCACACGCCATGTCGCTGATTGGCGGCGTTGGTGTGAACCTCGCTATTCAGGACGCTATAGCGACGGCCAACCTACTGGCTGAAGCCTTGCGCGAAGGACGAATGAAAACGCGCTTGCTGGAGGCCGTGCAGCGCCGACGCGCCTTTCCAACCAGAGCGACCCAAAAACTACAACTGATGATGCGCAGCCGAAAGCGTGCGGGTGAGGCAGACAGCGCACGAAGTCCGAAGCCTCCTCTCTTCATGCGCCTGATTGCCCGGTCGCCACTGTTGCCCCGGCTGACCGGCCGCCTCATCGGACTTGGCTTTCGTCCCGAGCATGTTCGCACACAGCTAGTCGATTGGTCCTGTTCGCTCAGGAAGTCTGCGGCTCCGCCCCGATAAAACTATGGAGCAGGTGCTTGACCTAGGCACCTTGGCCGATGTCACCTTCACCGTAGAGACTAGCTTGCGAGAAAGGGATTATCGTTCGCTGGTGAATTTCCCGCTGACATTCTCGCCATCCGCCGCAGCACGGGAGATTCTCTGCCCGTTTCGAAGAACCAGCAATCAACGATTAGGGGAGAATGGCGCGCCCCGCCGGGTGATGATGAGAACTATGTCTACGCTATAGCTCTCTAAATGCACCCCGGACATTGCGCGGGTATTCAGACGCTTTCACTCTTGACATAAGGCATTGAAAATCAAAGGAAGTACCAGAAGATATCAGCTTTCAAGTCTGGTCATAGAGCACGCCCAAAACCCGGCGCGCAGAAACCATCGCCGGCGCGCTGGCGGCACCGTCCAATACCTCGGTGGCAACCACCATCGACGACCCAAGGCCGCCGATCGTCTCGAACTGGCGGAGGTGAGCGAGGCTGCCAGAAAGGCTTGCGCCAACGCGCTTAAAGATGCTTGTCCCGTCGTCGAGCGTAACGGCGGCGAGTTTCCCTTCCCATGCGTCGAGTTCGCTTGGGGTCAGTTCCGCACCGCCCAGAATGATCTGGCCGGGTAATGCAAGGGGCACGGCGCTGTCTTCGCGGATCCGGTAAGCGACCTCGATCCGACCGAGTTCCTGCACCATGTCGATTGCCGTCGCTTCGCCACCACCGGATGGCGGAGCCATATCGGTGAAAATCGCGCCAACGATGCGAAACAGTCGAACCTTACTCTCGTCATAGGCCATCGTCGGGCGCGGGATTCGGGGATCAGGCGTTTGCGTCGCGAGTGAAATACCAAGTGAGCCGGGTGCCTTGAGCAGCCGCCGCGCCAGCACGTTACCCTGATGCCGAGCAATCACGAGGTTTCGGTCGCGGCCGGGATAGGCTTCCGCCTCGACGATTGCGACCGCGCCGGATGGAACTGCGAAGCCCAGTGTCTCGCCTCGAACGTAGAACAAAGCCTTTCCGTCGAACCATTCGCCGTTGAGTTGTTCGGTGGCCATGTCCTGGGAGCCGCCGGCCGGTACCGAGCGGGAGAAGGCTGCAATGTCGGGGCAGATCGGCACCGAAAATGTAGGTCGCGCCATCGTTGGCAGAGACACGACGTTGGTCTCCGAGGCATCGGTCGGCGCCAGCGGTTCACGCCAACGATGCAATCGGAACTGCTCGTGCACCTTCTCGATCCCGGTCCGCAGTCGAACGAATGCCGGTTCGACGTCTTTCACATCGACATACGTGATGGATGCCCGTTCGCTGTGATGGGCCTTGTTGAGGACGCGTCGTGGATCCGCCCCATCGACTAGCCCAGGGTCACCGACGAAACGCCGCAGGACCGGATTGGAGAACAACTCGCCGCCGCCATTGGTTATCAGCGCGCGCAGTCGATCAAGCAGAGGGAAGAGGGTGAGCGCCTGCGTCGATGTCGCGTGGGCCGGCTCCGCCAAATCATCGAACAGATCGCCTAGACGTGCTTCGATAAAGACGCGCAGGTTAGATGCATAATCCTGTGCCGCGACCGCTGAATCCGGATTGTTGATGAATGCCTGCCGGAGCCGGTCGACCTCCTCGATGGTCGGCGACAAGCTCAGGGTCGGATGGACGCTGTTGACAGCGTGAACAGAGAGATGCTGGACACGATCGGCCATACGATTCTCCGCAACGACTGAACGGGCGAAACGGCGATCGTGGGTGGTGATGAGCAGTTGGGCGCCTGCCTCGGCAACTGCGGCAAGCCCATGCGCCAGTCTCTGACGGTTGTCGTGATCGAGCAATTCCTGCGGATCGTCGAGAATGAGCAGCGAAAGCCCGCCACGCGTTGCAAGCACATGCTCCCGGAAAGCGAGAAAGAAGCCGAACAGTGCACCGCGCAGAGCGGAGGCGTTGGAAATGTGCTGCGCTGGCGCGGTGACGCCCTCGCGGCCGACCTTGAGGTCCAGCACACCTCGCGCATTCATGTCCGTACCGATGAGGTCGGGCGCAAAGGTCGTGGCATTGCGATAGATCGCGCGGCGCCAGTATTCAGACCGATTGTGGAGTTTGCGGCGCAGCGTGTCGACCTGCGTCTGCGCCAAACCGCCGAGCGGAACGAGAAGGTTGAGCGCCGTGACCGCCCGCGCGCAAGCCGCGATACGGTCTTTTTTGGCGTCACAGTCTTTGCGCGCGGCTTCCATTCGGCGCACCTGTTCGCTCGCTGAATTGAGCGGGGCGACGCCTTCCACGATCCGAAGAAGCGAGGTCAAGCGCCTGCCGATCGCCCGATCTGCGTCTGCATCCCCATCGCCGCCGCGTCGCACCGTGTGCACAAAGGCTGTCAGCGCCATCCCGTTCTGCTCCCGCCATTCAGCGAAAGCCAATGCACGCACGATGCGATCGATCATCTGTTGCAGCCGGGCAGAGCCTGCCTGCAAAGCGGCGGGCAGCGATCGACCAGCCGGTTCCTGAAATTCTGGAAGTGCGGCAAGCCGTGCGTCGATCAACGCAACGGCATCAGTGCGTAACGTCCCCAAGGTGCCGCGGAACGGTTCCGTTGCAAAAAGATCGTCAGCCAAACCAGCCCGAAGCAGCGCGGCAGGAGAGGTGGGCAGGTCATGGCGCACTTCGCCACTTATCGCCGGCGGCAGTTCCTGAAGGAGGCGCCCGCACCAATGCGCCGACCATTCGGCGATCGTCCGCGCAATCACCTCCCGGTCGCGTGCTGCCTCGACGAGATGATCGGTTACGGGCACCCCTGTCACCGGATCGCACGCGCCGTGAAGTTGACCGACGCAAACGGGGCAAGTGCCGTCGTCGATATGGTCATGATCGTGCATCCACGCCGATACCTTGGCATAGAGTTGGGCACGACGCGCCCGATCGGGATCGGCAGCCAACGTCGACAGCGTCGCGGCTTCAGCCTCCACCTGCGCCAGCAATTCAACGACTTTGGCGGTCTCGGCAGCGTCCACCTTCAGCGCGGAAAGGCGGGTAATCGACGGCAATTCGCCGATGACCTTTAGCCCTTCGATTGCCGGGCGAATGCTGGCTTCAAGATCGTCGCGGGCCTGCTTGTTCTCCGCGTCAAACCCTGTACCGAGCACCTCTTGCGCTTCGCTCAATGCCTTGGCTTTGAGTTCGACGAAATGCTTCGCGATTTCAGCGATTCGTTCTTGTGCGCCTTCGGCATCTACCGTCGGCCGGTCTCCTTCAAATGCGATACTCGGTGTTTCGGTGAGGATTGCGGCGAGGTCGTCGGCCGCTTGCTGATAGCGGCCCGCGATCTCCACTCTCTGCTTTTCAAGCTCGGGCGTCGCGGTCTTGGCAAGACGACCGGCCATCTTTTCGGCGTGCCGCGCGAGGTCCACGAGGTCAGCCAGACCAGTCAGTCGTGCCACCGCTTCGCCCAGCTGAGATGTCGAACCGACCGAAAGGAACGGCAGCAATGCGGGCATGATCGTAGCGATCCGCCATGCGATAGGATCGATGCCCGTAGCGCCCAGATCAGGAGGCGTTTCGTTAATCTTGCCGCGAGTCGTGCGGATTTGTGAACGACGTAGCGGTGGCAATGGGGTGCCAGTCGAATCCAAAAATGTCAGTTCGACCCAGCTATCTGCGGGGATCGGCTGGCCATCCGCGGGAAGCTCGGCCGATTTGGGCGGCAACGGGGTGATCGCCGACATAGGGTGCGTCGTGGTCGCGCCATCGTCACGCAAAATCTCACATGCAAAATCCAGCGGCCCCTCTTCTGGCGGCCGCTGCGACCGGATCAGGTGGCTGGTCAGGCACCAGACAATCGCATTGGCGATCGAGGTCTTGCCCGAACCGTTCACGCCTTCCAGCAGCGTCACGGGCTTTCCCGGTTCAAATACGAAAGATGCCGGCGGGGCGCTTGGTCGGCCATAGGCGTGTAACCCCGCGAAGCGGTGCGCCTCGACCTTCACCAGACGCAAAGTCTTGATGGCGCGGCTACCACCGTCCTCGGCCGATGCTTCGATCGTCGGCGGAGGCGTGCCGATCATGTCTATGATCGCCTCGGTATCTCCGGCCGACAGATTTGCCTGCCATCTGCCATGATTTTGCCGATACCAGTCGAGGACCGCCCGCGCGTCATCCGAAGCCATCGCGAGTTCATCGCCACCGCCGAGAGCCACGGCACGCCCACCGACCAGATCGGCGAGCAGGGCGTCGATTGTCAGCAGATGAATGTCACGCGGTGCTGGCGCGTCGTCGGCCATAATTCCCCCTTCTTCAGCTATACTGCTGATTGATTCCTTTTATCGCATCATGATCTGAATTTATTCAATAGATATTAGAAAAATCGCGAACCTCGCCAAATAGTACGCCACCATTATTTTGCCTTCGCCGGAATAGGCTTGGCAGCAGCTCCATGAAGCCAGTCGACCCAATTTCCGAGGAAAGCGCGATAATCTTTCATCGTGATCTGAAGAAAATGGAGGCCCACGACGGCACGATCTTTCTGCTTTGTACTAACAAAGCAGAACCTCGTAACTGGCGCCCCTTCCGTCGTTTGGCCTTGGCTATCGAGGTATAGGACGCCTCCGTGCGCCAACCCGTTACGCAGAATGCTGCAGAATGTTTCCGTGGCTAACGCGCCGGCGGCGGTTAGCGCGAGGTCTGCGGCAAGAGCTTGTTGAATGTCCATCGGCAGACCTTGCTTGGAAAGATCTGGTAGTGCCGCGTCCTTTGGCAAATAATGATATCGCCACGCGCCTACGTTATAGAATGGTGCCTTGGCGACAGCGCTCTCACCGATATCCGCCTTTACCGCTCTTGCTAATGTGGCGTCGAGAACGGCATCATTGAGATGGCCGACCGCTCTGCCCTTTTGCGGCTTCCATATCCTCTCGATGGGCAAATTCACCATTGGCGTTGAGAGCGCCAAGAGGAATGATGCGTTCAACGGAAGAATCCGTCCATCGGATTTGTTCGAGACTAAAGGCCAAAGCTGTTCAAGAAGTATCTGGCATCTGCGAGGAACGTCGATGCTGAAATTTTGTGGATTACCCATGTGTCCCCGACCCCGTCGTTCAACTATTATATCAACGTCCTGGGCTTGGTCTCAGGTCCCCGGTGGACGCACGTCGTTTCCGAAGAGGTTGGGTTGCTCCAAGGCATCCTTCTCGACCTGTTCAGTCATCGCCTGGGCAGATGCGATAGTTGCGCCAGAGGTTGATTTCCATGCATTCGCGAATCGTTGACGATCGACATTTGCATAGTCGAGAAGTGCTCCGAGCATCGATTTTGTTTGGACGCTGAGACCATCAAACGTCGGCAGCGCGATGTGGTAGCTCGCCATTTCAAGCTCGCGCCCGGTCACGAAAAGCTGGTCCGATTTGAGGAGCCGTACCGCTTGATCCGCGACGATTTCGGCTGGGATTTGATCCAGATCCCGCTTTAAACCGGCTTCTACCGCCATAGCGGTTCCCCTGCCACCGGGCGCGTATTTTTCGACCAGTGCCATAGCCAAGCGAAGCGTCTGCTGCCCATCGTCATTGCCCAATGCACCCAGCCGCACAGCCCTCAGGATCAAGTCCCGCCTCTCGTCTATTGTCCGAAATGCCGCACCGACGCTTACGTAATCGAGGCTCTGGCAAGCGATGGCCCCAGCAAGGTAGGCCAAGCGGCCAGCCGAGCGAGCAGCCTGTGAATCCGGATGATAAGCAACGGCGGCCGCGGCCAACCGAGAGAAGCCTTCCAAAGCTCTGACTGCGGACGGAGCGCCAAACCCCTCCGATAGAGACGACAGTATATCAAACCGTGCCTCCTGAAGGTTCTTGTTTCGGAAGCTCTTATCCACGGCCTGCAATTCGGCGATCAGTTGCTCATCACCCATTCGCTCCGGATAGAGAACAGCCTGACTGTTCTGAATGCGTTGAATGTCTGTGCCATCGATTAGTTGAAGGTCCAGCTTCTCTGCCATGGACCGTAGATTTTTACGCTTATCGGTCGTTGCAACATATGCACCATCAACGTCGAGCGCATCGGCCAGTCCGCTTGTCCAGAAAATGCGCTCAACTGCCTTTGGACGTTGCTTGTATTTGATGTCGCAAATCTGCACCCGGCGAGATGTGCCGGTTGGACGCTCGTATAACCAAAGGTCAACGTCAGTGAGGTCTTCATCCGCAAAACGAAACGGAACCCCGCGAATGACGAAGAACCCAGCACGCAAGAAGTAGGCGCGCAGAACCTCCTCCAAGACGGCCCCTTTGGGTGTTTGTACTTTATCGTTCATCACAGCACCCGCCCGCCGCGAACGGCCTCAAGCACGTCCCGCGTCGCTCGCTTGCTCAACGGGGATTGGTTCTTACGAATTGATGTTCGGCTTTCCTCGGGACCGACGTATCCTGCCATGGGCGCGCTCGGCAGATCGGCTAGAGATTGGGCATAGGCATTACCCTGCGTGAGTACCTGCAACGCAAGCTCGCCTACCTCCCTCTTAAGTAGCCGCAGATAGTAGCGATTAGAATAACTCGCGTCTCGCCGGAGCTTAACGACGCCGTTGACCTCAAGAACCCGATAGTCTTGCCCGATAGAAGTTGTCGGTCCAACCTCACGGCCGGATATCAGCTTGCTCACAAGTGCAGGAAGCTGCGTGATCCTGCCTTGGGAGGATGGTCGAGAAATCATGCCGTAGGTGAGCGCTGCCACAAGCGATTTAGCCATGTCGAAGCAATCATCCACCATCGGATCGACAAACTTATGAAAGGCGGCTGGTGCAGTGACGTATACATGGCTGCCCTGCTCGTTCGTGACCTCGTTGAGATCATAGACGGCTGCCGCAACCAGCTTTTCAAAGAGCGGCTTCGACAGAACGTGCTCAACGTGCTGTACGCTCAAGCATCCGCTCTTCGACAGTTGTTCGGAGATTTCGCTAATTAGACGCTGTTCGGCATCGTCGAGCGAGGTCAGTACCTTTTGGGTTTTTGCGACGGACGACCGGCGGAAAAGGTTGCCGTTGAACAGCAACCGGTCGTTGCCATCGCCCTCCTTATCGACGAACCCAATGCCCTCAGCGCGATCGAGAAAATCGTCGACCTGGGCATTCGTGAGCTTGTGCGTATCGCCAATCCGTTGAGAGACATCGGCGCGCCGGATGGGCGCTTCCGAAGCGACTTCCGCCAAGGTGATTGACGCTTCTTCGTAGGTGCTCGGCTCAGCCTCGTTGTAGATGTCAGTGGCGTGCCCAAGCGAACCGCGCGTCGTGACGCCCAGAATAGAGATGTCCTCCTTGGACTGATCGATCAAGCGCTTACGCTCAAGAACTTGGAGAAGCCCGTTCAGCTCCAAGCGGGGATCGAGGCCCGAGGCCACAGCGATGGCGCGGGCTTCAACCTTGGTGACAGTAGCTTGGTTTGTCTGGCCAAGTTTCGTAAGGAGGGTAGCGGCTTTCGCTGCTTCGTTGATAGCGGGAAACTCCGCTGGTCCGTTCACATCCAGAACGAGCTTGCGACCATGGTGAATTACCCACGCGCCCTTGATTTCCCTGTCGCTCGCCGTTCCCATAAGCCCCCCTTCGAATTTTTGTACGAATTTGTTCAGTCTATTCCAAGCTTATTGAAGAATATCTTGTTTCTCATCTCTGCGTCCCGAAGAAGCTTAGTCCAGCTTAAAACCTCCATATAAAGACTGTTGTTGCCGAACCATCGAAACCATCCAAGCCCGTCAGGCATAGGTGTGAAATCTTTTTCGAACTCAAGCCATTTTCTGACCTTGGCGGTGAGGTCGCAAACTACGTATCCGTAGAATGGCGTCGTACCGTTGACGACAATGTCTCGTCCTGTAGGAGTCTTGAACTTTCCCTCTCGAATTTGGTTCACATAGCGAACGATCTGCTGAATCGGATCTTCCTTTGATGAAGGGTCAGCAAAATTGTCGCGCTGCGGCTTCTTGAACTCGAAAATCGTGATGGGATTGCTGGCCTCGTTCTGCCCCCGAAAAGCCACGCGCCGATTGTAGATGGTGATATCTGTTCTGTCGCCATTGGCTCTGTTTAGCGGCTTGTCGGAAGAAACGTAGGACGAGAAATTCAGTCGTTCATCCAGCATCCAAAGATTATGCGCATCGTAGTCGAGGTCTTCTGAGTCCTTCTTGCGCCGCATGATGATGTCATGCACGTCGCCTTCCGATTTGTGTTTTCCACCGGCATCGATTTCCAGAGACTTGGAGAATAGGTCGAGAACACACTTTCTCATGGAAACGTAGTGGATGAGATCATTCTTGCTGGTGTCGGAAATGCTATCCATGAGCTGATTAATCTTTTCACCTAGCTCATCGAAGTTTTCCGATTTCAGCAGTGCGGCGACCTGTGACCGCGTCCGGATTTCCTTTTCGTATTTCTTTTTTTGAAGATGAAGCTCGATATCCTGATTGGACGGCCGCATGGGTAAGGCGTCGAAATCGACCTCATTCGCGAGCGTCCGATGCCAGGGTGCATCGGCCGAAACATAGTCGGCGATACGCGCCTGCTTGCGCCTCTTCCGCTCGGTAATTTCCGAACCGACTGCCGACTGAGCGATTTCTGCGGCCCTCTGCTCTATCTCGCTTTGGGAAATGCCGTTGAGCAGATCGTTATCGGTCTGAAAGCGGAACTCGCCTCTTTCGAGAGATACGTTGTCATTCAGGTAGTCGCTAAAGACATAGGACTTGACGACAAAGTTGCGCCCTTTGGACAGGTCTTGTTCGGGACCGGTGTCATAGAACTCTTCGGCAAACTCAGGGATATAGGTTTGAAGCGGGTTGTCAGTCACTTCGCGCCGGTGCGCGACTAGGCTGACTTTGCTCTTGGCCGACCTCGGAGCATAGAGTTTGAAAACGCGGACCTGGAACTCTTTGGCCTCTTCGTTGCTCGTGAGCGTGAAGGTGCCGTGCTCGACACTCATCTCGACGATCTGGCTGTCCCCCTTACCCAAATAATCGTTGAGCGAGACGCCGCCAGCCGGCTCCTTCGCCTCCCTGATCACGATACGCGGACACACCCGCTCTTTATCCACGAAATACGGCAGCAGCCGTTCGACGATCACACGACTGACGGTCTCAAGGCGCTTGTCCGGGAATCTGACCGACTTAATGCCGGAAATCTCAACGGCAGTACCGGTCTCCCGCTTTTCTGAAGCGGACGTTTGCTCGTCAACGATGATATCCTTGTCGAGGCCCATCCTGAAGGATCGATGGTGAAACGCATCGCCAACGGCGAAGGTGCTCGTCACCTTCACATGGTTGAAATACTTGAGGCAGGTGAAACGGCCGAACCCCTTACCGCCATCGGCGATCTTCTGTTCAGTATAGAGGGTATCAAATGAATCCCGGTTGCTCTTTGTAAAGCCGACCCCGTTGTCCTTGACGATAAACCCGTCGATATCCTCAAGACGGTCAATGATGTCTGCCTGTCCGCTTCGAAGGATTTCGATCTGGATCAGGCCATTCTTGACGCCCTTTTGGTCGATTGCCTGAATGGCGTTTACCACTAACTCCACCAGCGGCGTGTAAACATTGGTGCCAGAACGGATATTCTCGACCAACCGCCTGACGTTGACATTGCTCATGCCAGCTCCCTCGCATCCGTCGAGCTAAAGTCTTGCCCTTCTCTGGACAGGCTCGCCGATGTCATTCTTCTTTCCCTCTCGTTTCTCGCTGCGAAGCTCTGGCGGCGGAAGACGCTATGCATTCGCGGACGTACTCGCGCATGAACTCTCGAAGCACTTGTGCCGCTGGGCGATCATGGACTTGGCACGCCGCGACGAATTCGTCCCGCAGATCCCGGTCCAACCTGATGCGCAACCCGACATCTTTTTTGGTCATGTGGGAAGTGTACCCAATGGATACACATCCGCAAGAGAGATCATTCCACAAGGAACGGCGGTCCGGATGCCAGTGTCTCCAGTCCTGCGCGTTGCTACATCCTGATCCAGTTAACGCGCTCGATCTCGACTTTGCTCTGGCCGAACTGGCTGCTTGCCTCGTCTACTTCAAGATAGTCACTAAGGGCGTTGCCCTCGCGCCAGCAAGGTAAGTGGAACCGTCCGGGGCGGTATCCCCGGCCTTCCGCGCTTCGCTTGTGCAGACCGGGTGATCCCCCTCCACCCCGGCCGCCCTTGCTCGTTGCTACCCCAGTCTCGGCGACGGCCAGAAGGTCAGGCGCGGCGTTCCGCTTCGCTGACCTTCAGACCCGAGGATCAGAGACATGACCAACGTATCCGACAGTACCCCCCGCATCTATGTCGCTTGCCTTGCCGCCTACAACAACGGCTATCTGCATGGCGCTTGGATCGACGCGGATCAGGACGCGGACCAGATTAGGGGCGCGATTGCCGCGATGCTTGCCCGTTCCCCTGTCGAGGACGCGGAGGAATACGCCATTCACGATTACGAGGGCTTCGAGGGCGTCAGCATCTCGGAATATGCCGGCATCGACATCGTGGCGCGGATGGCCAGTTTCATCGCAGAGCATGGCGCACTTGGCGCGGGCCTGCTGGAGCAGTTCAGCGGCGACATGGACCAAGCCGAATCCACGTTGGAGGATTGCTATCATGGTCAGTTCGCCAGCCTCGCCGACTACATGGAGGAATTGACCACCGAGAGCGTCACGATCCCCGAAGCGCTGCGCTACTATGTCGATTGGGAGAGGATGGCGCGCGACGCCGAGATGGGCGGCGACCTGTTCACTATCGAGACCGCGCACGGCGAGGTCCATGTGTTTTCCAACAGGTGAAAACATGACTGCCTGTCCGTCCTCATACGGGCAGGCGTCGCGGAGTCGCCGGGCTGTCGCCAAAAATACCAAAAATGATCGGGTTAGCCGCTCAAGGTATCTGCTTTGAGCGGCTTCTATATTTCCAGTGATGATTGAACCTCTTCTTGCCGGGCGCTGCCCAGCATCCCGGCTCGGGGAGGTGACGCCATGCTCAACATCGATTGGCGATCACCGGCGGCATACGGGCACACAAAGCACATCCCTGCCGCTGGTTTCGCTTGGGAATACCTGCGCCGCAACGACGAATATCGTCGGGACTGCCGGACCATCGCATTGACCGCAGGGGCGGCTGCCCGCGACCTCGAAGAGTTCGCGCATCGCTGGGGTTTGCGATTTCCCGTGCGATCCCGACGCGCCGCATGATCGGCAATCGCCGATCTGGAGTCCGCGCCTTCAACCGCAAGCCGTGATGTTGTCGCCAGTCAATCACAAGGACGACGACACCGAACCGGTACTGACGTTGGCGCATCTCGACGGCCTCGATATGCGCCGCGCTGCCGATGGCTGGCACGGCATCTGGCAGGCGGACGGCGTTGCGCATCAATTCTGGCTACCCGTGGCCGTGCCGGACACCGCCGCATTTTACGCCGTCACGCTACCGATGGACGCCTTTCTGGAGCTGCGCGCTCACGCTGTCCGTCGATTCTGGCGGTCCCTCAATGGCCGCGCGCCCGGTCCCGACTTCCGGGCGATCCCCGCCCAGCTCCGGCAATGGCACATCCTGTCCCTGCGTGCGCTCGACGCACGGTTCCGCGGCGAAAGCTACCGCACCATCGCCAAAGTCCTGCTCGGCTTTCGCGGCAGGAAGGAGGATTTTGAGAACGACCCGCGCAAGAACAAGGCCCGCCGCCTAGTTGCGCATGGCATCAAGATGATGCGCGGCGGCTATCGCCTGTTGCTTCATTACCCGATCAAACCCTGCAAGCGTTAATCGTCTGCGAGCCCTATCTGTCGAAAATCGTGTCGCAAATTTGTGCCACTTACGACAATGACATGCAACACGGAAACCCCTTGCTTCTCCGAGACCGGCCGATCTGTTAGAGAATTTTAGAAATTGCGTGACGGTGATGGTATTTGCCGGTCAGATCGATAGGGGCCGTTAAAAATAGCACTTACGCTTCTCGCCCCCTATCTCGCAAGGGATGCAATTTCGAGAATGACGGAGTTTGGTGGTTCTGCCACTGCCAGCCTGTGTTTCATTTGCCGTGGTAGCTGTCGTCTAATATCAAAAAAGCTCGTCCAACATCAGGTGGAATAGCAGCTTGCTTGGATCTGGCTTAGGAACGCCGTACCGGGCGAAAAACCTGTCCTGTAACGCCTCATCGAACTCTCCGAGACAGTTCCAGAGTATCGCCAAATCTTGGTAGCGGTCGGCAATACCGACACGGCCTGCGTCGATACAGCCGATTACCACACCATCCACCATAAGAAGGTTATCGAGCGAGAAGTCCCCATGTGTGACAACCTGATCGGCCATGAAAGGCAGGTGTCGATGCATTTCCTGCCAAACCTGTTCTGCTGTCCAGCCTTCGCGTTCCTCATCGAAATCGTCTTCTTCGACCAAGCCGGCGTCGATCCGTTTGCGCGCCAGTCCGAGTCGATAGCTATGATCGCTGGTAAATGGACATTCGCTGATCGGAATTGCATGTAGCGTCCGAAGGAAGTCCGCCAGCGCATCAACAATGGTCGTTCTCTCCTCTGGACGCGCTTCCAGAGCCTGATATGCGGTTTCACCTGCCAAGGCCGTCATAAGGAGCCAGGCTTCGTCGGTAGTGCTGACGAAATGCGTGACGGTGGGAACCGCGATGTGGTTGGCCATCCAACGCAGTCTAACCATCTCATCCACGAGATCATTGGCAACGGTATCGCGACCATGCTTCAGGAAGAGATCGGGTGCACCTGCCTTGCCGTAGAGCCGATATACCACTCCCCCGGACTCACCGACATTATTCCGCGCCCACGAATATCCCTTCACCTCTTCCGATAAACCCGCCGGCACTGGCATCGCCACGCAGTTTACTTCCCTATATTCATCCATAGCTTGCCTATATTCATCCATAGCTTGCGTAAATCTACTTGCGGGTAGTTGTCGCAACAATCCCGAAATCTGCGACAAGAAACAAGCTGAAATTGTCTCCGATCTTCATACCTTGTTGGCTACCGCCTGCTCCAGAATCTTCCGATAGCCTTCACGCGACAGCCATTGCGCGCGCTCCAGATGACTTTGCCAGCATCGGCGCGACCGAAGTTCCTCGGCGACGGGATCGCGGTGCAGCACGATCCGCGCGACCTCCTTCCAGTCCGCATCTTCGGCCTTCGCATCGAGAAGGCGCAGATACGTCACGAAATGCCGTTCGTCATAGACGGTTATGCTGTCGCCTGTCGGCGCGATGTCGTCCACATCGGGATCGAGTTCGACGGGAACCCGCATAGTCATTCCCCGTATCCGAGAGATTTTTGTCTGCGGTGCGCCCCCGCAAACGATTCTCTCTGACTCTTGGTGATCGGGGAGTTCGAAACCGTCACGAAACGGCCCCATGGCCTTTAGCTCGGAAAGCCTGTTGTATACGCCACAGGCTCCCCGACCATAGGTCAAGGAGTTGGTGCCGTTCTGGCCAGCACCAGCCATTCGTGAGGGGTTTCGACGCCCCAGAGCAGCGCGTCTGCTCCGCCTACATTCCTAGCCGAACCGTGCGCAAATGTCTTTGCCTATTCGGCATGGCAGGCGTTGAGCCGCTGAAATCCCTCATCATATTGGACGCGCGCCGCCCCGAAGGGGGGTGCCGTTAGCGCATAGGCGCAAATGCGGCACGCTACGCGCCGCCGATCCCCCGCCATGGTTCGCCACAGTCCGCTGCCGCCCCCGGCAGCCCAATCCCGACTGGAGGTGATCCATGCCCAACCCGCTTGCGGGCCTGCCGCCGCGCCTGCTGCGCACCAAGGAAGCCGCCCGCTTCCTCGGGATATCCATCCGCACCCTTGAGAAGCATCGCACCTATGGCACCGGCCCGACCTATCGCAAGGTCGGCGGGCGCGTCCTCTATACCGTCCGCGATCTGGAAGACTGGAGCGCGGCGGGCGAGCGCAAATCCACCCGCGACAAGACCGCCGGCACCGTCTTTCCCGCGCGTCCGCTTACGCCCGAAGAACGGGGCGACTGCTAGATGCTGCGCGAGGACGATCACGACCCCGCGCAGCCGGCCGAGGACAGCGAGCGCAGCCGCCTGGACCCTTTCGTGGTCGCAACGGGCGACGCGCCGCCGCGTGACCAGCGCGATTTGATGGAACGGCCGTTCTTCTCGCTGGCGAAGACCCCGCGCACCAAGCCGATTCTCTACAAGGCCGCCGACATAGAGGTGCAGGTGTTCGGGATGCCCGAGCATGGCATGGCGACCATATGGGACGCCGATGTGCTGATATGGGCGGCCTCGCAGATCGTCGCGGCCGAGAACAACGGCCTAACCACGTCGCGCTTTGTCCGCTTCACCCCCTACCATCTGTTGCGCGCCATCGGGCGGCCGACCGGCAATCACCAATACCGGCTTCTGAAAGCCGCGCTGGCGCGGCTGCAATCGACCGTCATCGCCACCACCATCCGCAACCGCCCGCATTGGCGTCGCCGGCAATTCTCATGGATCAACGAGTGGGAGGAAATGACGACGCGCGCCGGCCGCGTCGAGGGCATGGAGTTCGTCCTGCCCGAATGGTTCTACAACAGCGTCATCGACCGCTCGCTGGTCCTGACCATCGACCCGGCCTATTTCCGGCTGACTGGCGGCATCGAGCGATGGCTTTACCGCGTCGCCAGAAAGCACGCCGGGCACCAGCGCCACGGCTGGGTTTTCGAGGTCGCGCACCTTCACCAGAAATCCGGCAGCCTCGCGCGGCCGTCCGACTTCGCGCTCGACCTGCGCCGGATCGCGGCCCGCCAGCAGCTTCCCGGCTACCTGCTCCAGATCGAGCGGGAAGACGGCCGCGAGTTGCTGCACATCCGCCCCGAAAACTTGTCCACAGGCACTGTTGACAACCCTGTTAATGCCATCGGCAGATCAGGCGCACGGGGTATCGGCACATCAGGCGCACGACTATCGGCAGATCAGGCGCACGAACCGCAGCTAACGCTTTGGCCTGAAAAGCGGAATCCGACCGCTAACTTATCTAACAGAGTATCTAACTCTCTTTGTTTGACGCGCGCGCAGGCGAAGCGTGGTGCCGGTTCTGCCCGAAGGGGCGAGCCATGACGCCCGCGCTCGACGCGCTGCGCTCGCGCAGCCCCCAGCACATCCCCGGAGACGAACAATGACCCGTCGCGCCCACCGCAGCGCGCACGGCCGTCCGCTGCCGGACGGGCCTGCGCCCTTCACCACATTGGTCGAGCTGACCTTCGAGAAACGCAAGGTCGAGCACTGGATACGCTTCGGCCGCAAGACCTACGAGCAGATCATCGACCGTCGCCGCAGCGTCGTCGGTTTCGCGCCGAGCAGCGTCTTTGCCTTCGTGCGATGGGCGAAGGGCGAGCACGGCACTGTCGTTTCCCGCATCGACATCGTGCGCGCCATCGGCCGGGGCGAGCCGTTCCAGACATTGCCGTTCGTGCGCCCCGGCGGCGAAATCCTGTTGCGCCTCGATAGCTGGCCCAAGGTGCAGCGTGCGCTTGTAGCTATCGACGCCGTGGATGCGCTCGGCCTCGATCCGGCCGATGCCTCGCCGGATCACTGGCGGCACGTCCACAACCGTTTAACCGCCAATCTGGAGCCGCACGCCTACACCCCCGAGCGACACGCCGCTTGGCTTCACTGCCAAAGGATCGCCCCATGACGCGCCGCCGCACCCTCACGGTGACGGCGCTCGCCGTCATCGGCATCGCCGCCGCAAGCGCGGTCGAGACACCGACGAAACTCATATGGAACGCCACCGCCAGCGCGCCGGTCGGGTTCTACACCGTCGAGCCGGCCGACGCGCTTGATGTGCCCGAGCTGGTCGCCGTCATGCCGCCCGAACCGCTCGCCGCCTTCATGGTCGAGCGCGGTTATATCGCGCGCGGCGTCCCGCTGTTGAAGCGCGTCGTCGGCCTGCCGGGGCAGCGGGTTTGCCGCTTGCGATCCACGATCACGGTGAACGGGATCGAGATGGGCGAGGCGCTGGAGCGCGATAACCTCGGCCGCGATCTGCCCGTCTGGCAGGGCTGCCGCGTCATCGGCGACGACCAGCTTTTCCTCATGAACTGGGAAGTCCGCGACAGCCTCGACGGCCGCTATTTCGGACCCATCCCCGCAGCTTCCGTCATCGGTCGAGCGGTCCCGCTCTGGACCGATGAGGAAGGCGTCGGCCGCTACGAGTGGCGCACGCCGACGCACTGAAACGATCCCCGAAAGCCAATCACAGGAGATTTTCCATGGCAGAAATAGGCACCTTCACCCGCACCGAAACCGGCTATGCCGGGGAGCTTCATTCGTTCGGCCTCCACGAAAAGCTGTTCATCGTTCCGGCCAAGCCGAGCGATATGAAGAACGCGCCCGACTATCGCCTGCGCCTCGATAGTGAGGACGGGCCGGACGCCGGCCCGGCATGGAAGGACGCAAGCGAAAATGCCGGCGACTTCGTGTCGATGAGGCTGGAGGGACCGATCTTTCCGTCCCCGATCCGCGCCAAGCTGTTCCAGTCCAACGACGATCCTTCGGTCTGGACGCTGCGTTGGAAGCACCCCCGGAAAGTCGAGGACGAGGAATGACGGCCGCGCGCGTACGGCCCGCCATCCGGTCCAAGATCGTCATCCCTTTGTTCGCGGAAAAGCCGTCTCATCCCTTCGTCCCGCTCGGCGGCCAGACGGCCGGCGCGCGCAGCGAAGGTCAGGGGCGGCCATCGGCCGGCGCTTGCGCCTTGCCCTTGACCGCAGCGAGCACGCTGGCAGGCTGGCGGCGAACCGGAAGCAGGCCGGCATGGCATTATGCTGTCCTGCTGCTGGCGGGGGCGATTTCCGTCTGCATCGGATCGGGCGTCGCTGTCGCGCAATCCACGTCGGTCGAGCGCCCGGTCGCCGCCCATCCGTATGCGATCCACATCGCCGAGGCGTCACAGCGTTTTGGCATCCCCGAGCACTGGATTCGCGCCGTGCTGCGCGCCGAGAGCGCGGGCGACGTGCGCGCCGTATCGTCGGCTGGGGCGATGGGATTGATGCAGGTGATGCCCGACACATGGGCGGGCTTGCGCGTCCGCCATGGCCTCGGCCGCGATCCCTACGTCCCGCGCGACAACATCCTTGCAGGCACGGCCTATCTGCGCGAGATGTTCGACCTCTACGGCAATGTCGGCGCGATGCTCGCGGCTTATAACGCCGGCCCCGGCCGCTATGACGAGCACCGTGCGACGGGCCGCCCGCTTCCCGCCGAGACGCGCGCCTATGTCGCCGCACTCGCCCCGATCCTTGGCGGCGCGGCTCCATCGGATGCGCCGTTGCAACCACCGGCACCGCCGCCCGACTGGCGCGAGGCACCACTATTCGTCATGCGCCCGGCCGACACGCGAGCTACCGCCGCGCCGCCGTCCGAGGTGCAATCAGGCGACGGCCGCGCTGCCGTTCCGGCGCGCGACCCTGCCCGTGCGGAGCCGCAGTACGGCAGCATTTTTGTCGCCGACGCGAGCGGCGGGGGAACGCCATGAGGGCGGCGTTCCCGCACTCGGCGGCGCTCATTCCGGTGTCCAGTCAGGCAGGTTCTTGCCCGGCTGACTTCCCGGCAGGAGGGGTGGAAAAGGCAGAAAGGGCGGAGGGCAAGATTAAAGAAGACGGCACCATATGGGGCCGCTTCTGGAAATTGTTGTTGTCTGCACACTGGTTAGGTGGCCGGTTCCGGCACCATGGTTTTGAGGGGCCGCGTGCCGCGATTTTGCGCAAAGCCTTGGCTTTGCAGGGTTTCGAGCGGCACCATAGGCGCAGATCGGCCGTTTTTCGGCGGTTTGGGCTGGAGTCGCGCCCTTGAGCGCCGACGACGAAAACCGCTTCCGTCCGAAGCCCGGCCGCATCCGATCCGACACGCCGAAGGCCGGCAAGACCAAGAGCTTTTTCACGCAGGTCAGGAAGATCACCCGCCAGCATCAGGCGGCAGCCTCACGCGATCCTTCCATGCCGTCATCCGCGCGCCCGTCATCGCCGGGGCGGTCTCGCGCCATGGCCGCCAGCGGCAAGGGCGTGAAGCGCGGCCGGGGCGCGAGCTTCGTGCGCGCCCGGAACATATCCGGCAACTGGCATCATCGCCAGCCGGGCAGCCGCCGCGTGATCGTCAAGCAGCGCAGCGTCCGGGCCGCATGGAAGGGCGGCCGTGCCCGCGCGCATCTGCGCTATGTCCAGCGTGACGGAACCTCGCGCGACGGCGAACGCGGCCAGCTCTATTCGGCGCATGAAGACCGCGCCGATGGCGACGCCTTCCTTGATCGTGGTCAGGATGACCGCCATCAATTCAGATTCATCGTCTCGCCCGAGGATGGCGCGGAGCTGTCGGACCTCACGGCCTACACCCGCGATTTCATGAAACAGGTGGAAGGCGACCTCGGCACGAAGCTGGATTGGGTTGCCGTCAATCACTACAACACCGGCCATCCCCATGTGCATGTCATCGTCAACGGCCGCGATGATACGGGCGGGGATCTAGTCATCAACGGCGACTATCTCGCCAACGGCCTGCGCGAGCGCGCCAGCGAGCTTGCCAGTCTGGAACTCGGCCCCGTTACCGAGATTGAGCAGACCCGCAAGCTGTCCGCCGAAATCGACCAGGACCGTTTCGCCCGCATCGATCGCGCCATGGCCGAGGAAGCCGATGCCCGTTTCGTCGACCTGCGCCACGAGCCGGCAGCGCCGAGGCGGCAGTTCGAGCGAACGCTACGCCTGCGCAGGCTCGCCAAGCTGGAGAAGATGGGGCTGGCGACCGAGCACGCGCCCGGTGTTTGGGAATTGAGCAAGGACATGGAACCGGTCTTGCGCGAGTTGGGCGAGCGGGGCGACATTATCCGCACCATGCACAAGGCGCTTGGGCCGCAGGGCGGCGAACGCGATCCCATGAGCTTCCAAATCCATGACGGAGCGCCCGAGACGCCCATCGTCGGCCGCGTCGTGGACAAGCACCTGTCCGACGAGCTGGGCGAGAACCTGACAATCGTGGTGGACGGGATCGACGGCCGCACACACCACATTGCCGGCATCGCGCCCGAGCGGCTGGAGGACGCCCGCATCGGCAGCGTCGTCCAGATCGGCCCGGCCGAGGCGGCAGCCCGACCGTCCGACCGCACCATCACCGCCATCGCCGAGGACGGCATCTATCGGCCGAGCCGTCATCTGGAGCAGGCGAAATTCGAGGGCCGCGTTCCCGGCGGCGACTATGAGGGCTATATCGATGCCCATGTCCGGCGGCTGGAGGCGCTGCGCCGGGCCGGCATCGTCGAGCGCATCGACGCCGACCAATGGCGCATCCCAGATGATCTGGTCAGCCACGCGGCTGATTACGATGCCGGCCGCGACCGGCAGGCCAGCGTTCGCGTGCTTTCCCCGGTTGATCTGCAAAGGCAGATACGTTCGGACGGCGCGACATGGCTGGACCGGCGATTGGTCCATGGCGAAACGGCCGACCTTGCGCCGACCGGCTTCGGGCAACAGGTCCGCGAAGCCATGGACCAGCGCCGCGAGCATCATATCGAACAGCGCGACGCTACGCGCAACAGGGACGGCCGCATCTTCTACCGGCGCAATCTTCTCGGCACCTTGCGCGAGCGCGAGGTTGCCCGCGTCGGCGCGGAGATGGCCGAGAGCAAGGGACTGCCGTTCCGCGCCGCTACGGACGGCGAAAACGTCAGCGGCAAGTTCACCGGCACCGTGCAGCTATCGAGCGGCAAGTTCGCCGTGGTCGAGAAATCCCATGAGTTCACGCTTGTCCCGTGGCGGCCGGTCATCGACCGGCAGCTCGGCCGCGAGGTCATGGGCGTCGTGCAGGGCGGATCGGTGTCGTGGCAGTTAGGGCGGCAGAGGGGGCTGGAACGCTGAGTGCGCCCATGCCGCATTGCGAAGCAAAAGATAATCGGATAAAAGGTAGCAATTCATATTCGTAAGCGTGGAGTAATCAGATGGGAAATTCCAAGTCAGCAGACAAGTAAGCCGCAACAACCAGTATTGTTGTTGCGGCGCTCTGTAAGGCTAGTCTCATCTGATTGCTGACGAGCAGACGTCGCCCGGTATTCCTTAATCGAGCGGTTGATTCGTCATGACCACCACACGCCCCGCGTGGGCCTATACGCTGCCGGCAGCACTGCTGCTGATGGCTCCTTTCGACATCCTCGCTTCACTGGCGATGGATATTTATCTCCCTGTCGTTCCAGCGATGCCCGGCATCCTGAACACGACGCCCGCTATGATCCAACTCACGTTGAGCCTCTATATGGTGATGCTCGGCGTGGGCCAGGTGATTTTTGGTCCGCTCTCAGACAGAATCGGGCGACGGCCAATTCTACTTGCGGGCGCAACGGCTTTCGTCATTGCGTCTCTGGGAGCAGCTTGGTCTTCAACTGCACCGGCCTTTGTCGCTTTCCGTCTACTTCAAGCAGTGGGCGCGTCGGCCATGCTGGTGGCGACGTTCGCGACGGTTCGCGACGTTTATGCCAACCGTCCTGAGGGTGTCGTCATCTACGGCCTTTTCAGTTCGATGCTGGCGTTCGTGCCTGCGCTCGGCCCTATCGCCGGAGCATTGATCGGCGAGTTCTTGGGATGGCAGGCGATATTCATTACTTTGGCTATACTGGCGATGCTCGCACTCCTAAATGCGGGTTTCAGGTGGCACGAAACCCGCCCTCTGGATCAAGTCAAGACGCGCCGATCTGTCTTGCCGATCTTCGCGAGCCCGGCTTTTTGGGTTTACACTGTCGGCTTTAGCGCCGGTATGGGCACCTTCTTCGTCTTCTTCTCGACGGCTCCCCGTGTGCTCATAGGCCAAGCGGAATATTCCGAGATCGGATTCAGCTTTGCCTTCGCCACTGTCGCGCTTGTAATGATCGTGACAACCCGTTTCGCGAAGTCCTTTGTCGCCAGATGGGGCATCGCAGGATGCGTGGCGCGTGGGATGGCGTTGCTTGTTTGCGGAGCGGTCCTGTTGGGGATCGGCGAACTCTACGGCTCGCCGTCATTCCTCACCTTCATCCTACCAATGTGGGTTGTCGCGGTCGGTATTGTCTTCACGGTGTCCGTTACCGCGAACGGCGCTTTGGCAGAGTTCGACGACATCGCGGGATCAGCGGTCGCGTTCTACTTCTGCATCCAAAGCCTGATAGTCAGTATCGTCGGGACATTGGCGGTGACGCTGTTAAACGGCGATACAGCGTGGCCCGTGATTTGTTACGCCACGGCAATGGCAGTGCTG
>NZ_FZNM01000029.1 GCF_900188295.1 Paracoccus sediminis
CAGAGAGCAGGACGTAATAGTCCCGGCCTTTGCCCCTAGCGATGGCCCGCGCCTTGTCTTCGGCCCATTCCGGAAGCTGGATCTCGGGGGAGAGGTTGTTTTGCGGCAGGCGCGGGCGGAAGATCACTAGGTCGTCGCCTGTTAGCTCCATTCGATAAAACGGGGTGTCGTCGTCCTGAATGATCTGACGAAGGTTCAGCCTGAACTTCTTCAGGGGGGCATTGCTGCCAGTCTTCTCCTGAAGCTTGGCGAGGCCGATTTGCCACTTCGGCTGGCTCCCGCAATGCTTGCGGCCGATCTCATACAGGCGGCGTTCTAGCGGGCGGCGCAGGCGGAAATAGTCGTTGGAAATCGTGACGACCTCGTCGCTCTCGATCGCGCGCATCACCCAGTCAGACAGGATCACTTCGCAGTAGTCGAGCCGCCACTTGCCTTCCTCCTTCATGACGAAGCCGCTGCCGGACTCTAGCAGGCTGAAAAAGCGTGTTTCGCGCTTGTTGCCGGTCTGGATGTCCGTCTGAAACGTGGTGCCGATGAGCCTTTGGAATGCTTGCTCTAGGCGCTGATATTCAACCCCGCCTGTCTTGCGATTAGTTGTGATCATCAGCTCGCGGGCGCTGAAGCGGACCCGCTTGCCGATTTTCTCCCCCCGGTTCTTTCGGTGCATGAGCTGGCTCACGCAAAAAATTAGGATGTCCTTGTCGAAGATGGTGGGGAGTCCGACCCCGGAAGGGACGATCTTCAGCCGGTTGTCGCCGCCGCGATATTCGAGATGGCGCATGTCGGGCTTGGTGGCGAGCGAGAACAGAGGGTGCTCCATTGAGGCCATGTCGTCCTTCGGCACCACATCAGAGATGTCGAGGATGAAAAAGTCTTTCTGGGGGTGTCTGTCAGGGAGTAGGGCCATCCATCCGCCTAGTACTATTCGTTATATCTGGAACCAGCATTGAGCATGGCCGACCTGCCCGTCAAGTTCGTTATATCAGGACCCGAAATCCGAGCAGATTTTATTCGTTAGTTTCGGAACCCGAATTCGTTAGTTTCGGAACCCGAATTCGTTAGTTTCGGAACCCTGTGGATACTTTCATTATTTATTATCAATATGTTGTTTGGAATTTTTGGTTTCGTAACATACTCCGTAGGTAACACTATTAACACTAAGGCAGAAGCCATGACTGAGCGCCTCTCATAGGGCTAGCAATCCCCCGACCGAACGGCGGTGGTGGGGCTAAAAGCCTTGCCGCAACACAGTGCGCGAAGCGCTCATTTGGGCTTCTGATGCCCCCAAAATGTGTAACGCTTCCCCAGGCACCGAAACCAGCAGCCCATGCTGGTGAAAATTGGTCTTTGGCGAGTGTAACGCTGCCAAATGGCATTTCCTGCTACAGTCCCCCTACAGCCCATGATCGTGGTCGTCGTCGTGGCTGCGTTCGCGCCGTTCCGTTCGAACTGCATGGGGTTCCTCCACCTGTTCCCGGTGGCGCTCGTGGTGAGCTTGGCTGTGCTGGGGAAGATCGAGGCCCAGGTGGCGGTTGTAGCGCTCCACCAGTTCGAAGCTTTCCTCGGGCCAGAGCCGTTCGGGTTTCAAGTGCTGAGCCGGATCCTCAATGCGGAGGTTTTTGACGAGGGCTTCGGCCTGGGCGCAGAACACCCCGCACTTGGCGATCACCGCGCCCAGGTGCAGCCGATCGATGAGGGACGGAAACCACTTGCGGCCCGCCTCGTGCCCATCGGGACGGCGCAGCTTGTCCAGGCCCATGCCGAAACTGAAGGCCGTCTCGACGATTTGCTCGGCGCCTTGGCGCAAGGCCGAGATCAGCTTCCAGGTGTTTGGCTCAAAGAGCCTTGCTTCTTCGACAGCGTCTCGGGAGAGGCTGCCTGGGGGCGGCTCGTAGGCGTGGGGATCCTCCTTGTGACGGCTGATCTCGCCCCTGAGCAGCAGGTAGTCGCGCAACCGGTCGGTGTCGTTCCAGGACAGATCAGCGGCCTGCAATGCCCCTAGGACGCTCTCAGAGGGCCGCTGGACGGCCTCACGGGCCTTGTCCAGTACCGCACCATAGGTTTCCGGTGACAGGTGCTCACGGGCCGTCAGATCGCGTCTGAGGCCCCGTGTGATGCTGTGATCGAGGTGTTCCTGGCACCATTCGGCCCAGGAGGTCTGCAAAGCGGCGTATTCGTTGCGCTCGCCGGTGGCCGCCTTCAGCTCGTTCAGGGGCTTCTGGGTGGAGATGATCGGCTTGCCGCGGCTGTCACGCACCGGGGCGATCATCAGATCCACGACCGCGCCGCCTTTCTCGTCCAGATCGAGGCGCACCCCGAAGACTGCGCCCTTGCCGGCCCAGCTTTCCGCCCAGGCCTTGGCCTGCTCGAACAGGGCGGCGTTGCGGGGATTGGCGCGGTCGTGGAGATCCCCGGCCTGCTGAACCCATTCCGGCGATACGACGCAGAGGGCCTGCATGGCGAGGGGGGCGTTCTTGCGCTCCCCGGCCCTCAGCTCGGCCTTGTGGGCCTTGAAGGCCGCCAGGTAGTCGCGGTCGCTGTTCTCGGCCTTGGACCAGGCCAGGGCCTCCCCTGCAACGGCCCCCTCCCGAACCCGTGCCTGGCCGATCTCGTCATGGCGCTCGGCATGGAGGGACAGGCCGCGCAGCTGGGCGACAGTTTTGATCTTGTTGATGCGGATGGCTGACTTGAACATGGCGGCAGCCTAGGGTGGCGAGGCAGAGTTGTCATTTGAAATGACAACCCACTAGGCAATCCACTTCGTGCCGCTCCGCTGATTGCCATGGGCCAGGAGGCGCTGCGCCCTCCTGGACCTCCTATCAGAAGCCGCCCACGGGGCGGCTGCGCACCATCCCGCCCCTGCCATATGGGGCTGGTTGGAATAGTGCGCGGAGCCAGCTCTGACCGGAAACCTCCGAATATCGTAGGGCCGGGCTGGCGGCGATTGCTATACAGAACCGTGCTTGAAAACGGATAGTTATTATACCATATTTGAGCATGAATTTTGAGTATGATCCTGCCAAAAATGCTTCGAACCTGTCGAAGCATGGCATCGACTTCGATCAGGCGCAGGCCCTTTGGGATGACCCATGGATGCTTGAAGTGCCTGCCAAGACCGAAGGCGAACCGCGCTTCCTGTCGATAGGGAAAATCGAGGGCAAGCACTGGGCGGCCATTTGGACGCCGCGAGGTGATGCGGTGCGGATCATCTCGGTGCGCCGCGCCAGAAAAGAGGAGATTGGATACTATGAAGGCAACTGAATTCGATAAGAAGTTCGACGCTAATGAGGATGTGAGCGGCGCAATCGACTGGTCCCAGGCTCGCCGTCCGAATGACCAGCCCAAACGCGTAAACGTGGATTTTCCGGCTTGGGTCGTCGATGGCTTGGATAAGCAGGCCCGGCATCTTGGCGTGACACGGCAATCGCTGATCAAGCTCTGGATTGCTGAAAGGCTTCAGTAACTGCCATGAATACGATTGCTTTTCTGCTGGGTATGTCTCTTGACGTTGGGGGTGTCGGTGGACTGCTCTCGGGCATTTTTGCCAAATCCTTTAAGCGCGCGATACTTTGGTCTGTGGGCTTTGGTGTGTTGAATGTAGTGCTTTTACTATTGGTGTCGCCCACGTCCCGGTTTGCTCCAATTTTTGTTGTTATCGCGCTTTTTTGGGGATGTGTCGGTTGGTGCTTGGTGGGGCGCTTCCTTGCCAAGCGTCGAAGGAGGCGAGCGGCCAAAGTGGGGCCTGATGCATAACGATAAAAAGCCGGACTCTCACGTTGCCTATGGAGCAGCTATGGACGGCCTGTCTGCCGTTGCCTCCAGTGTCTCCGTGGTAGGGCGGTATTGGTGGAACATTCAGATGAAGCTTTTGCAGAAGGTCGGGGTTATGCCGTTCTTCAGAGCTCACTGGTGGCTGTTCTTGGTGGTCGGATTTTTTCTACTAGCGTTTTTATATCCGATTGGTGTCGCATTCGTTGTCAGCGCCTTTTGTGCCGGAGCAAAGGATCCTAAGGCCGAAAATGATTTTATTGTCCCTCTGAGAGGGGACAGCGATGAAGCTGACTATCCTGCTGAGGTCAGTGGTCTTGGGGCATCACCGAGTGTCGAGGATGACAAGGCGGACCGTCATAACAGCAAGCACGAGGACCTGTATCTTGTTGCCGGCATTGCTCATGTCAGCTTCCTGAATGCGATGAAGCGAGAGCTGAATGATGAAGAGTTCTCCGCTGCTGCCTTGGGAGCTTTCGACGGCACTGTCCAAGCCCTTGGGATCAAGCTGAACCATGTTGAAATGTTCAGCATTGGGGCTGCCTTCATCGTTCGTCAGCTTAAGGACTTAGAGCGTTTGGACGAAGTAGATCCTGAAAGGATCGCTGATCTGACAGCCGAGGCGATGAACTCTCGTGCTCTAGAGAACATCAGAAAGCAGGCCGGGCAGGTGGCTTACAGCGTCACTGTGAAGATGCGTTCTGCTAGCCCTGTCGGTTGAGAAGGCGGGACAAGAAGCCACGCTTTGGCCTGTTGTCGGAGAGAAGAGCTGTTATGCGCCCCTCGGAGCTGTCCAGTCGTTTTCGCAAATCGCTGATTGTGTCTGCCATCTGATCCTTTTGGGCTTCTAAACCATTGGCTCTTTCGTGTGCGACTGCCAGCTCCTTTTCGAGTTCAAGAATGCGGGCCAAACTGCTGTTGCTAGTGGCATTTGTCGTGTGTTGCGCGTCGTTGCTTTCTAGGTGTTGCGCAACGGTTTTTGTCGTGGTGGATGGAAACACACGGTGAAGCTCTGAAGGGTCAATCTCGTAAGAGCCGTTATCGCCTTTCGATGCGGAAATTTTTCCGTTTTTAATCGCCCTCTGGATCGTCGTCTTATTTTTTCCTGTGGCGCTTGCGGCCTCGGATAGCGAGTATTTCATGGCGTTGCGCGTCGTTGCTTTTGGGCGTTGCACAGCAGGTTAGCGTGTTGCATGTCGCAATGCCAAGAGAACAGGGCTGCAACGCGATTGCTCGGTCAGCGCAGGCTGTCTTGTTTCCCACAGTAGGCCACAAACGCTGCGCCCGCGCTCTTGGGAGGGTTGCCCTTGGTCGCTTCACTTTTGGCGAAGGCCAGCCAGTCAGAGAGCAGGACGTAATAGTCCCGGCCTTTGCCCCTAGCGATGGCCCGCGCCTTGTCTTCGGCCCATTCCGGAAGCTGGATCTCGGGGGAGAGG
>NZ_FZNM01000012.1 GCF_900188295.1 Paracoccus sediminis
CTCCCCGGCTGAACCGCACCCCAAGCGCGGCCCCCCCTCCTCCCTGGGCCAGCGTTGCGCGGCGGCGCCCCCTCCTCCTCCCAGGGCGCCGCCGCAAATCCGCGTCCCCCCACAGGGGCGGCGCGCGATGCGGGCAGGGAACCGCTGCCGCCGATAGGCCGCGATGCGGCCGCTCTTTCGTCAAGCCATGTCAACGGCCCGTTTCGGCATCGCCGCCGGTCCGGCCACGCCGGCGCCTAGTCCGGCACCCGCTGGCCCAGCATGGCGCGGGGATCGGGCGGCACCTCCCGGCGCGGTTCCGGCGCCACCGGATCCTGTTCGGTCAAGAGCGAGACCACATCCGCGGCAACCTTGTCCAGGAAATCCAGGTCGCCGTCCTCGATCTGGCGGGGGGTGTCGTCCATCAGGCAAAGCGCGCCGATCACCTGATCGTCCGAAGTCCGCAGCGGAGTCGCGATGTAGAACCGTCCCTTCCATCGGCGCACCGCCGGATGGTCGGAAAAGCGCGCGTCACGTTCCGTATCGGAAACGACCAGGGTTTCCCCCGACGTGACGACGGGGCTGGACAGCCCTTCGCCGCGCGGCATCCAGATCATCTCCGGGGCAGTTTCGGTCTTTTGCCCGGCCAGATCCATGCTTTGGCCGACGATGTATTCCGCATCCGCATCAACGACCGAGATGAAGGCGAAATCCACGTCAAAGGCATCCGCCGCCCGCGCGGCAAGATCGTCCAGTTCCTCGCGCGCATGTCCGTCCAGAACGGCGGTGGCGGCCAAGGCCGCCAGGCGGGCGCGTTCGCCGGCCGCATCCCCGGCTTCGGCGGCGGCCTGCGGGCTGTCCGCGTGGCTCAGCGACAGCCGCTGGACCGCCTCGTCCAGGGACAGCACGATCTGGTCGACGCCCAGCGACTCGGCGCGGTCGGCGGCGATGCTGTCCTCGGGGGCATTCCACAACGCCAGCACGATCCGGACATCGGGCCACCGGCGGCGCAAACGGCGGACGAAGCCGCGCACGGCGGTATCCGGGTCGCGGCTGAAATAGGACAGGACGACCGTCCGTATTCCGTCAAGCTCCAGCTTGTCGACATAGGCGGTGGTGACGACGCCCGTTGCCCGCTGACCGGCCGCCACGCCGGACAGGCACAGGGCGTGGACAAGCATCTGGGCGGAAATGGCGTCAACCTGCCATTTGCCGCCGATGCAGACGACCTTTTCCGCCGATGCCGTGTCGGCGGGGGCAGGGTGATCCTCTTGCAGGTCGTCCAGCAGCCGGTCCATGCCGTCCACAACCCGCAGCCGGTGTTCGACGCGCGCGTTGGCGTGGTAATCGTCCGTGGCCTGCCGCAGGATTTCGATGCCGGTCTGGTTGTAAAAGGCGGTGACGCCGCTGATGCGGATCGCGTCGGATGCGATCTCGTAGGCCTCGTCGGGATCGTTGGCGATCAGGCGCTGATAGATCCGGGTCGGCAGGTCAAGCGCCGGGGTGGACCCCAGTAGGGTATCGAAAAACGCAAGCTGCGGCAGGTTGCGCCCCAGCACCAGCAGGCACACCGTCAGGGGCGTGGACAGGATCAGGCCGACCGGGCCCCACAAGGCGGTCCAAAAGGTCGCCGCCGCGATCAGCGACAGGGCGGACAGGCCGGTCGAGGTGCCGTAGAGCAGCGGTTCGACGATGTTGTTGCTGACCAGTTCCAGAATCAGGATCAGCGCCAGGGCCATCAGCACCATCTGCCAGCCGGGATCCACGGCAAAGGCCAGGGCCAGCGGAAAGATCGCCGACAACATCGGCCCGACATAGGGGATGAACCGCATGATCGCGGCCAGCGTCCCCCACAGGATCCAGCCGGGCACCCCGATCGCCCACAGCCCGATGGCCATGGGAATGCCATAGGTGGCGTTCACGACCAATTGCATCAGCAGGTATTTCGAGATCCGCTTGCCCGCTTCCTCCAACGCGTCGGTCGTCCGGTGCAGGTTGCCGCCCAGAAGACGGATCAGACGGTCGCGCAGGTCGCCCCGATCCAGCAGCACCAGGAACACGAAGACGACGACGATGCCCAGCGTCGCCAGCGGCGCCAGGGCCGGGGCCAGCCAGGCCATCGCGGTGGAAAAAGGCGACGGCCCGTCGCCCACCACAGTCACGGCCATGGGATCGGCGACACTGCCCGGCGTGTCCTGCAAGGCCGTGGCAAGCTGTTCCTGGACGGTGGTGATGGTCTGGAAAACGCCATCGAAAAGCCCCGGCCCCTCGATCTGCTGGCCCAGGCCCGCGATCTTGCTGCGGATCGTGGACTGATAGGCCGGCAGCTCGGCGCTCAGCACGCTGACCTGAGAGGTTATCAGCAGCCCCAGCCCCAGCAGCGCCGCAATGACGGCCAGCATCACCAGCAAGACGGCGGCGACCTGGGGGATCCCGCGCCGCACCAGAACCTTTACAAGCGGGCCAAGCGCGAAACTGACCAGAAAGGCGATGGCCAGCGGGATCAGCACATCCCGGCCAAAATACAGCAGGCCGATGACGATCGCGCCGACGATCAGCCAGGCCGCGATCTGAACGATGCCCGTTCGCCGATCGCCGGCATCCAGGGCCAGTGCAGGATCGTCATCGGGCAGCCGTTGATGTCGCGGCACAAGCGGCCCGGTTTTCTGCAATGCCATGACGATTCCCTGGATACGCGCCCTTGACCAGGGCCTTGAACAACCCTGGCCGGGTTTCCGGGTTCCGTGCAGGGCCGCCGTGCCCGCCGGGGGAATCCGGCCGCCCCATCAGGGGCGCGCCCGCCGTTTTCCGAAGAACGGTTTCCTGGCGGCGATCGATGCGGGCGGATGCGGCCTGCCCGGTTTTCTGCGTGTCCGTGACGCCCGGTCCCGAAGGGGCGCGGCCCCATCGGCAGCGGGCCATTCCGCCGACCTTTCCCATCCACAACGGACCGTGCGGCAATCGCTTGCGGCCTTGCCTTCGCGGCGTCGTGCGTCATGCCACCGGCGTCAGCAGGGGCTTTCCCGCAAAAAAGGCATCCAGATTGTCCAGGGTCAGTTGCGCCATGGCGTCGCGGGTTTCCTCGGTTCCGCTGGCATGGTGCGGATACAGGGTGACGTTCGGCAGCGCCGTCAGCGCCGGGTCGGGATGGGGTTCGTTCAGGAACACGTCCAGCCCCGCATGGGCGATGCGACCGTGGCGCAGGGCGTCGATCAGCGCCGCTTCGTCCACCACCGACCCGCGCGAGATGTTGACCAGCGTGCCTTGCGGTCCCAGGGCGCGCAGCACATCCGCCGAAATCAGGCCCGCGGTGCCCGCCCCGCCCGGCGTGGCGACGATCAGGATGTCCGCCCATTCCGCCAGGGCCGCCGGATCGGCGAAATAGGCATGATCCACCCCCCGCTTGGGATTGCGGCCGCTGTAACCGATGGTCAGCCCCATGGCCCCGCAACGCGTGGCGATGGCCAGGCCGATATTGCCCAGGCCGACGATCCCCACCCGTTTGCCCGCGGCAGAGGTCGTCAGCGGAAACATCCCCCGCCGCCCCCAGTCGCCCGACCGGACATAGGCGTCACCCTGGACAAGACGGCGGCGCGCGGCCAGCATCAGCAGGATCGCCATGTCGGCCACGTCATCGACAAGCGCCACCGAGGTGTTGGTCAGCGTGACGCCGCGCCGGGTCATTTCGTCCAGATCCATCAGGTCGAACCCGGCCGAGGAACAGGCCGCCAGCCGCAGCGCGGGCAGCCGGTCCAGCAGCGGCCCGTCCACGGCGACATGGCCGTTCACGACCATGGCCGTGCAGATCGGCCCGGCCTTGTCCAGCACCGCCTCCCGGTCGTCCGCCCGATCCAGCCGGTGCAGCGTATAACGCCGTTCCAGTTCCTCCATGAAACGGGGCCGAAGGGGATAGGCGATCAGGACGTCGGGCTTTTCTGCGGGTTTCATGCGGTCTCCAAATGGCGCGCGGCGCGGCGGGCGGCCTGCACCGCGGGGTCGGGATCGAGGCTGGCCGACAGCAGGGCGCGAGTATAGGGGTGGCGCGGTGATTCGAACATCCGGCGGACGGGGCCTTCCTCGACGATCTCGCCCGCCTTCATGACGATCACGCGGTCGGCGAAATCCCTCACGACCGGCAGGTCATGGGCGATGAACAGATAGGACAGGCCGAATTCGCGGCGCAACCCGTCCAGAAGCGCGATCACCTGCGCCTGGATCGACACGTCAAGCGCCGAGACGGCCTCGTCGCAGACGATCAGCTTCGGTTCCATCGCCAAGGCGCGGGCGATGGCGATCCGCTGGCGCTGCCCGCCGGAAAACTGGTGGGGATAACGGGCGGCCATGTCGGGACTCAGGCCCACCTTGACCAGCAGTTCGGCCACCCGGTCGCGCCATCGGGCCCTGGGCAGGATGTCGGAATGGATCACCCAGGCTTCCGAGATCAGCTGGAACACCGTCATGCGCGGGTTCAGGGACTGCGTGGGATCCTGGAACACCATTTGCAGGTCGCGGCGCAGCCCGAACAGCCGGCGCGGCGCCATCGCCATCAGATCCTCGCCGCGATAGAGGATGCGTCCGCCGTCCGGGTCGTCCAGCCGCAGGATCGCGCGGGCCAGCGTCGATTTGCCCGATCCGCTTTCGCCGACGACCGCCACCGTCTCGCCCGGCATGATGGTCAGATCCACGCCCTTCAACGCCCGGAACGCGCCATAGGTCTTGGTCAGCCCTTCGGCGCGCAGCAGCGGCTGCCCGGTCCGGTCGCGTTCGTCGGGCATCGCGCCCTTGCCCGGCGCCGCGTCGATCAGCTTGCGGGTATAGGGGTGCTTGGGGTCGCGATAGACCTCGGCCGCGTCGCCCGTTTCGACGATCTGGCCGCCGTTCATCACCACCACGCGGTCCGCGATTTCCGCCACCACGCCCAGATCATGCGTGATAAGCAGCAGGCCCATGCCGGTTTCCGCCTGCAATTCCTGCAACAGGTCCAGAACCTGCGCCTGCACGGTGACATCAAGCGCGGTCGTGGGTTCGTCCGCGATCAGGATGTCGGGCTTGCAGGCAAGCGCCATCGCGATCATCAGGCGCTGCCGCTGCCCGCCCGAGAACTGGTGCGGGTATTTCCGCATCGCGGCTTCGGGATCGGGGATGCCCACGCGGGCCAGCAGGTCGCGGGCGCGGGCCTGCGCCGTGTCGCGGGTGCCGCCATGGGTCGTCACCATTTCGGCGATCTGCCAGCCGACGGAATAGACCGGGTTCAGATGCGCCAGCGGATCCTGGAAGATCATCGCGATGGTGCAGCCGTTGATCCGGCGGCGCTGTTCGGCCGTCATCGCCAGCATGTCCCGGCCGTTCAGCAAGATCCGGCCGCCCGTGATCCGGCCCGGCGGCATGTCGATCAGGTTCATCACGGCGGATGCCGACACCGACTTGCCCGACCCGCTTTCGCCCAGGATCGCCAGCGTCTCGCCCCGGTCCAGATGCCAGGAAACGTTCTGGACGGCCCGGACGGTGCCTGCGGCGGTGTGGAACTCGACAGAAAGGTTACAGACTTCCAGCAGATGGTCGGCCATTCTTGCGTCCTTTCATCTCGAGCCGCCACCGCTGCGCGGGATCCAGGACAATGCGCAGCCAGTTCGACAGCAGGTTCAGCGACAGGGTGGTCAGGATGATGGCCAGGCCCGGCCAGAAGGACAGCCACCAGGCGGTGGTCAGGTACTGCCGCCCCTGGGCCACCATCAGGCCCCAGGTGATCTCGGGCGGCTGGATGCCGATGCCCAGGAACGACAGGCTGCTTTCGGCCAGCATCACGAAGGCGAAATCCAGCGTCGCGATGGTCACAAGCGTCGGCAGCGCCACCGGCAGGATGTGGCGGAACACGATGCGGCGGTCCGAGGCGCCCATGACGCGTGCGGCCTGCACGAACATGCGTTCGCGGATCTCCAGCACCTCGGCGCGGGTGGTGCGCAGATAGACCGGAATCCGGGTGATCGCCAGCACCAGCACGATATTGGCGACCGAGGGTTCAAGCATGTAGAGCACGATCACCGCCAAGAGCAGCGACGGGAACGACATGATGACGTCGCCAAGCCGCATGATCCATTGCGCCGCGCGCCTGCGGGAATAGCCCGCGACCAGGCCCAGGGCGGACCCGATGATCGCCGATCCCAGCACCGCGCCCGCCGCCACCATCAGCGTGTTCTGCGCCGCCACCACGATCCGCGCCAGCAGCGGCCGCCCCAGGGCGTCGGCGCCCAGGACATAGGCCCAGCCGCGCGTCACGTCGAACGGCGGGGCATTGCGGCCGCGCAGGTTCTGTTTCGTCGCCAGATCGCCCAGCAGCCACGGCCCCAGCAGCGCGCTCAGCAGGGCCAGCAGCAGGAACAGGGCGGCAAAAAACGCCAGCTTGTCGGCCCACAGCATCGCCGCCCAGGCAAGGGGGCTGCGGGGTTTGGGGGTGGCCCGGATCTTGGTGTCTGTCATCGCCATCGCTCAGTACCGGATGCGCGGGTCAAGCATCGCATAGGCGATGTCGATCAGCATGTTCATGATGAAGATGGCAAGGGCCGATACCATGATCGACGCCAGCACGACCGAAAAGTCGCGCAGCAGGATGCTGTCGATCATCAGCTTGCCGATGCCCGGAAAGCCGAAGATCGTTTCGATCACCACGGCGCCGTTCAGGATCGCGGCCGCCTGGTCGCCGATCACGGTAATGACCGGCAGCATGGCGTTGCGCAGCCCGTGCACGAAGATGATGGGTCGGGTCCGCACCCCCTTGGCCCGCGCGGTCTTCACATAGGCCGACGACAGGACAGAGATCATCGACCCGCGCACGACTTGGAGGATCAGGCCGAAGGGACGGATGAACAGCACCGCCACCGGCAGCACCCAGTGCCAAGGCGTGCCCGTCCCCGATGTCGGCAGCCATTGCAGGTTCACGGCAAAGATGACGATGGCCACGATCGCCAGCCAGAAATCCGGGGCGGACGCGCCCACCAGCGAAAAGAAGGTGGCCAGCCGGTCGAAGATCCCGCCGACCCTGAAGGCCGCAAGCGATCCGATGACGATGGCGGCGACCGTCACGCAGGTCATGGTGATGACCGCCAGCCACAGCGTCCAGGCGAAGGCTTGCAGGACCACCTCCATCGCGGGGCGGGCCTGCTGCAAGGACTGGCCGAAATCGCCGCGGACCAGATCCGCGACATAACGGCCGAACTGGACAATCAGCGGGTCGTTGAAGCCGTTCATGTCGCGGAACTGTTCGCGCGCCTCGATGGACGCGTCCAGCGGAAGATAGAGGTTCGTGGGATCGCCCGTCAGGCGCGACAGAAAGAACACGAGGATCACAAGCCCGATCAGCGATATGCCGCTGGCCAAGGCCCGCTTTCCGATGAAGCTGGTCATCAGCGACCCCTCCCCTGGTACCAACGGGTCGTGGTGCCCGCCGTTTCCCGTTTCGGCCGTCTCCTCTTGGCCAGACGAATCACCATCCGCCTATCTGATATATTAGTATCTTTGTTTGGCAAGGAAAGGGTTTTCTGATCCTGCCGCGGTCATGGCCCCGTGCGCCGCATCGACAGCAGCACCGAGGCGACGATCACCGCCGCGCCGATCCAGGTCGAAACGGGCGCGAGTTCGGCAAAGAACAGCCAGGCAAGAATCCCCACAACCGGCAGCCGCAGAAAGTCCAGCGGGGCCAGGAAGGACACGTCCGCAAGCCCGTAGGCGCGCGTAATCAGCGTCATGTTCAAGGCCCCGATCGCCCCTTGCAGTGCCAGCAGGGCCAACTGTTCCCGGCTGGGCGTGCCCCAGACCGGCAAGGCCGCCAACAGGCCCAGCGGCGCCATGGCGATCAGGTTCCAGGCCACCAGGCGTTCGGTGGTGTCGGCATGTGACATGTGCCGCAGCATCAGCTGGATGATGGCCGTCAGGACCGCGCCGCCCAGGGCGAACAGCAGCCAGGGGTCGAAGTCCGCGCCGGGCCGGACGATGACCAGGATGCCCGCAAAGCCGCCGATCACGCCCAGCAATCGCCCAGGCCCCACGGATTCGCCCAGAAAGGCCCAGGCCCCCAGCGTGACCAGCAGCGGCATGGTAAAGGTCAGCGCCATGGCATCGGCCAGCGGCGCATGGGCAAAGGCCACGAAGACCGCGACCAGCGACGCCAGCTTGAGCCCCGCGCGCAGCACATGCATCCACCGCCAGGGCGAGGCGCGCAGATTGACCCGCCCGATGGCCCAGGGCAGCACCGCCAGCAGGCCGAACAGGGCGCGGAAAAACCCGATGACCAGCGGATGCACCTGCCCTGCCAGCAGGCGCACGATCACCGCGTCAAGGCCCGCCAGCACCGCCGCCGCCAGCATCAGCCCGGCGGCTGCGCGTCCCGTGCGGCGGGACACGATCAATCCTCGTCTTGAAAGGCTTCCTCGCGCGTGGCGCGGATCGCCGGCGCCAGGACGCTGGCGATCAGCGCCGCCGCGATCAGCAGCAGGGCCGCGCTGATCGGGCTGGTCAGAAAGGTCGTCACGTCCCCCCGCGACACCAGCATGGCGCGGCGCAGATGTTCCTCCAGCATGGGCCCAAGGACAAAGCCCAGCAACAGCGGCGCCGGTTCGCAATCCAGCTTGCGCAGGATGTATCCGGCAACGCCGAACAGGCCCATCAGCCAGATGTCGAAGGTCGAGTTGGCCAGGCTGAACACCCCGATCAGGCAAAAGGCCACGATGCAGGGAAACAGATAGCCATAGGGAATCGAGATCATCTTTACCCAGATCCCGATCAGCGGCAGGTTCAGGACCAGCAGCATCAGGTTGCCGACCCACATCGACACGATCAGCCCCCAGAACAGCGCGGGCTGGTCCTGGATGACCGACGGTCCCGGCTGGATGCCCTGCATAATCAGCGCGCCGATCATCAGCGCCATCACCGGGTTCGACGGTATGCCCAGCGTCAGCATGGGGATGAAGCTGGTCTGCGCCCCCGCGTTGTTGGCGGCCTCCGGCCCCGCGACGCCCTCGATGGCGCCCTTGCCGAACTGCTGGGGCGTCTTCGACACCTTTTTTTCCAGCGCATAGGCGGCAAAGGACGACAGCATCGCCCCGCCGCCGGGCAGGATCCCCAGGACCGATCCGATGGCCGTGCCCCGCCCGACCGGCGGCAGGATGCGGCGGAAATCGGCGCGCGACGGCATCAGCCCCGTCACCTTGGCCAGCACCGTCGTGCGGTCGGATTCGCGTTCCAGGTTCGACAGGATCTCGCCCAGGCCGAACACGCCCATGGCCACGACGACAAAGCTGATCCCGTCGGCCAGCTCGAAGCTGCCAAAGGTGAACCGCATGGCGCCGGTCTGGATGTCGGTGCCGATCAGGCCCAGGATCAGCCCGACCAGGATCATGCCGACCGCGTGCAGCAGCGATCCGCTGGCCAGCACGACCGAGGCGGCAAGCCCCAGCACCATCAGCGCGAAATATTCATGCGGTCCGAACGCCAGGGCGACGTTCGACAGCAAAGGCGCGAAGAAGGCGATCAGCACCGTGGCGACCGAGCCTGCGATGAAGGATCCGATGGCGGCGGTCGCCAGGGCCTTGCCCGCCTGTCCCTGCCGCGCCATCTGATAGCCGTCGATGGCCGTCACCACGCTGGAGCTTTCGCCCGGCAGGTTCACCAGGATCGCCGTGGTCGATCCGCCGTATTGCGCGCCATAGAAGATGCCCGCCAGCATGATGATCGCCGTTTCCGGCGGCAGGCCGAAAGTCACGGGCAGCAGCATCGCCACTGTCGCGGTCGGGCCAAGGCCCGGCAACACGCCGATGGCCGTGCCCAGGAACACGCCCAGCAGGCAATAGGTCAGGTTCCAGAAGGAAAACGCCGTCTGGACGCCGATCAGAAGGTCGCCGAAGATGTCCATGGACTCAGCCTCCGAACAGGGTGCCGAACATCGGCAGCGGCACACCAAGCCCGCGCACGAACACCAGCACGCAGAACAGGGTAAAGCCCGCCAGGCCCAGCAGCGGCATCGGCGCGATGCGGAACCGCCTGCTGGCCGTGGCGGCAATGACCATCGCGGCAGGCAGCGCCACGGCCAGCCCCAGCACATCAAGGCTGGCGGCAAAGAACAGGGTCGCGCCGATCACCAGAACCATCGGCTTCAGGTGGATGCGGTCCACCCGTTCCGCAGGCCGCACCAGGCCGCGCAGCAGCGACACCAGCCCGATCACCGCCAGCAGCCCGCCCAGAACGGTCGGGAAATAGCCCGGCCCCATGCGCGCGGCACTGCCCAGCGTCAGGCCGCGCGCCAGGATGACGGTCGCAAGGCCAAGCGCCAGATAAAGGGCGCCGGCCCAGAAATCCTTCGTGCGGTGTCCCTGCATCGCATCCACCCTTGTGACAAAGACGAGGCGCGCCCGGACCGGGGCGCGCAGGGGTGCATCATTCCTCGGGGGTGATGTTGCCGGTCTCGATCACCTCGGACCAGCGGGCGATCTCGTCGGCGACGAAGGCGTCGGCCTCGGCGGGCGCATTCGCCAGGATCTCGAAGCCCAGGTTGCCAAAGGTCTCCTGCACCTCGGGCGTTTGCAGCGCGCCGGTGATCGCGGTCGCTAAGCTGTCCTTGACCGCCGGATCCAGGCCCTTGGGGGCGCCGAAGGCCTGCCAGGAATAGACCTCCATCCCGTCGATGCCCAGTTCCTTGAAGGTCGGCACGTCGGGAAAGTCCGGAGAGCGTTCGGCAGCCGCGATGGCCAGCATCTTCATCTGGCCCTCGCGGACAAAGCCCGCCACGGCGCCGAGGTTTTGGAAGGACACGTCGGCATGGCCGCCGATCAGGTCGGTCTGGGCCGGTCCGCCGCCGCTGTAGGGGACGTGGATGCCGGTGGTGCCGGTCCGCTGCCAGAACAGTTCCGCCGTCAGGTGGTCCGACGAGCCGACGCCGGAAGACGCGAACAGCATCGTGTCGGGCTGGTCCTTCAGCATGGCGATCAGATCCTCGGCCGAGGCCACGTCCAGCGTGGGGCGCGTCACCAGCACGTTGGGGGTGCGGACAGCAACCGTCAGCATCTCCATGTCCTCGCGCGGATCATAGGGCAGATCGTCGCGCAGGGCCGGGTTGATGGCATAGGTGCCGATGGACGCCACCATGATCGTATAGCCGTCGGGCCTGGCGCGCGCCAGTTCGGCCGCCCCCAACGCGCCGTTCGCGCCGGGCTTGTTTTCCACCACCAGCGGCTGGCCGAAATCAGCCTGCATGGCCTGCGTGACCGTGCGCGCGGTCGTGTCGCTGGCCCCGCCCGGCGCAAAGGGCACGATGACGGTGACGTTGTCGGCGGGGTAATCCTGCGCTAGGGCCGGAAAGGCCGCGGCAAGGCTTGCGGCGCAGGATGCGGCCGCCACGAATTTCATGAACATGTTGTCCTCCCTCGACGGCGTATCGGCCGTCCTCCCCTTCTTGGCATAAAACTGAAATATTAGTGTGTCAACAACGGATCGGCTGCGGCGGTGTGACGCCCAGACGTCCGGCCTGCCGTTCCATGCGGACCCAGTCGTCCTGCGCCACCGGCACGCCGTCTTGCAGCGCATCCCGCCGCCTGGCCGACGCCGCGTCGCCCGGCACCCGGACCGCGCCCCCCGCCCAGGGCGCGGGCGGATTGGTCCGGCAGGCATCGGCCAGCCAGTCGGACTGTTCAGTGAACGCGCCGAGACCCGCAAAGAACGCGGGATCGATGACTTGCAGGAACGCGCTTTGCGCCAGCGGTCCCGGCGCATTCGTATTGGCGCGCCCCTTGCCCGACAGCCCTTGCCCCAGCAGATCGACGATCAGCGCCAGACCGTAACCCTTGTGGCCCTTGGACGCGCCGCCCAGGGGCATCATGGTGCCGCCGCGCTCGGTGATCTCGCGCGGGTCGTCGGTGGGCCGGCCCTCGGCGGTCAGGCCCCAGGCTTCGGGGTATCGTTCGCCCTTTTTGGCCAGAAGCTGCGTCATCGTCGTGGTGGTGATCGACGACGATATGTCCACCAGGATCGGATCGTCCGAGGTCGGAAAGCCCATGGCCAGCGGATTTGGCGTCATGATGGGCCGCGTCCCGCCATAGGGGGCCATCCGCCGCGCCGCCGGATTGGACACCGACAGCTGCACGATCAGCCCCCGGTCCGTCGCCCGGCGCATATAGGCCGACAGCGCGCAGGTATGATGGCAATTGCGGATCGCCGCGCCGACGATGCCATGGTCGCGCACCCGGTCCATCGCCTGGTCCAGGGCCTGGCTCAGCAGCCAGGCGCCGGGCAGCAGGCGCCCGTCCCAGACGAAGGCCGCGCCCTTGTCGGCGACGATTTCATAGCTGCCGATGCCGTTCAGGCTGCCGTCGGCCAGGCACTCCAGATACCAGTGCATCAATTGCAGGCCATGGGTGTCATGACCGATCATGTCGCCCTCGACCAGGATTTCGGCGGTGACGGCGGCCTTGTCGGCCTCCATCCCGCCGGCGGTCAGCAGGGCGGCCGCATAGTCCAGCAACGCGGTGCGGTCGAAACGGGGCATGGGCGGGGGTTCCTTGTGGCAGGGCGGGCCGGAGGACCGGCCCGCCGTCCGGTCACTTGAACCGGATCTGCTGGAGTTGCAGTTCCGAGTTCGCGGCGATCGTCGGCTTGAAGTCCAGGCGCGGCGACACGCGGGTGAAACCGACCATGTGGAACATCGGCACGTCGGCGATGATCTCGGTGCCGACCTTGGCAAACAGTTCCTGCCACAGGGCCGTGCGTTCGTCCCCGGTGGCCGCACTGGCGCGCGCGATCAGGTCATCGACGGTTTCGTCGCGGACCATCGAATGCGCGCCGCCGGACGCGTATTTCACATGCGCCGTGAAGACCGGATCGCCCGTGGCGTTGTCGTGCTGGGACTGGGTCAGCGTGGCCCCCGCGTCGGCGACGAAGGGCGACACGAAATAATTGTTCCAGACCGACACGTCGTACATGTCCAGCGTGACGTTCAGGCCGACGTCCTGGAACATGGCCATCATCGCCTCCATGGTCTCGGTCCCGTTGGGATACATCCCGTTGCGGCCGATGATGCGGATGGGCGCGTCCACGTTCACGCCGTCGGCCTTGGCTTCGGCGACCAGTTCGCGGGCGCGGTCGGGGTCATAGGGCCAGGCGGGGATGTCGGGGTTGTAACCGATGGTGGTGGGCACGACCAGATGCGTGGCGATCTGCGCGTCCGCCGGAAACAGCGTGCCCACCATCGCCTCGCGGTCCACGGCCAGGTTCAGCGCTTCGCGGATGCGGCGGTCATTGGTAGGCTCCGTCCGGGTGTCGATGCGCAGCGACGTGGTTTCCGAATTCGGATAGCTGAAATCCGTTTCGGGGTTCGTCGCATCCTGCAACGCGATCGAGGGAACGATGTCGGCCTCTCCGGTCTGGACCATGGCGGCGGCCACCGCGCTGTCGGACCGGAACAGATAGGTGGCCTTCTCGACCTGCGGCTGGTCGCCCCAGTAATCCGGGTTGCGGGCCAGCGTGATCGACTGCCCGGTCTGCCAGTCGCTGAAGACATAAGGCCCGGTGCCGTTCGGGGCGCGGTCGAATTCGGCGGCGGGCGTGGTCGCGGCCGACTGCACGGGCATGACCGACATCAGCAGCGGCAGGATCGGCTGCGGCGGGGTGGTGGTGATGCGGATGGTGGTGTCGTCAGGCATTTCGAAGCTGAACTCCATGCCGCCGAAATACTTGCCGCCGGTCTCGCAGGACAGGTCGGCGTTCTTGTTCCGCTCGATGCTGAACTGCACGTCCCTGGCGGTAAAGGGGCTGCCGTCGTGCCAGGTCACGCCCTCGCGCAGCTTGAATTCCCAGGTGTCCTCGTCGACCTGGCTCCATTCGGTCGCCAGGCGCGGCTTCAGCCCGCCGTTCACATAGTCGAACTCGATCATCATCTCGTTGACGTTCTCGGACATGACGCGGCCCACGTCCTGACGCGCGGCCATGCAGGGTTCGACCACGCTGACGGTTTCGGACAGCACGACCGTCACGTTGCGGTCGTCGCTCTGGGCAAAGGCAGGCGACAGGCCGGTGGCCAGGATGGTCCCCGACACAAGGATGGCAGCTTTGGTTTTCATGGATCCTCCCCTTGCCCGTGTGGGCTGTTTTCGTGGCTGGCGGCGCGGCTCCTCCCTCCGCGTCCCCAGTGATTCCGCATCTTTCGACTTTATATACACTAATATTTCAGTTTTGCAGCAACTGATTCCGGCTCAGGAAATCACTCAACCTCTGCTGCTGCATGTCCGTCAGCGGCCAGGCGGCGGGCGGGCGGGTCGGGCCGCAGTCGCGGTTCATGGCCTGCAACGCCGCCTTGACGCCCGTGACGTTGGTGCCGTTCAGTTCCTGGGCGCGGATCTCCTCGAACGCCGCCATTCCGGCGATCAGGGCGCGCCCGCCCGCATAGTCGCCGCCTTCAAGCGCGGCATGGATCGCCAGCGACCGGTCCGGCCAGATGTTGATGAGGCCCGAGGTAAAGCCCCGCGCCCCCACCGCATACAGGGCGGGCGCCCAGACCTCGGCCAGCCCGCCGACCCAGATGATGCGGGGATCGCAGGCGGCGATCGCCTCGGCCAGCTTCAGGGGATTGGGGGTCGCCCATTTGACGCCGATCACGCCGGGGATGGCGCACAGATCCGCGATGGCCGCCGTGCCGATGGCATCGTTTCTCAGATACAGCATCAGGGGCAGGCCGCCGCCCGCGTCGGCCACGCGGCGCATGTATTCCACCACCCCGCGCGGCGCGGCAAAGGGATCGGGCGGCTGATGGACCATCAGGCCGGATGCGCCTGCCGTGGCGGCGGCCCCGGCCAGGCGGCAGGCATCCCCCACCGAACGGCCGACCCCTGCCAGGACCGGCGCGCGGCCCGCGACCAATTGGCAAACCTCGGCGCACATCGCCTGGGCCTCGTCCACCGTCAGGCTGTAGAATTCGCCCGTGTTGCCGTTGACCACCGGGATGTGCAGCCCCGCCGACAACGCCCGGTCGATGATCGGCGCCAGCCGCGCGGGCGCGATCCGGTCATCGCCGTCGAAGGGCGTGACCAGGATGCCCGAGATGCCGGTCAGCGCGGCTTGCAGGGTCATTTCACGCTCTCGATCAGGGCCTGCATCATGGCGGTTTCCTCCTCGGTCAGGTCGGTCAGCGGCGCGCGCACCGGCCCGGCGTCGAACCCGCGCAGGCGCACGCCCGCCTTGACGGCCGACACCGCATAGCCCGCCTTGCGGTCGCGAATCGCGGCGAAGGGATAATAGAAGTCGCGCAGCATGGCTTCGCAGGTCGCGTCGTCGCCCGCCGTAAAGGCCGCGTGGAATTTCAGCGCGGTTTCGGGAACGAAGTTGAACACGGCCGAGGAATAGGTCGGCATTCCCGCGCCCTTGTAGGCCTGGGCGAACAGCTCGTGCGTGGGCATCCCGCCGATATAGGACAGCCGGTCGCCCAGCAGGATCGTGACGCGCCGCACCGTGTCGATGTCGCCGGTGCCGTCCTTGAAGCCGATCAGGTTGGGGCATTCGTCGGCCAGGCGTGCAAGCTGTTCCGCGCTGACGCGGGCCTGTCCCCGGTTGTAGACGATGACGCCCATGTTGGTGGCGTGGCAGACCGCGCGGATGCGGTCGGCGATTCCGTCGGCCGGGGCCTCGGTCAGGTAATGCGGCAAGAGCAGGATGCCGTCGCCGCCCGCCGCCTCGATCTCGCGCGCCATGTCGCAGGCGATGCGGGTGCCATAGCCGCAGCCCGCGATCACCGGCTGGTCGCCCGCCACCTGCCGCGCGGTTCGGACGACCTCGACCACCTCGCCGGGGGTCAGAGAGAACAGTTCGCCCGTGCCGCCCGCGACGATCAGCCCCGCGACCGGATAGGACGACAGCCATTCCAGATGCGCCGCAAAGGGCCTGGGACTGAAGCGGTCCTGATCGTCGAAGGGCGTGACCGGAAAGGACAGCAGGCCGGTGCGGATGATGTCGCGCAGGTGGCCGGGGGCGATCATGGTGGCATCCTTCATTGCAGATCCTCGGGCAAGAGTTCGTGGGGAACGTTCTGGTAGGCCACGGGCCGCAGAAAGCGGCGGATCGACAACGTGCCGACCGAGGTGGCGCCAAAGTTGGTGCTGGCGGGATAAGGTCCGCCATGGACCATGCTGTCCACCACCTCGACCCCGGTGGGAAAGCCGTTGACCAGCACCCGACCCGCCTTGCGTTCCAGCACCGGGCGCAGTTTTTGCGCCTCGGCCAGATCGGCGTCGTCCATGTGGATCGTGACGGTCAGTTGCCCTTCGAGGCCGCGGGCCAGGCGCAGCATCGCGTCGGTATCGCGGACGCGCACGACCAGACCCAGGGGGCCGAAGACTTCCTCGCCAAGGGCATGGTCGCGAAGATAGGCCTCGGCGGTCGTTTCGTACAGGTTCGGGCTGGCCTGGCGGCCCTCGCTGTCGGCGGACAGGACCGGCGTGACCGAGTTGCGCGTCTCGAACCGTTCGCGGCCTGCGCGATAGGCCCGCGCGATGCCGTCGGTCAGCATGGTCTGCGGTGCCACGGCTTCCAGGCCGGCCTTGGCCGCCGCGACGAAACGGTCGGCGTCCGCGCCCTCGGTCACGACCGCGATGCCCGGATTGGTGCAGAACTGGCCCGCGCCCATGGTCAGGCTGCCCGCCCAGCCTTTCCCCAGTTCCCCGGCCCGCGCCTTGACCGCATGTGGCAACAGGAACATCGGATTGACAGAGCCAAGCTCTCCGAAGAACGGAATCGGCTCGTCGCGCCGCACGCACAGGTCGAACAGCGCGCGGCCGCCGCGCAGGCTGCCGGTGAACCCCACAGCCTTGATCCGCGGATGCTGCACCAAGGCTGTGCCCACATCGCGCCGCCCGCCCTGGATCAGGGAAAAGACACCGGGATGGATGCCGCATCCGGCGATGGCGGCCTGAACGGCCTCGGCCACGATCTCTCCGGTGCCGGGATGGGCGCTGTGGCCCTTGACCACCACCGGGCAGCCTGCGGCCAGGGCGGCGGCGGTGTCCCCCCCGGCGGTCGAGAAGGCCAGGGGAAAGTTCGAGGCGCCGAAGACCGCGACCGGACCGATCGGCCGCTGGACCATGCGGATGTCCGGGCGGGGGGCGGGCTGGCGGTCGGGCATGGCCGGGTCGTGGCGGCGATCCAGATAGGCGCCGTTGCGGATATGGTCCGCGAACAGCCGCAACTGGCCGGTGGTGCGGCCCCGTTCGCCTTGCAGCCGCGCCTCGGGCAGGCCGGTTTCCTGGGTGCCGATGGCGGTGATCGCCTCGGCCCGCGCCTCGATCTGATCGGCGATGGCGTCCAGAAAGGCGGCGCGGTCGTCGCGTCGGGACTGGCCATAGGACCAGAACGCCTCCTCGGCGGCCTCGCAGGCGCGGTCGACCAGGTCCACCGTGCCCGTGCTGAAGTGGTGGACCGGACCGAAGGCGGGTTCGTTCGGGAAACGGGTTTCGGTCCCGACCCAGTCGCCGGCGATCAGGTGACGGCCGTGGGGGGTGAACGTCATCGAAAATCCTTTCGTCGTGGTGCGGCCCGGAGGATCAGCGGCCGGTTCGGGCGCGCCATTCGTCGTATTTCTTCTGGTTCTCGTCTTTGGTGCAGGGATACAGGCCGATGATGGCCGCGCCGTTCTGGACCTGTTCCAGCACGAAATCCTCGAAGCTTTCCATGCCGGTGCAGTCCTCGGCGATCTCGTCGGCAAGATGGGCGGGGATCACCATCACGCCGTCCTTGTCGCCCAGCATGATGTCGCCCGGAAAGACCGCCACGTCGCCGCACGCGATGGGGACATTGATGTCCAGGGCCTCGTGCAGGGTCAGGTTGGTGGGCGCGCTTGATCTGGCGAAATAGGCGGGCATGTCCAGCTTGCCGATGCCTTCGGCGTCGCGCATCCCGGCATCGGTCACGACCCCCGCCGCGCCGCGCAGGGCCAGCCGGGTAATGAGGATCGACCCGGCCGTCGCGGCGCGCGCGTCCTTGCGCCCGTCCATGACCAGGACATGGCCTGCCGGGCAGGTCTCGATGGCCACGCGCTGCGGGTGGTCGGCGTTGCGAAAGACGGTAAGGGGGTTGCGGTCTTCCCGCGCGGGAATATAGCGCAGGGTGAAGGCCGGGCCGACCATGGTCTGATCCTTAGGGGCGACCGGGACCACGCCCTGGATGAACTGGTTGCGCAGGCCCCGCTTGTACAGCGCCGTGGCGACCGATGCGGTCGAGACCTTTTTCAGCTTGGCGCGGGTTTCGTCCGAAAGGGTGTGTTCGGTCATGATGTCCTCAGAAGATGTCCGGCTCGCCCGCCGCGCGGCCAAAGTCGGTTTGCAGGAAATCGAAGTCGCAGCCCTGGTCGGCCTGCGTCACGTGACGCTCGAACATCCAGCCGTAGCCGCGCTCGAAGCGGGGTTCGGGGGGCGTCCAGGCGGCCTTCCGGGCGGCCAGCTCCTCCTCTGCGACCAGCATGTCCAGACGGCGGTTGGGCAGATCCAGCCGCACGATGTCGCCGGTCTTCAGCAGCGCCAGCGGACCGCCGACAAAGCTTTCGGGCGCGACATGCAGAATGCAGGCGCCATAGCTGGTTCCCGACATGCGCGCGTCCGAAATCCGCAGCATGTCGCGATGGCCCTGCCGGATCAGCGCCTTGGGGATCGGCAGCATCCCCCATTCGGGAAAACCCGGCCCGCCTTGCGGACCCGCATTGCGCAGGACCATGACGTGATCGGGCGTGACCTCCAGATCCTCGTCATCCACGGCCGCCTTCATCTCGGGATAGCTGTCGAAGACCAGGGCCGGACCCTCGTGGACATGAAAGCGCGGATCGCAGGCGGCGGGCTTGATGACCGCGCCCGAGGGGCAGAGGTTGCCCTTCAGCACCGCCAGCGATCCTTCGTGATAAACAGGGTTCGACAGGGGCCGGATGACGTCGTCGTTATAGACGACCGCGCCCTCCAGGTTCTCGCCCAGGGTCTTGCCGGTCACGGTCAGCGCGCCGCAGTCCAGCCGTTCGGCGATCTGCGTCATCAGCGCGCGCAGGCCCCCCGCGTAATAGAAATCCTCCATCAGGTAGGTCTGCCCCGAGGGGCGGACATTGGCGATCAGCGGCGTCGTGCGGCCAAGCGCGTCCAGGTCGTCCAGCGTCAGGCCGATGCCCGCGCGCCGCGCCATGGCGATCAGGTGGACGACGGCATTGGTGGAACAGCCCGTGGCCATGGCGACGATGGCGGCATTCCTGACCGCGCCTTCGGTGATGATCTTGTCGGGGGTCAGATCCTCCCACACCATCTCGACCGCACGCCGGCCGCAATCGGCGCCCATGCGCTGATGGTTGGCATCGACGGCGGGGATCGAGGATGCGCCCGGCAGCGTGATGCCCATGGCGTCGGCAATGGCCGTCATCGTGGAGGCGGTGCCCATGGTCATGCAGACCCCGGCCGACCGCGCGATGCCGCCCTGCAACCCGATCCATTCCTGATCGGTGATGTTGCCCGCGCGGCGTTCGTCCCAGTATTTCCAGGCATCCGACCCGGACCCCAGGATGCGCCCGGCATAATTGCCGCGCAGCATCGGCCCCGCCGGCAGATAGATCATCGGGATGCCCGCGCTGATCGCGCCCATCACCAGGCCCGGCGTGGTCTTGTCGCAGCCGCCCATCAGCACCACCCCGTCCAGCGGGTGGGACCGGATCATCTCCTCGGTCTCCATCGCCAGCATGTTGCGATACAGCATCGAGGTGGGCTTGGTGAAGCTTTCATCGACCGACAGCGACGGCATCTCGACCGGCAGGCCTCCGGCCTGCAACACGCCGCGCGCCACGTCCCGCGCCCGTTCGCGGAAATGCGAATGGCAGGTGTTCAGTTCGGACCAGGTGTTCAGGATGCCGATGACCGGCTTGCCGTGGAAATCCGCCTCGCCATAGCCAAGCTGCATCATCCGCGACCGGTGCCCGAAGCTGCGCAGGTCATCGGGTGCGAACCAGCGGGCGGACCGCAGATCGGCGGCTGTTTTCCTGATCGACATGATCCTCTCCTCCAGGTCAGGTCAGAACCCAACTGTTCATACTAATATTTCAGTTCACGCGGTATATCAATCCCTTTATTGTGGCGATGAACATGTGGCGCGACGGCGCGCGAACGGCAAAGGAGAACGGTATGGCAACCTCGCTTGCGGCCAGCCTAGGATTGAACGACATGGCCATACCCGGCAGCGGCGGGACCGTGCAGCGCGTCTATGAAAGCCTGCGCAAACGGATCATCACGCTGGATCTGCCGCCCGACACGCCGCTGACCCGAACCGAGCTGACCGACCGCTATGGCGTCAGCCAGACCCCGATTCGCGAAGCGTTGCAACTGCTGAAACAGGAAGGGCTGGTGATGGTCTTTCCGCAGTCCAAGACCGTCGTGACCCGCATCGACGTGCCGCAGACCTACGAGGCGCATTTCCTGCGCGTCGCCTTGGAAACCGAGGTGTGCCGCAGGCTGGCCACCGAAGGCAACGAGACGGTGCTGACCCGCGCCGCCTCGATCATCCGCATGCAAGAGGCGGTGGCCGACGACCCCAGCCAGATCGCCGTATTCCAGGAACTGGACGAACTGTTCCATCAGACGCTGTTCGCAGGCCTTGGCCGGACGGGCCTGCACCAGCTGGTCCGCGAACGGTCTGGCCACCTGGAACGCATCCGCCGCCTGCATCTGCCGGAAAAGGGCAAGGTGCTGAACATTCTTGCGGGCCATCGGGCCATTGTCGAGGCCATCGGCAGCGGCGATCCCGACAGCGCCATCGGCGCGATCCGCGACCACCTGAGTCAGACCGTCGCGAAAGTCGAAGACCTGCGCCGGGAATTCCCGCAATACTTCGCCTGAAAGCCGGAAAACGATTCAGGCGAAGTGTCGCAGGCCCTGTCGGAGAAACGGCAGGGGCGCGGCACGGGATGGCGCCCTCTGCCAGTTTCGGAACGCCGCCAGAGCAGAGACGCCAGGGCGCAGAAAGCCGGATTCGTCCAGGGCAAGATCCTCCGAACGCCCCGGCCCTGGCCCCGGAGAAGACGATCGGCGAGGGCGTCCGGCACGTCAGGCCGCCCGTCATCCAAGACAGTTTGCAGGCCGCAAGATCGTGCGAAGGCGCGGTCGTTCCGGCGCAGGGAAACGTTCGGACCCGGATGCAAGGCAAGGCTGTGCCTGAACCAGCCGGTCGATCGCCATGCGGATGCCACAAGGCGTCTCGATATGCGGCACATGTGCCGCGACCTGACCAATGTTCTTGCCCGGCCTTTCTGCTGCCACCAGCTTGCCCATTTCGGCGCCGAGGTCATCAAGGTCGAGGCGCGGGGCCGGGGCGATCTGGCCCGCAATCTGGGCGCCGATCCCGAATTGAACCGCAAGGGCATGGGCGTGTCCTTCCTGGCCCAGAACGCGGGCAAGAAGTCCGTCACCGTCAACCTCAAGCACCCCGAGGGCAAGGCGCTGCTCAAGCGGCTGGTCCAAAGCGCCGATGTTCTGGTCGAGAACTTTCGCCCCGGCGTGATGACGCGGCTTGGCGTGGACTACGAGGTTCTGCGGGCCGAGAACCCGCGCCTGATCTATTGCGCAATCTCGGGCTTTGGACAAACCGGGCCATGGAAGGACCGGCCCGCCTATGACCAGATCATCCAGGGTGCCTCGGGGGTCATGTGGATCACGGGCGATCCCGGTTCCGCGCCTCTGCGGATGGGTTATCCCCTGGCCGATACGATCGGCGGGCTGACGGCGGCCATGGCCGTCGCCACGGCGCTGAACGCGCCCGACCGGGGCACCTTCGGCCAACGGCAACGATAACCTGACCTCGGCACCTTCGGGCGCGTTCCGCACGGCGGACGGGCTGATGAACATCGCCGCCAACAAGGATGAACAATGGGTGTCGCTGGCCCGCCACCTGGGCCGCGACGATCTGCTGGACCATCCCGACTATGCCACGCGCGAGCTGCGCAAGAAGAACCGCCTGGCGCTGCGTGAGGCTCTGGAGCAGACGCTCAAGGCCCGCCCGGCCGAGGATTGGGCAAACGCGTTGAACCGGATCGGCGTGCCTGCGGGCGCGATGCTGACGCTGCCCCAGATCCTTGCCTCGCCGCAGGTGGCGGATCGCGGAATGCTGGGAACCTTTCCCGATGCCGAGGGCGTGGGCCGTGACATCACCGTCGTCCGGACGGGCGTGACGTTCGATGGAAAGGCCCCGGCCGTGGATACGCCGCCACCGCCGCTTGGCGCGCACAACGCCGAAATCTTTGGCGGCCTCGGCCTTTCCGCCGCCGAACTCGACTGCCTTGCCCAGAACGGGGCGATCTGATGGCAGACATCGTTTCCCTGGCGAACGAAGCGCCGGCCGCCGCCTGGCCGAGGACTGGTGGACGACCTCGATCATCCGCATGAGGCCGGGCGAGATCCGCTTTCGCGGCTATGCGATCGAGGATCTGATCGGCCGTGTCAGTTACCCGCAGATGGTCTGGCTGATAACGCGCGGCGAATTGCCGGCCCCTGGCCAGGCCCGCCTGCTGGACGCGGCGCTTGTGGCAGGCGTCGATCACGGCCCGCAGGCGCCGTCCATCGCGATTTCCCGCATGGCGATCACCGGGGGGACCGGCATCAACGGTGCCATGGTCTCGGCCATCAACGTGCTTGACGACATCCCTGGCGGCGCGGGCGAGCAATGCGTGGAGCTGTTTCACGAGATCGCGGCGGAAACCGCCCCCCTGCCCAAGGCCGTCGCCGGCGTGCTGGAACGGCGCCGGGCCGCGGGCCGGAAATACGTGCCCGGCTTCGGGCATCGGTTCCATCCGGTCGACCCGCGCGCGCCCCGGCTGCTGGAACGGGTGGATGGGGCTGTCGCGAAGGGCATCGTCGAAGGCCGCTTTGCCGCCATCGCCCGCGCCGTGGACGCCCATTTGCGCGCCACCACGTCGCGGCCCGTGCCCATGAACATCGATGGGGCGCCGGCGGCACCATCGGCCTGCCGCAGTTCATCAACCCGTACGGCGGCGAAGGAAACGCCCTGATGACCGGCGGCATGGTGATGATCGGCGCGATCCTCACCAACAATTCGCCCGTCGGTCTGGACATGGTCACGCCCATCGCGCGCCTGACCGGCGAATACCTGGCCGTCGTCGTGCCGGCCGCGTCGGACATCGCCTCGCTTGACGATCTTGTGGCAAAGCTGAAGGCCGATCCCGGCGCGGTGTCCTGGGCGGGCGGCAGCGCGGGTGGCAGCGATCACATGCTGGCCGGCCTGATCGCACAAGCGGCAGGCGTCTCGGGCTGGGGCGAGTTTGCCGAACAGGTCGCGTCGGGCACCCTGCGCGCCATCGCCGTCTCGGCACCCGAACGGGTCGAGGGCATCGATGCGCCCACCATCCGCGAACAGGGCCTTGGATGTCGAATTGCTGAACTGGCGCGCCGTCTTCGATCCGCCCGATATGAGCGACGGGGACAAGGCCAGGATGATCGACGTGCTGACCCGCCTGAACGCCTCCGAGGCGTGGCAGACCGAGCTTGCCAGCCGGTCCTGGACGCCCCTGTTCCTGGCGGGCGACGAATTCGCCGTGTATCTGAACGAGGATACCGCCCGAATCCGGACCGTCTTGGAAGGGCTGGGCCTGGTGGCGGCAGGATAGGGGCCTGGGCATCCCCTTGCGGCCCGGTCCGATCCTTGTCGCGCTGATGGTCATTGCGGGCGGGATCGGGATGGTCATGGCCACCCGGCTGATCCCGGTCTCGCCCGGCTATGCGCGCGTCGGTCCGACGCTGTTCCCCCTGATCGTCGGCGGCGCGCTACTGATCCTGGGGGTGGCCCTTCTGGCCGAGGCCTTGGCCGGCCGGTGGCATTGCGAGGCGACCGACCCAGAGGAAGAACGGCCGGACCTTGTCCCGCTGCTGTGGGTCGGGGGCGGATTGCTTCTGAATCTGATGCTGATAAGGCCGGTCGGGTTCATCCTGTCGTCGTCGCTGATGCATGTCATGGTCGCCACCGGCTTTGGCGCGTGACGCATCTGGCTGGCCGCGCTTGTCGGCTTTCTTCTGGCCCTTGTCGTCTATTATGGGTTCGCGCAGCTGCTGGGCCTGCGCATGGGCGGCGGATTGATCGAGGATCTGCTATGATGGAATCGCTCGCCAAGCTGCTGCATGGATTTTCCGTGGCGCTCACGCCCTACAACCTGATGTGGTCGGTCGTGGGCGTCACGCCGAGAACCGCCATCGGCGTGCTGTCGCGCCTCGGCCCGGCGCTGACCATCGCCCTGCTGCTGCCCATCACCTTTCAGGTTCCGGCCGAGGCCGCATTCATCCTAGTTCGCAGGCATCTATTTCGGGGCGATGTTCGGGGGATCGACCACCTCGATCCTCATCAACACGCCGGGCGAAAGCGCCACCATCGTGACCGCCCTCGAAGGACACAAGATGGCAAAGGCGGGCTGGGGAGGGCCGGCGCTGGCAATCGCTGCCATTGGGTCGTTCGTCGCGGGGACCATCGGGGTGGTCGGCATCACGCTGTTGGCGCCCGTCATTGTCCGTCTGGCGCTGAATTTCGCGCCAGCCGATTACTTTTCGCTGATGGTGCTGGCCTTTGTCGCGGTATCGGTGGTGCTGGGCAGTTCCGTGGTGCGCGGGCTGACGGCGCTGTGCCTGGGCCTGTTCATCGGGCTTATCGGCGTGGATTTGCAGACCGGCCAAGCGCGGTTCTCCTTTGGGCAGATGAGCCTGCTGGACGGGATCGACGTGGTGATCGTCTGCGTGGGCCTGTTCGCCGTGGGCGAAACGCCGCACCTGGCCACCCGCTATCGCCGCGGCCAGGACAAGGTCATCGCCATCAAGGGGTCGTTGTGGATGACCGGCCGCGACTGGGGGCGATCCTGGAAGCCATGGCTGAGGGGGGGCATTCCTGGGTTTTCCCATCGGCGCCATGCCGGCGGGCGGGGCCGAGATCCCGACCTTTCTGTCCTATTTCCTGGAAAAGCGCCTGTCCAGGCACCCCGAGGAGTTCGGCGAGGGCGCCATCGAAGGCGTCGCGGGCCCCGAGGCCGCCAACAACGCGTCGGCCGCGATCATGCTGTCGGCATTCCAGAGCTATGGTCTCAATCCGGGTCCGCAGCTTCTGTTCTCGCAGCCGGACCTTGTCTGAGGGCTGATCGCCAGCCTGTATATCGGCAATGTCATGCTGCTGGTCCTGAACCTGCCGCTGGTGGGCCTGTGGGTGCAGATCCTGAAGATCCCCATGCTCTATCTGTATGCGGGCATCCTGGTCTTCGCGACGATCGGCACCTATGGGATCAGCCGGTCTGTCTTTGACCTTGCGCTGCTTTACGGCATCGGAGTGCTGGGCTTCTTCATGCGCCGCTCTGATTTTCCGACCAGTCCGGTGGTCATCGGCATGATCCTGGGGCCGTTCGCCGAACAACAGTTCCGCCGCGCCATGACCATCAGCCAGGGCGACCTGTCGGTTTTCATCAGCCGACCCATTTCGGCCGCTCTGCTGCTGCTCGCCCTGCTGGCGATCATGCTGCCCGCGCTGATGCATCTGCGCAGGCAGCGACGGCAGTATCCGGTGGACGCGGATTGACGGCGTTCGATCAAGGATCGCCCTGCGGATACAGAACAGAGCCGCGGCGCACGACGCATGACGCCCCGGATCCGATTGTCTTCCCCAAGGCTGCCTTCTCAATCCTTGACTGGCTTGCGCGAACGGGGCGGAAGGTGATCTGATGCGATTGGCCGTCCTGCCGCCACCTGGCCGCCACGCGCCTTCGGACCTTGTGTCCCGTCCTGTTTCAGTCCGGCGGATGCGGACATGCGGCATGAGGCTTTTGCGATGGAACGCCAAGGCAATCCGGCCGTTACGTCCTTTCAGAATATCATTCGAGGACGGACAAGAATGGCACAGAATCCCAGCATGCCCCAGGCGGGCGACGTTTCCGCGGCTGTGGACGAGACAACGGGCACTCTGCGGGAAAACGCCCGGCAACTGGCCGAACAGGCGGCTTCGAAGGCGAACGACACGCTCGAGGCCGGACGGGATTATGCGGAGCGTGCGTATGAGGTGGGACGGCAGAAGGTCGAAGAAGCGGCCTTCTATACGGAACTGGGGTTTGAAGAAGTCATTTTCCTCGTCCGCCGCCACCCTGTCACAGCCTTGGGTATCGCGGTCGGAATCGGTTTCCTGCTAGGGAGTGTGACGTCGCGCCGGTGAGCCGCACGCTTACCCGCCGTGGCGCAACCGGCGAGGACATCTGGTGCAAACCTGCTTGGCTCCTTTGGGCTGACGCATGAACCGCCAAAGGTCCGCACCTTAGCAAGTGGGTGCGCCGCGCAGATTGGGACCATGGATGCATGCAGGCCTTCGCCAAGGTCAGACAAAGGTTGCAAAGCGCATCGCGCCGGGGCGGGACCGTTCTTGGAGAATGGCACCGCTAGGCGGCTGCCTTTGCGGGCAGGACGCGCCTCAGGATGTCCGACAGCGAAACCACCCCCAGCATCCGATCCTTGTCCATGACGACGGCCAGCTGCACGCTGGCCGCCCGCATGCCGGTCAACGCCTCGTAAACCGGCGTTTTGGGTCGAAGCAAATGCGCCGGTCTGGCAATTTCAAGAACAGGAGTGGTATCGGGCATAAGAAGAATGTCGCGCACGTGCACGATGCTGGGCGGGGCGCCGGCCTCGCCGGTCACGAGGATCCGCATGTGCCCCGATGCCAGGCCTGCGGACCGGACATCGGCCACGGTGGCCTGGGCACGGACCTGAACCGGTTTCGCGTCTTTGTCGATCAATGCGGCGACAGGCAGGGTTCCCAGTTCAATAAGGCTTGAAAACTGCTGCTGGATCTGCGGCTCGAGGGTGCCGGCCTTGGCCGAATGCTCCACCAGCTGCCGGATGGTCGCCGCGTCGCGGCCCCCGACGGCCGCCTTGTCGACCGGTTCGACCCCACTGGCCCGGACAAGGCGGTTGGCAAGCCGGTTTACCCATCCCAGGAGCGGGCGCAACGGCCAGACATAAGCCTGAGAAAGCGCGCCGACGGCAAGGGCGGATCGTTCGGGATGGGCGATCGCCCAGGACTTGGGCGCCATCTCGCCCACGACCAGGTGCAGGAAAGTCACGACGAACAGCGACATGGCAAAGGCCGCACCGCCCGCGAACCAGAGGGGCAGTCCGACCGACACCAGAACCGGTCCCAGCCAGGCGTCAAGGGCGGGCTTGGTGATTGCGCCCAGGGCAAAGGTGCAGATGGTGATCCCAAGCTGCGCGCCGGCCAGCATCAGCGTCAGGTCGTTCATGCCCCGCAAGGCGGCACGGGCAGACCGACTGGTCGGCGCCAGCTCCTCGAGCCGATGGCGCCGGGCGCCCAGAAGGGCGAATTCAATGATGACGAACAGCGCGCTCAGGGCGATCAGGATGATCGTCACGATGGTGACAACGATAGGGTCGGTCATGCGTCGTCCTCGGGGATGCGGGTTTCGACCAGGCGTACGCGCAGCAGTGTGGGAACATGACGCTCTACCCGCAGGACATCGACCTCGAGCAGCCAGCGGGAAGGGTCGCGGTCAATCAGTTCGGCCGGATCGATGGGCAGCGCGATGGTCACCCGCTCACCCTCGGCCGGCAAGGCGCCGCATTCGGCGATCAGCAATCCCGCCACTGTTTCGACATCCGGCTGCGGCAGATCGCGGCCGATGGTGCGGCGCAGTTCGTCCAGATGCACGTCGCCGTCGATAAGCCAGACATCCGCGCCCTCGGATGTCAGGCCGTTTCCTGGATCGTCGTCATGTTCGTCGGTAATCTCTCCGACGATCTCCATGGCCAGATCCTCCAGCGTCAGCACACCGGAGAATCCGCCGTATTCGTCGATCACGCAGGCCAGCTGGTTCCTGGTCGAGGCTAGTTGCGACAGGGCGTCGGGCAAGCTCATCAGCGTCGGGATCACCATTGGGGGGCGCATCACCGATGCCACGGTCGTCTCGGCCTGGCCGGGGGCGGAATGGATCAGCACGTCGGCCAGATGGACGACCCCCACGGGCGCGTCCGCGTCGTCGATGACAGGATAGCGGGTGTGGGCGCGGGCCATCAGACGGCGCACCTCGGAAAGAGTTGTCTCGGGGCCGACCCAGTCGACCTGAGAGCGCGGAATCATCGCATGTTCGACATCCTGCTGGGGGAAATCGACGATGCGGTCCATCATCAGCGACAGTTCGACCGGCAAGTCGCCGCTGTCGCGCGAATCCTCGATGATATGCGGCAAGTCATCGGCCGAGGCCGTGACGTCCAGGTCGTGGACCGGCTCGATGCGCAGCGCGCGCAGCAAAAGGTTCGCCGCCTTGTCGAAGACGCCGATCAGCCAGCCGAACACCGTCAGATAGATCAGGGTGGAACGGGCCAGCCCGCGCGCCAGGGGCTCGGGATCGGCGATGGCCAGGTTCTTGGGATAAAGCTCGCCAAAGACCATCTGGATGACGGTCGCGGCGAGGAGCGCGAGAATGGTGCCCGCCGCGACGCCAACTTCGGTCGGAATGCCCGTTCCGCCCAGCAGAACGCCCAGCGACTCTCCAACCAGCGGCTCGGCCACGAACCCGACAAGCAGACCTGTGACGGTGATGCCCAGCTGTGCGCCCGACAGCATGAAGCTGGTGCGCCGTGTCACCCTCAGGGCGCGCTTGGCTGCCGCGTCACCCTCTGCGGCCTGCGCGGCCAGGCGTGTCCGATCGACGGACATATAGGCAAATTCCTGGGCCACGAAATAGCCGTTCGCGGCGATGATCGCCAGCATCACCAGCGTTCCGATCAGGAACAGCAGAAGGGCTTCGATCATCGCCTCGTCCTCTGGTGACGTGGAGGTCGGAAAAGTTCAGGATCGTGGTTCACGGGGCAAGATCACCTTTAGGCCGGTTCGGGAACGGCAAGGGGCCGGATGCCGGATGCTGATCCGATATTCAAGTGATTCAGGAATGCCGTCCTGCCCTGGCCTCGGCCGCAGGCCGATGACAGAATGATCTTAACAGCGCCTTGCACGAATTTCAGCATGATGTGTTTTCCTTTCGTCAAGACAGCATTCAGGGGACGACGCGCGATTCAGGCAGTCTGTGTTTCCGGCTTCGGCTTCACGGCCAGCCGCAGGATCGGAGCGGTTACAAGGGCGGTCAGGAAGACGATGGCGACCAGCAAGGGCGCCATGACCGCCGGCAAGGAACCCTCGGGGACCAGACCCAGCATGATAAGGGCAAGCCCGGCCCGAGGAACCATTCCAGCCCCCACGATGACGCTTTCCCGGAGGGAATATCCGGTCAGCCTTGCGCCCATCCCGCAACCCGCCAGCTTGCTGACCACGGCCGCCACCAGAGCCAGAGCGACCAGCGGCACCGCGTCGAGCAGCAGAAAGAGATCCGTCTGCAAGCCGATGACGCCGAAGAATACGGGGACCAGAAAGCCGTCGGACAGGGCTTCGACGCGTTGAACCATCGCGGGTTCGGCCTCGTCCGTGTAATGCAGAAAGGCCCCGGCGGCAAAGGCGCCCAGCACGTCGGCCAGTCCGAAGAACTCGGCCATCCAACCAAAGCCCAGGACAAGAAGAATGGCCACGGTGAAATGCATCTCGCGGCTGCGCAGCCGATAGACCCACCCCATGACCGGCTTGAGGATCCAAAGCCCGATCACGGCGGCGATCAGCAGAAAGGCCGCGACCTTGCCCAGGACAAGCCAGACCGGATCGGAGGTCGCCTCTCCTCCAAAGAAGGACACGACAAAGATGATGAGCATCATCGCCAGGATGTCGTCAATGGCATGGGCGGCCATGGACAACAGCCCCACCCGCGTCCGCATCAGCTTGAAGTCCGTGAACACCCTGGCGGTGACGGCGATCGAGCTTGTGGACAGGGCCGCTCCCAGGAACAGACTGGATGCCACGCCGAAATCGACGATCCACCCGACCGCAAAGCCGAGGCCGACGGACAGGGCGATGCCCAATGCCGACACCAGCACGCTCGGCCCCGCGACCTTGCGCAGCATCCGCAGGTCCGTTTCCATCCCCGCCAGAAAGGTCATGAACAGAATGCCCAGATGGCCCAGGAATTCCAGGGTCTCGGACGGCGCTATCAGATTCAGGGCCGTCGGACCCAGAAGAAGCCCTGCGATGATTTCGCCAAGCATCGGCGACTGCCTGAACCGGGTCGCAAGCTCGCCGCCCATGCGGGCGGCTGCGATCAGAATGACCAACGCCAGAAGCTCGTTCATGGCCGGTCCTTTCCGAACAGAGCCTTGAACAAGTCGCGGGCACGCAGAAGGCCGACCAGGGTGTCGTTGTCGTCGATGACGACCAGCTGCGCGATGTTCAGCGTGGCCATCTTTTTCAACGCCGCATGGATCGGGTCGGATACCCGGCACGTCAGGGGACGGCGGGTCATCATGTCCTCGATGGTGTCGATCAGGCCCTCGCGGATCAGCTTGCCCGGACCGAACGACAAGGTCGGCTCGCTTGGGGACAGAACACGCAGCAGGTCCGGCTCTCCGATCGTGCCGACGACCCGACCCCGATCGTCCAGGACCGGAAAGACATCCTGAGTGGACGACGACAACAGTTGCAGAAGGGCATCGGGATGATCGCTTGCCTTCAGGGACTGAATGTCGGCCACGGCCAGATCCCCGGCCCTGTCGTCACGCATCGTCATTGCTTCGCCATTCTCCGGTCACAAAACCCGTGTTCCAGCCCACCCCGTCCGGCAGCCGCTCGCAAGGGCCAACGCGACCCGTCTGGCATCGTTCCTTGGCAGGCGGACGGGAAACATATTCGGGCCGCCGGGGGGCCGTGTCCGTCCCATCTAGCGATAAACGTGGCGACGGGCGAACCGGCTTTTCTGCAAGGCGCTGCGCGCCCTTGCCTCGACATTGACGTAAAGCCATCCCGACAGGGCGATCACCAGTCCCACAAGCCCGGCCAGCAGGAGAAGTGACGGTCCGGTCTCCAGAAACCGACCGACCGGCTTTCCCAGCATGGTCACCGAGACGACGTTGATGACTGACAGGATCAGCATGTGCGACAGATAGACCGAGTAGGAGATCGTTCCGAGCCAGACAAGAGCCGGATGGGACAGGCCGCGGGACACGCGCCCGTTGTTCAGCGACAGGCTGAGGATGAGCAGGGCGAACACGGGCGGTATGGCGATGTCGCGCACGCCCGCATGCATCAGCACCCCGGTCAGGGCCAAAAGCGCGATCGCGGCGGCATCGCTTCCAAGCCGGAACCGCGTCGCCAGACCCGAGAAGCGATGCAGCACCATGCCGATGACAAAGCCGAACAGGCATCGCAGGATGCCGTAGTCATAGGTGACATCGAGATTGTCGCCCATCCCCGACAGCAGGGCCAGTCCCAGCAGCGACAGCGCGATCATCAGCGATGACGCGACCATGCCCCGCTTCATGATCCCCACCACCAGAATCGGAAACGCGAGATAGGCGAACCACTCGGCCCCGATCGACCACGCGGGGCCATTCCAGGTCAGCCCGCCATGAAGGCCGGTCGTCTGAAGCAGCAGGACGTTGCTTGCCAGGGATTCGACGCTTCGGGCGCCTTCGAAGACCGGAAAGGACGCCTGGCCGATGCCGAATGAGATCAGCAACAGCTTGACCAGTTCCAGCAGCAGAAACGCCAGAAGGATCGCCAGGTGCAGGGGGTAGATCCGGCTGAACCGGGCGAAGATGAATTTCCGGACCGTCCCGGCCGAGGCCCTGTCCCGAAAATCCGCGGCATAGGCATGGGCCATGACATAGCCGCTGAGCAAAAAGAAGAAGTCGACCCAGAGATAGCCCTTCGACAGGAAGGCGGTGTACTGGCTGGGGGTGAAATTCGGCAGGAAGCCCCCCGAATAATGGAAGATGACGACCAGGATCGCGGCCAGGCCCCTCATGGCTGTCAGGGCCTCGATATGCCTGATGTTTGCGGTGCTGCTCAAAAACGGCTCCTTGGTTTTCTGAAACGCGACAGTCATGCCGAACGGCTGCAACCCTGCGATGTTCCGCCCCTGCCGGATGGGCAGAGGCCTGCCGGGGCCGCGGCGGCCGGCTTTTCGATCAGCGGAATGTGTCGTGCCATGGGTGCCAGCCCGAGCGGCGTCCTCGCCCCACCGGTCTGCCCGGCCTTGGAGCGAACGGCACGGGACGCGCGGCACACGCGTTCCGCGGACGTCGGGCACGTCCATGCTGCTGTGCCTGGAAAACCCGCCCATCCCGGCTGTTCCGGCTGTTCCGATCTCCGCAGCCCGCCCTGTCACAGGCTCGGTCCTAGATGCGGTGAGAGATGGCTTCTGTCAGGTCCAGAAGGACTTTCAGCTGATGAGGCGTGGCGTCTGCCGACAGATGCTGGATCGAGCCGATCAGGCCGATGCTTCCGACCATTGCCCCGGTCGCGCTAAAGATCGGCGCCGCCAGGGCATTGATCCCCAGCAAGGATTCCTCTGGGGCGACCGCATAGCCCGCCTGCCGTATCCGGTCGATATCGCGCCTGAGCGTTTCGACATCGGTTGTGGTCCTGGGCGTGACGGCCTCCAGTGGTGTTTGCAACTGGTTCCACAAGTCCGCAGGGCCGAAGGCAAGAAACACCTTTCCCTGAGCCGAAGAGTGCAGTTGCAACTCGCTGCCGGGGCGCACGCCGATGTCGATGGGCTGATTGCTGCGCAAGGTCGCCAGAACGAAAGCCGATTTTGGCGTCGGCACGCTGAGAACGACCGCAAGGCCCAGATCGTCCCGCACCGCCTGCATCAGCGGCAGGGCGATCTCGGACAGCATCTGCCCGTCGGGGGCCTTCTGTCCCATAAGCCAGATCTTCGGCCCCAGGCGGTACAGCGAGGTGGTGGGATCCTGCACGATCATCCCATGGTCAATCAGCGTGCGCAGGTGCTTGTGAACCGCACCCTTCGCGATCCCGACCTTTCCGGCAATCTGCGTCACGCCCTGGGGCTGCTCGGCAAACGCGATCTGCTGAAGGATGCGCAGACATGTATCTGCTGCGCGCACACTGGAAATTACATCCACCCGAGGCTGCTCCTGTTGACTGCGATCCTTCTTGACTCAGCAACATTGATTCGTCAATATTGAGAACGTCGTTCTCCATATGAGAACAATTGGGAGGGAAGTATGAGGAAGTTTGCCGCCTGCGCCGCATTCGGCGCATCGCTGTTCGCCACCACCGCCCTGGCGGAGCCGGTGACGCTCCGCCTGGGGCATCCGGTGTTCGAGGCACACCCCATCCACGACACCGCCGTCCGCTTCAAGGAAGCGGTGGAGCGCATCTCGAACGGCGACGTGACGGTAGAGATTTATCCGGCCCGCCAGCTTGGCGACGTGAAGGAGCTGGCCGAAGGCGTGCAGTTCGGGACTGTGGACATGACGGTGAACTCGACCTCGGCCTATGCCACCCTGGAACCTGCGATCGACGCCTTTCAGCTGCCGGGCGCGATCCCGGATTATGAGGGGTTTGTGACGATGGCCAAATCGGCCGAGGCCCGCGCGATCATGGACCGGCTGGAAAACCACGGCATGGTCGCCCTTGGCGTCTATGACGGCGGCCTGCGCCATTTCATGACGGTGGGCGAGCCGGTGGAAAGCCTGGAGGACATGAAGGGTCTCAAGACGCGCGTGGCGCCGAACCGGATGTTCCTGGATGCCTGGTCGGCCGTCGGCGTGAACCCGACGCCGATGGCCTATGGCGAGGTTTATTCCGCGCTGGAAACCGGCACGCTGGACGCGGTGGAGATCAACCTGACCTCGATCGAGAGCGAGAAGTACTACGAGATCGGCAAGGCCGTGACCCTGACCGGCCAATACTTCTGGCCGGGCTTCCTGCTGGTGAACAAGAACAAGTTCGACAGCCTGACGCCCGAGCAGCAGGCCGCGATGCGCCAGGCCGCCGACGAGATCGTCGAGCCGCAGGTGATGGCGGTAAAGGAGTTGGACACGAAAGTTCTGAAGCGCCTGGACGAACTCGGCATTCCCGTGGTGACGCCATCGGACGCGTTCAAGGCCGAACTTGCCGCCGCCTTCGCGCCGGTGGTCGAACAGTACGAGGCCATCGATCCCCTGATCGCCGATTTCAGCGCCAAGGCAAAGATGCTGACGCCCGCCGCGCAGTGATCCGTCCGGGGCGCGGCCCCGACGCCGCGCCCCGTCCATCCTCCGATGCAAGAGGGACGACCATGTCCAAGTTCTGGCGGGCCTATGTGGCTGCCGTTGAAACCTTCTGCTTTGCCGGCATCGCAGCCATCCTGTTCGTCGGCGTCCTGCAGGTCTTTGCCCGCTATGTCCTGGACAGCTCGCTGTTCTGGTCCGAGGAGTTCATGCGCTATCTGATGTTGTGGATCGTCGCCGTCGGCGCCGGCATCAGCTATTCCCGCGGCCAGTTCCTGGGGATGCGGATGGCGGTCGAAAAGCTGCCGCAGGGAATGCGCCGGAAGGCCGACGTGGTGGCCGCCATCTGCATCCTGATCTTTCTCGGCGTCATCGTCTGGTACGGCATCGCCTTCAGCTGGGGCACGCGCCGGCAGACCGCGATTGCCCTCGGGCTGTCGATGTTCTGGATCCACATCTCGGTCGTGGTCGGGGCGCTGCTGCTGGCGGTCCATGTCGCCTTGAACGAGCTTTTCGGGGTGGCGCGTTCTTCGGCCCGAGCAGAACACCTGATGGGTGCGGAGGAGGCGCTGTGATCTGGCTGGGTTCGACTTTCCTGCTGACCTTGCTGATCGGCATGCCGATCGCCTTCGTGCTGGGATTCAGCGCGCTTGCCTATTTCGTGACGACGGGGCAGACCAATTTCCTGCTGGTCATGCCGCAGCGGATGCTGGCGGGCATGGACATGTTCGTGCTGCTGGCCATTCCGCTGTTCGTGCTGGCGGGCAGCATCATGGACGTGGGCGGGCTGACCCGGCGGCTGATCGGCTTTGCCAATTCCATCGTCGGCCGGTTCCGGGGCGGGCTGTCGCTGACGGCCGTCTGGGGCTGCTTCCTGTTCGGCGGCGTCAGCGGATCGGCCGCCGCCGATGCCGCGGCCATCGGCACGGTGATGGTGCCCGACATGAAGCGCCAGGGCTATGACGTGGACTATTCGGCGGCGCTGATCGCGGTGTCGTCGCTGATGGCGCCGCTGGTGCCGCCGTCCATCGCGATGATCCTCTATGGCGCGCTGTCGGGCACGTCCATTGCGCAGCTGCTGATCGCGGGGCTGGCGCCCGGCATCCTGCTGGCGACCCTGCTGTCGGTCTATGCGATCATCGTTGCGCGCCGGCGCAACTATCCCACCGCCCCCGCGCAATCGCTGGCCGAGATCGTCCAGGGCTTCTGGAAGGCGATCCCGGTCCTGCTGCTGCCGGTCATCATCGTCGTCGGCATCCGCGGCGGCATCTTCACCGCGACCGAGGCCGCCGCCATCGCCGCCATCTATGCGCTGCTGGTGGCGACCTTCCTTTATCGCGCGATGACCTGGGCTTTCCTGAAGGAAGCCTTCATCTCGACCGCGATCATCACGTCGGCGATCTACTTCCTGGTCGCCATCGCCAATATCGCGGGCTTCATCTTCGCCATGGAGCAATTGCCGCAGCAGGCCGTCGCGCTGCTGACCGGCATCTCGGACGATCCTCTCGTCATCCTGCTGATGGTGAACATCATCCTGCTGTTCATGGGCATGTTCCTGGACACCATCGGCGTGCTGATCCTGACGGTTCCGGCGCTGATGGCAATCGGCAGCACCCTGGGCCTGGACCCCGTGCATCTGGGGGTGATGGTGGTCTTCAACGTGCTGGTGGGTTTCGTGACGCCGCCGGTCGGGCTGTGCCTGTTCGTGATCGCCGGCGTGACCGGGCGGCCGATGGAAAGGATCGCGGTCGCGGCCCTGCCGATGATCGGAATCGCGCTGATCGTTCTGGCGCTGATTACCCTGTTCCCGCAGATCTCGCTGTTCCTGCCAGAGCTTCTGGGGGCACGGTGATGACCGACGCGCTTTCGGTCCCGGTTGGCGGGATTCGCCTGAAGAACCCCATGATCGCCGCTCCGGGCGAGCACCTGATCGAGGATGCGGGGCTGGCCGCCGCCATCGCCTCGGGGGCGGGCGCGGTGGTGATGAAGTCGACCAACGAATCCCAGGCGGCAAAGCGCCAACTGCTGCAAGCGGAATATGCCGTCCTGGACCCCGACTGGCGCCCGGTCCCATGGGGGCCGGACGCGCCTGCGGCCGCCACGGTCCTGAGCCGGTCCGGGCTGCATCCGCTGGCCTTCGAGGCCTGGCTGGATCAGGCCGTCCGGCACGACCGGCTGGCCCGCGCCGCCGACTGCCTGCTGGTGCCGTCGCTGGTGCTTGCCGATCTTGATGCGGCGACCGGCCTTGCCCGGCAGATCGCGCAGGCAGGATTGCAGGTGCTGGAGCTGAACATCGGCACGCCCTATGCCAGCCAGGCCGCGCGCGGGGCGGTGTCCACCGAACTCGATCCGGCGCGGGTCGGCCAGATCGTCCGAGCGGTGGCTTCGGCGGTCACCATCCCTGTCTGGGTCAAGCTGTCGGGCCAGAGCGAGCGTGTGACGGCCCTGGCCGCCGCCGCGACCGGGGCCGGGGCAGCAACGGTGGTGATCGCCGGGCGGGCACTGGGACTGCTGCCCGACCTTCAGGCCATGGCGCCGCATCTGGGCACCAGTTGCGGCATCGGCGGCTTCTGGAACCTGCCGCTGACCTGCCATTGGCTGGCGGAAACGCGGGCGGTCCTGGGACCGGACCAGCCGCTGATCGGCATCAACGGCGCGACGAACGGCCACGACGTCGCCCGCATGATGCTGGCGGGCGCATCCGCCGTGGGCCTGTCCTCGGCCGTGATGCTGCGCGGCCATGGCCTCCTGACAGAGGCGGTTGAGAGCCTGGCTGCCTATTGCCGGGACAAGGACGTGACCGCCCCGGATCTGGTCGGACGGGCCGCCGATGCCCGCCGCCGCTTTGCCGACATGCCCGTGCTGGACGAGGTCTGGCGGCACCATATTCCCGCGCAGGCTGCGCGGCCAACCGATCAAGGGAGAACGACATGACCGACATGACCGACCGCATCGACGCGCTGATGAAGGGCGCGGTGGATCTGCACATCCATTCCGGCCCTTCGCTGCATCCGCGCAAGCTGGACCACATCGCCGCCGTGCGCGAGGCGGATGAACAGGGCATGGCCGCGATCCTGCTGAAGGATCATTATTACCCGACGATGCCAGTCGCCCGGCTAATCAACGAGAACTGCGGCTTCACGACGCAGGCCATCGGGTCGATCGTTCTGAACAACCCGCTGGGCGGGCTGAACCCCGCCGCCGTGGATTACGCGCTGAAACAAGGCGCGCGAGTCGTCTGGATGGCGACGGCGCACGCCAAGAACCACATGGACCACGAGGCGGACAAGCCCGGCTTCAAGTTCCCCCAGAACACCGCCAAGACCGTGGCGCCGGTCCCGCTGACCCTGACCGACGACAACGGCGCCGTGCGCGACGAGGTCAAGCACATCCTGGACCTGATCGCCGAGGCGGACGCGGTCGTGTCGGGCGGGCATCACCACGCGCGCGAACTGCTGCCCTTCTACGAGGAAGCCAAGGCGCGCGGCGTCAAGCGTCTGTTCCTGAACCATCCGACCTATGTGAACGACTGTTCGTTCCAGGAAATCGCGCATCTGGTCGGCATGGGCGTGAAGATGGAGCATTCGGCCTGCATGTTCATCGAATCCACCTTCACGATGTTCGACACCGGCCATCTGAAATCCGTGATCGACGCGGCGGGCGTGGAAAATACCTTCTTCGGCACCGATCTGGGCCAGAAGAACAATCCCAACCCCGCCGAGGGGATGCGGATGATGATCGAACTGCTGCTGGACTGCGGCTATGCCGATGACGAGGTCCGCCAGATGACCACGACCGTCGGCGCCGAACTGGTCGGGCTGGCGGCATGACCGGAACAAGCCTTCGCGCGCGGATACGGGCGGGCGAAACGGTGGTCGGCACCTTCGTCAAGACCCCAGCCCCCCATGTCGTCGAGATCCTGGGCCTCGCCGGCCTCGACTTCGCGGTGGCCGACCAGGAACATGCGCCCATCGGTCTGGCCCAGATGGACATGCTGGCGATGGCGGCGCGGGCCAGCGGCCTGCCGCTGCTGTCGCGCCGCTGGGGCGCCCGGCCCGACTGGATCGCGCCCCTGCTGGATCTGGGCTGCGCGGGCGTCATGGTCCCGCATGTGGCCGATCGCGCCACGGCCGAGGCGGTCTGCGCGGCGGCCAAGTTCGACCGGGGCAGCCGCGGCATCTCGCCCTCGCCCAGGGCGGGGGGCTATGGCAGCCTGGGTCTTCTGGACTATCGCCGCCGCTGCGACGAGGACAGCGTGGTGATGGTGCAGATCGAGGACGCGCCCGCGCTGAACCGGCTGGACGACATCGCCGCGTGCCGGGACGTGGACGTGCTGTTCGTTGGTCCCGCCGACCTGTCGCAGTCGCTGCGCGTGGGCTTTCCATCGCCGGAACTGGACGCCGCGATCCTGCGCGTCACCCAGGCCGCGCGCCGGGCCAGAGTCGCCACCGGCCTGTTCGTCGGCGACGAGACGCAGATCCCGGTCTGGCAGGAACGCGGCGTCACCGTATTCGTCTGCGGCTCGGACCAGAGCCTGCTGATGAAGGGCGCGCGCCGCCTGATGACAACCCGGCAGGCCTGAACCTGCTGCTTCTGAAAGGACATAGGATGTACACGGGCAAGGATCCGCGCGCCGATCTGTTCGCCGCCACCACCAAGCCGCCTGCGACCGGTCTGATTGCCGAGGATCAACTCGCGCTGTTCTACGGTACGCCGCCACAGGCCGAGGGGGTCGGCTGGAAAAGCTGGTATCATCGGGGAAACAATTTCGTACTCGCCTATTCCGAGGCCGCGCCGGGGGCCGTCTTCGCCCGCGACGGCCAGCCCGATGAATATGTCGTCTATCTTCCCGATGCCGCGCATGGCGCGGTGATCGAGGCTGGCGACGAACGTGTGGCGGTGCCCGGTTATAGGATCGCCTTCGTGCCGCCCGGCGACAGCCGCGTGACGCTGCCCGAAGGCGGGGTGCTGGTGCGCCTGTTCACGACCCGATCAACCGACCTTGCCGAGGCCGCGTCGAATGCGCGGGCCTATGACGCGGCCCGCACCCACATTCCCCCCTTCGAGGCCTGGCCCGCGCCAAAGCACGGCTTCCGGGTGCGGCATTATTCGCTGGACGTGCCCGCCGAACCGGGCCGCTTTGGGCGCATCTTTCGCTGCACGACCTTCATGGTGAACATCTTCGAGCCGCAGAAAGGCCCGCGCGACACCACCAGGATGTCGCCACACCACCACGACGACTTCGAACAGTGCTCGCTGGCGCTGAAGGGCAAATTCGTTCATCACCTGCGTTGGCCATGGACCGTGGACATGGCCGACTGGCGCGACGACCGGCATGTCGAGGTCGGCTCGCCCTCGTCACTGGTCATCCCGCCGCCCGTGATCCACACGACCCGTGCCATGGACGCCGCGGACAACGATCTGGTGGATATCTTCTGCCCGCCCCGGATGGACTTTTCCCTGAAGCCGGGATGGGTGCTGAATGCCGAGGACTATCCCCTGCCAAAGGACTAGACCGGAACGTCATCGCCCGGCATTCGGCAATCGGCTGGGCAGTCCCGGCAACGGATGGGACGGGCCATGCTGGATCGATCCGGCTCTGAAGGCCGGATTTCGCGGATGCATCCAGAGGCGCGGGATCGGATTCACCGCGCCCGAGACAGCATGATGCCGGCCCGGATTTGCCGCATCACCAGCGGTTCGGTGCCGCCCGCTTCGGCCCGTTCCGTGCGCCCGCCCATGTCATGTCATGTCAGGAAAATCCTTGCGAACACCAGTGCCTGTCCAAGAAGAAAGGCGGTGTCGACCACGATCAGGACCAGGCCGCGCACGCCCGGCGCAAACAGCTGTTGCAGCGATGTCTTCACACCAAGCGCCGAAATGGCCATGACCAGCAGGAACCGGGACACATCGCTGGCAAGGTCCAGGACCGGTTCGGGAAAAGACAGGAAATTGCGCGCCATCATCAGAATCAGAAACGCCACCACAAACCATGGAAGACCGACCGCCGCCCCCGATTCCCTGCGAAAGAACAGCGTCACCGCCACCAGCACGACGGGCAGCAAGGCCACCCGCAGCAGCTTGGTGAACGTGGCGATATCGCCCGCCGTGTCGCCGACCGAATAGCCTGCGCCGACGACTTGGGCGACGTCGTGAATCGTTGCGCCGATCAGATAGCCGATCTCGATGTCCGTCAGCCCCAGGGATCCGAACAGCATCGGATAAGCGATCATGGCCAAGGTCGACATCGCGGTCACCCCCACGACGGTCAGCAGCAGATCCTCGTCCTTGAAATGCGCCTTGGGCAGGACGGCGGCGATGGCCATGGCGGCCGAGGCCCCGCAGATGGCGACGGATCCGCCGGTCAGCAAACCAAAGGCCGTGTTTCGCCTGAACAGCCGGGCAAAGACCACGCCACCGATCACGGTAATCGCCAGCATCCCGGCGACGCCCACGATCGGCACGACGCCCAGTTGCGACACGTCCCCAAAGGTCAGGCGCAGCCCCAGCAGGGCGACCCCCAGCCGCAGCAGGCTGCGCGAGCAGAAGGTGATGCCTGCGGCCGTCGGGGGCGCCTCGCCGAGAAAGTTGAACGCCATGCCGATCAGCAGCGCAAACAGCATGGCCGGGGCGCCGTAATGTTCGTCCAGAAAGCTGGACGCCAGGGCAATGATGGCCGCCAAGGCCATGCCGCCGCGGTGGTGGCGGAACCACTCCACCGTCTGATGCGGCAGGGACATGGGCGAACGCTCACCCTGCTCAGGATGCGACATCAGTTGCACCCAGATCGAAAACCTGGTCCGGAAAGAACTTGGCCAGGCGGATGTCGGCGGACCGGGCATGGCCCTCCATCCCTTCAAGCCGAGAGATCCGCGCGGTGGCTTCGGCCAGGGGGCGGGCGCCGTGCCGGGTGGCGCGTTGCCATGTCACGGTTTTCATGAACTTGTGCACCGACAGCCCGCCCGTATAGCGGGCCGCGCCCGAGGTGGGCAGGACATGGTTCGGACCCGCCGCCTTGTCGCCGAACGCGACGGTCGTTTCCTCGCCCAGAAAAAGCGAGCCATAGGCCTTCAGGCGGCGCAGCCACCAGTCCAGATCGGCCGCCTGGACATGCAGATGTTCGGGCGCATAGCTGTCGGCGACCGACGCCATTTCCTCGGGGGTGCTGCACAGCATGACCTCGGCGAAATCGGTCCATGCGGACAAGGCGCTCTGGCGGTTGGGTTCCGGCAAGGCGGCGATCAGGTCCGGCGCCAGAGCCAGAACCCGCTGGGCCAGATTCCGATCCGATGTCACCAGCCAGACGGGCGAGTTATAGCCGTGCTCGGCCTGGCCGATCAGATCGGCGGCCACCAGGTCCGGGTCGGCCGAACCGTCAGCGATCACCATGCTGTCGGTCGGACCCGCGACCATGTCGATGCCGACACCGCCAAACAGCAGCCGCTTGGCCTCGGCGACATACTGGTTCCCCGGTCCCACCAGGATATCGGACTTGGGAAGCCCGAACAGCCCGCCCGCCATGGCGGCGATGCCCTGCACGCCGCCGATCGACAGGATCGCATCCGCGCCGCACAGATCCATCGTGTACAGGATTGCCGGCGGGATGCCGATCCCCGGACGCGGCGGGGAGCAGGCGGCGATATGGGGCACGCCCGCGACCTTGGCCGTCGTGATCGTCATGATGGCACTGGCGATATGGCTGTAACGGCCGCCGGGCACATAGCAGCCGGCCGCCGATATCGGGATATGCCGTTGCCCGGCCACCAGCCCCGGCAGGATCTCGATCCGGCATTCGGACAGGGTGTCGCGCTGCGCACGGGCAAAGCGGCTGATGTTGTCATGGGCGAATCGAATGTCGGCTTTCAGCCGTTCGGGCACCTGCGCCGCCGCCGCGGCACGCTGTTCACGGGTGACAACGATGTCGCCGGTCCATCTGTCCAGGTCTTTGGCATAGGCACGGACCGCGTCCTCCTGACCGTCGGCGATCCTGGCAAGCATCTGGGCCACGACACGGCGCACGTCGTCCTGTTCCGTCTCGGCGGTTCGGACGGCCTTCTTGAGGTAAATCATGTCTTTGACCTTCCGGTTACATTCTGCCCTTCCAGGGCACCAGGCGGCGTTCGACGAAGCGCATCAGCAGATCGAACGCAAAGGCGATGCAGGCAATGACGAAGATGCCCATGATGACCACGGGGGTTTGCAGGAACTGGCTGGCCGACAGGACCATATAGCCAAGCCCCTTGGTCGCGGCGACCATTTCGGCGGCGACCAGCGTGGTCCAGCCGAACCCGATGCCGATGCGCATCGAGGTCAGGATTTCCGGCATGGCCGACGGCATGATGACATGCCGCATGACCTGCCACCGCGTCGCCCCGAACGAATAGGCGGCATGGATCTGTTCGATGGCGGCGGATTTGACACCCGACCGTGCCCCCAGGACGACCGGGGCAAACACCGACAGGAAGATCAGCAGGATCTTGGACGTTTCGCCGATCCCGAACCAGATAATCATCAGTGGAAGATAGGCCAGCGGCGGGATCGGGCGGTAGAATTCGATGGGTGGATCGAACAACCCCCGCATGACCGGGCTCATGCCCATGGCCAGACCCAGCGGCAACCCGATGGCGCAGGCCAGAAGGAAGGCGCCGAACACGCGCGCGGTCGATATGGCGACATGTTCCAAAAACGGAGTGCCAGTATAGCCGGTCTGCCACACCGACACGAACTTTTCCACGATGGTCAGCGGGGATGGCACGAACAGCGGCTTGACCCACCCCATCGCCGTGACCAGCCACCAGACGAAAAAGAACAGCGCGATCGAGACGGCGGACAACCACAGCGTGTTGCCCTGTCCGGGAACGCCGTATATCTCTCCGGGCCGCGTCGGGCGCGACCGGGCAAGGCGGCCCAGCAGACCGCCAGCCTTGGGCGTGGCAACCGGATCCTGGATGGTCATGCCGCAGCCTCCTCGTCGGCAAAGATGATTTTCAGAACGTCCTCGCGCAGCCGGATGAAATCGGGGGACGCCTTGACCTCGCGGGCGGGCGTCCCGTCCAGGAACTGGCGCGAAAAGGGCAGGTCGAACGTATGGGTGATCCGTCCGGGGCGCGGCGACATGACGATCAGCTTGGTGCCCATGAACAGCGCCTCCTCGACGCTGTGGGTGATGAAGAACACCGATTTGTAGGTGTCGTTCCAGATGTGCAGGATCAGTTCCTGCGCCTTTTCGCGCGTCAGGGCGTCAAGCGCCCCCAGGGGTTCGTCCATCAGCAGGATGCGGGGATCGCAGGTCAGCGCGCGGGCGATGCCGACGCGCTGCTGCATCCCGCCCGACAGCTTGTAGACCGGCGAATCCTGAAAGCCGTCCAGGCCCAGCATGGCGATGAAGCGGTTCGCGGTCCCGATCCGTGCGGACTTGCCGAGGCCCTGGATTTGCAGCCCGAAGGCCACATTGTCCAGCACGCTGAGCCAGGGCAGGAGGGCATGTTTCTGAAACACGACGGCCCGGTCGGCGCCCGGACCCGACACATGCCGGCCATCCAGGACAAGACTGCCCGAACTGGGCGAAAGAAACCCGGCAATCAGGTTCAAAAGCGTCGATTTTCCGCAGCCGGAAGCCCCGAGGGCCACCACGAATTCGTTGTCGTCGATGGTCAGGTTGATCCCGCTCAGCGCCTTGACCGGCGGCCGGCGGTCGGCGGCCGGATAGACCACGGACACATCCTGAATGTTCAGTCCCATGAGCTGGCTTCCTTGCGCAGTGACAAGCCCGCCCGGACAGGGCGCCCGGACAGGGACGGGCACCTATTTCACGGCTTCTGCCGCGATGTCGGTGTTCACGAACGCCGAATAATCGTCGGCCACCGTGTCGATGCGGCCGGCCGATTGCAGGAATTCCGCCTTCGACTTCATGATGTTGGCGGCATTTCCCAGCCAGGTCTCGCCGACCTGGTCGGCCAGCGGAATGAAGGTATAGCCCCGCAGGATCTCGGGGATCTGGTCGGCGGGGGCGCCCGTCACCTCGGCGATGGCCCGCACGCTTTCGTTGTCGGCCGTCCACGCCGCGGGATCGGTCAGATAGGCCTGGTTGGCCTGGTCCATCACCTTGGCGAAGGCGACCACCTGGTCCCTGTTCTGGGCGGCGAATTCCGTGTTCACCACCCAGGCGTTGAACGTCGGATAGCCCCATTCGGCGGTCTCGTCGGCGCCAACGATCCGGGTGCCGCTTTCCAGCAGCTGGGTCTGGACCGGCGGCCAGATGAAGGCCGCGTCGATGGTGCCCTGGTCCCAGGCCGCCGCGATCTGGTCGGGTGGCATGGACATGATCGTCACGTCGCCTTCTGTCAGCCCGGCATGGGCCACCGCCCCGATCAGCGAATAATGTGCGGTCGATCCGACCGGCACGGCGACGCGTTTGCCCTTTAGATCGGCAACCGCGGCGATGCCCGATCCTTCGCGGGCGATCAGGCTTTCGGACTGGCCGATGGCATAGGACAGCATGAACATTTGCAGATCGACGCCCTGCGTGGCCGCGATCGCCAGGGGCGAGGATCCCAGTTCCGCCAGCTTCACGTCGCCCGAGGCCATTGCCGCGATCACCTCGGTCCCCGAATTGAACACGCGCCATTCGATGTCCCAGCCGGTCGCCTTTTCAAAGGCGTCCGTGGCGCGCACCGCGTTCATGGGGGTGGGGTCGCTGAAGGTTGCCACCACCAGGGTTTCGGCAGCCAGGGCGGTCGCCGACAGCGCCAAGGCCGTCGCGCTCGTCAGGATCGGTTTCCATAGTCCAGTCATCGTTAACCTCCGTTGTTGGAACTGCGGCTGTTGGTGCCGCTTATGGTTCATGGTGTCGGATCTCGTGCGGCGGACCATCCCAGCCGGTCGAAAATGCCAGGATTGCCTGGGCCAGCCGGTCCAGCGTGTCGAAAACGGTCGCGTGCGGGGAAACCGCATCGGGGATGAGAGAGAATTCGGTGCAGGCGATCATCTGCACGGTGCAGCCCCGATCCAGCAGCGCAGCCGAGGCTTGGGCAAGGGTTTGCCGCGCCGCAGTCCGGGAGCTCGGCGATTTCAGATGCCGGATCGCCTTCAGCATCGCATCGTCGTCGTCGGGGTAAAGGCTTGTCAGGCCATGGCGGGCCAGGGGGGCGTCGAACAGGCCGACTCTGCGCAGGGCAGGGGAACCCAAGACGCCGATGGTGCCGCGCGATCCGGCAAGGCGCGCGGCATGGGCGACCGACCGGTCCACCATATCCAGAAAGGGCAGGGGCACCGCGGCCCGGATCGCATCGGCATAATGGTGTGCGGTATTGCAGGGCATCGCCAGGGCCTCGGCCCCGCCGGCCAGCAGGCGCCGCGCCATGCCGGCAAGCACGGGGGCCGGGTCGTCGCCGCCCCCTTCCAGCAGGTGCCTGATCCGCGATGGGACTTGCGGGTTCTGGTCCACGATCAGCGGAACATGATCGGCGTCGTCCCGCGCCTCGATGCCCGCCAGAACCTTTTGCATGATGAGGATCGTGGCTTCGGGCCCCATCCCGCCCAGAATACCGACCCGGCGCATCATCCGTTCTCCTTGATGCGAAGGGCCGCGACGGCATCGATGATGTGATCGGCCAGCAGGCTGCAATCGTCCAGGTCGAAGGTCAGCGGCAGGCGCATGTCGAACAGGCCCGACAGGATCGCATCCGTCCGAGGCAGGCTTTGCGCCGCCACGAACCGCCAGCTGTGGTGGTCCGAGGTGAAGGCCACGGGCTGGGCCGCGCCGAACCATTTCACCTCGACCCCCGCATCGGCAAGGCGCGCGACCAGGGCGGCCGCATCGTCGCGGGTGATGCCCGGCACCAGGAACTGGATCGACGATCCGACATAGCGTTCCGCCGGGGGCCGGCTGGGCAGGCGGATCGCGTCGTGTCGCGCCAGCCGTTCGGCGATCAGATCGTGGCGCGCGTTCCAGGCGTCGATGCTGTCGTGCAGCATCCGCAGCTGCGGGCGCAGCAGGGCGGCGCGCAGGTTGTCCATCCGCGCGGACATGTTAGGCGTGTCCAGGCGGATCTGGTCATAGACCTCGGGCGCCGGACCGGCCCCGTGGCGTTCGTACATCATGTAGGATCCCGACAGCATCGTCGCCCGCGCCATGAACTCTGCATCGTCCGAGGTCAGCAAGCCGCCCTCGCCCGAATTCATGTGCTTGTAGGTCTGGGTGCTGAAGCATCCCGCGATCCCGAACGATCCCGACAGCCTGCCGTTCCAGCGGGCACCCATCGTATGGGCACAGTCCTCGATGACCGTCAGATCCAGGTCGGCGGCGATCCGCATCAGGCGGTCCATGTCGCACAGATGCCCCCGCATGTGCGACAGCAGCAGATGCCGGGCGTTGCTGGCGCGGGCCTTGGCGGCAAGGTCGTCAAGGTCGATCACCAGATCCCCGGTGATCTCGACCAGGATGGTCCGGCCTCCGACGGCCGCGATGGCGCCGGGGACCGGGGCCAGGGTAAAGCCGTTGGTCAGCACCGGATCGCCCGGCACAACGCCCGCCGCGCGCAGGGCGATCTGCATGGCCTGCCCGCCCGAGGCGACGGCCAGGCAGAAGGTCTGGCCCTGCCACCGCGCGAACTCCCGCTCCAGCTCCATCGTTTCGCTGGGTTGTCCCGGCAGCGTGTTGTAACGATGCAGCCGCCCCGAACGCATCACCGCAACGGCCGCGTCGATGGCCTCGTCCGGAATCGGCAGTTGCTGTGTGAAGCTTTTGGAAAAGCGCGCCGGGGCCATCGTGTCAGGCCGCTTTCAGGGCGTTGCGGCCATCGGCGAAGACGGCATCGTAACCGAACAGCGCGGCCGATCCGCCGGTATGCAGAAACACCACGCGCTCGTCCTTTTTCAGCTTGCCGGTCCGGCAATAATCGATCAGTCCGGCCGCGCCCTTGCCGGAATAGACAGGGTCCAGCAGGATGCCTTCAAGCTGCGCGAACATGCGGATCGCCTCGATCGTGTCCTCACGGGGGATTCCATAACCCGCGCCGACATAGTTGCTGTCGGCCACGACATCCGCCCGCTGGACGGCATCGGGACAGCCCAGCCGTTCGGCGGTTTTGCGCGCCAGGGCAAAGACGTTTTCCTCTTGCTTGTCCTTGGGCGCGCGCACGCCGATGCCGGTCAGCGGAATGCGGGCGTTGATCGCCTTGAGACCGGTGACAAGGCCCGCCTGCGTGCCGGCCGAACCTGTGGCTGTAATCAGGTGGTCGATGACCAGGCTGCGGTCGTTGGCCTGGCCCACCAGTTCGAACGCGCAGTTGACATAGCCCAGCGCGCCCGTGGCGTTCGATCCCCCGCCTGGAATAAGATAGACCTTGCGGCCCTGGTCCTTCAGCGTTTGGGCCGCGGCTTCCATTTCGGCCTGCATGTCCATGCCCCCCGCGCGCTTGGAGGTGGTGGCCCCGTGCAGGTGGTCCAGCAGGACGTTCCCGTTCCCGTTGTAATTGGGGTCGCTTGATCCGGTGCGGTCTTCCAGCAGGATATGGCAATCCAGGCCCAGTTTGGCGGCAAAGGCCGCTGTCTGGCGGGCGTGGTTGGATTGCGTCGCGCCCTGGGTCATCACCGTGTCGGCGCCCATCGCCATGGCCTCGGCCATCAGGAACTCCAGCTTGCGGGTCTTGTTGCCGCCGGTGGACAGGCCCGTACAGTCGTCCCGCTTGATCCAGATTTCGGGTCCGCCCAGTTCTTTCGACAGCCGGTCGAGCTTTTCCAGAGGGGTCGGCAGATGGGCCAGATGAACGCGCGGAAAGCGAGCGAGATGCATGTGGTGTTCCTCGATAACTTGTGTGTATCGATCATTGCTTGTTGATTTCATCAACGCAAATTCAAAATTTTTGATTTATAATGCAAAAATTGCAAGTCGGAGGGTGATATGAGGCTGGAGTGGCTGGAGGATATATTGGCGATTGCCGAAACCGGATCCTTCAGCGGCGCGGCAGAGCGCAGGCGGCTTACGCAATCGGCATTCTCGCGGCGCATCAAGCAGATCGAGGATTTCGTGGGGGTCGAGCTGTTTGACCGGGCGCACAAGCCCATCCGGCTGAAACCGACGACGATCGCGCAAAGCGAACAGATTGTCATGATCGCCTCTGCCTTGCGTCAGCTGGCGGTCGATCTGCGCCGTGGTGAACGCATCACCAGCAACCGGATCGTCATTGCCTGTCAGCATTCGCTGACCGCCATGCGCCTGCCGTCGCTTTTGCAAAAGCTGCCGACCGAGCGCGACGGCATCTATGTCCGCCTGCGGTCCGCCAATCTGGACCAGTGCACCGGCATGGTGCTGTCCCGACAGGCCGATGTCGCGGTCGTCTACAGCATGCCCGATGAAAGCGACGATGTCGCGGCGGACTTTCTGGAACAGTTGACGATCGGCTCGGACCGGCTCGTGCCTGTTTTCAACGCGGCCCTGGCCACGGCGCCCGCACAGGGCGCGTCCGAGATCCCCTATATCACCTATCCTTCCGAAGTGTTTCTGGGCCACGTGATGGAACGGAAAATCCTGCCTTTTGTGGATCCGTGCCTGCGGCATATTCCCAGGGTGGAAACGGCGCTGACCCTTGCCGCCGTCGAAATGGCAAAGATGGGGATCGGCATTGCCTGGGTGCCCCAGTCGCTTGCCGGCGACGGTCTGGCATCGGGCTGTCTGGTCGATCTGTCCGAAACGCTGCCCTTCTATGACCTGAACATCACGGCAACCCGGCTGACCGGCGAAAAGAACCTTGCCGAGAACGCGTTCTGGACCATGCTGAAAAGCCTGTAGGCGTCAGAATCGGTTCCGCTCGGCATGGATCGCCCTGGTTAAGGCTGTGGCGATGGAATGGTTGGCCCCCGAAACCCGCCAACACGTCCAGAAACGCCGGACAGGCCATCAGCCTCTCGCGCAAGAGCCTTGTCATGAGGATAAAGTGATCCCCCCATGGCTGGTCAGCCAGACGGCAATACGGCCTGCGATCCCTGCCAACGCCAAAAGACCCTTGGCACCCGTCCGACCTGATCGTGACCGTTTCGCAATTGGCACGACAACTGGCCGCGTCGTCCCGGATCGATCATTGCGAATTGGTAATCTTGCCGCCACGCGCCCGGCAGGCGCACCCGGCTATGCCGCTGTCGAAAGACGGCAGGTATGGGCATGACGGAACAGAATAAAGCGGGCTTGCAGGGTAATTTGGTCCAAGCCGGCGCGGTGGCGCGCATCGGACGATTCGAATTGGTCCTGGCATTCCTGCTGATGGCGCGGCTGGTTCTTGCCGCCATTGCGCCGGTCACGGATACGACCGAGGCGCGCTATGCCGACATGGCGCGGATGATGGCGGAAACGGGCGATTGGATCACGCCGCAGATCGACTATGGCGTGCCCTTCTGGGGCAAGCCGCCCTTGCATACATGGCTGTCGGCGGCCGGAATCAAGGCATTCGGGCCGGTGCTGTCCTTTCTGCACGCTCCGGAACCGGTTGCCCTTGCCGCGCGGCTGCCGATCCTCGGGACGGCGCTTGCCCTGCTCTGGGTGCTTTATCGCTGGATCGCCCTGCTGCGGGATCGAGAGACGGCCCTGATCGCCGGTATCGTCCTAAGCTCGTCGGCCCTGTTCTTCGGAGCCTCGGCCTTTGTCATGACCGACATGCCGCTGGCCTTGGGCGTCGTGCTGGCGATGGTGGGCTTTCATCGCGGGGTCGGCCTGGCCGACGATGTTCCGGATCGTCGCTGGGGTCTGGCCTTCTTTGGCGGGCTGGCGGTGGGGCTGCTGGCCAAGGGTCCGGTCGCGGCGGTTCTGGTGGGCATACCGTTGTTCCTGTGGCTGCTGATCGGGAACCGCTGGCGCCTTCTGCGCCGGCTTCCCTGGTTCGCCGGGACGGTGTTGCTGGGTCTGACGGTCCTGCCGTGGTATGCCGCGGCCGAGATCAAGACACCAGGCTTTCTGCGTTATTTCGTCATCGGCGAACATTTCGAGCGATTCACCGTGCCGAACTGGCAGGGTGATCTCTACGGGTCGGGACACGAGCGTGCCAAGGGCATGATCTGGCTTTACGGGCTGGGGGCCTTCCTGCCTTGGCTTTTGTTCGTGCCGATCCTGCCATGGCGGGCCGGGCGCGCCGTCGATCGGGGTCTTTACAGCTATCTTGCGCTGTTCACGATCGCGCCGCTGATCCTGTTCACCCCCGCCGCGAATATCCTTGCAGCCTATGTTCTGCCGGGGATGCCCGCCGCAGCCGCCCTGTTGGTCGTCGCATGGCGCGACCTGAACGCACCCGAGGGCCGTCTGATAAGCGCGGCCGCGTTGGTTGCGGCGACCGTCCTGCCTGTCTTCGCCCTTGGAGTGTTCATGACCCACGACCTGAAGACCTATCCGTTCCGGACGACAGAGGGCGCCATTCGCGTCCTGTCCGAGGTCGCGCCGGACGCGCGGGTCTGGACGCTTGGCGACCGCGTCTATTCGGCCGAATTCTACACGCGGGGCGGCGCGCAGGCGATCATGCCGGACGATCTGCCCAGTCTGCTGAACGATGATCGGACGGATGCGATCATCGTGAGAGATCCCAAGGGATCGGCCGTGCTGCCGGAAGGGTTCCAGGATCTTGGCCGCTGGACGATCTATCGCCTTTGGGTCGAGCCTTCACGGGCGCGATAGCTGCCCGCGGCGGACCGCTTTCGGCAACCGCCCCGCAAGCGGACCCGCAACATCATCATGCCCTGGCGATAACCGCCCCATCACGAGAATACGTCATGTTCAACTGGATCGTCTCGACCATCGAAAGCCTTGGGGTGCCCGGTCTTGGATTGTTGATGCTGCTTGAAAACATCATTCCGCCCATCCCGTCCGAACTGGTGATCCCGCTGGCCGGATACCTGTCTGCGCAGGGCCGGTTTTCGCCGATCCTCGCCTTTCTCGCGGCGACCACGGGGGCATCGCTGGGCGCGCTGTTCTGGTATTGGGCCGGACGCCGCCTTGGGCGCGATCGGTTACGCGCCTTCGCCACGCGCCGCGGACGCTGGATCGGGTTCACGATCGACGATCTGACCGCAGCCGAGGCGTGGTTTGAGCGGCACGGCGGAAAGATCGTGTTTCTGGGGCGGATGGTTCCCGGAATCCGCACCTTCGTATCCATTCCTGCCGGAATAGCCGGAATGCCCGTCACGCGCTTTCTGCTGCTGACTGCCGCAGGCAGCGCGTTGTGGACCGGATTGCTGATGACCGGTGGCTATGTCCTGAAAGCGAAATACGACCTGCTGGCGACCTGGATCGATCCGATTTCCACGGCGATCCTTGGGCTGGTCGTGCTGGCCTGGCTATGGCAGGTCGTCCGTCCGCGCCAAAAGACCCGAGGGTGACGACCTGAAGGCCCAGCTGCGCCCAAGCACGAAGGAGGCGGCAGCCGCAACCAGAACGGCGCAGGCAAGGGCCGCGACCAACACATCCGTGACTTGCAGCAGCAAGAGGAGGACTGTTTCGTTCAGAACGAATCCGACTGCTGCAACGGCGACAAAACGGCGAAAAGCCCGGCTCAGCGGAACCTGCCCCTGCGCGAACGTATAGCCCCAATGACCCATGAAGCTGAACCCGAAGGCCATCAGGAACGCCAGCAGGTTCGCGACCAGCGGCGGGATACCGATGGCGATCAAAATACTGCCGGACGCGATATGAAGGACTGTTGCCGCCGCGCCCACGACCGCAAATCGTCCGACCTGCCGGCGCAGGCTCACCCGCGCTTCTCGTCCTGCGAGCGGCGCAGTTCGGCGATGATATAGCCTGGGCGGCCCTTAACCTCGGTAAAAATACGCGCCAGATACTCGCCCAGCACCCCGATCGAGAACAGCTGGACCCCGCCCAGAAGGAACATGCCCACGGCCAGTGTCGACCAGCCGGGCACGTCGTGGCCAAAAAGCACCGTGCGCAATCCCAGATAGCTGCCGTAAACCAGGGCAATGATGGACATGACAAGGCCCACGCCGGTCCAGACCCGCAATGGCCAACTGGTAAAGGCGGTCATGCCGGTCAGCGCCAGCCGAAAGAGATTGGCGAGGCCGAACTTGCTGACCCCTTCCGCGCGCGGGGCCAGTTCGACCGGCACGGCGATTGACCGGAACCCGACCCACCCATAAAGCCCCTTCATGAACCGGTTGCGTTCCGGCAATGCCAAAAGCGCATCGACCACGCGCCGGTCCATCAGACGAAAATCGCGCGCATCCTCGGGAATCGGCGCGTCGGATCCGGCATTCACCAGCCGGTAGAAGGCACGGGTCAGGCCGCGCTTCAGCCGGCCTTCATCCTGCCGATGCGCGCGGACGGCATAGGCCATGTCCCAGCCGGCGCGCCAATGGGCCACCATCGTCGCCATTGCATCGACAGGCTCTTGCAGATCGGCATCCATGACGATCACCGCATTGCCGCGGGCCTGCGCCAAACCCGCCATCATTGCCTGTTCCTTGCCGAAATTGCGCGACAGGCGGATGGTGGTCAGCGGCAGGCGATGGGCCAAGGTCGCGACGCGCAACAAGGTGCCGTCTGTGCTGCCGTCATCCACCAGGATGATCTCGTGGGACCGCACCAGACCCGCTATCTGCTGATCGACGGCGCACAGTGTTTCCACGATGCACGCGGCCTCGTTCAGTGCCGGAATCACAATGCTGAGCTCGGGGCCCGATATCTCGTCCACAGCCAAGGCTGCGGCCAGTTCGGTCAGTCGTTCCTGTCGCATCCGCTGCTCCGGCCGTTTCGTGTCCCGGCGGTTATGGATCTGCCATCATCGCCGAAGGATGATAAGCACCTTACAAATTCGTAAGGTGCGCCGGACCGGGAAAAGGGGTATGAGCAGGCAATGCGCATTCTGGTGATCGAAGACGACCAAGAAACCGCAGATTACATCATTGCAGGCCTTCGGGAGACGGGGCACGCGGTGACGTCTGCGTCGGATGGCCGCGAGGGGATGCTGATCGCCCTGGACGGGGATTTCGATGCCATGGTCATGGATCGGATGCTGCCCCGCCTGGATGGCCTGTCCATTCTGTCCGCCGTGCGGGCAGCCGGCGTGACGACCCCGATCTTGATGCTCAGTGCCTTGGGCAAGGTTGACGACCGCATCAATGGATTACGCCGCGGTGCTGACGACTATCTGATAAAGCCGTTCTCTTTCGCCGAGCTGTCGGCGCGGCTGGACGCCCTTTTGCGCCGCCCGCCCTTGCGCGAGGAATCGGCTGAACTGCGGGTGGGTGATCTTGTCATTGATCTGATCGCGCAGAAAGTGTGGCGTGCCGAGCAACCGATCACGCTGCAATCGCGCGAATACCGCCTGCTGTGCCATCTGGCGCGCAATGCGGGCCGCGTCATCACCCGCACGATGCTGCTGGAGAATGTCTGGGACTTCCATTTCGAGCCGGGCACGAACGTTGTCGAAACGCATATCAGCCGGCTTCGCGCCAAGGTGGACAAGCCCTTTCAAACACCGCTGATCCATACGGTGCGCGGGACAGGCTATTCGCTTCATGCTTAGGACATTCGCGCGACGGTTGCGGGGCGCCATAGCCTTGCGCCTTTCGTTGCAGTTCGCGCTGCTTTACGGCGTTTTGTCGGCGCTGATCTTTGCCGGGGCCTATCTGCTGGCGCGATACGAGGTTCATGACTGGATCAGCGACCAGATGCGCTCGGACGCCGAGGATTTGGCCCAGATCCAGAAGATGAAGGGCAATATGCAGGTGGTCTCGGTCGTCGAGGCCATGACGCAGGTCAACTTCGAAACCGGCCGGATCTATTTGCTGACTGATGCGGATGGCAGACGTCTTGCCGGCAATCTTGGCGAAATGCCTGAAACCTCGCTGGACTTCATCCTGGCCAGCGACCTGGATGTCGCAACGCGAACAGATGACGAGGTGTCAGGCTATTGGATGCGGCGCGATACGCTTGGGGATCTGATCCTTTATCAGGGCACAAGCGATCACGTCATCTTCGAGATCACCGAGGCCTTGCTGATTGCCTTGGTTCTTGGGTTTGTTGCATTGGTGGTGATCGGTGCGATCGTGGGCGTTCGTGTCGGCCGCCTGACGGGCGATCGGGTCAGCGCCATTTCGGCAGCATTGGCGGCGGCGGGCAGGGGGGAAATGACGGCGCGTGTGCCCCCCGAGATCAGCCGGCCCAAAGATGATCTGGGTCAGGTCGCCGCAAGCGTCAACGACGCCCTAGCGCAGATCACCGATCTGATGGAAGCCCAGGAAATGGTGACTGCCGAGGTGGCTCATAATTTGCGCACGCCGATGCAGCATCTGCGCCAGCGGATCGAAAAGCTGAGGGGCGTAGCAGCCGATGACCGCGCCGCGGCACTGCATGAGATAGACGACATTCTTCGGACCTTCCGGGCTCTTCTCTCCATTGCCGAACTTGATGGCCGCAAGACCCGTCCGGAAACGGCGCCGCTGGATCTTGGAGCATTGGTCCGCAACGTCGCCGAGACTTATGCACCCGTGACCGAGGATGTCGGCATTGCCCTGGTCCTGGACGTGCCCGACATCGGACCCACTCTGCGGGGGGATCGCGCCCTGCTGGTGCAGATGTTGGCAAATCTGATCGAGAACTCTGTCCATCACGCGACGGGAGCGACCTACCTGCGCTTATCGGTCCAGAAAAAAGAGACCGAAGTTACCGTCGTGGCCGAAGATGACGGACCCGGTATCCCTGCAAAGGAAATCGAAGCCGTGTTCCGGCGCCTGCATCGCGTCAATCCTGCCAATGCCGGTTTCGGGATCGGGCTGGGCCTTGCCATGGTTCGGGCGATCGCGCGCGTCCACGGGGGTGACGCTCGGGCATCGGCAATAACGGGCGGAACGAGGATCGAGGTCGGGTTGAGGTCATGATCGACCAGGATTGAACCCCTCGATCCAGTTCGCAGCAAGGAGCCTGCAACGGTCTTTATCACCTGAGGCCCGAGGACCGCGGGGCAAGGTTCGTCCGGGTGCCGCCGGTCGCATCAGGTCGTGCCGAAACGCTTTCGCGCGTGTTCGGCAGCCCCTGATCCGGATCGTCGAGGAGATGCGGGCGCTTGGCTGCAAGGGTGAAGCCGGCCTCGGCCGTTCGGCTGCGTTGTGCGAGGCGGGGCATCGGGGCGGCCTGACCGCCGAGGCCCTTATCGTCGGGCGAAATGCCCCGGCCGTCGGCTTGACGCTTTCCACCGATGCCCAGACCTTGATGAGGGCGCCATCGACCAAGAGGCGATCGTCCGACAGGAGCGGCGCGACCTCGCATAGGCCAGGATCGCCGCCATGACCTTGCGCGACATCTTGGTCACAAACAGCCGGTCGCGGTTCTTGCGGAACTTGGTTGGCATCCGGGCAGGGTTCATCGATCCCGACCCCGGCAACCCAACGCAACAGCAGGTCATGGAATACGTCAGTGCCGCGCAGAGCCGATTGCGCGATTGCACACGGCAATGGCCGCGCTGCGAGACGAGAGCCGGCGGGTTGCGAGCGAAAAAGGATAACCCGATCCGGCCGCGGAATGCAGGGCTTGCGGATCGGGCCCCGCGACAAAGGAACTCGGGGCGATTTCTGCAATACCGGCGGAGGCAAACCCGGCCACCCCCGGACCCGGCCGCGGGGCTCGTCACCGTGATCGTGGCGCCCGACCGGGCCTGGACCCATCTGCCATTCGGCAGGCAGGCATCGGCCCGAAGGAAAGGATCGTCCGACGCCCAGCATGGTCATGTCCCTGGATCGTCGCCGAGCGGCCGGTCAGGCCTTGGCAAAGACATGCGCGTGCTGGGGTTGCCAGCGGACGTGCAGCGCGTCCCCTTGCCGCACCTGGCCCATCATCGGATGGCCAAAGTTCATTCGCACCGACAGCACCTCGCCCCAGCCGGTTCGGGCCGAGACGGTGCTGCTGTTGCCAAGAAAGGTCACATCCTCGACGGTAACCGGAAGCGAGGCGCCAGAGAGACCGGGCTGGGCGGTCAGTTCGATCCGTTCGGGACGCAGCATCAGTTCCGCCTTGCCGCCCGCAAGGCCCGTTCCGTGCATGGGGATATCAGCCAGGACGGTGCCATCCGCGAAACGCAGGCTGGCCCGACCGGCGCCGATCGCAACCAGATCACCGGCCAGGAAGGCGCTGTTGCCGATGAAGTCGGCCACGAAATGCGTGGCCGGGCTGGCATAGAGTTCCGGGCCGGTGCCGACCTGCTCGATCTTGCCCGTGTTGAATACCGCGATGCGGTCCGACAGGCGCAGCGCCTCCTCCTGGTCATGGGTGACATACAGGATGGTCACGCCGGTCTGCTGGTGGATGCGGCGGATCTCGTGCTGGATTTCCTCGCGCAGCTTCTTGTCCAGGGCCGACAGCGGCTCGTCCATCAAAAGGACCGGCGGATCATAGACAAGGGCGCGGGCCAGGGCCACGCGCTGTTGCTGCCCGCCGGACATATGGGCGGGCATCCGGTCCTCGAATCCGTCCAGGCGCACGAGGGACAGCGCGCGGCGCACCTTGGCCGCGATCTCGGCCTGCGGCGCGCGGCGCACGCGCAGGGGAAAAGCCACGTTTTCGCCCACCGACAGATGCGGAAACAGCGTGTATCGCTGAAAGACCATGCCGATGTTGCGCTTGTGGGACGGGGTTTGCAGGATCGACCGGCCGCGCAGGCGGATGTCGCCTGCCGTCGGATCCTGGAACCCGGCCAGGATATACAGCGTCGTGGACTTGCCCGAACCCGACGGCCCGAGAAACGTCATGAATTCCCCTTCCGCGATTTCCAGTTCGACGTGATCGGTCGCGACCACCTCGCCAAAGGTCTTGCGGATGCCGTTGATATGCAGATACGGGCTGCTCATCGGGATTTGCCTTTGCGGATCAGGGCGGCCACGATCATCAGCAGGATGGTCAGGGCCACAAGAAGGGTCGAGGCGGCGGCGATCACCGGGGTCAGATCCTGGCGCAGCGTGGTCCAGACCTTGACCGGCAGGGTTTGCAGCGTGGGCGAGGCCATGAAGATCGCCAGCACGACCTCGTCCCAGGAAATGAGAAACGAGAAGATTGCGGCCGAAAACAGGCCGTGGCTGATGGCGGGCAGGGTGACGCGGAACCGCGCCTCCCACGGGCTGGCGCCGCACAGGATCGCCGCGTCCTCGATGGAGGGATCAAAGGTCTCCAGCGCGCCGGATATGGTGATGATCGAGAACGGTAGCGCCACGATCAGATGGGCGATGACGAAACCCGCCAGCGTGCCGTTCAGCCCCAGCCGCAGGAACGCCGCGTAAAGGGCCACGGCGATGATGACCACCGGCAGGACCATCGGCGTCAGGAAGAAGGCCCGCAGGACCGCCCTTCCGCGGAACGTGCCGCGGGTCAGCGCCAGCGAGGCGAGCAGCCCCAGGACGACCGACAGCACCATCACGATCAGCGCGATCCTGGCCGAGGTCCAGGCAGCCGCCAGCCAGCGCGGATCGGCGAACAGTTCGCCGTACCATTTCAGCGTCCAGTTTTGGGGCGGAAAGATCAGCCAGCGGGAATCGCCAAAGGACAGGGCGACGATGAACAGGATCGGCAGCAGCAGAAACAGGGCCATCAGCGCGCAGACCGCCGACAGGATCCATTTCCAGGCACCAAGCTTGTCGAAGTCGAGCAGCATCAGCGGACCTCCGTGCCGAAGACGCGCAGTTGCACGGCATAGATCGCCAGGGTGATGACCAGCAGCACGAAGGCCGCGGCCCCGCCCATGCCCCAGTTCACAAGGCTCTGGACCTGCTGCACGATCAGTTCGGCCACCATCATGTTCGATGTGCCGCCCAGCAGCGCCGGCGTGACGAAATAGCCCAGCGACATGACGAAGACCATCAGCGCCCCCGACGCGATGCCCGGCGCGGCCAGAGGCAACAGAACCCGGCGCAGGGCCTGCCCACGGGTCGCGCCGCACAGGGCTGCGGCTTGCAGGACGGCAGGATCGATCTTGCGGATCACCCCATACAGCGGCAGGATCATGAAGGGCAGCATGATATAGACCATGCCGATCGTGACGCCGACCAGGTTGTTGGTCAACTGCAACGGCCGGTCGGTCAGCCCGATGCCCATCAGGATCCGGTTCACCAGGCCCGTCTGTTGCAGCAGCACCATCCAGGCATAGGTGCGTGCCAGCAGGTTGGTCCACATCGACAGCAGGATGATGGCAAAGATCACGCTGGACAGGCGCGGTGGCATGATGGCCAGCGCCCAGGACACCGGAAAGGCGATCAGCACCGTAATCAGCGTCACCACGGCCGACACCATGAAGGTGTTGAGAAAGATCTGTAGATAGGTCGCCGAGCCCAGCAGCGTCCTGTAATTGTGCAGGCCCAGCTCCGGTTCGGTGATGGACCGGCTCAGCAGGGCCGCAACGGGGATGACGAAAAAGGCCAGAAGCAGAAGCAATGCCGGCAAGGCCGTGCCAAGCCCCGAACCGCGTCGCGCAGGCGAAAAGAAGGACAGCATGGGGGATCACCTTTCGCGAATGGGACGGCGGCCCGATGCCGGGCCTCCGGTCGCGTCACCGGCCCTATTCAGCCTGCCAAACATACCAGCGGGTGCCGATCTCGTCGCGGTGTTCGGCCCAATAGGCCATGTCGGCGTTGATCTGGGTCGCCGTCTGGCTGTCGGGCAAGGTCTTGCGGATCTCTGCGTCCATCAGGTCCGCCGAGCCGGTGTTGATCGGGGCATAGCCGGTATTGGCGGCGAAATCCGTCTGGGCCTGGGCGCTCGTCGCCTCGCTGTTACGTGGAATAGCCAGACGACGAGTCGGTTTCTTTCTGGTATTATTTCAGTGCGGAGGTGTGCCCATGTCTCAGCAGTCGACAACCCGCGCAGACATTCATGTCGACGGTTGGATCGCCCTGCAGACAGATCTGGGCAAGGCGCCCAACACCGTCGCGGCCTATGCCAGAGGAATTACCGACTTCGCAGCATTCTGCCGCGTGCAGGGCGTCGATCCGCTTGATGTTCGCAGAGGTATCATCGCGGCGTATCTCGCTGACCTGCATACCCGCCCCCCGGGGGGCGGGTATGCAGGTCAAGTCGGCAGTTTGCCTGCCTCACCCCGTCAGCCGTCGAATGCGTCGCTGCGGCACAGACTGACGATCATTCGACTGTTCTATGATCACCTTGTGGAAGAGGGTGTACGCGCAACAAACCCTGTGGCTCGAGGACGCAGGGGTGCCTTTGACGGGGGACGTCATCGCGGTGAACGCGGGTTGGTACGGGTTCATCGCGTGCTTCCCTGGATCCCTTCGGAGGGGCAGTGGGGCGCCATTCTCAAAGCGGCCCGTACTGAGCCAGTCCGCAACCGCCTCATGCTCGCGCTCGCCTATGACTGCGCCCTACGGCGTGAGGAGTTGTGTGCACTGGACACGTCAGACATGGACCCCTCGCATCGGTTGGTGACGATCCGGGCTGAGACGACAAAGACCAAGGCCGGGCGCGTCGTACCGTACTCTGCCGTTACAGGGGAGTTGCTTGCCGCCTATCTCCCCGAACGCCGCACGCTAAGCCGTGCCAGGGGGCCGCTGTTTCTTTCCACTTCGCCGCGCAACCGAGCAATGCCTATCAGTAAGTGGACATGGTCGAAGGTCGTACATGCCCTGGGTTCCCGCGCAGGCGAGCCAAAGCTTGGTACGCACACGATGCGGCATTTGTGCCTGACCGACCTGGCGCGGGTAGGCTGGGACATACACGAGATTGCCCGCTTTGCCGGTCACCGGAGCATTCAGTCTACGCTTCTCTACATCCATCTCAGCGCGCGCGACCTGTCAGCTAAATTCGCTGCGACTGCGGCCGAACTGCACGAAGCGCGACTAGCCTCCATCACGGATACACCCCGATGAGCGCGGTTCCTGACGGGCTGGCGCCGTCGAACCCCGCATTCTGGGAACTCATTCTGCCTCCTGATTGCTCGACTGAACTCTCAAAGCCTGAACATAGGGCCCTGGACGCGTTGAAACGGCTCTTTGCTGAGCGCCATCGGCATTGGCCACGAACCGTGCGTGCTGATCTTCAAAGGCTTCTATTGCCCCTCGAAGCGGCTCTTGATCGCATGAACGCGGCACCCGCCCCGCGGAACTCCGCAATCCGCGTCGTGACACAGGAGTTGATCGGACGGCGGCACGCCTATTGGGCGTGGTCGCAGGACGAGTGGCAGGACGTGTTGGCACCATCTGAAGGCGCTTTCCATAAGCGCAACGGCTGCCACGGCAACTGCAGGCAATACGTGATGGCTCTCGCGTATCGTCTTGGCAGTTTCGACCGCTTGGAGCAGATCGGGACGTTCTATCAGTATCGCTTGGCGCTCAAGGTGTTCGGCCGCGAGGAGGTCGAGGCGGCGGGCAAGCGAGTGCGCGATGAGATGCGCTCCGTCGGCCTCAGGGCAGAGGTTCCCTGTGGGCTGAAGCAGGCTCTCTACTCCGCGCTGCTCTATCAAAGATCGGGCCGCCTTGAAGACATCACCGTAGAAACGATGCGCCGCGTCGCGTCCAGCAAATTGGGCAGCACACGCACAGGCACTGCAGCGCTCTCGCGCGTCCTGGCACGCCTCGGAATCATCGAGACGGGGTTCTGCCTTTGGCAGGAAGACAGGCGACGTCCGCCCAACGAGCGACAAGCGTCTACGGACGTCCCGGACGAGTGGCTGAGTTGGTGTGATCGCTGGCGCACGACCGCAACCCTCGCACCCTCCTCGGTGACGAGCACCTATTATGGTATTCTCAAGTGTGGCCGCTGGCTTGGTGACCGGCATGCAGATATTCGCTCGCCAACCCAATGGGATCGGTCCCTGGCCCTCGAATATGCCGCAGCCGCAATGAAGATGCGGATCGGAGACTGGGCGGCGCCCTTCGGTGCAGCCGCTGGCCGTATGGGAGAGCCTCTAAAACCAGCCGCGATCGCGGCACACCTGCGGTGCGTACGGGCATTTTTCTCCGACCTTCAGGAGTGGGAGTGGATTGCACCCCGGTTCGCCCCGGCTCAGACACTTGTGCCGTCGCGGGCCATACTGGCGAAGATCGGACCGGCACCGCGGGTTATTGCCGACGACATCTGGGCCAAGCTGATCTGGGCTGCTCTCAACTTGACAGAGAACGACCTTCGGGATCGATCAAAGCGCAGGGGCTGGGCGGACCAACCACTCCGTTACCCCGTTGCCATGGTACGGGCGATTGCGATCCTGTGGCTGTTCGGCGGCCTGCGGCGCGACGAAATTCACCGCATGCGGGTCGGTGCGATCCGCTGGTCGCCCATGCCGGACGATCATGACGCGTCCCCAGTATGCCTGCTTGACGTTCCAGTCAACAAAACCAGCCGTGCCTTCACCAAACCGGTGGACCCGATCGTTGGAACAGCGATCGAAGCGTGGGAGGCCGAACGACTTCCCCACCCTCGGGAGGTGGACGTCAAGACTGGCGAGCGGGTCGACTGGCTTTTTGTTCATAAGGGGCGGCGGGTGGCCGCTGCTTATATCAATCGCTCTCTCATTCCCCTCTTATGCGCCAAAGCAGGCGTGCCCGAAACAGATGCACGGGGTCGGATTACGAGTCACCGCGCTCGCGCCACGATCGCCACGCAGCTCTTCAACGCCAAAGAGCCTTTGTCGCTGTTCGAACTGCAGGCCTGGCTCGGCCACGCCTCACCGCAAGCCACCCAGTACTACGCGGCCATCACGCCGACGAAGTTGGCGCGCTCCTTTGACCGCGCCGGCTATTTCGAGCGGAACGTCCGTACGATCGAGGTCCTGATTGATCAGGCGGCGCAGCGGACCCGCGGCGACGGACCGTCGAAACCCTGGCAGTATTACGACCTCGGGCATGGCTACTGCACCTATGATTTCTTCGATCAGTGCGCGCACCGAATGGCCTGCGCCAAATGCTCATTCTATCAGCCAAAGGCCTCTGCGCGCATGCAGGCGTTGGAGGCGGGCGGGAACCTCAAGCGGATGCTGCAGGAAATCCCCCTGACCGACACCGAACGAGACGCAGTCGAGGACGGCGCGCGGATGATGGACATACTCGCCGCTGGCCTCGAACAGGTGCCGGCGCCAGACGGGCGTACACGCCAGCAGATCGAGGCCAGCGGCGAGGGGTGGGAATCCCAAGCATGAACAATGGTCGTTTGCGGGAAGACTTTGTACGTTCTGACATGGAAAAGCGCCTATGCCAGCGCTCACAGCCTCATCATACACGCAGAGACTGCTGCAGACCGCAAAGACCGTCGAGGCTTTAATGGCACGGGATGCCGCACCCCAGGATTGCATAGGTCTCAACCATTCAATGCAGAAGTTCGGCAGAATAAGACGTCGGCCAACTACGCTATGAAGAGATGTTGGAAAGCGTGGGGTGTCTTTGCTACATCCGTCAGCCGACACTGATCCAGGACGACCATGAAGGCTTCCCGCGCTTGTGCGATGACTGATGGAAGTCCACAGCCCTCTGCAATCCGGCAGGTGCTGCAATCGACCAAGCTTTCGTCCGCCTCGGTATGCCGGACGACCTGCCCGATGGTAATCTCGTTTGCCGGTCGGGCCAGCCGCAGCCCGCCATGCCGCCCCCGCACGGTTTCCACAAAACCCGCATGGCCCAGATCCTGAACGATCTTCATCAGATGGTTCTGCGAAATGCGGTGGGCCTCGGCGATCTGCCGGATTGAAACAAGGCCGCCGTCATGGGCTGCCAGATAGATCAGAGCGCGAAGCGCATAGTCGGTATATCGGGTCAATTTCATGCCGCAGTAATATAGGTATTCCCAATGCATGTATAGTTCGTCTATAGATGCGCTACAAATACATGTTTTAGGAGAAGCCGATGCCTCGTCAACTTTCCACCCGAACAATTGACGTCGTCCGGGCCACGGTGCCGGCGCTGGAGGCACATGGTCCTGAAATCACGGGCGCAATGTATCGCCGACTGTTCCAAGACGCCCACATCGCTGCGCTGTTCAACCAAGCGAACCAGCAGCGCGGGACACAGCGTCTTGCGCTGGCCCAAGCTGTTCTTGCCTATGCCCGCAACATCGACAACCTGGGGGTTCTGGCTTCGGCAGTCGAGCGGATTGCGCAGAAACATATCGGCTACGCCATCCAGCCTGAACATTATCCGTATGTTGCCAAGGCGCTCTTGGACGCCATTCAGGAGGTTCTGGGGGACGCCGCGACGCCTGAGATTATCGAAGCCTGGGGAGAGGCTTACTGGTTTCTGGCCGACCTGCTCATTGAGCGTGAGGCAACAATCCGCAAGGAAATCGAGGCGAAGCCTGGCGGCTGGACCGACTGGCGCAGGTTTCGCATCGCGGGCCGCCATGTCGAGGCGGAGGGCATCATGTCGTTCGATCTTCGGCCAGAGGATGGCGAGGCTGTCCTGCCGCATCAACCGGGCCAGTATCTGACCTTGCGCTTTGACTTGACGGGAAAGCCCGGACTGAAGCGCAACTACTCGATCTCCAGCGCTCCGGGTGACAAGGGTTATCGCATCACCGTCAAGCGCGAAGGCGAGGCATCCTCGCTTTTGCACGAGGCACCTGTCGGCACGGTGCTGGAGGCAACGCCCCCCGCCGGCGATTTCCATCTGAGCGAGGCGCCGCAGCGGCCCCTGATCCTTCTGTCGGGCGGGGTCGGACTGACGCCTTTTGCCAGCATGATGCCGGTGATCGCGGAAAAGCATCGCGATGTGCCCGTGTACTACATCCATGGTACGGCAAGTCCCGTTCATCATGCGTTGGAGGCCGAGATGCGTTCGGCCGGTGCACGGCACGGGAACATGCGGATCGAGATCTTTTACGAGTCGCCCGCCGATGTTGCCAATCCGGGGCGCATCAGCCTGGAATGGCTGCAAGCAAACACACCTCTTGCAGATGCTGACATCTACCTTTGCGGACCTCGGCCATTCTTGCGCTATCTGGTCGCCGGACTTCGCGCGGTGGGCGTCCCGGCGGGACGGATCCATTACGAGTTCTTCGGGCCGGCTGACGAGCAGCTTGCCGCATAGCGTGAAAGGGCAACCGATGAGAATCGTCATCGAGAACGGCCATCTCGTGATCGACGCGGCCGAGATCGCGCCGTTGCTCGACCTTGATGTCGCCGGGTTTCGGCAGATGATGGGGGCTGGTCACATTCTCACCCGGACCGAGCGGGGCGAAGGTGATGATGAGGGCAATCTGCGCCTGACGCTGACCTCCCCCATGTGGCGGCTTCGCCTGACCTGCGCCGGCGATGGGGAGGTTCTGAAGAGATCTCGTGTACGGCTGACGGCGGCCCCAACCGGATCACCCTCCCGGAGCGCGAGGGACAGCGATGGTTCGACGAGGGGGACCCTGGGATGAGTGCGGCCCCCTCTGCGCCGCTGCGCACACTTCGCGGGCTGGTGATCTTTTCCCGCGGTTTCCGGCCCTTCTTTTTTGGGGCGGCGTTGTGGACCTCTCTTTCAATGGTCGCGTGGGCGCTGATGATGTCGGGGCACCTGACATCTTCCTTGGCTTTCGATCCTGTCAGCTGGCATGCGCACGAGTTCCTGTTTGGCTATCTCGGGGCCGTGATCGCAGGCTTTCTTCTGACCGCCGTGCCGAACTGGACTGGACGACCTCCCCTCGTTGGCTGGTCTCTTGGGGCGCTGGCGCTTTTGTGGCTGGTCGGGCGCCTGATCATCGCAAGCCCGTCTGGCCTTGCCAGCTGGCAGGTGGCGGCCATCGACCTAGCGTTTCCCCTTTTTCTTGCCGTGGCAATCGCGCGCGAGATCTTGGCCAGCCGTAACTGGCGCAACGTAATTGTGCTGGCCATGCTGGCGGTCTTCATCGTCGCAAACGCTCTGTTTCATTGGGAAGTGGCATCGGGCATTCATGCGCCACAAGGGGTTGGAGCCCGGCTTGGGCTTGCGACTGCCATCATGATGATTGCGGTGATCGGCGGGCGGATAATCCCGTTGTTCACGCGCAACTGGCTCCAGGCGCGGGGTGAAGAGCGTTTGCCCACGCCGCCCATGCAACGCTTTGACACGCTGTCGCTGGTGGGGCTTTTCGCGGCGCTGTCGCTCTGGCTGCTGTCGCCCTTTGGTACTGTGACTGCCATTGCGCTGGCATCTGCCGGATTGCTTCACGCGATCAGGCTGTCACGTTGGGCAGGTCATCGCACATTGGCCGAACCGCTGCTGAGCGTGCTGCATCTTGGCTATGCCTTCCTGCCGCTCGGGGCTGGCGCGCTGGCAGCTTCGATCTTGATGCCCTCACTCCTGGACATGGCGACCGCGCAGCATTTGTGGATGACGGGCGCTGTCGGTCTGATGACACTGGCCGTCATGACGCGGGCGACGCTTGGCCATACCGGGCAGCCGCTGACCGCAAGCCGCGCGACCCTCCTGCTCTATGCGGCCCTGATTGTGGCGGTTCTTGCGCGGGTCGCCGCCGGCCTTTGGCCTGACAGCAGCACATGGACCTTGCCACTAGCCGCTCTGGGCTGGATCGGCGCCTTCGGAGGCTTCGCACTTGTCTACGGACCGCTGCTGCTACGCCGTCGCTCGGCGGGATAACAGGGGGGCAACAGCATCATGGGATGGCTGGAATACAGTGCCGCCTGGCTGGCCTTTCTGCTATCGCATGTGCTGCCGGCGAGGCCGCCGCTGCGGCCATGGCTGGAGACGCGACTCGGCCGCCGGGGCTTTACGCTGGTCTACTCGCTGCTGGCGCTGGTGGTGTTGGCGTGGCTGTTGCGGGCAGCGGGACAGGCGCCTCATGTGCCGCTATGGGACTGGGCGCCTTGGCAGCGTTGGGTTCCACTGGTGACCATGCTGCCGGTCTGTCTGATCCTGACCTTGGCAATCGCTCGGCCAAATCCATTCTCTTTCGGCGGAGCGCGGAACGAGCGCTTCAATCCTGAACGACCGGGCATCATCCGCCTGTCGCGCCATCCGCTTTTGCTGGCACTGGCGCTATGGTCTGCATCCCATACCGTTCCGAATGGAGATCTTGCTCATGCCGTCCTGTTCGGCACCTTCGCATGCTTCGCCCTGATCGGCGGCGTGATGATCGACCACCGCAAGCAACGCCGGATGGGCGATCGCTGGACCCGCCTGACACTCTCTGTCGGGAAAACAGCGCCATTGCCTGCCTTGGGCGACATGAATACGGTACGCCGGCTTGCTGCCGGCGTGTTTCTATACGCGGTTCTGATCGCTCTGCACCCTAGTCTGTTCGGGGTCAGCCCGCTGCCCTGAGGGGCGATCGACAATATCCTCGATCCATGTCTTGGCGGCCACCGCGCGGGGAAGACCCAAGGGCCCGATCGCCAGCATCGCAACCTGCACCATGGCTTCGGTTAGGACGCCCTCTGTCTGTCCACGCCGGGTGTGCGAGTGGACGGCTCCCTCCGAACCCGCTCCAATGGCGAGTGCGAGCTTCACCAATCGCCTTTCGCGGGACGTCAGTGGCCCACTGTCCGCTGCAGCCTTGCCAAGAGCGGAATACGCCTTCCAGACATCAGGATGGTGTTCGGCCAGATCTCCGGCGGCTCCGGGCAGGGATTTTTTCATGAGTCTGTCCTCAGGTTCGGAAGTCGTCAATCAATGGATTTGGCTTTGCAAAACGGTCCAGGTCGGTCTGATCGCTGATGGTAACCCTCATGCCGTCGACTGCAACGCCGTAATGCTGCAGCCCCTTCAGGGCACGGCTGAGGTTTTCCGGCGTCATGCCCAGAACCGAGGCAAGCCGACGCTTCTCGAAATCCAGCTCGAACACCGGCCCGCCCCCGGCCTGCTTCTGTTGGCGCAGAAGATAATTCGCCAAGCGTTCAAGGGATGTCCTTAGCTTGAGCTCCTTCTGCGCCTTGATCACCGAGCGGTAGCATTGCGCAAGCTCTGCCACGATGGCGCGGGCAAAGTCGCCGTCCGCGTCGAAGATGGCGCGCACGTCCTGGCTGGGGATCAGCACGATCCGGCTTTTCTCAAGGGTCCGGGCTGACATCAGATAGGGCGCATTCCTGATCGTCGCCGCAAGGATGAAGGTGGACAAGGGCCGCACGGTTGCCATGCTGGTTTCCCGGCCATTCCAACTTGAGAACAGATCGACCGCACCAGACAGGACAAAGTGCAGAAAATCGCTTGGTTCGCCCTCGGTGATCAGCTCGATCTGAGGCGGGAAATTTTGCACATAGGCTCCGCGCATCAACGCTGAAAAGTGTGTATCGGACAATTTTTCGAACAGGCCCAGCTGCCGAATGTCATGATTGTCGGAAGCAAGCATGCCGGGGAACCTCTTTCCGCTACGCCCATCATAAACATCATATTAATTGATAATTATCAAGCGAAAGTTGGATGGGTTCGATTGCCTTGCTTGACATCGTGGTAATGACCGAATGCGAAATCTAGATAAGCCATTTATTTTGCTGGCATTTAACCGGTGTTTTGATCTGGATCAACTTCTGTGGCGCTTCCGGACTGCAGGACTGGCACTGACACCCAAGTCAGGGTGACCGAGCCATTCCTGTCGGAGACACTTCCATGCAGAGCGTAGCCACAGCATCAAGCGCCGATCAGACGCGCGCCCTGAGCCTGAGCACGATCGCCTTTACCGCCTGTTTCGCGGTTTGGACGATTTTTTCCATCATTGGCGTCGCCATCAAGGCCGAGTTGGGCCTGAGTGACACGCAGTTCGGGCTGCTTGTGGCGACGCCAATCCTGACAGGCTCCGTCTCCCGCCTGTTCCTTGGGATCTGGACCGAGAAATATGGCGGACGGCTGGTATTTTCGAGTCAGATGCTTCTGACAGCGATTGCTACCTGGGCGCTTACGCTGGCGGATACCTATGTCATGTATCTGGTCGCGGCCCTCGGCATCGGGCTTGCGGGCGGGTCCTTCATCATCGGCGTTGCCTATGTCAGCCGCTGGTATGACGCGGGCCATCAGGGCACCGCGCTTGGCATTTTCGGCGCAGGCAATGTCGGGGCGGCTGTGACCAAGTTCTTGGCCCCGTTCGTTATGGTCGCCTATGGCTGGCACGGGGTGGCCTATGTCTGGGCGGCCGGGCTGGCGATCCTGGGGGTGCTGTTCTTCCTTCTGGCGAAGGACGATCCGCAACTGGTCGCCCGACGCAAATCGGGCGCCAAGGCGCCATCCCTGACGCAACAGTTCGCGCCACTGAAAAATCTGCAGGTCTGGCGCTTTTCACTTTACTACTTTTTCGTGTTCGGCGCGTTCGTCGCTCTGGCGCTGTGGCTACCCCATTACCTGATCGATGTTTATGGCATCGACGTGCGCTATGCCGGCATGGCAGCGGCGTCCTTCAGCCTCTCGGCCTCGCTGTTTCGGGCCTATGGCGGGATCTTGTCCGACAGGTTCGGCGCCCGGTCCGTGATGTACTGGACCTTCAGCTTCAGCATGCTGTTTCTGCTCATGCTGTCCTATCCGCCCACGGATTACGTCATCGCGGGCAAAGACGGTCCGATTGCCTTCTCGACCTCGATGGGGCTATGGCCCTTCATCGCCACACTCTTTGCGCTTGGCTTCTTCATGAGCCTCGGCAAGGCGGCCGTCTTCAAGCATATCCCTGTCTATTATCCCAACCATGTCGGTGCGGTCGGGGGCCTTGTCGGGATGATCGGCGGGCTTGGCGGCTTTGCCCTGCCCATCGCCTTCGGGGTGCTGCTGGACCTGACAGGCATCTACACGTCGTGCTTCGCGCTGCTGCTGCTGGTGGTCGCCATCGCGCTGGCCTGGATGCACTTCTCTGTCCGTGCCATGGAACGCGCGGCTCATGGCGAGGTGCTGGACCGTCTGCCTGAATTGCCCGAGATGCGCGCCATCCACGTCCCCGGGCGAAACGCCATGGCCCGCGTTCTGGATGATTGGCGACCGGAGGATTCCGAGTTCTGGGCAACGCAAGGCCGTGCCGTCGCCCGCCGCAATCTGTGGGTCTCGATCCCTGCGTTGCTTCTGGCCTTTTCGGTCTGGATGGTCTGGTCGATGGTCATCGCACGCCTTCCTGCCATCGGCTTTGCCTTTACACCGGAACAGCTGTTTTGGCTGGCGGCCCTGCCTGCCTTGTCGGGCGCGACACTGCGCATCTTCTATGGCTTCATGGTGCCGATCTTTGGCGGGCGACTGTGGACCACGCTGGCCACCGCGTCGCTGCTGCTGCCGGCCATCGGTATCGGCTATGCCGTGCAGAACCCGGAAACCCCCTATGTCATGTTCCTCGTGCTGGCGCTTTTGTGCGGGCTGGGCGGGGCGAACTTTGCCTCGTCCATGGCGAATATCGGCTATTTCTTTCCCAAGGCTGAGAAAGGCAACGCACTTGCGCTGAATGCCGGCCTCGGTAACCTTGGCGTCAGCGTCATGCAGTTCCTGGTGCCGCTGGTCATCACGATCAGCGTCTTTGGCGCTATGGGAGGTCAACCGCAGACCCTGTCGGACGGGGGCCAGTTGTGGATGCAGAACGCAGGCTTCGTCTGGGTTCCGTTCATCCTTGCAGCGACCGTCGCGGCCTGGTTGGGCATGAACGACATCGCCGATGCCAAGGCCAGCTTCGTTCAGCAGTCGGTGATCTTCGGCCGGACCCATAACTGGCTGATGTGCGTGCTGTATATCGGGACGTTCGGCAGCTTCATCGGTTATTCCGCGGGCTTTCCCTTGCTGAGCCGGATCGCGTTTCCCGACATCAACGCCCTGCAATTCGTCTTTCTGGGGCCGCTGGTGGGTGCCTTGTCCCGCGCTGGCACCGGTTGGGTCGCCGACAGGTTCGGAGGCGGACGGGTCACCTTCTGGGTCTTTGCAGGAATGATCGTCTCGGTCCTTGCCGTGATCCTGTCTCTGCAGGCGGGCAGTTTTGCGGGGTTCTTTGCCGGCTTCATGGCATTGTTTTTCTTCACCGGGGTTGGGAATGCGTCCACCTTCCAGATGATCCCCGTGATCATGGGCCGCGAAGTGCCGCGCCTAATGCCTCATCTGACCGGCACCGACCGTGCCCGCCAGATCGCCATGGAGTCCGGTGGAATCGTCGCATTCACCAGTGCCATCGGTGCCTATGGCGGGTTCTTCATCCCCAAGGCCTACGGCTCGTCAATCGCCATGACGGGCAGCCCCATCGGCGCGCTGTGGCTGTTCCTTGCCTTCTACGTGCTGTGCCTTGCCATCACCTGGGCCGTCTACACGCGTCCCGGCGGCCTGCTGCACCAGATCGAACACAAAGGCGCGCGTCCTGCATCCATTGCAGCCCAGCCCGCCCAATAACCCCAACGCCTTTCCGGGCCGCGCTTTACGACGCCCGGCACTGGACCCCCAAAAGGACAGCAAGATGAGCCATCTTCTCGACAGACTGAACTTCTTCCGCAGCAAGGAGCTGGAGCAATTCTCGGACGGTTGGGGCCAGACCACGTCGGAAAATCGCGATTGGGAGGACAGTTACAGAAACCGCTGGCGCCACGACAAGATCGTGCGCTCCACCCATGGGGTGAACTGTACCGGATCCTGTTCATGGAAGATCTATGTCAAATCGGGCATCGTGACCTGGGAGACCCAGCAGACCGATTATCCGCGCACCCGCGCGGGCCTGCCCAATCACGAACCGCGCGGATGTGCGCGGGGTGCGTCCTATAGCTGGTATCTCTATTCTGCGAACCGGGTGAAAAACCCGCTGATCCGCGGCAGTCTGATGCGCGCCTGGCGGAAGATGCGGCCAATGATGACGCCGGTAGCGGCATGGGCCGCGATCCAGGGCGATCCGCTCTTGCGCGCCAGCTATACCAAAACGCGGGGTAAGGGCGGGTTCGTACGCGCGTCCTGGGACGAGGCAACCGAGATCATCGCGGCCGCCAACGCCTATACCGCCAAGACCTATGGCCCCGACCGGGTGTTCGGCTTCTCGCCGATCCCGGCGATGTCGATGGTCAGCTATGCGGCGGGGTCTCGCTATCTTTCGCTGCTGGGCGGCACCTGCATGTCCTTCTACGACTGGTATTGCGACCTGCCGCCAGCCAGCCCGCAGACCTGGGGCGAGCAGACCGACGTGCCCGAAAGTGCGGACTGGTACAACGCGGGCTTCTTGATGCTGTGGGGGTCCAACGTTCCGCAGACCCGAACGCCGGACGCGCATTTCTATACCGAGGTTCGGTATCGCGGCACAAAATCCGCCGTGGTCAGCCCCGACTACTCCGAGGCCGCCAAATTCGGCGACATCTGGTTGAATCCTCAGGCCGGGACAGACGCGGCTCTGGCGATGGCCATGGGCCATGTGATCCTGCGCGAATACCACCTGGACCGGCAGGCCGCCTATTTCGAGGACTATGCCCGCAAGTATACCGACATGCCGATGCTGGTCAGGCTGGACGAAAGCGACGGGCATCTAGTGCCGGGCCGGATGCTGCGCGCGGAGGATTTCGACGGCCAGCTGGGCGAGACCAACAATCCCGACTGGAAGACCGTCGCCTATGACGAGGCTTCGGGCCAGATCGTGGCGCCCAACGGCTCCATCGGCTTCCGGTGGGGGGAGGAGGGCAAATGGAACCTCGAGCAGAAGGCCAGCGGGACGGAAGGCAGCTTCCGCCTGAGCCAGATCCTCGACGGGCACCATGATCAGATCGTGGGTGTCGATTTCCCGTATTTCGGCGGGGTCGCGACCGGCGACTTCGTGAAATGCGAACATCCCGAGGTGCTGACCCGCAACATTCCCGTCCGGCGCATTCAGCTTGCCGACGGATCAACGGTGCTGGTCGCCACGGTCTTCGACCTCTTCTGCGCCAATTACGGCCTGGACCGGGGTCTGGGTGGTTCCTGGGTGTCGAAGGATTACGACGACGACTGCCCCTATACGCCGGCATGGGCGGAAAAGATCACCGGGGTCGCCCGCGAGAAGATCATCGCCGTGGCCCGCGAATTCGCATCGAACGCCGAAAAGACCAAAGGCAAATCGATGGTCATCCTGGGGGCCGGCCTGAACCACTGGTACCACATGGACATGGCCTATCGCGGCATCATCAACATGCTGGTGATGTGCGGCTGCATCGGTCAGGAGGGGGGCGGCTGGTCGCATTATGTCGGTCAGGAGAAGCTGCGCCCGCAGACCGGCTGGCAGCCCTTGGCCTTCGCACTGGACTGGAGCCGCCCGCCCCGGCACATGAACTCGACCAGCGCCTGGTATGCGCATACCGACCAGTGGCGCTATGAGACCCTGCGCGCGGACGAGATCCTGTCGCCCACGGCACCCAAGGGCGATTGGGACATCAGTCTGATCGACTATAACATCCGGGCCGAGCGTATGGGCTGGCTGCCCTCTGCCCCGCAGCTGAAAACGAACCCGCTGGAGGTGTCGAAGGCGGCGATGGCCTCTGGCAAGACGATCCCGGCCTATGTGGCCGAGCAGCTGGCATCCGGCGCCCTACAGATGTCCTGCGAGGACCCGGATGCGCCAGAAAACTGGCCACGCAACCTATTCATCTGGCGGTCCAACCTGCTGGGATCCAGTGGCAAGGGTCACGAGTACTTTCTTAAGCACCTGCTGGGCACCGATCATGGCGTGATGGGCAAGGATCTGGGAGAGGAAGGCGGCGTGATGCCGAAGGAGGCCGTCTGGCACGACGAGGCGCCAAAGGGAAAACTTGACCTTCTGGTAACGATCGATTTCCGGATGTCCACGACCTGCGTCTATTCCGACATCGTATTGCCGACCGCCAGCTGGTACGAAAAAGACGATCTGAACACCTCGGACATGCACCCGTTCATCCATCCGCTTCAGGCGGCGGTGGACCCTGCCTATGAGAGCAAGTCGGACTGGGAAATTTTCAAGGCGATTGCCCGAAAGTTCTCGGAAGTTGCCCCTGAGGTACTGGGGGTCGAGACGGATATCGTCCAGCTGCCGCTGCTGCACGATACTCCGGGCGAGTTGGCGCAGGCCCATGTGCGTGACTGGAAAAAGGGTGAATGCGAGCTGATCCCCGGCAAGACCGCGCCGAATTATATCGCGGTCGAGCGGGACTATCCCAACCTCTACAAGAAATTCACCTCCGTCGGGCCGCTGCTTGAAAAGCTCGGCAACGGCGGCAAGGGAATTAACTGGGACACCAAGGTCGAGGTGGGTCACCTGCGCGATCTGAACGGTGTCGTGCTGGACGAGGGCGTCTCGAAAGGTCACGCCAAGCTGGAATCCGCCATCGACGCAGCCGAGATGATTCTGATGCTGGCGCCGGAAACCAATGGCGAGGTCGCGGTCAAGGCATGGGAGGAACTGGAGAAACCCACCGGCCGCCATCACGCCCATCTGGCAGAGGGCGCGCATCACACCAAGATCCGCTTTCGCGACATTGCAGCTCAGCCGCGCAAGATCATCTCCTCGCCCACGTGGTCAGGCATCGAAAGCGAGGACGTCTGCTACAACGCGGGCTATACCAACGTCCATGAGCTGATCCCGTGGCGCACCCTGACCGGCCGCCAGCAGCTTTATCAGGATCACCTGTGGATGCGGGCCTTTGGCGAGGGCTTTGTCAGCTATCGCCCGCCTGTGGATCTGAAAACCATCACCAAGGCGATCAACAACGATGCGGCCGATGGCAGCCCGCATGTCGTCCTGAACTTCATCACCCCACATCAGAAATGGGGTATCCACAGCACCTATACCGATAACCTCCTGATGCTGACCCTGAACAGGGGTGGCCCGGTGGTGTGGATGTCCGAAGTGGACGCGCAGAAGGCCGGACTTGTCGATAACGATTGGGTCGAAGCCTACAACATCAACGGTGCTCTGACCGCGCGCGTGGTGGTGTCGCAGCGGATCAAGCAGGGCACGCTGTTCATGTATCACGCCCAGGAAAAGATCATCAACACACCGGGGTCCGAGAAGACCGGCCATCGCGGCGGCATCCACAATTCGGTGACCCGGACGACGTTGAAGCCGACGCACATGATCGGTGGTTATGCGCAGCTGTCTTACGGGTTCAACTATTACGGCACCGTCGGCAGCAACCGCGACGAATTCGTGATCGTCCGCAAGATGAAGAATATCGATTGGCTGGATACGCCCGCAACCCGGAAGATGGAGGCAGCGGAATGAGAGTTCGTGCGCAAATCGGCAAGGTTCTGAACCTTGACAAATGCATTGGGTGCCACACCTGTTCGGTCACCTGCAAGAACGTGTGGACCAGCCGAGAAGGCGTTGAATACGCCTGGTTCAACAATGTCGAAACAAAGCCCGGCACTGGCTATCCGACCGATTGGGAAAACCAGAAACGCTGGAACGGCGGTTGGGCACGCTCAAAATCCGGTAAGCTGCACCCGAAGCAAGGCAGCAAATGGCGGATCCTGGCAAATATCTTTGCCAATCCCGACATGCCCGAGATTGATGACTACTACGAACCGTTCGATTTCGATTATGACCATCTGAAATCCGCGCCGGACATGGATCATTTTCCCACCGCACGCCCCCGGTCCAAGATCACCGGCGAGCGGATGGAAAAGATCGAGAAGGGCCCGAACTGGGAAGAAATCCTGGGCGGCGAATTCTCGAAGCGGTCCAAGGACTACAATTTCGAGAACATCCAGAAGCAGATCTATGGCGAGTATGAAAATACCTTCATGATGTATCTGCCGCGCCTGTGCGAGCATTGCCTCAACCCCACCTGTTCGGCCGCTTGCCCTTCAGGCGCAATCTACAAGCGCGAGGAGGATGGCATCGTCCTGATCGATCAGGAGAAATGTCGGGGCTGGCGGATGTGCATCTCGGGCTGTCCCTACAAGAAGATCTATTACAATTGGGACAGCGGCAAATCCGAGAAATGCACCTTCTGCTATCCCCGCATCGAAAGCGGCCAGCCGACGGTCTGTTCGGAAACCTGCGTCGGGCGAATACGCTATCTGGGCGTCATCCTTTACGACGCCGACAAGATCGAAGCGGCCGCCAGTTCCGAGCGTGAGACTGATCTTTACGGCGCTCAGCTTGACGTCTTTCTTGATCCCAACGACCCCGAGGTGATTGCCGCCGCCCGCCGCGACGGCATTCCCGAAGATTGGATCGAATCCGCCAAGATCAGCCCGATCTGGAAGATGGCGATGGAGTGGAAGGTGGCCTTTCCGCTTCACCCCGAATATCGGACGCTGCCGATGGTCTGGTATATCCCGCCGCTGTCGCCCATTCAGAATGCGGCACAGGCTGGTCAGATCGCGATGAGCGATCAGATGCCTGACGTGCGCAGCTTGCGTATTCCTGTGCAATACCTCGCCAACATGCTGACGGCAGGCGACGAGGAACCCATCGTTCATGCGCTGGAACGGATGTCGGCAATGCGTCTCTATATGCGCGCGTTGACCGTGGATGGCGTGCGCGACGAAGGCATCGCGGCCCGTGTGGGCATGTCCGGCAGGATGATCGAGGACATGTACAAGATCATGGCCATTGCCGACTACGAAGACCGTTTTGCCATCCCGACTGCGCATCGTGAACAAAACGAGGAAGGTGCCGATATTCGCGGCGGCTGCGGCTTTACCGACGGGAACGGTTGCTCCAGCGGCGAGACCGGCAAGACATCCATGTTTGGTGGCAAGAAGAAATCCTTTGCTCTTCCATTGGAGGCATTCTGATGATGGACCGGACCCTCAAGGCGCTGTCGCTGACGCTCAGCTATCCAACGGTCGAGTTGCAGGACGCGATGCCCGAAATCGGCGCAGCCCTGGTCTCTGATCACCGGCTTACATCGGAAACCAGGGTGGCACTGCAGCAGCTGGCCGCGCACCTGGCGGAGGGCGACCTGTTCGACCTTCAGGAAAGCTACGTGATGCTGTTCGACCGGTCACGGACACTGTCGTTGAACCTGTTTGAACATGTCCATGGTGAAAGCCGGGACCGGGGGGGCGCGATGGTCAGTCTGATCGAGACTTACCGGGAGGGCGGGTTCGAACCCGCCACCACGGAATTGCCCGATCATCTGCCGGTCTTGCTGGAGTTCCTGTCGACCCGTCCCTTTACCGAAGCACAGGATATTTTGGCGGATGCGGCGCATATCTTTGACGGGCTGGTCACGCGCCTGCTGCGGCGCGAGAGCGGGTACGCTGCCGTCTTCACCGGTCTTTCGCAGCTCGCCGGCGTGCAGGCGGATAGCGACGCAGTCGCCGGAATGTTGGCACAGCCCGACGATGATCCGACCGACCTGACCGCGCTTGATGCCGTATGGGAGGAAACCGAAGTCACGTTCGGTCCCGATCCGAACGCCGGCTGCCCGCAGGTTCGCGACATGCTGGCCACGATGGACAGACCCGGCCCCACACCCTTGAACAGGAGTGCATGACATGTTCGGCAACTTCGATCTCGACTTTCTGATCTTCGGCATCATGCCCTATGCCGTCCTTGCCGTGGCACTCATCGGCACGATTGCGCGCTACGAGCGCGATCCGTTCACCTGGAAAACATCGTCGAGCCAGCTTTTGCGCCGCAAGCAGCTGATGTGGGGGTCGGTTCTTTTCCACGTCGGCATCATCGTGCTGTTCTTTGGCCATCTGATTGGCCTGTTCACCCCGGTCTGGATCCTCGACGCCCTGGGCATCCCCTATGGGGTCAAGCAATGGATCGCGGTGATCCTGGGCGGAGTGGCCGGGCTTTCGGCCTTCATCGGGGCCACCATGCTGCTGCACCGGCGGCTGTTCGATGCGCGCATCCGGGTCAATTCCAGTTTTGCCGATATCGGCATCCTGGTGATCCTGTGGCTGCAGATCGTCATCGGGATGGGCACGATCATCGTGACGCTGGACCATATGGATGGCGCCGGAATGGTGCTGTTCATGACATGGTCGCAAAGCGTGATGACCCTCCAGCTGAACGCCTGGATGGAGGTCATCAATGTGCATTGGCTGTACAAGGCGCATATCGTCCTTGGGATGGTGATCGTGGCGCTGTTCCCCTTCACCCGGCTGGTGCACATGCTGTCGGTGCCGATCCGCTATGTCACTCTGCGCCCCGGCTATCAGATTGTCCGGTCGCGCCGCCGCCGCCCGCTGGAAGAGCGCCGCCAGGCCTATGACGCGCGTCAGGGCAAACCCGGCCCCTCGGCCACGACACCGGCGGAGTGAATGCACATGAACGTTCCCCTCTTTCCTGCCGTCGTCGTGAACGGCGAAACCATCCCCACGGCGGCCATCGCGGCCGAGGCGCAGAACCACAACGCGCCCAGGGACAAACCCGGCATCGCCTGGCGCAAGGCGGCGCAGGCGCTGGCGATCCGCGCCCTCATGCTGCAGGAGGCCCGCACGCGCGGTCTGGAGGCCGACCCGGAGGAACTTGCGCCCGGTCGGTTCGAGACAGAGGATGAAGCACTGATCCGCACGCTTCTCGATGAGGCCTTGACCATCCCGCAGGTCACGGACGAGGCGGTTCGCGCTGAATGGGCGAAGGATCCGGGTCGGTATCGGTCGGCCCCCTTGTGGGATGTGTCCCATATCCTGTGCGCCTGCGATCCGCGCGACGAGGCCGAGCGGCCGATGGCCGAAGCGCGCGCCCAGGACCTGCTTGCACGGCTGAAGGGCGATGCCCGGGGTTTTGCCGATGTTGCCCGGGACAGCGACTGCGGGTCGAAGGCGGCTGGCGGCCATCTTGGACAGCTTGGACCCGGCGACACGGTGCCGGAATTCGAAGCCGCCCTGCGCGTCTTGGCAGAAGGCGGGATGACCACGGCACCCGTCCTGTCGCGGCACGGCTGGCACATCATCCGGCTGAATGCGACCGCACCGGGGCAGGTCCTGCCCTACGACACCGTCCGGCCCAAGATCGCCCAGGCTTTGGAGAAGGCCGCATGGGCGCGTGCGTCCAGAGACTTCATCGAAGCGCTTGCGGAAGAGGCGCAGATCTCAGGTGCAAGTCTTGCCCCGATTTGACCCTGCGAAGGAGTCTGCCGTGAAACACTCAGTTCCGAAGCCGCGCGGAAGCGGCGTCGACCCACCAAGTCAAACCCTGCTTGCAAGCCCTCTTGATTTCATCAGCGACGACCACCTGCGCGCACGTCATGTTTGTGCTGTGATCCAAGGACTGGCCATGGCCGCGTCTTTGGACCGGCAGGCGGCCCTGACCGTGCTGCGTTTTCTGAACGAAGAGCTGAATGTCCATATGCGTGACGATGTCGAGGATCTGTTCCCTCTCCTTGCGCGGCGCTGCACGAAAGACGATGCTATCGAAGGTGCTATTAGTCGGATCAGGGCTGTCCAGGAAGAAGCGACCTGTCTGCTGCCACTAGTGCGCGCGACGCTTGCCAGATGTCTGGACACCGGGGCCGACCTGAATGCCAGCGACCGCGTAACATTTGCTGAGTTCGCGGGGCATGTGCGAAGTCACCTTGTCGCCGAAAATGCGATCCTGTTGCCGATCGCCCGCGCACGTTTGACCCGGGCAGATTTGCGGATGCTCTCACAGAACATGCTGTCGCGGCGTGGGCTTCCCCCTATCTTGGAGAGTTCAAATGCTCAATGACCTTCTGGTACGCAATCGGGAATGGTCAAAGGACCGTCAGGCTGAAGAACCAGATTATTTTACTAAGCTCGCAGGACTACAGGCGCCCGAGTTCTTCTGGATCGGATGTTCGGACAGCCGGGTCCCGGCAAACGTGGTCGCGGGCCTCGATCCGGGCGAGGTCTTTGTTCATCGCAATGTTGCCAACATTATCCATTCGGCCGACATGAACGTTTTGTCAGCGCTGGAATTCGCAGTCGACAACCTGAAGGTGCGCGAGATCATCGTCTGCGGACACTACGGCTGCGGGGGCGTCAGGGCGGCGACCGAGGATCTGCCGCAAAGCCTTGCCGATCACTGGCTGGAGCCGATCCGTCGGTTGGCTCGCAGCTACGCAATTGATCTGGCGCAACAGCCTGACCTCGAGGCGAGGCGCGACCGTCTGGCCCAATTGAACGTCATCGAGGGCGTCCGGCGCATTTGCGAGACGGCGATCGTGCAAAGGGCCTGGCGGCGCGGCGCGGGTTTGCGTGTGCATGGCCTGATCTACGGCTTAAAGGATGGTCTTCTGCGCGATCTGGATTGCAGCATCGGCCCCTGCCATTTTTATGCGGAGGTCGCAGAATGAAAGCATCCATCCCATTGCAAAGCTGGCATGTCCGGTTGCCGGCATTGCTGGCCGCCTTCGCCTTGGAGTCTGAATTCAATTTCCATTCTGCCGACGCAGGCATCGCAGCCTCCTTTCGGCGCGATGGTCACGTTCCAGCTCACCGATCATCAAGAGGACCTTACAGATGCATCTAGCATATACAATGGCACCCGGACGGGGCGATATGGACCTTATCCTATTCAAACTGGCCACCGAGCTTGCATCACGCGGGCTGAGATGCTGCGGAGTTGTCCAGATCAACTCTGAACGGGCAGATGCGCGTCCATGCGATATGGATGTTCAGGTACTACCCGACGGCCCGGTGCTGCGTATCAGTCAACACCTTGGCCAAGGGGCACGTGGCTGTCGGCTCGACGCGGCTGCACTGGAAACTGCAGTCGGCCTGGTCTCAGAACAACTATCGCGCGGTGCGGACGTCCTCATTGTCAACAAGTTCGGGAAACACGAAGCCGAAGGGCGTGGGTTGCGGGGTGTTATCGCCGAGGCTCTGTCCATGGACGTTCCGGTCATCGTGGGCATCAACGCACTGAACCTTGCGGCTTTCGAAACATTTTCAGAAGGGATTGCTACCTGTCTCGCGCCCGATGCCATTTCGTTGGCGGCATGGCTCGCTGACTGCGGCGGCGTCACGACGGCTGCGACAGCACATATTCACGAGCTCGTATAACTGTCTAAACGGTTATTAGGGCCAAGACTGTACGGGGCGACACATATTGCATACGCAAAGCGCCAGAATGATGGCATACCAGCCTCTGGGGAGCTTAGGCTTTCAGCACCCACGCCACTCATCTCTCCAGAAAATGACGATAATCCTAATGTGCAAATTATGTCTACGAACGAGTTTAGCGAATTTTAAGATGGCGTCAGTCTAGCATGCCGCCATCGGCGTCGTCGCCCGCCTCGTCCATAAGGCGGGCGAAGTCGGGCAGGATTACCTTGCGCTTGCCCTTTAACTCAATCACCCCGTCGCGCTTCAGCGCGCTCACCTGGCGGCTAACGGTCTCAAGCGTAAGGCCAAGGTAAGTAGCCATCGCTTCGCGCGTCAGGGGCAGCTCCAACTCCATCCACCCGGCCGGCTGGAGTTTCTGCAGCGCGGCCTCGTGGCGGGCAACGATGACAATGAATGAGGCGATCTTCTCCCGCGCCGTCTTGCGGCCCAACAGCAGCATCCATTCACGCGCTGCGTCCAGCTCATCTAAGGTCATTTCCAGCAGACGATGCGAGATATGCGGCGTTTGCCGCATCATTTCCTCGAAGGGCTTCATACGAAAGCAGCACAGGACCACCTTGGTCACAGCAGTCGCATTGTAAGCCGCGCGGTCCCGGCCAGGGCGGCCCAGAAAGTCGCCCGGCAGCAATAGCCCGACCATCTGCGTGCGACCGTCTTCCATTGTATGCGTCAGCGAAGCGACGCCAGTCACGACCGAGGCCACAAAGTCCATCCGGTCGCCTTCCCAGACAATCGGCTGGCCAGCGTCGAAGCTGCGGTAGAACTTGATTTGTTCAAGTTGCGTCAGCTCGTCGCTTTCGCATTGCGCGCAAACGGCACGGTAACGAATCGGGCAGTCAGCACAGCGCACTTCGACCCGATCGTGCAAGCCTTGCTGCCGTCTGTTGATCTGGGTCAAGGAATCTTCACGCATTACAAGTCATGCATACGCTTATGAGCAATCATTCGCAACTCGGACGCCTTGGCCTCTTTGACGCCCGCGTTCCCAGATACACGAGCTACCCGCCCGCCACTCAGTTCCGCACTTCGGTGGACGGTCTGCGGGCGGCCCAATGGATCACGGCGGTTCCTGCCGGGGCGCGCATCTCGCTTTACGTACATGTGCCTTTCTGCAGACGGCTTTGCTGGTTCTGCGCCTGCCGCACGCAAGGCACGCAGGGCAGTAAGCCTGTCGAAGCCTATGTCGAGACGCTGCTGGCCGAAATTGCGGCACTTCGGGCACGGCTCGCGCCCGGGATCACGCTGTCGCGGCTGCATTGGGGCGGCGGCACACCAACGCTGCTGCCGCCCGCGCTGATTGCGCGGCTGGCAGGCACCCTGCACGATGCGTTCCCGATGGCCGCCGACGGCGAGTTCTCGGTCGAGATCGACCCGTCCGAGATCGACGCCCCCCGCATGGCGGCGCTGGCAGAGGCGGGGATGAACCGCGCCTCGATCGGGGTGCAGGATTTCGATCCGCTGATCCAGGAGGCGATCGGCCGCCCCCAGAGCTTCGAGATGACGGCCGAGGCCGTCCGCCTGATTCGCGGCCATGGCATCTGCAGCTTGAATACCGACATCCTTTACGGCCTGCCCCACCAGACCAGCGCCCGCATGTCCGAGACGGTGCAGAAGGTGCTGGCCCTGTCGCCGGACCGGGTGGCGCTTTACGGCTATGCCCATGTTCCGTGGATGTCGAAGCGTCAGGTCATGATCCCGGAAAGCACGCTGCCGGGCGGCGAGGCCCGGCTGGACCTGTTCCAGACGGCGCAGGAGCTGTTCATCGCCGAAGGGTTCGATGAGATCGGCATCGACCATTTCGCCCGGCCCTGCGATGGGCTTGCGCAGGCTGCGGCCACCGGGCGGCTGCGACGAAACTTTCAGGGCTATACCGACGACCCGGCCGAAGTGCTGCTGGGGCTGGGCGCTTCGTCCATCGCGCGCTTTCCGCAAGGCTATGTGCAGAATGCTCCGGCGACAGGCGCCTACACGGCCTTGGTGCGAGCCGGGCAGCTGCCGGTGTCCCGCGGCCATGCCTTCACGCCCGAAGATCACTGGCGCGGGCGCATGATCGAGATGCTGATGTGCAGCTCTCGGATCGACATGGCCGAGATCGAGGCGCGTTTCGGGATCTCGGCCACCCGGCAGGCCGAGCTGTTCGCCCAGCTGCTGGCGCGGTTCGGCACAGCGCTGCGGCTGCGGGACGATGGGCTGGAGATCACGCCGGCTGCGCGGCCGCTGACACGGATGATCGCGCAGGCGCTGGATGGCTATTCGGTGACGGCGCAAAGCCATTCATCTGCAATTTAGGCAGCGGACACTGTACTGAACGGCTTGCGGAAACTTCCGCTTAGGCATTCACCACTTCAAACGCACTTCCGCCCTTGTTGTCGGAGAACGAGCTGTTTTCTAGCGTTGTCTTTAGATGCCACACCACACACGGATGCAAAATGAAACCCGATCCGAGAAGTAAAGCAACGGTGCAGGTAGTTCTCAAGCTTTTCTGGCGAAATGGTTATCACGGGCTCCGTGATTGCTTACTCACAAGCCGTCCTGATGTGGTTATTGAAATTCCACATAATCGGCGATGAAGGCCATCGCCGCATCCTTGTTCGGCGCGCCCTTCGGGACGACCAGGGCGTCCGCGGCGGTGATGTTGTTTTCCCAGCTTATGCCTACGGGCATTCCGTCCGCCGCCAAAGCCGCCAGGCGCCCATTCCAGAAGAACCCCACAGGCGCCTCGCCAGAAGCCAGAAGCTGCTGGCTTTGCGCCCCGCCTTCCCACCAGATGATGTCTGGCTTGATGGTATCCAGTTTGGCAAAGGCGCGGTCCAGATCCAGCGGATAAAGCTGGTCGGGCGCCACGCCATCGGCCAGCAGCGCGGCCTCGATCACGCCGGGGGCAGACCACTTGTAGAAGGTGCGCTTGCCGGGGAATTTCGCGGTGTCGAACAGGTCCGCAAGCGTCGCGGGCTTTGCATCCGGGAAATTGGCCTCGTTCCAGCCCATCACGAAGGAATAGTAGAACGAGCCGACCGCGTAATCCGACACAAAGCGCGGATCCAGGGACGCCTTGTCGATGACCGTGAAGTCCAGCGGCTCCAGCAGACCCTGATTGCCGGCCTGCAAAGCCCAATCGAATTCGACATCGACGACGTCCCAGTTCGTGGCGTCCGCCTCGACCATGGCCTTGATCTTTCCATAATCGGTCGGGCCGTCCTGAACCACGGCGGTGCCGGTCTTTTCGCTGAAGGGCGCGGCCCAGAATTCGGTCTGCGCATCCTGCGTGGTTCCGCCCCACGAGGTGAAGACCATCTGCTGGGCCTGTGCCGCGCCCCCTGCAACGGTCAGCATCGCAGCGGCTGCCAAAACTTTCCTGTTCATGTTTCTCTCCTCCACTGTGTTCTTGAAAGCCCGGCAGCGTGCCGGGCGGGTTCTTGTCAGCGCATGACGAACGGATCGGGAATCGGATCGTCCGACGTTCGCAGCCAGACGGTCTTGACGGCGGTGTAATCCAGGGCGGCGGCCAGTCCGCCCTCGCGGCCATGGCCGGACAGGCCGTGCCCGCCGAATGGCGCGATGGGCGATACGGCACGATAGGTATTGACCCAGACGATGCCCGCGCGGATGCCGCGGATCATGCGATGCGCGCGGGTCAGGCTGCGGGTGAACACGCCCGAGGCGAGGCCGTACCGCGTGTCGTTGGCAAGGCGCAAGGCGTCTGCCTCGTCCTTGAAGGCGACGACCGACAGCACCGGACCGAACAGCTCCTGGGTCACGCAAGGTGCGTTCGGGGCATCCGTGCAGTCCAGGATGGTCGGCGGGAAATAGAAGCCCGCCCTATCGGGCGCGCTGCCGCCGGTCACCAGCCTTGCCCCCGCCGCGACGCTGTCCGCCACGATCCGTCCGATCCGGTCGCGCTGCCGGGCGGTGCAGAGCGGGCCGATTTCGGTCGCCATGTCGTCCGGGGCGCCGATGCGGACCGCCTCGGCCCTGGCCTTGAGGCGGGCCAGCATCTCGTCCTTGATGCTGTGCTGAACAAGCAGGCGGGATCCCGCGACGCAGCTTTGCCCGGTTGCGGCGAAGATGCCCGCGACCTGCGCGTTGGTTGCGCTGTCGAGGTCGGCATCGTCGAACACGATGAAGGGCGATTTCCCCCCCAGTTCCAGCGACGTCTTGGACAGGTTCTCGGCCGAGGCCCGCACGATGTGACGCGCGGTGTCCGGCCCGCCCGTAAAGGCGATATGCGCCACCAGCGGATGCGTCGTCAGCGCCTTTCCTGCTTCCGGTCCGCCGGTCAGGATGTTGACGACGCCGGGCGGAAAACCGGCCTGATCGACCAGACGGGCGAATTCCAGCATCGCGGCAGGACCGTCCTCGCTGGCCTTGACGACCAGGGTGCAACCGGCCGCCAAGGCGGGACCGATCTTGACCGCCGACAGGAACAGCTGGCTGTTCCAGGGCACGATGGCCGCGACCACGCCCACGGGTTCGCGACGCAGCCAGACCTCCATGTCGGGCTTGTCGATGGGCAGGTGCGCACCCTCGATCTTGTCGGCAAGGCCCGCGTAGTAGCGGTAATAGTCCGCGACATAGGCGATCTGGCTGCCGGTTTCCCGGATGATCTTGCCGGTGTCGCGGGTTTCCAAGGCCGCGAGGCGCGGCGCGGCCCCGGCCACCAGATCCGCCAGCCGCGCGATCAGCTTGCCACGCGCGGTCGCGGTCAGGCCCGCCCATTCGGGCGCCGTGAAGGCGCGGTCGGCGGCCCGAACGGCGCGGTCCACGTCGGCGGCCGAGGCGTCCGCGACCACAGCCCAGGGTGTCCCGGTCGCGGGATCGAGGCTTTCAAAGCGGTGTGTCCCGTCCTCGAACCGGCCATCGATGTAGTGTTGCAAGCGTTCCATGGATTCACGCAAAGACTGGCATCACGTCGCGGATGAAACGTTCGAGGGACGCGCGCTTGCGCTCGAAGCTCATGCCGCTGTCGATCCAGAAGCTGAATTGATCGTAGCCCAAGGCCTCATAGAACCTGATCCGCCGGATGACTTCCGGCGCCTGCCCGACGATCTGGTTCCTGCGCATGGCTTCTGCGGAATAGAACGGGTGCCTGGCGGCCTCCTCGGGCGTGATCTCCTCGATCAGGCCCATCGAGATCGGCTTTTCGTTTTTGAACCACGCCCCGAAATAGTTGTAGAACATGTTGAGTTCTTCGGCACCCCGCTGCGCATCCTCCTCGCTGTCGGCGACATAGGTGTGGCGCAGAACCATGATCTGCGGACGCGGACGGCCAGGGTTCTTCTCGCAGGCCGCGTTGAAATGGCCCATCAGGCTGACGACTTCCTCGTCGCCCTGGTGCAGGGGCGTGACTTGGACGTTGCAGCCGTTGGCCACGGCGAATTCGTGGCTGTTCGGATCGCGCGCGGCCACCCAGATCGGAGGATGAGGCTGCTGGACCGGCATGGGCGAGGACGTGGTCTTGGGGAATTTCCAGAATTCGCCGTGGTGTTCGTAATCGCCTGCCCACAGCTTCTGGATGGCCGGGATCATCTCGCGCATCCGCTGACCGGCACCCCAGGCGTCAAGCCCCGGCACCATGCGTTCGTATTCGAAACCATAGGCCCCGCGCGCAATGCCCAGGTCGAGGCGTCCGTCCGTGATGAGGTCTGTCATCGCCGCTTCGCCCGCCAGCTTGATGGGATGCCAGAAGGGAGCGACCACGGTTCCGGTGCCCAGGCGCACGTTTTTCGTGCGCCGCGCCAGGTCGACCAGATTCAGAAACGGGTTCGGCGCGATGGTGAAGTTCATGCCGTGATGCTCGCCGGTCCAGATGGCGTGCATGCCGCCTTCATCGGCGATGCGGCACAGGTCGATCATCTCTTCATACAGGCGCTGCTGGTCGTCCGTGGCCGAAACGCGCTCCATGTGGATGAAAAGAGAGAATTTCATGATGCGCTTCCTTGGGGTTTCCGGGTGACTTGGCCTTGTTCGTGAGAACCGAAATAGACGCCGTAATTGCCAAGACGAGATTCCTCGCAGAGGCGTTCGAGCATCGAGCGCATGGCGGAATCGGCGATGCCCTTGAACTGGCTCGACTCCAGCGGCACGAATTGGCCGCGAAGCGTTTCCGTGGTAGCGGCAGGGCAGCGATAGGCGATGTGCTGGCAGCCTTCGGAAGCGCCTTCGTAGACGGCATAGATTTCGCCCGCCGACGCGTCCGGGACGGTTTCGGACAGCAAGCGCGTCAAGGCCGCCTGGACGCCATCGCGACCGACGCGGGTTTCGGGAAGGGTCAGCCCATTCTTGCCGTCATCCAAGAGCAGAACCTCGCCGGCGCTTTCCAGGATCGCGGAAATCTTGACGTCGGGACCGGCCGGAAGCTGAGCGCCGGTCTGTGCGGGCGTGACATAGGCGCCTCTGTAATAACCAAGCCCGGCTTCCTGGGTGGCACCGAAATCCTCGACCCGGCCCAGAAGGATCGCATGGTCTCCTGCGTCGATCACCTGGGCCAGCGTGCAGTCGAACCATGCCGATACGCCGGCGATGATGGGCGAACCCGCGTCGCCGGGTCGCCATTCGACAGCCGCGAAACGGTCCTCCACAGGCTTGGCGAAGGTGCCTGACACATCCTTCTGGCTTTCGGCCAGAACATTGATGGCGAAACCTTCGGCCCGAGAGAAATGGGCGAAGTTGCGCGACGACTTCGCGATGGACACCAGCAGAAGCGGCGGATCGAGCGACACCGACGAAAAGGAATTAGCGGTGAAGCCAAGCGGCTTTCCATCCGGGGACATGCTTGTCACGACCGTGACGCCCGTCATGAAGCAGCCAAAGGCATCGCGCAACGCGCGGGGGTCAAATGCGCTCATGGGCCACCTCGCTGTTCAGCCACGTTCTCAGGGCGTCGTTTACAGTGTCCGGGCCGGTCAGGTTGACCATGTGCTTGTGACCGGCCACGATCACCGCGCGCCCCCTGGGAATGCGTGCCGCCATCTCGACGCTCATTCCAGGGGTGGAGTTGAGATCCCCGTCGCCGGTCAGGATCAGAGCGGGGCAGGCGATGCGATCCAGGTGTTCCGCATAGGTGCGGTCGCCTTCGGCAAAGCTGCGATAGGCCGTTGTGTAGCTTTGAAGGTCCATTTGCTTCAACCAGCCCGCGACCCGGTCGCGGATCGCCGCCTGGTCATCTCCGAACCACCGGGTCAGCGGGCCGTCGATGCTGCTTTTGCCGCGCGCCAGTTCGTCGGCACGGGCCATGACCGCCGCGCGGGCTTCCGGGCCGCGGCAATAGACGGCATTCAGAAGCGCCAGGCGTCGCACCAGATCGGGGCGCTCCACGGCAAGGCCTGCCGACACCAAGGCCCCCATCGAATGCCCCGCCAGATTGACCGGGCCAAGGTCCAGGGCCTCGACCAGGCGCGCGGCCCAGGCCACGAAGTCCGGCAACCGGGCCGTGGGGGACAGGGCAGAGGTTCCCCCATGGCCCGGCATATCGACGGCGACGACATGGTAGCCGCCCCTCAAGGCATCGATCTGCGGACGCCAGGCGTCGGCGCACATGCCGACCCCGTGGATCAGCAGCAAAGGCTCGCCCGCGCCCGCCTCGAGGATGTGGGCCGTGCCGCCGTCAGACAGCGGCAGGGTTCGAGACGTCATGGCCCAAATCCTTCAGATCCTGATAGCGGTCGCCGATGCGGTGATGCGGACGCCCGCCGATCGACGCCCCCAGCGCCACGACGATCTCGTCGGCGGCGGGCGCATCGGGGATCGCGAACTGGATCGTCAGATAATGCGAACGGCGGCCCTCGTCGTTCTTGTCCATCAGCGGAATCAGGATCGGACAATTCGCCGGGCCGCGAGTGTTGGTGAAGGCGAGATAGGATTTGGCGCCGACAGCGGTGCGATAGTGGTTGCCAAAGCGCAGCGTGTGGATCAGCGCCGAGGCATGCTCGATCTCGCCATTCAGGCCGACAACCGCAGCCTTGCCGTAAGCCTCGACCATTTCGCCCGAGCCGGCCTCGTCGAGAATCATCCGGGTCAGCACTTTGCCCAGAACAGGACCAACGCTGTGGATCTCGGGTTTCAGGTCGTCGACATAGCCGCGCCCCGCCCACGGGTTTCTCACCACGGCGGCGGCGGCGATAAGCCTCAGTGGCACAGCGGCCGGGCGACCGCCCTCGATCAGCGTGGTTTCGACGTTCAGCAGCGTCTTCCGGATGTCCGCAGTCATGGGCAAGCCTTTCGATTCGTCCTGACAATCGTGGTATACCAACATACCATATGTCAATCTGTCATTGTGCCAGGCTGTGATGTGGGGTAAGCACACGGATATGGAAAACGAAAAGCTGGCCGATCTTCGAATCGATCATGTTCCCCAAACGCTCCGCGAAATCGCGGTCGAGCGGATGCGGGCGGCCATCGTGTCAGGGTATTTTCCGTCAGGCCGCAGGCTGGTCGAACGCAATCTGGTCGAGCAGCTGGGCGTGTCTCGCTCGGTGATCCGCGAGGCGATCCGCTATCTCGAGGCAGAAGGGCTGGTCGAGGTGCTGCCCCGCAGCGGTCCCGTCGTGGCGACGCTGGACTGGGAACGGGCACGGCAGATCTATGACATCCGTCTGCGTCTAGAGGCCGCCGCGGCCGCCGATTGCGCAAGACTTGCGGACGATGCGGCGCGGGGGCGGCTCGCCGAAGCACTGCGCCAGCTCGAACAGGCGTTCGAGTCGGCCGATCCGCAGGTGCTCTATGACGCGACCACGCGCTTCTACCAGGAAATTTTCACATCGGCCGGGCACCATGTCGCGTGGGACATCGTCCACCGTCTGAATGGCCGCATCTCGCGGCTGCGGGCGCTGACGCTGGCCTCGACGGATCGGCGCGTCTCGGGTCAGGCGCGGATGCGGCGCATTGCCGAGGCCATTCTGGCACGCGAGCCCGAGGCCGCAGAGCAGGCCGTTCGCGAACACCTGACCGAAGCAGCCCATATCGCCAGACAACTGCTGGAAAAAGCCGAGGGCGCAAAGGTCAGGGACGTGTCATGAGCGCCTATTGGATCGCGCATGTCACCGTGACGGATCCCGAGGCCTATGCCGGCTATCGGACGCTTGCCCCGGCGGCTTTTGCCCGCTACGGCGCCCGATTCCTGGCGCAAGGGGGCGAGGCCGACGTGCTGGAAGGGCCTGCGTTTGATCGGCATGTCGTGATCGAATTCGCCGATCTTGCGACGGCGCGGGCCTGCTATGCCTCTCCAGAGTATCGGGCGGCACGGGACAGGCGGGACGGCGCATGCGTTGCGCATGTCGTGATCGTCGCGGGGCTTTGACGGCGGGCTGCAACGACATCCGGGCCGTGCCGCCGCGCCAAGACCGTCCGGGTTTGGTCAAACAGCCCCGGAGCCCGTGTCGAATGGGCTGGCGGAACGCCGTGGCCGTTCGAGCCTCGGCCCGCGCGGCAGGAAATCAGGACGCGCCATCGTGGTCGGCCAGAACCTGGCGGGCAAGGCGGAAAGCCTCGACCCCGGCAGGAATCCCGGCATAGATCGCGAGTTGTATCAACGCGTCACGGATTTCGTCCCGAGTGCAGCCGTTTGTCAATGCTCCCTTGAGATGCAGCTTGAATTCCTCGCCTCGGTTCAGGGCGCCCAGCATCACCAGATTCAGCAGGCTTCGATCGCGCCGCGTCAACGCGCCATCGTCGCCTTCGCGACCCCAGCCCGCACCCCAGCAAAACTCGGTCACGAGGTTCTGAAAGTCGCGGTTGAAGTCATCGGCGTCCCCCAGCGATTTCTCGACATAAGCGTCGCCCAGAACTTCCTTGCGGATCTTGAGGCCTTTCTCGAACAGTTCGCCAGCCATGAAAGCCTGTCCTTTTCTATCCCGGTATGATGATCGATGGGGCGGGCCGTGCGCCGGCACATGACGATCCGGCGGGGCGCCGGACGCAAGGACCATGGCCGAGCCGGATCGCCGGATCGCCCGGCGCGAAACCCGACCCAGGATCTGGACTGATCGATTTGAAGGTGGCGGTCAAGGGCGGCGCAGTTGCCAAGGTCCGATGCCCTAAATCCGGATCCCGGCGCTGTGCGCGGTGTTGCGGACGTGATCGCGCATCCGGTCGGCGGCTGCCGCGCCGTCGCCGCGTTGCAGGGCATCGATGATTGCCCAATGCTCGGCGATCGACTGGGTCATCCGGTCATGATTGGTGTTGGGGATGGGTTGCCGCTGCGTTTCGGTCAGCAATTGCTGCACCGTGCAGTACAGGCCGGTCAGCATCCGGTTGGGGCAGGCCATGGCGATGCCCAGATGCAACGCCAGATCGGCCTCGACATGGGCGACCAGATCACCAGACTGCCAGGCCTCCTCGAACGCATGTGCCGCAGCCGTCAGGTGTTGCAGCACGGAGGGGGTGATGATCGCCGCCGCCAGGCGGCACAGTTCCGATTCGATCAGCACGCGCGTCTGGAAGACGTCCTTCAGATCATGGGCGTCCACATACCGCCAGGCAAGGGACGTCGGGCGCGTGATCGGATCCAGCACAAAGGTGCCCCGCGCCGGAAGGGTCTGCACCAGGCCCAGGGTCTCCAGGGTCAGCAAGGCCTCGCGCAGGGACGGGCGGGAGACGTTCAGGCGTTCCGCCAACACCCGCTGCGACGGCAGCTTCTGGCCCGGCTGCAATTCGCCGGACCGGATCATGTCCTGAAGGCGACGCGCGATCGTCTGCGTCACAGGGGCCTTGTCCCATACCAACCCTGCCATTGCCATCCCTTCTTGTCCGCCCTCGTCCGGTCGCGAACATAGATGTTGCAAAGACCGGGGGGCCATGTCTGAATACTGGTCAGACCGGTTTTTCCGGTCAAACCAAAAAACGCAACGGGGATGTATCATGAGAACGAATGGAATGCGACGCCTGACGCTCGCCCTGGGCTTGCTGGCGGGCACGGCAGCATCGGGCTGGGCGCAGGATACGCTGACGGTCGGCGCGAACATCGGCAATGTGCCTTGGGAATTCCAGGACGAGACCGGCCAGTTCGTGGGATTTGAAATCGACCTTGTGGCCGCCGTAGCCGAACGTCTGGGTGTCGAGGTCGAGACGGTCAACATCCCCTTCAACGGCCTCTTTTCCGCGGTTCAGTCCGGGCGGATCGACATTGCCACATCGTCGATCACCATCACGGACGAACGGTTGAAGTCTGTCAGCTTCGCCCAGCCCTATTACGACAGCGACCAGTCGCTGACCGTGGCCGAAGGCGGTCCCGCGTCGCTGGAGGAGATGAAGAACAAAGTCGTCGGCGTCGATACCGGGTCGACCGGCGACATGTGGGCTACGGAACAGCAGGGAACCTATGGTTTTTCCGAAATCCGCCGCTATGAGGGACTGGCTCCGGCGATGCTGGACCTGACCGCCGGCCGGATCGACGGCTATATCTCGGACATTCCGGCGCTGCTTTACTATGTCAAGGACAAGCCGAACCTGAAGGTCGTGGCGCGGATCGAGACGGGCGAGAAATATTCGATGATGTTCGCCAAGGACGCCGAACTGGCGACCCAGGTGAACGCCGTTCTGGACGACCTCAAGACCGAAGGGGTGATGGCCCAGCTGCATGAAAAATGGTTCGGCCTGGCGCCGGACGCGGGAACCTCGACCGTGACGGTGTTGCCGATGCCCTCGCTGGACTGATCCGGCTGACCGGACCCGAGGCTAAGGCCCTGGGTCCGGCCAACGACCCGGAACCGGCAAAGGACGCCCATGGATATTGTCGACACCTTCCTCAACGCCGAGGTCATGCGGCGCAGCCTGCCCATGCTGTTGCAGGGCCTGTGGATTACCCTGCAACTTGGCGCGGCCAGCATCGTCGCGGGGCTGGTCCTGGGGCTGGGGCTGGCGATGACGCGGCTTTATGCCGTGGCGCCCCTGCGCCTGCTGACGCGGGTCTATATCGACGTCTTCCGGTCGATCCCGCTGTTGGTTTTGCTGATTATCATCTATTACGCGCTGCCCTTCGTGGGCATCCGCCTGTCGCCCTTTCTGTCGGCGATGACCGCGCTGACCCTGGTTTCCGGCGCCTACACGGCCGAGATCTTTCGCGCCGGCATCGAGGCCATTCCCAAGGGCCAGTTCGAGGCATCCGCCGCCCTGGGCCTCGGCGGCCTTCAGACCATGAAAGAGGTGATCCTGCCCCAGGCCGTCAAGATCGTCATTCCGCCCTTGACCAACAACTCGATCAACGTGGTCAAGGACACGGCGCTTGCCTCGGTCGTGGCGATGCCCGACCTGCTGAAACAGGCGACGCAGGCGCAGGCTCTGGCTGCCAATCCGACGCCGCTGATCGTGGCAGCCGCAATTTATGTCGCGTTCCTGTGGCCGCTGGTGGCGGCCGTGTCGCGGATGGAACGCCGCTTTGCCGCAAGGAGACGCTGAGATGGACGGCTTCGTCAGCATCCGCAACCTGCGCAAGTCCTATGGCAGCTTCGAGGCGCTGCGCGGCATCGACCTGGACGTCGCCAAGGGCGAGGTCGTCTGCGTGATCGGCCCGTCCGGGTCGGGCAAGTCCACGCTGATCCGCTGCATCAACCGTCTGGAAAGCTTTTCGCCCGAAAGCGAAATCCGCGTGGACGGCATCCCCGTTGCGACCGGCCGCGCGCTTGCCCGTGTGAGGGCCGAGGTCGGCATGGTCTTTCAGTCCTTCAACCTGTTCCCGCACCTGACCGTGCGCGAGAATGTCATGCTGGCCCCCCGCAAGGTGCGCGGGACGCCGCGCGCCGAGGCGGCGGCGCGGGCCGATCAGCTGCTGTCCCGCGTGGGCATCGCCGATCAGGCCGACAAATACCCCGAGCATCTGTCGGGCGGGCAGCAGCAGCGCGTGGCGATCGCCCGCGCGCTTGCGATGGATCCGCAGGTGATGCTGTTCGACGAACCGACCAGTGCGCTTGACCCCGAAATGGTGGGAGAGGTTCTGGACGTGATGCGCGACCTTGCCCGCACCGGCGTGACCATGATCGTCGTCACGCACGAAATGGGCTTTGCGTCGCAGGTCGCGGACCGGGTGATCTTCATGGACGGCGGCCAGATCGTCGAACAAGGCCCGCCAGCCCAACTGCTTACCCATCCTGTCGAGCAGCGCACCCGGAACTTTCTGGGCGCCGTGCTGAATCACTGAAGGCGAACACAAATGACAGCTCTCGATCTGACTCATGTCCAGTCCCAGTTTCCCGGCCTGTGCGATGATTGGGTATTCTTCGACAATGCCGGCGGATCGCAGATCTGCCAGCCTGCGCTTGATCGGATGGTCGAGTTCCTGACCCACCGCAACGTCCAGATCGGCGGCAGCTATGCCGTGTCGCAGGCCGCGGCCGAGGCGCTGACGACGGGCCGCCAGGCCGCGCAGACGCTGGTCAACGCCGCCCGCCCCGAGGAAATCGTCTTCGGCCCCTCGACCACCGTGCTGTTGCAGAACCTGGCCGCCGCGATGCGCAGCCAGTTCCGTCCGGGCGACGAGGTGATCGTCACCATGGCCGACCACGAAAGCAACATCGGTCCCTGGATGCGGCTTGCGGATGTCGGCGTGACCGTCAAGGTCTGGCCGCTGAACCCGCAGACCCAGGATCTGCAACTGTCCGACCTGGAACCGCTGATGACCGGCCGCACCCGGCTGGTTTGCGTGACCCATGTGTCCAACATCCTGGGCAAGGTGCATCCGGTCGCCGATTTCGCCCGCTTCGTGCATGACCGGGGCGCGCTGATCTGCGTCGATGCGGTGGCCTATGCCCCCCACCGGCTGATCGACGTCCGGGCCTGGGACGTCGATTACTATGCCTTCAGCCTGTACAAGGCCTATGGCCCGCATGGGGCGCTGATGTATGGAAAATACGATCTTTTGGCCGAACTGGACGGGCTTTACCATTATTTCTACGGCAAGGACAAAGTCCCCGGAAAGCTGGAACCCGGCAACCCCAGCTATGAGGCCGCCTACAGCACCGACGGAATCGTGGAATACCTGGCCGGCCTTGCCCGCCATCACGGGGCAGGGGGCGACCGCCGCGCGATGATTGCCGCCGCCTATGACCTGATAACGGCGCAGGAAGACCTGCTGACCGATCGCCTGCTGTCGTGGCTGTCCGGCCGCAACGACTGCCGGATCATCGGCGAGGGGGTGAACCGCAACAGCACGCGCGTTCCGACCATCGCCTTCAAGTTCGACGGGATCCATTCCGGCGCCATCGTCCGCGCGATGGATGACCATGGCATTGCGATGCGCTTTGGCGACTTTCATTCCCGCCGCCTGGTCGAACATTTGGGCGACGACCATCTGGGCGGCGTCCTGCGCATCTCGATGGTTCACTACAATACGGTCGGGCAGGTCGACCGGCTGACCAATGCGCTTAGCGCGATCCTGGCCAGAGAGCCGACATGACCGGATGGGCGTTGGGGGGTCCGACGGCAACGAACAACGCCTATGCTGACCCAGGATCAGCGGGCCGCCGGGCCGATGGCCACGCAAGGCGATGATCCCGACGCGTTCCCGCGGGACTGTTTCCTGCGGACCCGTGTCGAGACGCGCAGGACCGTCGCGATCTCCGGGGGGAGGGCACATCCTGAGGCAGGACCGGACCGGCCCCGCGTCTGCTGTGGATGGTGAAACAGCAACGCCGCCCGGCTCGGTTCGATCATGCCGCGCCTTACCTGACGGTCCTTGGCAGACCGAGGTGCCAGGGTTGCGGCGCAGCGCCCGATGGCCCGATGTCGCGTCGTCCTCGACACGCGCGACGGACCCGAGATTTGTTAGACGCGCGGGGCTGCCTTTGTTACAGGACAGGCATCACTATCGCGATGACCGCATGCAACAAAGGCCTCGAACTTGACAAGAAGACCTGAAGATCAGTCGGCGAGTGCCTCGGATATCCGCTTGCTGAAGGCTGCCTGCGAAAACGCAAGCAGCGCCTTGTTCGTTCTCGATGAAAAGCAGCATTGCATTTACATGAACTCTGCGGCGTCTGATCTGACCGGATACGCTCTCGAAGAACTTCAGACGCGTGCCCTGCACGACGCGATTCACCATTCCCGACCGGATGGCAGCGCCTATCCGATCAAGGAATGCCCCATCGTCCAGGCTTTCCCCAAATCCCGCCGGCAGCAGGGACAGGACACCTTCATTCACAAGGACGGTCATTTCTACGAGGTGGAATATACGGCCAGTCCGGTTGAGGAGGGGGGCGTCGTCGTCGGCACCGTGCTCGAGGTGCGCGACATCAGCGCCGATATTCAAGCCCGGCGGGCGCTTGAAGAAGAAACATGGACGCTGGAACTTCTCAATCGGATCGGGACGATGCTGACAAGCACGCTTGATCTGGAAGAAATCGTCCAGACCGTAACCGATATCGCCACCGAACTGTCAGGCGCGCAATTCGGCGCATTTTTCTACAACACCATCCGGGAAGGAAAGACGCTTCAGCTTTATGCCCTGTCGGGCGCTCCGCGCTCTGCGTTCTCCTCCTTTCCCCCGCCCCGGCACACGGCCGTCTTCGGCCCCACCTTTGCCGGAGGCTCCGTCCTCAGGGTCGGCAATATCAAGGCGGATCCCCGTTACGGGAATCATGCGCCGTTTCATGGCATGCCGCCGGGCCACTTGCCCGTGACAAGCTATCTGGCCGTTCCTGTCGTTTCGCGGGGAGGTGAGATTCTTGGCGCGCTCATTTTCGGTCACAAGGACGCGGACGTCTTCAGCGCACGCAGTGAACGCATTGTCACAGCGATCGCGGCACAGGCATCCATCGCCATCGACAACGCTCATCTTTTCGAGGCGGCTCAGAGAGAGATCGCCGACCGCCAGCGTTCCGAGGATCACCAGAAGCTTTTGGCGCAAGAGCTCAATCACCGCGTCAAGAACATGCTGGCAACGGTTCAGGCCATCGCCAGGCAGACCTTTCGCGGGCGCGCCGAGGACACGGCGATGCGTCTGTTCACCGGGCGCCTGCTGGCCCTGTCGCACAGCCACAGCCTTATCATGCGGGAAAACTGGCGAAGCGTCGATCTGAGGGCGATCGCCTCGGCGTCGCTGGCGCCCTTTGTCGGCAATGTCGCCGGCAACCACAGGGTTCTTCTGGAGGGTCAGCAGGTTTCCCTGACGCCCAAGCTCGCTCTTGCTCTGGGAATGGGGTTTCATGAACTGGCTACCAATGCCACGAAATACGGGGCGCTCACATCCGAGAACGGCCTGGTTGAAATCCGCTGGCAGGATCTTGGCAAGGGCACCTTGTGCATCACCTGGATTGAAAAACACGGACCCGTGGTCGTGCCGCCCCCCTCCAGGGGATTCGGCACACGCCTGCTCGAGGAAGGCCTTTCAAACGAGATCGGGGGGACGGTGCGGCTGCTGCATCATCCGGACGGGCTGATCTGCGAGATAAAGATGCCGATGCCGGAGGCAAGCTGATGATATCGAATCTGGCGGGTCTGCGCATTCTGGTCGTAGAGGACGAGATGCTGGTCTGCATGGACATCGAGGACATGCTCGAAGGGTTCGGGTGCGTCATCATCGGTCCGGCGGCGCGCGTCGCTCAGGCGCTGACCCTCCTTGAAAAGGAAGACGTCGATATCGCCCTTCTCGACGTCAATCTTGGTCGGGAAAAGAGCTATCCGATCGTCGACCGGCTGATGGCAAGAGGCATACCCTTCCTGCTGTCCACCGGCTACGCTGAAATCGACCCGCCCTACGACCAATGCCCGAAGGTTCAGAAACCCTATTCCGATCAGCAACTGGCGAAAAGCCTCGAGGTCGTGCTCCGAACAGCCTGAAATCCGGATTTGTCAAAGAGCGTGAGGTTGCGAGAGGCAATCGGACCAGCCCTGTTCCTTTGGCACAGGCCGCCTGGCAGACGCTCGCGATCCCGATTCGGCCGATGAGGGACGCAATGCCGGGGCGCCTGACCGACGCGGGATCGAACGGATCCGGCGGTTCACCAGGTGCGGAACCTCATGGACGAAGCCGGTACCAAGGATGATTTGGCATCGGGCGACTGAACCGTTATCCCCCTTCGTCCGTTAGTCCGCGATACCATCCGGGGGGACACCATGCGGGGGCAGGTATGACCATGACGCCACGGTGGCCGGAACGGCTGTGGCTGGTGCGCCACGGACAAAGCGCCGGCAATGTCGCGCGCGACAAGGCGCACGAGGCGGGACAGCGCCGCATCGACCTGCGCGCCCGCGACGTGGATATCCCGCTTTCGGCCTTGGGGCGCGATCAATCGCGCGCATTGGGGCGATGGTTCGCTGACGGGGAGGAAGGCGCGCGGCCCAACGTCTTGATGTGTTCGCCCTATCTGCGCGCGCGACAGACCGCCGAAATATTCCGGGACGCCGGGGGCTGCCGGGGCACCCTGGGCCTGCGCCTGGACGAACGCCTGCGCGAGAAGGAATTCGGCATCCTGGACGGGCTGACGACCATGGGCGTGCGCGACGAGGAACCGCAGCAAGCCGAACTGCGCCTGCTCCTGGGCAAGTTCTATCACCGCCCGCCCGGCGGCGAGAGCTGGTGCGACGTCATTTTCCGCCTGCGGTCGCTGCTTGACACGGTCGGGCTTCACCATGGCGGCTGTCGGGTGATGATCGTGGCCCATCAGGTCGTGGTCCTGTGCCTGCGCTATATCATCGAAGGGCTGACCGAGGAGGAAATCCTCGCGATCGACGCGGAAGGGGATGTGGCGAACTGTTCGATCACGGAATACCGCTTTGCCGAAACCGAGGAAGGCGACGGCGAAATGAGGCTGCTGCGCTACAACGTGATCGCGCCGATGGTGGCCGACCATACGCCGGTCACGTCCAACCCCGACGCAATGGCGGGCAGCCGAGGATGAACCATGCACCGATCCCGCTGGATGCCGCATGGCTGCGGGCTCATCCGCTGCCGGTTCATGATGATGTCGACAAGAATGAGCGCGGTCGCGTGGTGCTGATCGGCGGCTCGGCACAGGTGCCGGGTGGGGTGCGCCTTACCACTGAGGCGGCGTTCCAGTCCGGCGCCGGCAAGGTGCAACTGGCCGTGCCGGACATTTTGGCGATCCCCCTGGGCGTGCTGCTGCCCGAAGCGGGGATGTTCGCCCTGCCCACGGACGAGACCGGCGAGATCGCGGGCACCCGCCCGGTGGAGCCGTTGCTGGACCACTGCGACTGCCTGGCGATCGGCCCGGCCATGGGATCTGTCGATGCGGCGGGACGGATTCTTGAGGCGATCCTGCCGCGTGCCGAGGCGTGCAGCGTGATCCTTGACGCGGCCGCAGTGGCTGCCGGCCATGACCGTCTGCCACTGTTGCGCCGGATGGCAGGGCGCCTGATCCTGACGCCGAACGCCGGAGAGATGGCGGCGCTGACCGGAAAGGACCGGGATGCGGTGATGAAAGGCCGTGCAAGGATGCTTGTGCCACTGGCCCAGGATTTGGGCGCCGTGGTGGTTCTGAAGGGGCCGACGACAATGCTTGCGAACCCGCAGGGCGACCTCGCGCTTTATGGCGGCGGCGGCGCAGGGCTTGCCACCGGCGGTTCCGGAGACGTGCTTGCCGGGATCATCGCGGGGCTGAGCGCGCGGGGTCTTGGACCTTGGGAAGCCGCCTGCTGGGGTGTCTGGCTGCACGGCGAGGCGGGCCGCCGCTTGTCCGAGCGCCACGGGCCGGTGGGTTTTCTGGCGCGGCAGCTTCCCGCCGAGACGCCAGGCTTGATGCGCGGGATCTGATTGCGAAACCGTGCCCTTTCTCGGCTGCCTCTGACCCCCGCGCGGCGGCGCGGGCCGCCTGCCTGTCGATTTCGAACGAGATGCGCGGCAAGGGCGCCATCCGGCCTTGCACCGCCTGGCTCTGAACCTCGACCCGGTTCAGATGGGGTTCGCTCATCATCCCCCATCCCATGTCCGGCGCCCAAGGATCGACGCTGATCCAGAGGCGTGCGATGAGAACTCACGCCGAAGCGCAAATCGTTGTTTTTCTTCTACTCCAGTCTGTTTCTGATGGCCATCAGGTTGCTCTCGAAGACCTCCGCGGGTGT
>NZ_FZNM01000004.1 GCF_900188295.1 Paracoccus sediminis
CCCCCTCCGCTCTCCGCGTCGGGGAAGGGTCACATGGGTCAAATCTCAATGGAAATTATGAGCCTGCCTGGGTCACTTCTGGGTGGAAATCAACAGTCACCTCTCCGGGTGCGTCGATCAGGCCAAGGATCGAGAACCCTGTAACGCTCTTTCCCGACCCGCTTTCGCCCACAAGACCCATGATCCGGCCGGGCTGCACGGCGAAGCTGACATCGTTGACCGCCGTGACATGGCCTGCCCTGGTCTCGAACCGCGTGGTCAGTCCCTTGACGTCGAGTGCTGCGGTCATCTGCTGTTCCTCGGGTCGATCACGGTCCTGACCTGATCGCCGACCAAGTTGATTGCCACGACCGTAATCATCAAAAAGACGCCGGGATAGATGGACAGCCATGAGCGACCGGCATGAATATACTTGAAGCCGTTGGAGATCAGCGATCCCAGCGACGGTTCGGTCAGCGGCAGGCCCACACCCAGAAAGGACAGCGTCGCCTCCAGCGAAATGGCGCTGGCAACCTGCACGGTGGCCACGACGATCAGCGGTGGCAGGACATTGGGCAGCAGATGCTTGAACAGGATCCGCCGGGTCGGCAGCGGGGTCGACCGGGCGGCCTCGATATAGTCCTTGCGGCGCTCGACGGACGCGGCGCCATGGGTCGTGCGGGCGAAGTAGGCGTATTGCGCCACCACCAAGGCCAGGATGATCTGCGGCACACCCTGCCCCAGAACGGCGGCCATCACCAATGCCAGCAGGATGGCGGGCATGGACAGCTGCAAATCCACGATCCGCATCAGCAACGCCTCGATCCGGCCGCCGAAATACGCGGCCGTCAGGCCGATGCTGATTCCCAGGGTCAGTGCCAGCACCCCGGCCGATATCCCGATCAGAAAACTGGTGCGCAGCCCGTAAAGGATCGCGGACAGCATGTCGCGGCCGGCATTGTCCGTGCCCAGCAGATGCACATAGCCGCCTGATCCCGTCTGGCCAGGTTGCAGAAAAGCATCCGCCCAATCCAGCTGCCCCAGATCATAGGGATCCTGCGGCACCAGCCAAGGTGCCCCGAAGGATGCAACGAGCAACGTCACGATCACTGCCAGCGCGCCGACCGCCACCCACGATCGGCGAAAGTCGGACCAGAAATTGCGCAATCGCATCACCCGCGTCTCGACCGGGGCTGCGGAAGGGACGGCCAGAACGTTTCCGAATGGGCCATCACGAGCTTCCCTTCAGACGGACGCGGGGATCAAGCCGCGCATAGATCAGGTCGACGACCAGGTTGATCATCACGAACAGCAGCACCACCATCACCAGATAGGACACCATCACCGGCCGGTCCAATTGCAGGATGCTGTCGATAATCAGCTTGCCTACGCCCGGCCAGTTGAAGACCGTCTCGGTGACCACGGCAAAGGCCAGGGTCGAGCCCAGCTCTAGCCCGAATACGGTAACCAATGGGATGGAGGTGTTGCGCATGATGTGACCGAACACGATCTGCCGGTCCGGCAGGCCCTGTGCGCGGGCAAAGCGGACGTAGTCCGTGCCCATCGCCTCGACCATACCCGCACGGGTCAGTCGGATCATCAGGCCCATCTTGAACAGCGACAAATTGATCGCCGGCATGATTACATGGGCCCAGCCATTCGCAGTCGCCAGAGAGGTCTTGAACCACAGGACCTGCCCGACCTCTCCGCGACCGCCCGATGGCAGCCAGCCCAGGTTGACGGCGAACCCCATGATCAGCAGCATGCCGATCCAGAATGTCGGGACGGAAAAGCCCAGAACTGACAATGCCATGATGAGCTTGGCGGGGATGCCGTTCGGACGGTAGCCCGCATACATGCCGGCAGGGACACCGATCACCGTGGCGATGCCCACTGAGACCAGCACCAGTTCCAGCGTCGCGGGCAGACGCGAGAAGACAAGCGACGTGACCGGGATGTTGTAGACCATGGACCGGCCCAGATCACCTTGGAACACGTTGCCGACGAAAATGAAATACTGTTGCCACAGGGGCTGGTCGAACCCGTATTGCCGGATCAGGTTCTCGCGGATTTCTTGGCTGGCGCCGGGGTCGATCATCACGTCGATCGGGTTGCCGATTGCGTAGACGCCGACGAAGACGATGACCGACATGACGAACACGACCATCATCGCCTGTATCAGTCGACCGACAAGATAGCCAAACATCACAATCCCCCGTTTCTTCCTGTCCGATGTCGCCCGGCAGCGGGGCGTCGGCGGCGCGCCCCTGAACGGGACGCGCCACGCGGTTGTCAGATCACTCTTTCGGGGTAATCGCGTAGGCGCGGGTTTCCTGGTCGACGCGGGGGGTGAAATCAATCATGCCGGCCTTCGACGCCCACACGCTCTGCAGGATGACAGTCGGGATCAGGGCGCGATCCTCCATCGCGATCTCGGACGCCTGCTCATAGAGTTCACGACGCGCGTCCGTATCCAGGGTCTGGCTGCCCTCGCTGAAGATGCGGTCGAATTCAGGGTTCGAATAACCCGAGCGGTTGAAGTTTCCAAAGCCCTTCTCGGCGTCCTGCGTATGGACCAGCGCGCCGTAGGTATAGGCCGCCTCACCGGTCAGCGTGCCCCAGGCGGACATGGTCATCGTGTATTCCTCGCGCTGCGCCGCAGGGAAAAACACCGTGCCGTTCAGAGCTTGTGCGTTCACCGTCAGGCCAAGGCGCGACCACATCTGGGCCAGTGCCTCGCAGACCACCGCGTCGCCGGGAACACGATTGTTCGTGCAGGTAAAGTCGATCTCGAACCCGTCGGGATAACCCGCCTCGGACAGCAGCGCCTTGGCCTGATCGATGTCATAAGCCGGTGCCGGGATATCCGACGAATAGCCGAAGAACCCTTCGGGCATCAGCTGGTTCGCGGGCGTGCCCAGCCCCTCCAGCACCACGTTGACCAGAACATCGCGGTTGATCGCCAGGTCCAGCGCCTTGCGGACCCGCACGTCCTGCAACGGGTTGCCGTCGATTTCCTCCCCGTTGATCTTGATCGGCTGGGGCTCCTCGTCCTTTACCGATGGTGCGATGTTCAGGATATAGATCGAATCCGACACGAACGTATCCAGGCTGCTGTCGGCCTGCATCGACAGGTAGTCCGTGGCGGGCACATAGTTAATCATGTCGACCTGTCCCGATTTCAGGGCCGCAACGCGGGCGGCATCATCGGGAATCTCGCGCCGCGTCACAGTCTGCCAGGCCGGGGCATCGCCCCAATAGTCGTCGTTGCGCTCGACCACCAGGTCGCCCTTGGGTTGCCAGCTGACGAACTTGTAGGGGCCGGTGCCGATGGCCTTCTCGCCGGAATTGAATTCCTCGTTCCCGGCTTCCATCCCGGTTTCCGACGGAACGACAAACAGGCGCGTGAAGTCGTTCGGCAGCGACGGCGCCATGCCATTGGTGGTGATGCGCAGCGTATAGTCGTCCACGATTTCGACCGACGCGACATATTTGGTGTAGAGCGTCATGGGCATCGGGCCCGTGACTGCGGGAATGCGCTCGATCGAGAACTTGACGTCCTCGGCGGTAAAGGGGGTGCCGTCATGGAATGTCACGCCCTCGCGCAGCTTGAACTCCCATGTGGTGTCGTCAATCGGCGTCCAGCTTACGGCGAGGCCCGGCCGCAGCTGCAGCGTCTCATCAGCATCGACCAGCGTATCAAAGATGTGACGCAGCGCCTCGGCCTGACTGCCCAGGGTGGACCAGTGTGGGTCGATTGAATCCGGTCCCGCGCGCAGACCGATCGTCAGGTCCTGCGCCATGACCGCCGGCGCGGCAGCTAGCAAGGCGATGAAAGCGATTCCCGAGCAAAGAGCATTTTTAGCCATTTCTGAACCTCACCTGTTATGATTGACTGTAACACTAGAGGGCGTTTTTTTTGCGCGTCAAGAAATTTCCGCAACGAAAGGCTTTCTGCCTCGCTGCCTGCGAGATACATGGCCATGAATATTGGTCTTATTGGTGCAAAAATTACCCTTGAGCGACCAACTGTTATCATTCAATGATACGGTATGAATTCAGTTCCCGCCCCTGACTTGGACGCCGCCCTGCTGCGGATCGCCCATGCCATCGACCCGGCCTCATCGGTCCCGGTCTCCGTGCAGCTGCGCGGGGCGCTGGAATATGGGATCGCCGCGGGGGACATCCCGTCCGGCAGCCGCCTGCCTTCGGTCCGAAAGCTTGCGGCGACATTGGGGCTGTCGCCCGTCACCGTCAGCAACGTCTTCGCGTCCCTGCAGGAACGCGGTCAGATCGAGGGACGGATCGGATCAGGCACCTTCGTCACCGATCGCGGCATCCCCTGCGCCGGGCGCTCGCGGCAGATGGCCGCGCTTGAACGTCAGATCGCTGCACTGGTGGCCGCCGGGCGGGAACTGGGGCTGACAGCGCAGGATATCGCCTTTCGCGTGACGATGGCAGCGTCCGCGCCGCCGCGATCCCTGCGCGTCGTGGTGTTGGGGACATTCAGCGACGCGACCGCGGCCTATGCCCGCGATCTCGCGCCGTATCTGTCGCCCGACGATATCGTCATAGCCTGGACCATCGACCAGCGGGACGACCTGCCTGCCCGCGTCGACTTGGTCGTCTCACCGCGGACCCTTGCGACACAGGCGGCCGAGTTGTTTCCAGGTATCCCGCAGGTCAGCATGATCCTGATCCCGAACGAAGCTACGCGCGTGGCCCTTGCCGGCATCCGCCCCGATGCGCGCGTGTTGCTGGTCTCGTATTTCGATGACTTCCTCAGCGTGCTCAAGGCCGGGGTCGCCCGGTTTGCACCGCATCTGGCTCGCGTGACGGCCGTCGCACGCGCGGCCGACGACCTGGACCGCCTGCTGGCGGACTGTGACGTGCTGATCCACGCGACGGGGGCGGACTATCTGGGATCCCGCCTTGGCGCTCAACAGACGGCCATCGAATATCGCCACACCCCCGACAGCCACGCCGTGCAGACTCAGCTCTTGCCGGCGCTGGACGCCCTCCGCACGGCCGGCGCCATCAAAGGAGAGACGCCATGAAAATTTCCGAAAGCTCTTGGCTCGACATCGAGGCCTATCTGCAAAAGGACGACCGCTGCATCCTGCCCCTGGGCAGCACCGAACAACACGCCCATCTGAGCCTGTCGGTGGACTCGATCCTGTCGGAAAAGATCGCCACCGATGCGGCCGCGCCCCTTGGCATCCCGGTCTTCCCGGCGGTTCCCTATGGGCTGACGCCCTACTTCATGGCCTTTCCCGGCACGGTTTCCCTGAAGCTGTCGACCTATGCGGCGCTGGTGCGCGACATCCTGGACAGCCTCTATGACACCGGGTTCCGGCGCGTGCTGATCGTCAACGGGCATGGCGGCAACAGTCCGGTCCAGCCGGTCTGCGCCGAATGGATGCAGACCCGTCCCGGCGCGCGGTGTCGGTTCCACGACTGGTGGCGGGCGCCGCGCACATGGGCCGCGGTGCAGGCCGTCGATCCGGTGGCGTCGCACGCATCCTGGATGGAGAACTTTCCCTGGACCCGGCTGCCGGGACGCCCAGTGCCGCCAGAGCAGAAACCCTATGTCGATTTCGACCGCTTGCGCGATCGGAACGCGCAGGGCGTGCGCGACCTGATCGGAGACGGCAATTACGGCGGTCACTACCAGAAGCCAGACGACCAGATGGACGGCATCTGGCAGATCGCCGTCGCGGAAACCCGCGCCCTGATCGAAGGCGATTGGGCATGACCGCAGGGGAACCTATCCTGATCTGGGGCGCAGGGGCCATCGGCGGCATTCTGGGCGCCTATGCCGCCCGCGCCGGCCACCCTGTGCAGATGGTCGACATCGAGGCCGACCATGTTGAGGCGATGCGCCGCGACGGTTTGCGTATCGAAGGACCCGTCGAGGAGTTCGTTCAGATCCTGCCGGCCGAAACCCCTGCCACGCTGACCGGCACCTATCGCCGTGTGATCCTGGCCGTGAAGGCGCATCATACGCGTCAGGCAATGCAGATGCTGATACCGCACCTTGCGCTGGACGGCTTTGTCGTGTCGGCACAGAACGGCCTTAACGAGCGCGCAATCGCGGACATGATCGGCGCGGACCGCACGGTCGGCTGCTTTGTCAACTTTGGCGCAGACTGGCTGGAGCCGGGCCGCATCCTTTACGGCAACCGAGCCGCGGTCGCCTTGGGCGAACTGGACAACCGCGTCAGCCCGCGGGTGCGCGAAATGCATGCCCTGTTCGCATTGGTCGAACCCGAGGCGGTCGTGACCGACAACATCTGGGGCTATTTGTGGGGCAAAATGGGCTACGGCTCGCTGCTGTTCGCGACCGCACTGACACCGGAATCGATGTCCGACGCGATGGACCCGGCCCCGTGGCGCCCGGTCTACGCGGCCTTGGGCCATGAAGTCATGCGCCTGGCCAAGGCCGAGGGGGTAACGCCCCTGGGCTTCAACGGCTTCGACCCGGATGCATTCCTCGACCGCGACACAGCCCGGATGGATGCCTCCATCGACGCCATGGTGGCACATAACCGCAAGACGGCGAAAACCCATTCCGGCATCTACCGCGACCTGGCCGTCCGCAAGCGCAAGACCGAGGTCGATGCGCAGGTCGGCGTCCTGATCGAGATCGGTCGCGGACACGGCATACCGACCCCCGCCCTGTCGGAGATGTGCGACCTGATCCACGGCATCGAGAACGGAACCCATACGCAATCGACCGCGCTTCTGGACCGGATGGTGGCGACATGCAGCTGACCCTGGCAGGACAGGTCTTTGCCGTCACAGGGGCGGCCCAGGGCATCGGCGCGGCGATCGTGCGGACGCTTGCGGGATCCGGCGCGACCGTGGCTGCCATGGACATCGATGATGCCGGACTGTATCCGCTCGCCGGTCTGCCTGGCGTCAGCTGTCACGCGGGTGATCTCGGGCGGCAGGAGGGCGCCCGCGCGCTTTGCGAAACGGTTCTGGATCGGCACGGTCGGGTCGACGGGCTGATCGCCGCCGCCGGCGGTGTCCGGGGCCAGGTCGGCCGGCCCCTGGATCACGTGGACGAAGCCGACTGGCGGGCCATCTTCGCGGCCAATGTCGACGCGGTGATGTGGTGCGCGCAGGCACTGACCCCCGGAATGAGGGCTGCGGGTTCCGGCCGGATCGTGACGATCTCGTCCGGCGCGGGGCTGAAGCCCAGCCTGACGGGCATTCAGGCCTATACCGCCGCAAAGCACGCCCTTGTCGGGCTGACGAAGCAACTCGCGCTGGAACTGGGACCGTCCGGCATCACCGTGAATTCGGTCGCGCCGGGATTCATTCTGTCCAACCCCTCGACCGAAAGGCAGTGGCAGGCCTTTGGCCCAGACCGGCAGAAGCGCATCATCGACAGTATCCACCTGCGCCGCTTGGGGCAGGCCGACGACATCGCCAACGCGGTCGTGTTCCTGTGCTCGCGGCAGGCGGACTGGATCACCGGGCAAATCCTGCAAGTGGACGGGGGGCACGGGTGATGGACCCGCACGAATGGCCCGAAGACGTCTGGCGCGGCAAGGTCGGCGCGGTGCGCGCGGGGCGCAGCCTGCTGCCCCAACGATGGCCGGGAGGCGCCCGCTGTGCCGTGGCGCTGTCCTTTGACAGCGACCACGAGACGAACGAATTGCGCGACGGCGGCAATTCCGTGGCCCGCCTCAGCTGGGGCGAGTTCGGTGCGCGGCGCGGCATTCCCCGCATTCGGCAGGTGCTGGACGGCCACGGTGCCAAGGCAACTTTCTTTGTCCCGGCGGTTGCGGCGCTGCTGCATCCGGATGAACAGCGCGCCCTTGCGCAGGATGGGCACGAGATCGGCCTGCACGGCTGGATCCACGAACTGAACACCACGCTGGACGCCGCGACCGAGCGCGATCTGATGATGCGCGCTGCCGACACGCTGGAACGTGTCAGCGGCCAGCGCCCCGTCGGCATGCGGACGCCGTCCTGGGATTACAGTCCCACGACCCTGTCGATCGCACGAGAGATGGGGCTGCTCTATGACAGCTCGCTGTTCTCGGACGACGACCCTTACGAGATCCTGCAGGATGGCCAAGCCACCGGTCTGGTCGAACTGCCGGTCGAATGGCTCCGCGACGATGCGGTTTACTTTATGATGAACCGGTTCGGGGCACAGCGGCCCTATACGCCGCCCGCGGATGTGCTGGACATCTTCCTGCGAGAGTTCGAGGGCGCCTATTCCGAAAGCGGGCTGTTCCTGCTGACCATGCACCCGCATGTCATCGGATATCGCAGCCGCATCTTCATCCTTGAACAGCTTCTGGAACGCATTGTCGCCAAGGGTGACTGCTGGATCGCCACCCATGCCGAAATCGCAGCCTACTGCGCGGAACAGGCCGGACTGAGAGAAGGAGCCTCCTAGTGATCACATTTTCACTCGCAGTGCATGGCGGGGCCGGCACGATCCTGCGCCACACCATGACCGACGATCTGGAGGCTCGCTATCACGCCGGTCTGCGCGGCGCGTTGCAGGCGGGGCACGATGTCCTGGCGCAGGCCGGCAGTGCGATGGACGCCGTCACGGCCGCCGTCTGCGTGCTGGAGGACGAACCGCTGTTCAACGCGGGCCGGGGCGCGGTCTTTACTTCGGACGGCCGGCAGGAGATGGACGCCGCAGTCATGGACGGCGCCACGCGCAAGGCAGGCGCCGTCGCGGGCGTCATGGGACCGCGCAATCCGATCCTGGCCGCGCGGGCGGTGATGGAGCGGACCGATCATGTGCTGCTGATCGGCCCCAACGCCTTGCAGGTTGCACGCGATGCCGGCCTGCCGTTCGAGGATGCCCCCTATTTCTTCACCCGGCAGCGTTGGGACGCCCTGCAGGCGACGTTGCAGATGCGCCGCGACGGCATCGACGATACCGACCCTGCCCGCCGCCACGGGACCGTGGGTGCCGTGGCACGCGATGCGCACGGCAACTTGGCCGCAGCCACCTCGACCGGCGGCATGACGGCCAAATCGCCCGGACGCGTCGGCGATACCCCTGTCATTGGCGCGGGCACCTATGCGGACAACGAAACCTGCGCGGTATCCGGCACCGGGCATGGCGAGATCTTCATTCGCTGGCATGCCGCGGCCGAGATTGCAGCCCGAATGCGCCATGCGGGGCAGACGCTGGCGGACGCGGCAGACCATGTGGTCATGGAAGACCTTGGATCGAATGACGGATCCGGAGGCGTCATCGCCGTCGACGCTCACGGGAACCTGTCCCTGCCCTTCAACTGCGAAGGAATGTATAGAGGCACCGTCACCCAGGAGTCCGACTTCAGGACGTATATCTACCGCTGAAAGTTGTATTCAATTCAGAAGATCCGCCACCTCGCGTGGCCATGGACTGCTTTGGGCGGGAAGCCGACTTGAGGCGTTGCGGCACAGCAGCCGCAGCATCCAAGCATTGCGGTCATTCGGACTCAACGCAGGAACCTGGTGCCAGACGCTTGGCAGGGGGCGAGGAGGGATTCGAGTTCCGCAAACACCATCACCCCGGACGTATAGATGCCGGTCGATCCGAAGCTGACTGCCAGCCCGCTGGCGTCGCAATCCAGCACCGAAACATGGCCGCCAGCTTGGACGCTGATGCCGTCGCCCAGTGGCCCGCCGCCTGTGAGAAGATGCGAGGGACAGGAAGGCACAGCAGCCTCAAGGCGATACTGCCAGAGAAAACTTTCTTTCTTCTCTCAGGCTTGAAAGGTTTGTCGACGTGATGCTGTCGGCCATCAAGAACTGTGGTGAAGGGCATCTGCTGACGTTGGCCACAGAAAAGGCGAAGCACTGCCCAACGGCCCGTTCGACGCGCGCTGCCTGGGCTTGCCCGAGAAGGCGGCCGTCCTCGACCAGGCGCTCCTTTCAGGCATCGTTTACTCTCCAACACCTGCCTGAACGGCCGAGGATCCGCGCCGGGATAGCCACAGCGAAAACCCCAGGAAGGCAATCGTGACGCCGTAGATTGCCAGCGCAATGGGACTTTGGAACAGCACCAGGAAATCGCCCCCTGAGATCGACAAGGCGCGGCGCAGATTGTTCTCCATGTCCATTCCCAGAAGGAGGCCCAGAACCACAGGGACCAGCGAAAAATCCAGCTTCCGCAAAACAAATCCCAGAACTCCGAATCCTACCATGACCATAAGGTCGAAGGCTGCATGGGTGATGGCGTAGACGCCCAGATAGCTTATCGCGACGATCAGCGGCATCAGGCCCCAGGCGGGCAACCCAAGCACGCGGGTAAAGATTCCGATCAAGGGCAGGTTCAGGATCAGCAGAACAAAATTGGCCAGATAAAGCGCGGCGACTAGGCCCCAAACCAGATCGGGGCTTCGCTCGAATAGCAGGGGTCCGGGCTGGATATTGAGAGAGATCAGCATCGCCAGCATGACCGCGGTTGTCCCCGACCCTGGCACCCCAAGCGTGAGCATCGGGATAAGCGCCCCACCGCTGGCGGCATTGTTGCCCGCCTCGGGCGCTGCGACGCCGCGGGGATCGCCGGTGCCGAAGGTGCCTTTGTCGCTCAGGCGCTTTTCGAAGCTGTAGGCCATGACCGCACCCAACGACGCGCCCGCCCCAGGCAGGATTCCTGCGACAAAACCGATCACCGAGCCACGAAGCGAGGCGCCGAGTCCTTCCTTCACGCGCGACAGGCGGGGAAATACCCTGCCCGGCGGCACCAGCTTGCCCTCCTGCACCTTCTGTTCGAGGAAAAACAAGATTTCGGAAATCGCGAACAGCCCGACCAGTGCAACTATGGGGTCGAAACCGTCATAAAGGTTGAAGCTGCCAAAGGTATAGCGTGCCACGCCTGTCGAAGGATCAAGGCCGACCGTTCCCAGCATCAATCCCAACAACGCCGCCAACAGCGTTTTCCGAGGATCGGTGCCGGAAATCCCGCCAATTGTTGCAAAGGCCATTACGTAAAGCGCAAAGTAATCCGCAGGACCGAAATAGATCGCCGCGTTGGCCAGCAGGGGCGCGAACAGGGTCAATCCCAGGGTGGCCAACGTCGCGCCGATGAATGATGCCACGCCCGAGATTGCCAGCGCATCCGCTGCCTGCCCTTTTCGCGCCATGGGATAGCCATCAAGGGTGGTCATGATGGCCGGTTCGTCACCGGGGATGTTAAGCAGGATGGATGAGATCCGACCGCCATACATGCAGCCGTAGTAAACGGCCGAAAGCAGGATCATCGAAGACGTGGGATTCAGTCCGAAGGCGAAGGTCAGGGGGATCAGGATGGCTACGCCGTTGACCGGCCCAAGGCCGGGCAGGGCGCCGATCAGCGTGCCCGCAAAACAGCCCGCAACGATCAGCGCAAGATTGATCGGAAGGGCGGCAACGGCAAAGCCGTCCCAGAGCGAGGCAAGAATATCCATGTCAGCCAAACCAAGTCCCGACCATCGGCAGGGGCAGGCCCATCAGCCGGTCGAACAAAAGATAAAGTCCCGGCGCGGCGATACCGGCCGTGAGGAATCCACGTGCCGGCGGCGCGCCCATAAGCAGCCCCAGTCCCAGGATCGCGGCAAACGTGGAGGGCACGAAGCCCAAAGGCTCCAGCAGCAGCGCATAACCCAAAAGCAGGCCAAGCGCCGCAGCCTGCCGCAGCAAGCCGGCCGGACCCGCCCAATCCGCACTGTGGCGCGGCCAGATCGTCAAGGCCAGCCCCAGAAGGACTGCCGGAATGCCGATCACGCGCGGAAAGATCGCAGGCCCCAGTGGATCGCCAAAACTCGCGGTATATCCTGTAGACAGCCAGAGATATCCGGCTGCCAGCAGGAAAAAGCAGATACCGGCCAGCCGGTCGGTCACTGAATGACCCCGATCTGGCGCGAGATCTCGGCCATCTGCTGTTCTTGTTCGGCTACATAGGCGGCAAACTCATCGCCGCCGCGCCAGACCGGCTCCAGTCCGCTGGCCTTGGCCGCTTCGTGCCATTCGGGGGAATCGTACAGCGTCTTCAGCTTGTCCACCCATTCCGCATAGTCTTCGTCGCTCACCTTGCCGCCGGTGTAAAAGCCGCGCCAGTTATAGCCGGTGACGTCATAGCCCTGCGACTTGGCCGTCGGCAGATCCGGAAAGGCGGAAATCGGTTCATCCGCCAACACTGCCAGAATGCGGATGTCGCCGGATTCGACAAATCCCTTGATCTCGCCCAGGTCGGTGGAAACGACACCCACCTGGCCGCCCATCATCTGTGTGACGGCGGGGCTGCCCCCGTCGAACTGAACCCAGCGGATCTTGTCAATGGCATCGACCCCCGCCGCCTGGGCCAGCAGCAACAGCCGGATATGATCCCAGCCACCCGCACCGGAGGATCCGGACGTGACAACCGACGTCGGGTCTTCCTTCAGCTTGGCCAGCAAGTCGTCCAATGACTGCATGTCGCTGTCCTTCGCGACGGCGATCACACCCACGTCGGCGCCCAGCATGGCCAGCCAGCGCATCTGGTCGATGCCGCCCGGATATTTGCCCTGCGCAATCTGCGTGATGCCGACGGTCGAGGTCGCCACCAGCACGTCGCCATCGTCGGCGCGCTTGCCGGCCACATTGGCATAGGCCACCGCACCGACGCCGCCCGGCATGTTCGTCACCTGAACATTGCCCTCGACCAGCCCTTCCTCCGCCAGCAGGCGACCGACTTCGCGGCAGGTAAAGTCCCATCCACCGCCGGGATCGGCGGGGGCGATGCATTCCGCTGCCAGCGCCGGAGTTCCAACCATGACTGCCAAAGTCACGCCTGCGGCACGCAAGCCATTCAGTGTCCAGATCATCCGTTCCTCCCTAGATGATGGTCGTTCTCATTCTCCGACGACGCCCCGCCGTCCCATGAAGCGCCGTGCGCTGTTAATCGCTTTCCGAACGTCCTGGCGCACCGCTGCGGAATGGGCAAGAACCGCGCAAGCCGCGCCGGTCTCGTCCTTGGCGCAGATGAGATCCAAGATTTCGCTGTGTTCGCGATGCGTGGTGGCCCGCCCTTCTTCCGAGGCGAACGACAGCCAGCGCGCGCGCACCGTACGAAGGGTCACATCCTGCATTGCCGCCGTCAGGCAGCGGTTGCGAGACAGCGCGGCACAGCGCACATGGAAATCCAGACCCAAGTCCAGCCATCGTTCGGGTGTGAATTCCTGATGTCCCAAGGTGATGCTGCGCCGGATCGCATCGGTTTCAGCGTCCGTGGCCAACCGCGCCGCCAGCCTGACAGCCGCCGGTTCGACAATGTCGCGGAAGGCGAAGACCTCCTCGATCTCCTCCATGTCGAAGGGGGCTACTGCGTAGCCGCGTCCCTCGCGGATCACCAATCCATCGCGGACAAGATGAAACAGGGCTTCCCGGATCGGGGTCCGGGACATCTTGAACTGTGCTTCCAGCGAACGTTCGCTGATCGGTTCGCCCGGAACAAGTTCCAGCGACAAAATCGAAAACCGCAGCCGGGACAGAAGATCTGTTCCTTCCTGTTGCTGCTGAGCAGTTGCGATGGCCGTCATTGACGCCTCCCTTGTCGGTGGTATACCAACCTGGCATCCAAAAGAGAAGCTGTTTGTTTCCAGAGGGGGGAGGACATCATGGGCACCTTGGTTCCGGGGATACCGGGTTTTCCCGACCGCGCCGTCATCACCGAAGTCGGCCCCCGCGACGGCTTGCAGTCCGAGCCCGTCTTTGTTTCCACGCCTGAAAAGATCGCGCTGATCCAGTCGCTCTTGGATGCGGGCTTGCGTCATTTCGAGGTCACTTCCTTTGTTTCGCCGCGGGCGGTTCCGCAAATGCGCGACGCGGCCGAAGTCTTGTCCGCCTTCCGCGACCGCAAGGACGCGCATTTGACGGCGCTGGTGCCGAACATGCGCGGGGCCGAGGCCGCAATCGAAGCAGGTGTTGACGCGATGGTGCTGTTCGCCTCTGCATCGGAAAGCCACAACCTGAAGAACGTGAACCGCAGCCGCGCCCAGTCGCTCAGGGGCTTTGCCGACATCGCCAAACTGGCCGAAGGCACGGGCGTCAAGCTGCAAGGCGCCATCGCAACTGCCTTCGGCTGTCCGTTCGAAGGCGAGGTCGATGTTCAGGCGGTGGTTGATCTGGCCTGCGCCTATGTCGACCTGGGAATGGACTATATTACCCTTGGCGATACCACCGGCATGGCGACGCCCGCGCTGGTGATCCAACGTGTGCAGGCATTGAGGCATCTGCGAGGCGAGGCCGCGCTGGCGCTGCATTTCCACAATACCCGCGGCGTCGGCCTGGCTTGCGTCTATGCGGGCCTCAGCCAAGGGGTCACGCATTACGAATCCAGTATCGGTGGCCTTGGCGGCTGCCCCTTCGTGCCGCGGGCTACGGGCAACGTCGCGACCGAGGATCTGGTCTATCTGATGGAGGAAAGCGGCGTCTCGACAGGCGCCAGCCTAGACTTGCTGATCGAGGCCGCCAAACTGGCGGAACGGGTTGTTGGCCGAGAATTGCCGGGCCAGGTGATGAAGGCCGGGCCGCGCCTGGCAGCCGCTTCCATGGACAGCGTAAGGACCGCCAATGGCTGAAACATCAGACGGTCCCTTGGCGGGGCTTCGCGTCATCGATCTGACCCGAGTGCTGTCGGGACCGTTCTGCACCATGATCCTTGGCGACCTGGGGGCGGATGTCGTCAAGATCGAGCCGCCGAAGGGTGATCCCGTGCGCGTCCAGGGCACGATGACCGAAGGGCATTCGGGATATTTTGCAGGATTCAACCGCAACAAGCGCTCGGTCGTTCTGGACCTGTATACCGACGATGGCAAAGCCGTGTTGCGCCGCTTGCTGGCCGATGCTGATGTGCTGGTCGAGAATTTCCGGCCTGGCACCTTGGACAAGCTTGGCCTGGGCGAGGCAGCATTGGAAGAACTGAACCCGCGCCTGATCGTCGCCAGCATCAATGGCTATGGCAGTGTCGGTCCCTATGTCGACCGTCCAGCCTTCGACTTCATCGCGCAGGCGATGAGCGGCTTTATGGGGGTCAATGGCGAACCGGACGGCCCACCGATGCGCGCCGCCGCCCCGGTGAGCGATCTGGTCGCCGGGGTCTATGCGGCACTGGGGATCCTTGCAGCCGTGCTGGGACGCGAGAAGACAGGCAAAGGCCAGACGGTCGAGGTCGCGATGGTCAACGGATTGATAAGCCTGATGGCCTATCTCTCGTCCGAATATTTTGCAACGGACACGGTTCCCGAAAGGACCGGCAACGACCATCCGCTCGTCTATCCCTATGGGTTGTTCCTGTGTTCGGACGGGCAGATCGCGGTGGCCAATTCGCACGATCAGATCCTGCGTCGCTTCCTGGATACATTGGACCTCGGCTGGATCATGTCGGATCCGCGGTATGACAGCAATCCCAAGCGCATGGCCGCTCGGGAGGAACTGCGCGAGACGATCAACGGCCGCATGGCCGGCCAGAGCCAGCAGCACTGGCTCGACGTCCTGAACGCAGCCGGCGTTCCTTGCGGCGTCGTCCAGGACCTGCATCAGGTCTTCACCGATCCTCAGGTCATGGCGCAGCAAATGGTCATCAAGGTGCCTTTCCAGGAAGGACCCTTCATCAGAACGGTTGGTTTCCCGATCAAGCTGGGAGGAACGCCGTGCACCGTTAATCGGCCTGTGCCGCGGCTTGGTGGCGGAACCCGCGAAGTGTTGAGGGAAATCGGATTGTCGGACAATGAGATTGCAGACTTGATCGGTCGAAATGTCGCCGCCGGTTGATCCGATCCCTATGCCGACCTCTCACACAGACCATTCTCATGATCTGAAAGCCTTGCGCAGGATGCGTCATCCGCATGGCGCGGCAATGTCGCCGGGCGTCTGCTTGGGCGGTTGAGATGGACGACTGACAAGCCGATGTCGCCTGAGGTTTCCTGGGCGTGCCAAATCTCAAAAGGACAGGAACGGGATCGGCAGAAACAGCTGGCACGCCGCCCGTGGAACCCTTTGGAGCGCAACCGCAAGCTTTTGACGCGAATCCCGATCTTTGTGCGGGAGCATGAAGGTGCGGGGAACGTCACTGTTTCTGCGACGGCGTAATTCCGTGCATCACCTGCCGCGGACCAAAAGGGCAGTTCGTGCGGGCTGATCCTCAACAAGTCCAAGGCGTTCCTTGGTGGCAGCGGGCGGGCCAAGGCCTTTATCGCGCTGGCCCATGTCAGGCTGTCAATCAGGTCGCACATGCGGCGCTGGATATCCTCGATCAACACAAAGTCTGGCCGGATTCTTGACTGGCGAATTGCCACGCGCTTACTTGCCGCACTGCGAAAGACAAGACAGGGGGACACAGATGGAACAAAGGTGGCTTGGTCCACACAGCGTCGGCGCCATCGGCTTTGGCGCGATGAGCTTTGGCGGAATGTTCGGCGCCACGGATGAGGCAACCTCTTTAAGGTGCCTTGACGCCGCGGTGGACGCGGGCGTCAGCCATATCGACACCGCCAACATCTACGGCATGGGCAGGTCGGAAGATATCATCGGCAACTGGGGACGCCACGATGTGCATCTTGCCACGAAGTGCGGCATCGTCAACGGAACGCCTCGGGCCGTGCGCAATGACGAAGCCTATATCCGCCAATGCCTGGAGGAGTCGCTTCGACGACTGCGTCGTGAGCATGTAGAGCTTTATTACATCCACCGCCGTCAACCTGAAATTCCCGTAGAAGATGTGGCGGGAACGATGGCAAAGCTTGTTCAGGAGGGAAAGATTGGCGGATATGGCCTCTCCGAAGTCGCGCCCTCGACCGTGCACCGGGCCCATGCCGAACATCCGCTGACCGCTGTGCAGAATGAATTCTCGCTCTGGACACGCTTGCCTCAGCTTGGCCTGATCCAGGCCTGCAAAGAGCTTGGAATTGCATTTGTGGCTTTTTCCCCGCTTGGGCGAGGGATGTTCGGGCGCACGCCCTTGGTGCGCGACTTTCGCGCTGGCATCGACTTCCGGGACACCAATCCGCGGTTCCTTGAGCCGAATTTTTCCGCCAATCTTGCTGCCATTGCCCCGTTCCGCGCCCTCTGTGCCGCGCGCGGGTGGACGGTGCCTGGTGCGGCGCTTGGCTGGGTTCTGGCCCAGGGGGACCATATCGTGCCCATTCCGGGCACGCGGACGGCAGAGCACCTATACGACTGGCGCGTTCCAGAACTCGGGGCGACCGACCTTGCGGAAATAGATGCCGTCCTTCCGCCCGGATTCGCGCACGGCGATCGATATGGGGACCACCAAATGGCATTCATCGAACGTTATTGCTGATCCCAGATCGTTCTTTTCATGGCGAATGAGGCTTTCGATGCCGTGCCGCCTTCTTCCCAGGCGAAGGCTGGCCCTGACACACGTCGTCCCTGCAAGGGCGGACGTGACGTGGGCCAACTACTCCCATACCAACCTCGGCAAGACGGGAAACCAAGCCTGCTCCACAAGCCGGGGATGGATTTCGTCGATCATCGGGGCGCGCAAGGATCGATGCTTCGATGCTATTCGGCACGTCCGGCGAACTGGCCCAGATTCCGGATCCATAGATCTTCAGAACGGAAACAGGACGGTGGCCCGAGGGCGACTGCGGAGGAGAAAGAATCTGGGCATTGGCCGTAGCAGGTGGCGACGCGCCTCCAATCCTTCAGCCGACCGAACACGATCTGCCGCCCAATTGCTGCTTCACAGGTTGCGCATGTCTGTCCGCTGGCGCTAGTTTCTTTCGATCCGAGGGAGGGACTTGAGACATGAAGCATTTTGTTGCCGCCGCTTTGCTTGGCTCGCTGTTTGCCGCGCCTGTTGCCGCGCAGGAAATCAAGATCGGCTATGCGCTGGCCGAGGACAGTCATTATGGCGCGGGGGCCAGGGCTTTCGAAGAGTCGCTGAAGGCCAGTCTGGGGGACCAATTCAGCTTTCGTCATTTTCCATCCTCGGGCCTCGGAGGCGAGCGCGAGGTTCTGGAAGGGCTGCAACTCGGGACGGTCGAGATGACCATTGCCTCGGACGGCACCCTGTGGAACTTCGTTCCCGAAGTCGGCGTTCTGGGCATCCCGTTCCTGCTCCGCGACAAGGAACATGCCCGCGCCGTTCTGGATGGCGAAATTGGCGACGAGATGCTTGCCAAGTTCGATGATGCGGGTCTGCACGCACTGGCATGGGGAGAGCAGGGTTTCCGCCATATCACCAGCAACCGTGGTCCCATTGAGACCCCAGCCGATCTTGCGGGCCTCAAGATCCGCACCATGGAAAACCCGGTTCACATCGAGGCGTTCCGTGCCCTTGGCGCAGCCCCCACGCCCATGGCATGGCCCGAGGTGATCGGCGCCCTGCAGCAAGGGGCGATCGACGGTCAGGAAAACCCGCTTTCCGTAATCGTCTCGGCCAAGCTGAACGAGGTGCAGAAGAACCTGACGCTGGACGGGCATGTCTATTCCTCGACGATCATCCTCGTCTCGCCGTCGCTCTGGGGTACGCTTGACGATGAGCAGAAGGCCGCCTTCGAAAAAGCCGCCGACGACGCCGTCGTCGCCATGCGTGCCTATGTGGACGAGGTGGATGCATCGGGTGTGGCCCAGTTGCAGCAAGCCGGCATGACGGTGAACGAGTTGACGCCCGAACAGAAAGCCGCCTTCCGCGATGCCTTGGCCGAACCTTACAAGTCCTATGAAGCGCAGTTCGGCAAGGATCTGATGGACCGGATTCAGGCGGTCGAGTAATCCGGTGCGCCGTCTTGAAAACGCCTTCGTGACGCTGAACGGCATCGTGCTGGTGCTTGGGCTGATGGTAATGTCGGTCATTCTCGGGTGGAATGTCCTTGGCCGCTATCTCACGGGCAATTCGCTGACCTGGGCAGACGAGGTGGCGCGCTATTCGATGATCTGGCTGACCTTTCTCGGCAGCGGGCTGGCGCTGCGCGAGGGCGCGCATGCCGCCATCACCAATGCACAGGACGCGATGCCGGGTCCGTTGCAGCACGCGTTGCGCGTCCTGATCCTGCTGGCGCTGCTGGGCTTCTTTGCGTTCATGGTATGGGTCGGCATCGACTATATGAACCGGATGGCCGTCCAGCGGTCGGCCGCCTTGCGTGTTCCGATGAAATGGGTCTACGCGGCAATGCCGGCGGGCTTTGCCCTGATGATCGTTCATCTGGCATTGATGGCGCCGCGCTATCTGCGGGCGGGCCTGCAACATTCGGAAGAGACCGCCCTTGGCTGAGATCATGATCGCCGCCTTCCTGATCCTGATGATTATGGGGGTTCCCGTCGCATTCAGCCTCGCCATGGCGGCCTTTGCGGCGGTGGCGATTGATGGACGCTATCCGATGGTTGTGGTGGTGAAGGAAATGTTCACCGGCCTTGACAGCTTTCCGCTTCTGGCGGTGCCGTTTTTCATCCTTGCGGCCGAAATCATGTCCACGGGCGCCATATCGCGCATGTTGCTGCGGTTCGCGTCGCAATTTGTAGGCCATCTGCGGGGTGGGCTGGGCTATGCAAACGTGCTGACGGGAACCCTTTTTGCCGGAATCTCGGGTTCGGCCCTAGCGTCGGCCGCGGGGCCGGGGGCGATGATGGCCCGGATGATGGAGCGGAGCGGCTATTCCAAGGCCTATGCCGGCGCGCTGACGATCTCGGTTTCGGTCGTGGACCCGATCATACCGCCGTCGATTACGATGATTATCTATGCGCTACAGGATCGTAACGTATCGGTGGGCTCACTGTTCATGGCGGGCGTGCTGCCGGGCTTGCTGATCTCGGGCCTCGTCGCCGGGGTGAACTGGTGGATCAGTCGCAAGCGCGACTATCGCAGCCAAGAGGCCCGGCCGTCGGCATCGGAAATGCTGCGCAACACGATCGCCGCATTGCCGGCGCTGCTGCTGATCGTCGCGATCGTCGGGGGCATCCGCGGCGGTATCTGCACTCCGACCGAGGCGTCGGTGGTGGCAGTCTTTTATGCCATCATCGCCAGCGCGGTTATCTATCGCGGCTTTACCCTTACCGATCTGTGGGGGGCTTTCCTGCGTTCGGCGATCATGTCGGTCGCCGTGCTGATGATCTTGGCCTCGGCCCGCGCCTTTGCGTGGGTGCTGATTATCGAGGGGGTTCCGCAAGCCATGGCCGATGCCGTGATTGCGATGGACCTGTCGCCTGTCGCCTTTCTTCTGATGGTCAATGTTCTGCTGCTGTTCTTTGGCATGTTCATGGATCCGCTGCCGGGTGTCATGATCCTGGTTCCGATCCTGGCACCCATTGCCCATGGCCTCGGCATCGCGCCGGATCAATTCGCCATTATCGTCATCGTCAACTTGACGTTCGGCCTCATGACCCCGCCGGTGGGCGGGCTGATATTTGTCGTCGCTTCGGCCACCAAGCAAAAGCCGTCGGCGCTGGTGCGAGAGTTGCCGCCCTTTTTCCTTGCGGCGATTGCGTCGCTGCTGATCCTGACCTTTGTGCCCGCTTTGTCGACCTGGCTGCCCATGGTCAGCGGCTTTGGCCGCTGAGATGTGACAAGGAGACAGGATTTTCCTCTGCCGGCATCCGCTTGGCGCCATACTGTTTCCGGCTTGACGTCACCGTCCCAAGCTTTGGCGTTCCACATCATGCGCAACGAACTGGCCGCGGCCGAGGAACCCCGGTCGGAATGGCGCCTGTTCCGGCTGGGGATTTCTTGCGCGAGCCGAAGGCGTTCGAACTGCACCCGCCGCTGGACGCGCATGTCGCGCCGACCGCGACGACGTTTCAGGCAACTTTCCCTGAGGCTCAGTCGAACAGCCGCTCTGGCTGTTCGTGCCACGGCAGGGCCGCAACGTCGGTCAGTTTCAGCAGGGTCACGGCGGGCACCTCGCGCTTGTGGATCTGGCGCTTGAAAACATCCGGCGCAAGATAGGGCTGCGACCGAAAATCCGTCCCGCCCTGTGTCCGGGCATACGCGATCCATTCCAGGGAATTGGCGGCGCGATAAATCCTTCTTGGCATCCAACCATATATTTTTCATGGAGAAACAATTGAAAATTTTCATATTTTCTTGTTCTTTTTTACTGTGTTCCCTGAAAAAGAATTATTGCCAAATCCTTTACCGAGGTTTCTAATTCCTGAACACACGACCGAGGGGACCATGCTCATGTCACACAGCCCTGCCTACAAGCAGTTGCTGACCTTGATCGGCGCGCGAAGCCAGCAATGGCTGCGATTCCAGATTGAACAGTTCCCGACCGAAGCCCGGCTGGATCACGATCATCTGGACAATCTGGCCGAAATTGCAGTTGCTGCATATATTTGTACCGGACTGCGCGGAACCGCCGCGCCGGTTGAAAGCTTTCTTCGCGGACATTTTACACCGGATTTCGTCGGCATATTCCTGTCGTCACTTGGGCGGGGCAGGGCGCGGACCAGTCGGGGCACCGCCATGTTCAGAATTCTGACGCCGGAAGACCGGGCAGGCATCGAATTGTGGCAGCCCTTGTCCCTGGCGGATCGCCTGGCATTGTCCGACCGCCTGGACGCGCCCCTTCTGGCCGAGGCGCAGGCTTTTCTGAAAGCACCTGTTCCCGAAGAACAGCTGACCGAGGGGGTAATCGACACATATGCGCGGGTTCTGGCCCTGTGTTATCGGTTCGGTGCGGAACGGCCGCGTTTTGCCGATTCCCGCACCTATGGCGATGCCTATGCCAACTGCCTGCGCTTTGCGGATTGGGCACAACGCAAGGGCCGGCTGACGCCCTTGGCGCAATTGTGCTTCTGTCTTCGCCTGATCGACCCGGATCATGACGTGTCGCCGATGCTGGCCGATATCGTGGCCAGCCAGCGGCCCGACGGATCGTTTCCCGTCCAGGTGGGCTTTGGAACCGGCGATCAGGATCGAGAGGCACTGGCCCCCACTCTGGCTGCCTTGGTGGCTGTGCACATGGCCGTGTACCGCCAGTGGCGCCGTCCCCAGCCCACCTTGCCCCTGGCGGCCTAGAACAGCCCGTCGATCTGTCCTCTGTCGTTCAATCCAATGGTTCGGGCTGCCGGATGGCGGGGCAAGCCGGGCATGGTCATCACCTGTCCGCAGATCGCCACCACAAAGCCCGCACCGGCGTTCAGACGGACCTCTCGCACCGGGATGACGTGGCCTTCGGGCGCGCCGCGCAGGGCGGGATCGGTTGAAAAGGAATATTGCGTCTTGGCGATACAGATCGGCAAATGGCCATGGCCCTCCTCCTCCCACTGATCCAGCTGGGCGCGAACACCGGGCAGGGCCTCGACATGCGCGGCCCGATGGATGCGGGTGCAGATCGTTTCGATCTTTTGCCAAAGCGGCATGGAATTAGGATAAAGCGTGTGGAAATCCCTGTCGCCCTGCTGCACCAGATCGACCACCTTGTGCGCCAGATCCTCGGCCCCGGCGCCGCCTTGCGCCCAATGACGGCACAGGATCGCCTCGGTTCCATGACGATGACAGTAATCCTTCAGCGCCGCGATCTCGGCCGGGGTGTCGCCGTCGAAGTGATTTGCGGCAACCACCAGAGGCAGGCCGAAGCCCCGCAAGTTCTCGATATGGCGGCCCAGGTTCGCGCAGCCCCGCGTGACCGCTGCGACATTTTCCGTGCCAAGGTCGTTTCTGGCCACGCCGCCGTTCATCTTGAGGGCGCGGATGGTGGCAACCAGAACCACGGCGGCAGGCGACAGGCCCGCCAGACGGCATTTGATATCCAGGAACTTCTCGGCCCCCAGGTCGGCGCCGAAACCGGCCTCGGTCACGACGTATTCGGACAGGCGCAACGCCGTGTCGGTGGCGATCACGCTGTTGCAGCCATGGGCGATGTTGGCAAAGGGACCGCCATGGACCAGGGCGGGATTGTTTTCCAGGGTCTGCACCAGGTTCGGCTGCAAGGCGTCGCGCAACAGAACGGTCATCGCGCCATCGGCTTGCAGGTCGCGCGCCGTGACGGGGCGGCGGTCGCGGGTATAGGCCACGACGATCCGGCCCAGACGTGCGTGCAGGTCGTCCAGGTCGCGGGCGAGACAGAGGATCGCCATCACCTCGGACGCGACGGTGATGTCGAAGCCGGTCTGCCGCGCAAAGCCGTTGGACACACCGCCCAGCCCCACCACGATATCGCGCAAGGCGCGGTCGTTCATGTCCATCACACGGCGCCAGGTGATCCGGCGGGTGTCGATGTCCAGGTCGTTGCCCCAATAGAGGTGGTTGTCGATCATCGCGGCCAGCAGGTTGTGGGCCGCCGTGATGGCATGGAAATCGCCGGTGAAGTGGAGGTTCATCTCCTCCATCGGGACGATCTGGGCATGGCCACCGCCGGCCGCGCCGCCCTTCATCCCGAAGTTCGGGCCGAGACTGGCTTCGCGGATGCAGATCGTGGCGCGCTTGCCGATGCGGTTCAGCGCGTCGCCCAGGCCGACGGTGGTGGTCGTCTTTCCTTCGCCCGCGGGGGTGGGGTTGATGGCCGTCACCAGGACCAGATGACCGCGCGGACGGTCGGCCAGCCGGGCGATGGTATCGTGCGCGATCTTGGCCTTGTCGTGGCCGTATCGCAGGATGTCGTCTTCCGCCAGGCCCAGCCGCGCGGCAATGCGGGCGATGGGCAGCTTGTGGGCGGCGCGGGCGATCTGAAGGTCGGTCGTCATGCCGACCGGGATGACGCGGCAGGCGGGGGCTGTCAACATCGCCCGAACAGGGGCCGGACCAAAGGGTCAGTCGTTGCGCGCCAGTTCGGCGCGGATTGCGACACGCAGGTCGGGCAACAGATCCGTCTCGAACCACGGATGGCGGCGCAGCCACCCCGTGTTGCGCCATGACGGATGGGGCAGGGGAAAGACCGACGGCGCGTGATCCCGCCAGGCCGCGACGGCGCCCGTGACATCGCGCAGGCCCAGATGCCACCGGATCGCATGGCCGCCGACCAGCAGCGTCAGCCGGGGCCGCAGCCGATCCATCACCTGCGTCCGCCATGTCTTTGCGCACAACGGCGGCGGCGGCAGGTCTGACCCTCGCGCGTCATACCCCGGAAAGCAGAATGCCATCGGCACGATGGCAATGCGGTCCTGATCGTAGAACAGGTTTTCCGTAACCCCCATCCAGTCGCGCAGCCGGTCCCCGGACCGATCGGTGAACGGCCGCCCGCTGAGATGCACCCGCATTCCCGGTGCCTGACCCACGATCAGGATGCGCGCGGCGGACCGGAACCACACCACGGGCCGGGGATCGTGGGCGGTGGCGGTGGCAGCAAATCGGGACGCGCACAGCCGACAGGCGGCGATGGAATTTTCCAGATGGGACATAAGGAACAGATAGTGAAAATCCACGCCATTTGAAGGGTGACAAACGCCTGTTCGAGAGGCATCAAGAAAGGCGAAAACTGGACACGCCACTCGCCTTATCCTAGTGTCGGGATCGCCGCGCGGTGGGGCGAGGGCTGCGTGGCGGCAGGGATGGCGGATGCTGGAATTCGACAACGTCTCGAAGTCGTTCTGGACGGGAACGCGCCGCAAGGTGATCTTGGACGGGGCGTCCTTTCGGGTCGAGCTTGGCAACTCGCTGGGCATCCTTGCGCCGAACGGCACCGGCAAGACGACGCTGGTCAACATGATGTGCGGGTTGGAAAAACCTGACGAGGGGACGATCCGCCGCACCTGCCGCATTTCCTTTCCGCTAGGCTTCATGGGCGGCGTGGTCGGCAAGCATTCGGGAAACGAAAACGCGCGCTATATTGCGCGGATTTACGGGCTGGATCCCGATTATGTGTCGGCCTTCACGCGCTGGCTGACGGATATCGACGAATATTTCGACATGCCGGTCGGCACCTATTCGGCCGGGATGCGCCAGCGCTTCACCTTTTCACTGTTGCTGGCGCTGGAATTCGACATCTATCTGATCGACGAGGGGATGCCGCAGACCACCGACGTCGAATTCAACCGCAAGGCGGGCGCGGTGCTGTACGACCGTCTGAAGACTGCGACCGTGGTGATCGTGTCCCACCAGCCCGCCACCATTGAAAAATTCTGCCGATCCGCCGCCATCCTGCGGGACGGGCGGCTGTACTCCTTCGAATCCCTTGCCGAGGCGAAACAGTATTATGACTATACCGCCTAAGGTCCGCCGCTATCATGCCTCGGCCTCCGAATCCGTGCGCCCAGATGCCCCGCCCCCGGCGGGCCAGGCCATGTCGGACATTCGGATCTCGGTCCGCAGGAAGAACGCGGGCACTGATGCCACGCCGCAGGACAGCGAACGCGACCGCCTGATGCGCACCGATCCCATCGACGACGGGCTGCTGTCCCACGTCGGACCCCCCGGCGCGCTGGCCACGGGGTCCGATGACGATCTGGATGCGCAGCTTGACCGGGTGCGCAAGGAAAACCTGTCCGAACGCCAGCTGCGGATCGCGCGCCGCATCGCCAGCCTGCACCGGATCGAGGTGGCAACCGACGAGGAAGCCGTTCTTCGCCTGCGCCAGCGCGGCATCGATCCGTCGCATCGCGTGGCGCTGGGGCAGATCCTGTCCAGCGAAGGCAGTCGCGCCCAGGCCCGGTCGGCCGTCAACACGCCCGCGGTCCCCATGCGCAAGCCGCCGTCCCCGCCCGCCAGGCCGGGAAACGACGCCGGTCCCAAGCGGCCCGATCTGCCCTCGCGCGAGGCGCTGACCGAGGAAAAGCGCGCCGCCGAGATTTTCCGCATCCAGCGCGACATCGCCCGGCGTCGGCGTCGGCGGATGGCCATGCTGGCGCTGCGGCTGCTGGCGCTGGTGATCCTGCCGACGGTTCTGGCGGGCTGGTATTATTTCCGCGTCGCCACGCCGCTGTATGCGACCGTCTCGCAATTTCGGATCCAGTCGGCCGAAGGTCAGGGCGGCGCGGGGGCCGAGGGCCTTGGCGGGCTGCTGTCGGGGTCGCAACTTGCCACCAACACCGATTCGGTCGCGGTGCAGAGCTATCTGACCTCTCGGGATGCCATGCTGCGGCTGGATGCCGACAAGGGGTTCAAGGCGGCGTTCCAGAATCCCGGCATCGATCCGGTCAAGCGCCTGGCCCCCGATGCCACCAACGAGGCTGCGTTCGAACTGTACATGGATTCGGTCAAGATCGGCTACGACCCGACCGAGGGGATGATCGACATGGAGGTGATCGCCCCCGATCCGCAGCAAAGCCATGATTTTTCGGTCGCGCTGATCGACTATGCCGAAGAACAGGTGGACCAGATGACCTCGCGTCTGCGCGACGACCAGATGGAAGGGGCCATTGCCATCTATCAGGACGCCGAATCCAAGGTGCTGGCCGCCCAGCGCCGCGTCCAGGAATTGCAGCAGACGCTGGGGGTTCTTGACCCGGTCGCCGAAGGCACGGTGGTGATGAACCAGATCGCCGCGCTGGAAACGCAACTGGCGACCAAGCGGCTGGAGCTGGGCCAGGTGCTGTCCAACAGCCGGCCGTTGCAAAGCCGCGTCGGCGCACTGCGCGGCGACATCGCCCGGCTCGAGGAGATGATCGGCCAGACCCGTCTGCAACTGACCCAAGGCGGCGGCGACCGCAATTCGCTGGCGCTGATTTCCGGCGAACTGCGGATCGCGGAAAGCGACCTTCTGACCCGGCAGGAACTGCTGGCCACCGCCGCAGCCCAGATGGAAGGCGCGCGGATCGAGGCCAACAAGCAGGTCCGGTATCTGTCCCTGTCCGTCGCCCCCGTGCCCCCGGACGAGGCAACCTATCCCAGGGCGTTCCAGAATACGCTGGTGGCCTTTCTGATCTTTTCGGGTATCTATCTGATGCTGTCGCTGACAGCCTCGATCCTTCGCGAACAGGTATCCACATGAACCCTGCCAAGCACATCCACATCCGTGATCTTTCCTGCGGCAACGACCTGCCCCTGGTGGTGATCGCGGGTCCCTGCCAGCTGGAAACGCTGGATCATGCGCTGATGGTGGGCGAACGAATGGCCGATGCCTGCGCGCGCGCCGGGGCCGGGTTCGTCTTCAAGGCCAGCTATGACAAGGCCAACCGCACCTCGCTGCAAGGGCGCCGGGGCATCGGGATCGAGGAGGGGCTGGATATCCTGGCAACCGTCCGCGACCGCCTTGGGTGTCCGGTGCTGACCGATGTGCACGACGCGGAACAGGCGGTCCGTGCGGCCCAGACCGTGGACGTGATCCAGATACCGGCCTTTCTGTCGCGCCAGACGGATCTGCTGCTGGCGGCGGGCAGGACGGGCGCCGTGGTCAATGTCAAGAAAGGTCAGTTCCTGGCGCCATGGGACATGGAAAACGTGGCCGACAAGGTTGCCTCGACGGGCAACGGCAACATCCTGTTGACGGAACGGGGGGTCAGTTTCGGCTATAACACCCTGGTGGCCGATATGCGTTCGCTGCCGATCATGGCGCGCACGGGCTATCCGGTCATCATGGACGCGACCCATTCGGTGCAGCAGCCCGGCGGGCAGGGCGGATCGTCGGGCGGACAACGCGAATTCGCGCCGGTGATGGCGCGGGCCGCCGTGGCCACCGGGGTGGCCGGCGTGTTCATCGAAACGCACGAGGATCCCGACAACGCTCCGTCGGATGGACCGAACATGATCCCGCTGGACCGGATGCCTGCCCTGGTCGCGTCGCTGATGTCCTTTGACCGCCTGGCCAAGGCCGATCCGGTAATGGGCTAGCCCGCGCGGCCCGCGGCATCGGCGGATGCCCAGGCCCACTGGAAATTATACCCCCCCAGCCAGCCCGTGACGTCGACGCATTCGCCGATGAAGTACAGCCCTGGCACCTTGCGTGCCTGCATCGTGCGCGCATCCAGATCGCGCGTGTCGACGCCGCCCACCGTCACCTCGGCCGTGCGATAGCCTTCGGTTCCCACAAGACGGACCTGCCAGCGGTTCACCCGCGCGCCGACCGCCTCCAGCCGGGCATTGGACTGATCTGCCAGCCGGGCCTGTGTCAACCCGGCCTGATCGCAGATCGCCGCAGCCAAACGATCCGGCAGAATCCGGCCGAGGGCCGAGGCAAGGGTCGCGCCTCCTGCGCCGGACCGCGTGGCCTTCAGATCCCCCGCCACGTCCCTGTCGGGCGCCAGGTCGATCAGCAGGGTTTCCCCCGGCCGCCAGAAGCTGGAGATTTGCAGGATCACCGGCCCGCTGAGGCCGCGATGGGTGAAAAGCAGCGCGTCGCGAAAGCGTGCGCCGCCGTGGCGGATCTCGGCCTCCACGGAAACCCCGGCCAAGGGGCGGCACAGGACCAGCTCCTGTTCCGCAAAAGTCAGGGGAACCAGACCGGCACGGGGTTCCACCAGCCGCAGTCCGAATTGTTCGGCGATGTCATAGGCAATTCCGGTCGCACCCATTTTCGGGATCGACTTTCCCCCGGTCGCGACGATCAGCCGCGCGGCGCGGATCGGGCCGGAAGACGTGTCGGCGACAAACCCCGTCCCATCATGGCGGATGCCGTTCAGCGTCGTTTGCATCCTCAGATCGGCACCCTTCATCCGATCCAGCAGCATCCGCGTGATCTGCGTGGCCTTGCCGTCGCAGAACAGTTGCCCCTGTGTCTTCTCGTGCCAGGCGATCCCGGCACGGTCCACCAGCCCCACGAAGTCCTCCGGGGTGCAACGGGCCAAGGCACTGGCCGCAAAGCGCGGATTCCCCGACAGAAACCGATCCGGCGCCGTGGCAAGATTGGTGAAATTGCACCGGCCACCGCCAGATATGCGGATTTTTTCCCCCGGATCGCGCGCATGATCCAGCACCGCCACGCGCCGTCCCTGCCGCAGGGCGGAACCCGCGCAAAACAATCCCGCCGCCCCGGCGCCTACGATCAAGACATCCAGCTGTTCCATCGGGGCGGCATAATGCGTCGCCTTCCGAGGCACAAGTTTTGCGATTTTTCGGCTTGCGCGCCCCTGCGGCCTTGGCTATTCACCCCCACACAGTTGGGGCGTGGCCAAGTGGTAAGGCATCGGTTTTTGGTACCGTGTACCGTAGGTTCGAATCCTACCGCCCCAGCCAACATATCCAGACTCTTGAAAGCGTTGTCTGAAGGTACCGCGAGGCAGTCATAAAGGCTCATGTCCTCCATGACTGTCGCGTTACATTATACCAAAAACGCCGGTTTTTTTTGACGCGCTATATCTGCCCTGAGAGACCGGTTCCGGGCCTCCCGACGCAGGGGCCAGTGCTCAGCCCCTCCCGCATAACCCTCGAATACAACGGAAAAATCCGGCCGCAGCCGGATCGGGAGAACGCTTTCGCAAGGGCAAGTGGCGGAGAGGGTGGGATTCGAACCCACGGAACCCGTGAAGGCTCAACGGTTTTCGAGACCGCCGCATTCGACCACTCTGCCACCTCTCCGCGCGTCGTGGTGAGGCGGGGATTTAGATTGGCAGGGGTTGAAGCGCAAGGGGTTTTGTCGAAAAAAGCGAAGGGATCAGGAAAGGATGCCGGATGCTGCGGTTGCTGACGCTTTGCCTGCTGGTGGCCCTGTCCGGGCCGGGTCACGCGCAACCGCGCCTGCCGGTTCAGACCGACCAGCAGATCACCGACAGGGTCTGGACGATCATGCAGTTGAACCGGCTTGTCCCGATCCTGCAGGACGAGGCCATGGCCGAGGGGCGGGAGTTGGCCGCCACGATGTTCCCGCGCGGCGGCACGGGGCTGTGGCTGGATCGGGTGCGCGCCTTGCACCATCCTGACCGCATCAAGGGATTGTTCCTGCGCGGCGCGTCGGATGCCCTGAGCGCCGCGGGTCCGGCCGATGTTCAGGCGGGTCTGGCGTTTTACCTGACCGGTCTTGGACAGCGGATCCTGATGCTGGAAGGAAAGGCCCGCGCGGCGATGCTGGATGAGAGGGTCGAGGCGACCGCCCGTGCCTCTTATGCCAGGGCGGTCCGGCTGTCCCATCCGCGCGCGGCCCGGATCGCCCGTCTGATCGACACCGCCGACCTGATCGGTCCGAACGTGGCGGGCGGTCTGAATGCCTCGATCGCGTTCTCGAAGGGATTCGAGGCCGGGGGCGGTTTTCCGATGCCGATGTCGGAAACCCAGATCATCCGGGATGCCTGGGCGCAGGAACCCGAATTGCGGGCCGATACCGAGGCGTGGATCGGCGCCTATCTGTACCTTGCCTATGCCTCGCTGACGGATGCGCAGTTGGACCTGTACATCCGGTTCGCGGCATCCGATGGCGGGCGGGCCTTGTCGCAAGTGATGTTCGCGGGCTTCGACGCGGCATTCGGGCAAACAGCCTATGACCTGGGACTGGCGGCAGCGGCCGAATTGCGGGGACGGGAACTGTGACGGACGCCGTGATCGTGGTGGGAGTCCTGGCCGATCCCCGGATGATGGCCGCCTTGGGCCTGACCGGAACGCCCGTGGCCTTGCGCGGCAGGCTGACGGGTGGCGCGCGGGCCGGGATCGATCGCGACGGCTGGCCCCGTCTGGCAGGGGGGCCGGGAACGGTGGCGGCAATGCGGGTGGCGCCCAACGCCGGTCTTGCGCGCTATGCCGCCGTCATGGGGCTGGTGGCGCACGACCGTCCCGACGGGCCGGTGCTTGGGGTCGGGGACGGTTGTGCCGATGGCGAGCCTCAGGCCGATCTGGCGGCGGCGATCGCGCGCCGGATCCTGATGGCGCCCCATGACCGCCCTGCGGATCGGGTTGCCCGGCGATTGCCGATGATCGGCGTCTGGGCCGCCAGCGAACTGCGGGGCGCGCCGGGACCGGCATCGGGGGGCGATCTGGTGTCCCGGCGTGGACCGGCGGATGTCCAGATCCTGCGGCGCGACGAAACCTTTGCGGGATATTTTTCGGTCGAGGTCTGCGAGTTGCGCCACCGCACCCACGCGGGCGGCATGACCCCGCCCGTTCGGCGCGAAGGGTTCGTATCGGGCGATGCGGTCGTGGTGCTGCCCTGGGATCCGGTCCGCGACCGCGTTCTGCTGATCGAACAGTTCCGGCTGGCGCCGCTGTTGCGCCGCGACCCGCAGCCCTGGCTGCTGGAAACCGTGGCGGGCCGTGTCGATGCCGGGGAAACGGTCGAGGATGCCGCCCGCCGAGAAGCGCGCGAGGAAGCGGACCTGGCCGTCACCCGCCTGTTTCCCGCGATCCACAACTATCCCAGCCCCGGCGCGTTTGCCGAATACCTGTATACCTATGTGGGCATCGCCGATCTGCCTGACGGGATCGAGGGCGTGCATGGCCTGGAAAGCGAATCCGAGGATATCCGCGGTCATCTGCTGGCCCGCGCCGACCTGACCGGGATGGCCATGGCGGGCCAGTTGACGAACGGCCCGCTGGCCATGATCGCGTTGTGGCTGGAACTGCGGCACAGGGCGATCCGGGTGGAACTGGGGCTTGGCTGACCGGGCGCGGGCTTGTGCCCCGGCGGGCGTCCTGTGTAGGTAGCGGGGAACTTGATCCAGACCGAAAGGTTGCCCCAGATGCGCATCTGTTCCGACTTGGCCGACATGATCGGCAACACGCCCTTGATCCGCCTGCGCCAGGCCAGCGAGGCGACGGGATGCACCATCCTGGGCAAGGCCGAATTCATGAACCCCGGCCAGTCGGTCAAGGACCGCGCGGCGCTGTATATCATTCGCGACGCGGTGGCGCGCGGCGAACTGCGCCCCGGCGGCACGATCGTCGAAGGCACGGCGGGCAATACCGGCATCGGGCTGGCCCTGGTGGGGGCGTCCATGGGGTTCCGTTCGGTGATCGTGATTCCGGAAACCCAAAGCCAGGAAAAGAAGGACATGCTGCGGTTGGCCGGCGCCCATCTGGTCGAGGTTCCGGCCGCCCCCTACAAGAATCCCAACAACTATGTCCGCTATTCGGGCCGCCTAGCCGAGGCTTTGGCGCGCATGGAACCCAACGGCGCCATCTGGGCCAACCAGTTCGACAACACCGCCAATCGGCGCGCCCATCTGGAAACCACCGGCCCCGAGATCTGGGACCAGACGGGCGGCATGGTGGACGGGTTCGTCTGCGCGGTGGGATCGGGTGGCACCTTGGCGGGGGTCGCGATGGCTCTGCAACCCAAGGGCGTGAAGATCGGGCTGGCGGATCCCGAAGGTGCCGCGCTGCATTCGTTCTATACCACCGGCGAATTCGACAGCCCTGGCAGTTCGATCACCGAAGGCATCGGGCAGGGCCGCATCACCGCGAATCTGGAAGGATTTTCGCCCGATTTCAGCTGGCGCATCCCGGACGATGAAGCATTGCCCGTGGTCTTCGGCTTGCTGGAACACGAAGGGCTGTGCCTGGGGGGGTCGTCCGGCATCAACGTCGCGGGCGCCATCCGCATGGCCCGCGAAATGGGTCCGGGCCATACCATCGTCACGATCCTGTGCGATTATGGCAACCGCTATCAGACCAAGCTGTTCAACCCGGACTTCCTGCGCGCCAAGGGCCTGCCCGTGCCCGGCTGGCTGACCCATGCAGCGCCGGACATTCCCGAAGTCTTTGAAGGCTGATTCATGATCCGCGCGTTCCTGGCTGTCGTTCTGACAGTGCTTTCCCTTGCCCTGTCGCCTGTCCTTGCGCAGGATATGGCGTCGCCTGACTATGGCCGGTGGGAACAGGCCGCCACCCAGGCCGAACAGCTGGCAGGCAGCGGGGAAACCGCCACGGCCCAGCTGGAGGCGATCCGGGCCGACATCGTGGAATGGCGCCGCCAATTCGATGCGGCGCAGGGCGTCAACGGCGACCGCATCGCCACGCTGGAATCGCAGATCGCGGCCCTTGGGCCTGCCCCGGCCGAAGGCGAAACCGAAGCCGAGGATATCGCCGCCCGCCGCGCCGACCTGCAACGGCAATTGTCCGAATCCCTGGCCCCCCGTCTGACCGCCGTCGAGGCGTTCAGCCGCGCGGACGCGATCATCCGCCAGATCGACACGGCCCTGGGCGCGCGGGCGGCCAGCCAGATGGCGCAGCAGTCGCCGTCGCCCCTGCTGCCGGGAAACTGGATACTGGCGCTGTCCGAAACCCGGCAGCTGGTGGACGGCATCCTGTCCAATACCCGACAGCGCATCTCTGAACGCGCCACCTGGCCCGAATTGCGCCCCCGACTGCCCTATGTGCTGGGCTATCTGGCTGCGGCGATCCTGCTGCTGACGCTGGGCCGGCGTTGGGTGGAAAACCTGCCGAGCCGGATTTCCGCGCGCACCAGCGACTATTCCCGCGCCGCCGTGACCTTCGTGGTGTCGCTGTTGCAGATCGCCTTGCCGATGGCGGGCATCTTTCTGCTTGTCAACGCCCTGACCGCGACCGAGATCTTCGGCCCCTGGACACGACCCTTTCTCGAGGCGCTGCCCGGCGCGGGGGTGATCCTGTTCGGGGGCGCCTGGCTGGCGCGGCAACTGTTTCCGCGCCAGTCCATCGCCTATGACACGCTGAACATGCGTCCCGAGGACCGGCAGAATGCCCGCTGGCTGACCGATGCCCTGGCCGCCGTCTTCGCGGTCCACTATGTCGCGTCCCAGGCCTTTCTGCCGCTGTCGGGCCTGGTCGAGGGCAGCAGCCGGTTGCGGCGCATTCCGCTGGATTTCGCCGAAGGCGCGGCCTCGGTTTACAACCTGGTCCTGATCGCGCTTGCCGCGGCCCTGCTGTTCAAGCTGGGCAACATCCTGCGCCGCCTGAAACCCGCCGACCGCGGCAGCACCGCCTATCGCCATCGGGTGCTGGCCTTTGCAGGAATGCTGACCCGGATCGTCAGCATCCTGGCCGTCGCGCTGACGGCGGCCGGTTTCGTCAATCTGGGCAATCTGGCGACATGGCCCTGGTTGCAGACGCTGGGGATGCTGGGCCTGCTGGTGCTGTTGCAGGACTTCATCGCCGATGTGTTCAACCTGCTGAAACGCGGTCAGGAAGGCGCGCGCGAAGGGCTGGCGCCATTGTTGATCGGCTTTGCGCTGATCGTGCTGTCCGTGCCGGTCTTTCTGCTGATCTGGGGCGTTTCGGTCAATGAACTGGCCGAATACTGGGTCAGCTTCCGCCAAGGCGTGACCTTGGGCGGGGTGCGCCTGTCGCCGGGCGCGGTCTTGATGTTCATCGTGGTCTTTGCCATCGGCTATTCGATCACGCGCGGCATTCAGGGGGCGATGCGCACCTCGGTGCTGCCCAAGACCAGGCTGGACGCGGGCGGGCAGAACGCGGTCGTGTCGGGCATCGGCTATGTCGGGATCGTGCTGGCGGCGATGCTGGCGATCTCCTCGGCCGGGATCGACTTGTCGTCCTTTGCCATTGTCGCGGGCGCGCTGTCGGTGGGCATCGGTTTCGGCTTGCAGAACATCGTGTCGAACTTTGTGTCGGGGATCATCCTGCTGATCGAACGTCCGGTCAGCGTCGGCGACTGGATCAGCGCGGGCGGCCAGCAAGGCATCGTCAAGCGCATCTCGGTCCGGTCCACCCAGGTCGAGACATTCGATAAACAGCAGGTGATCGTTCCGAACACCGACCTGATAAGCCAGCCGGTGACGAACTGGACCCGGCAAAGCAAGACGGGGCGCATCATCATTCCGATCGGGGTCAGCTATGGCGCCGATACCCGCAAGGTGGCCCGCATCCTGACGGAGATCATCGAGGACCAGCCCCTTGTCACCATCGATCCCGCGCCTGCGGTGCTGTTCCGGGGCATCACGGTCGATGCGCTGAACTTTGAAATCCGGGCCGTCATCTCGGATGTCGGATCGGGGCTGTCCGTCACGTCGGAAGTCTACCACCAGATCGTCGAACGGTTCATTCGGGAAGGGATCGGGATGCCCTTCACCACCCGCGACATCTGGAAGGACGGCAAGGATCTGCCCCCCGCCGACATCCAGGGCGGCGATCCCGTCCCGCCGCCCCCGGTGCAGAACCCGCAGCGCGAACTGCCGGACGACGGCGACCGATGACGCCTAGCGGCTGGTCGTGTCCGTATCGGCCAGCCCTTCGCGCGACAGCAGGATCGCCACGGGGCGCAGCCAGGGGATATGCCAGCAGACGATCATCACCGCCACCATGATCGGCACGGCCAGGAACGCCCCGGCAATGCCCCAGATCGCGCCCCAGAAGGCCAGCGACAGGATGATGCCGAAGCTGGACAGTTGCAGCGTCTGGCCGGTCAGCATCGGATCCAGGATGTTGCCGACCACGAAATGAACGGCCAGGCACGCTATGCCCACGACGATGGTGACGGTCGGGTCGCCGGTCAGCACAAAGGCCAGGGCCACCGTGATCCCCCAGGCGATGACGGATCCGATGTTGGGGATGAAGTTCAGCACGAACGTCAGCCATGCCACGGCCCCCGCCAGTTCCAGGCGCCCCAGGGCGAAGATCAGCCACACCGCCATGGCCGTCAGGGCGCTGACAAAGGTTTTGACGACCAGATAGCGGTTAACCCGCCGCATGATCGACGCCATGATCTGCCGGATCCGCGCCGCCTGCGCCGGATCTCCGGTCAGCCGTTCCACCTTGACCGGCAGCCAGGTGCGTTCGGCGAACATGAAGCCCACGAACAGGATTATCAGCAGGCTGCCCGACAGCAGCCCCGATGCCTGGCCCACCAGCGATCGCAGCCAGCCGGTGATGTTGAATTCGGTCAGTGCGGCCAGCAGCCGGGTCTGCGCCTCGGGGCCGAACCGTTCGATCAGCGCGGTCAGGGCGATCTGGACGCTTTCGGTATAGGCGATGGCCCGGCCCACGACTTCGTTGATCTGGGACATCACCGTCGTGGACAGCCAGATCAGCCCCAGCGTTATCCCGATCAGCGCCAGCGTGGTGGCCAGCCAGTTCGGCACCCGCAACCGCATGGAAATGGCATTGATCGCGTCCGAGGTCAGCGAAAACAGGATGATGGCGATGGCCAGGCAGATCAGCACGAACCGTGCCTGGAACAGCAGGAACAGGATCAACGCGAAGGCGATGACGCCCAGGAACCCGGTCTGGAGCCTTTGGCGCAGCACGTCGTCGCTGGATGGGGTCAAGCTATCCCTCGTGTGGAAAAAGGCCCGGACCGAGAGGGTCCGGGCCTGGATGGTCAGCTTTCGGCCGCATCGTCGGGTTCGCCGCCTTCGGCGATCCGCGCGACCGAGACGACTTCTTCCCCGCTCGCGGTGTTGAAGACCCGCACGCCCCCCGCGCTGCGCGACCGGAAGCTGATGCCGTCCACGGGTACGCGGATCGACTGGCCGGTAGAGGTCGCCAGCATGATCTGGTCGTCCATCTCGACCGGGAAGCTGGCCACGAGATCGCCGCCGCGCATCGCCCGGTCCATCGCCATCACGCCCTGGCCGCCGCGTCCGCGGACCGGATAATCATGACTGGAACTGATCTTGCCCGCGCCCTTGGTGGTGATGGTCAGGATCAGATCCTCGGCCGCCGACATTTCGGCATAGCGATCCTGGGTGACGCTGCCTTCGGCCACGGCTTCCTCGTCCTCGTCGGCCTCGGCCCCGTCATCCAGGGCGCCGGCCACCGCGCGGCGCATCTTCAGATAGGCGGCGCGTTCGGCCGGATCGGCCTCGAAATGGCGAATGACGGCCATGCTGACCACGCTATCGCCATCGGCCAGACGGATGCCCCGGACGCCGGTCGAATCGCGGCCCTTGAAGACGCGCACGGCGGTCGTGGGGAACCGGATCGCGCGGCCCTGCGCCGTGACCAGCATCACGTCGTCGTCCACCGTCGCCATGCGCACGCCGATCAGGCTGACGCCATCGGGCAGCTTCATGGCGATCTTGCCGTTGGTCCGCACGCTGGTAAAGTCGGACAAGGCGTTGCGCCGCACATCCCCGTCCGATGTCGCGAAGACCGCCTGATAGTTCTCCCATTCCGCCTCGGGCGCATCGACGGGCATCAGGGCGGCGATGGACACGCCCGGCTCGATCGGCAGGATGTTGACGATGGCCTTGCCCTTGGCCGTGCGCCCGCCCAGCGGCAGGCGCCAGGTCTTCAGGCGGTAAACCATGCCGTCGGTGGTAAAGAACAGCAGTTCGGTGTGGGTGTTGGCGACGAACAGCGTGGTGACGACATCGTCTTCCTTGGTGGCCATCCCCGACAGGCCCTTGCCGCCGCGCCGCTGGCTGCGGAATTCGGCCAGGGCCGTACGCTTGATGTATCCGCCCGAGGTGATGGTGACGACCATGTCCTCGCGCTCGATCAGATCCTCGTCCTCCATGTCGCCGGACCATTCGGTGATCTCGGTCCGGCGGGGGACGGCGAACAGGTCGCGCACTTCGCGCAGTTCGTCACTGATGATGGCCATGATGCGTTCGCGCGACCCCAGGATCGCCAGGTAATCGCGGATCGCGTCGGCCAGCTGCTGCAATTCGCTGGTGACTTCCTGCACCCCCAACTGGGTCAGGCGTTGCAGCCGCAGATCCAGGATGGCGCGGGCCTGGGTTTCCGACAGGTTGTAGGTGCCGTCGTCGTTCACCGGATGCATCGGGTCGTCGATCAGGCGCAGGTATTCAAGAATATCATGCGCGGGCCAGCGGCGTTCCATCAGGCGCTCGCGCGCCTCGGCGGCGTCGGCGGACGATCGGATCGTCGCCACGACCTCATCGACATTGCTGACGGCCACGGCCAGACCGCACAGGACATGGCTGCGCTCGCGGGCGCGGCGCAGTTCGTATGCGGTGCGCCGGGCGACGACATCTTCGCGGAAGCTGATGAAATAGGTCAGAAAGTCGCGCAGCGTCAATTGCTCGGGCCGGCCGCCGTTCAGCGCCAGCATGTTGCAGCCGAAACTGGTTTGCAGCGACGTGAAGCGGAACAACTGGTTCAGCACCACGTCGGGCGTCGCGTCGCGTTTCAGTTCCACCACCACGCGCACGCCCTGGCGGTCGGATTCGTCCTGGACGGAGGCGATGCCTTCCACCCGCTTTTCCTTGGCCAGTTCGGCGATGCGTTCGATCAGGCTGGCCTTGTTGACCTGATAGGGGATTTCGTCAACGACGATGGCGAAACGGTCCTTGCGCGGTTCCTCGATATGGGTCTTGGCGCGGATCAGGACGCTGCCGCGCCCTTCCAGATAGGCCTTCCGCGCGCCGGATCGGCCCAGGATCAGCGCCCCGGTCGGAAAGTCGGGACCGGGGATGATTTCCAGCAGCCGTTCGGTCGGCAGGTCCGGGTTGTCGATCAGTTCCAGCGTGGCGTCGATCACCTCGCCCAGGTTGTGGGGGGGGATGTTGGTGGCCATGCCGACGGCGATGCCGCCCGCGCCGTTGACCAGCATGTTGGGAAAGCGCGCGGGCAGGACGGTCGGTTCGCGGTCCTTGCCGTCATAATTGTCCTGGAAATCGACCGTGTCCTTGTCGATATCCATCAGCAGGAAATTGGCCGGCTTGTCCATGCGCACCTCGGTATATCGCATGGCGGCGGGGGGATCGCCGTCCATCGACCCAAAGTTGCCCTGGCCGTCCAGAAGCGGCAGAGACATGGAAAAATCCTGCGCCATGCGGACCAGGGCGTCATAAATCGCCGCATCGCCGTGGGGGTGATACTTGCCCATCACGTCGCCCACCGGGCGCGCCGACTTGCGATAGGCCTTGTCCGGCGTGTTGCCGGATTCGTCCATCGCGTAGAGGATGCGGCGATGCACCGGCTTCAGCCCGTCGCGCAGATCCGGGATTGCCCGGCTGACGATCACCGACATGGCATAGTCCAGATAGGACGTCCGCATCTCGGCGCTGATGTCGATGACGGGGCCGTCGTGGTGCATCACCTGACGGGCATGGGCGCCGTTCTCATCGCCCGCCTCGGGGGTTTCGGGCAGGTCGTCGTCAGGGGTGTCGGCCACGGAATTTCCTCAACATCTTGTCGAGTTTTATATAGGCGACATGGTCCCAGGGGGCAATGTTCGACTGGCCCCTCAGGCGGCCCCTGACCCCCGCGACGGGCGTTTTGCAGCGATTCCCCAGACGACTGCCAGTCCCGCCGACAGCACCGCGTTCCAGGCCGCCATCGACAGGCCCAGAAAGCGCCAGGCGACCTCGTCGCAGCGGACCACGGGGGCGGATTGCAGCCGCTCCATCAAATCGGCGGGGGCCATGCTGGCCAGGTTTCCGACCGTGCCCGAACATTGCGTCGGCCCGGCCCACAGCGACAGTTCGACCCCGGTGTGATAGATCGCAAGGCCCATCGCGATCCCCGCCGCCATCATGCCCAGCACCGCCAGGACACGCACCCGGCCGGTCAGCCAGATCAGCGCGGCCACGACAACCGCCGCGACATGGGGCCAGCGTTGCAGAATGCACAATTCGCACGGGGCATAGCCCGCCGCCTGAAAACCCAACGCGGCGATCAGCAGCGCCGCCGATCCGGTCCCGGCCAGCAGGGAAAGTTGTCGTCCGTTCATGATGCCCCCAGATGTTCGTCCGGCCCGTGGATCGTCCCGCCCGTCATCCGCGTCAAGCGCCTTGCGATCTGGTCGCGCCCCTGTGATCGTCGCGTCTGAGCGTTCGGCCGGGGAACCGGCGGGATGTGCCGGTGTTTCGGTCATGACGGCCCATGGCGCAGCCGGGGCGAAGGAGGATCACAGGTCATGCAATGGCGGGGACGGCGCGGCAGCAGCAACATCGAGGATCGGCGCGGCATGGGCGCGGCCGGGGCAGGGGGCGTGGGCGTGGTCGGGATGCTGGCGATCCTTGCCGTGGGCTATTTCTTCGGGATCGACATAACGCCGATCGTCCAGGGTCTTGACCAGGGCCAGGGCCAGGTTCAGCAAGGCCGTCCCCTGACCGAGGATGACCGGCAATGGGGCGAATTCGTCTCGGTCGTGGTGGCCGATACCGAAGAAGTCTGGGGACCGACCCTGCCGCAACAGGCCGGAATGAATTATGCCGAACCCACGCTGGTCCTGTTCACCGGCGCGGTGCAATCGGCCTGCGGCGGCGCTTCGGCCGCCATGGGTCCGTTCTATTGCCCCGGCGACCGGAAGATTTATCTGGATACCGACTTTTTCGACATGATGGCGAGCCGCATGGGGGCGGGCGGCGACTTTGCTTATGCCTATGTGATCGCGCACGAGGTCGGGCATCATGTCCAGAACCTGACCGGAACGCTGGGCAAGGTGAACAGTCTGCGCGGCCAGGTCAGCGAAAGCGATTCCAACCGGATTTCCGTCCTGACCGAACTTCAGGCCGATTGCTATGCCGGCATCTGGGCGCGCCAAGCGCAAGATCGTTTTGGCACGTTAGAGGAGGGGGACTTGCAGGAAGCCATGGGTGCGGCCCAGGCCGTGGGCGACGACGTAATCCAATCCAACGCGGGCCGGACACCTGTTCCAGACAGTTTTACGCATGGAACCGCCGCGCAACGTCAGGAATGGTTGATGCGCGGCTTTGATTCGGGCGACATGGCCCGGTGTGACACGTTCGCCGAGGCAGGGTTATAGGCCCTGGGCAGGAGGAATGATATGCTGACGACGATTTTTTCGATCCTGATGATCGGTCTTGGCACGGCGGCGCTGACCCGGCCACCGCAGCCGGTTCCGGCGCGCAGTCGCCGTTGATCGTCTATCGCGATGCGCGGGGCGCGCGGTCTTCATTCAGGCGCGCCCAGTCGGGCCAAAGCTCCAGTCTCTCAAGGCCCGCGATGACAAAGCCCACCGCGATGATGGCCACGATCATCTTGACTGTTCTGGCACGTGGCGGATTTCGCGCCCATTTCGATGCCCGAAGCAGCCAGATCAGATTGTTCACGGCAACCGGCTCCTGCTAGGGAATGAGGCGATCGGGCCGAATGCCGGATCGCATGACACGTCTGACGCCGAGAGAGCCCATTGCCCCATCATCAGGATTCCCGCACCCTTCCCTACAGCGCCCGGCAGATGTTCGATCTTGTGGCGGATGTCGAGAGCTATCCACAGTTCCTGCCCTGGAACAGCGCCGCACGGATCCGCTCGCGCGAGGAACGGCCCGACGGGGCCGAGGAGATCGCCGCCGACCTCGTCATCAGCTTCAAGGTGTTCCGCGAACGGTTCGGCAGCAGGGTCGTGCTGTGGCCGCAGGCCCAGCCCCTGCGGATCGACACCGAATACCTGGATGGCCCGTTCAAGCACATGCGCAGCGGCTGGACCTTTGCCGACCGTCCCCAGGGCGGATGCCACGTCGAATTCTTCGTGGATTTCGAATTCAAGAACCTGATCCTGCAAAAGCTGATTGGCGTGGTGTTCCACGAGGCCATGCTGCGGATCGTGCGGGCGTTCGAAGCGCGGGCCAAGGTGCTGTATGGGGCTGGATAGACGAAAACCGGTCGTCCGGCGGGACGCCGATTTCCAAATTCGTGGCATGGCGATTGGGCCATCGGTTTCGATGGCCCCGCGTCCGCTGTCAGCTCAGCGCGGCCTTCAAGGCTTCGGCCCGGTCGGTCTTTTCCCAGCTGAACGCCGTCCCCCGGTTCAACTGATAGGGCTGCCGTCCGAAATGGCCATAGCTGGCGGTCGGGCGATAGATCGGATGCAGCAGGTCCAGGTCGCGGATGATCGCGAAGGGGCGCAGGTCGAACACCTCTCGGACGGCGGCCACGATCTTGTCGTGGGGCACGGTTTCTGTCCCGAAGGTGTTGAGCGAGATCGACGTGGGCTGCGCCTCACCGATGGCATAGCTTACCTGGATCTCGCAACGGCTGGACAGGCCCGCCGCCACGATGTTCTTGGCGACCCAGCGGCCCGCATAGGCCGCCGAACGATCCACCTTGGAGGGATCCTTGCCGGAAAAGGCGCCCCCGCCGTGCCGGGCCATGCCGCCATAGCTGTCCACGATGATCTTGCGCCCGGTCAGGCCGCAATCGCCGACAGGGCCGCCGATGACGAACTTGCCGGTCGGATTGATGAAATATTTGGTCGCGTCCGACAACCATTCGGCGGGCAGGACCGGCTTGATGATCTCCTCGATCACCGCCTCGCGCAGGTCGGACAGGCTGATTTCCGGGTTGTGCTGCGTGGACAGGACCACCGCATCGATGCCTTCGGGCCGCCCGTCCGCGCCATAGCGCAGCGTCACCTGCGATTTCGCATCCGGGCGCAGCCATTTCAGCGTGCCGTCGCGGCGGATCGCGGCCTGCCGTTCGACCAGCCGATGCGCATAGGTGATCGGCGCGGGCATCAGAACGTCGGTTTCGTCCGACGCATAGCCAAACATCAGGCCCTGGTCGCCCGCGCCCTGGTCTTCCAGGGTTTCGCGGTCAACGCCCTGGTTGATCTCGGGCGATTGCTTGCCGATGATGTTGATGACCGAACAGGTCGCGCCGTCAAAGCCCACATTGGACGACGTGTAGCCGATGTCGTTGATGACGCCGCGCACGATGCTTTCCAGATCGACCCATGCGCTTGTCGTGATCTCGCCCGAGATGATGGCGACGCCGGTTTTCACCATCGTCTCGCACGCCACGCGGGCGCGCGGATCCTCGGCCAGGATGGCGTCGAGGATGGCATCGGAAATCTGGTCGGCGATCTTGTCGGGATGGCCCTCGGACACGGATTCCGAGGTGAACAGCGAATATTCCATGGATCAATACCGATAATGATCTGATTTGAAGGGGCCTTGGGGCGCCACGCCGATATAGTCGGCCTGTTCGGGCGACAATTGGGTCAGCTTGGCCCCCACCTTGTCCAGATGCAGCCGCGCGACTTTCTCATCAAGCGCCTTGGGCAGGATATAGACGCCGGGCGCATAGTCGCCGCCTTTGGTCCACAATTCGATCTGGGCCAGCACCTGATTGGTGAAGCTGGCCGACATCACAAAGGACGGATGGCCCGTGGCATTGCCCAGGTTCAGCAGGCGTCCCTGGGACAGCAGGATGATTCGATTGCCCGATGGCATCTCGATCAGGTCCACCTGGTCCTTGACGTTCGTCCATTTGTGGTTCTTGAGCGCCGCAACCTGGATTTCGTTGTCGAAATGGCCGATGTTCCCGACGATGGCCATGTCCTTCATCGCACGCATATGCTCGATGCGGATGATGTCGCGGTTGCCGGTGGTGGTGATGAAGATGTCGGCGCTGTCGGCCACATCTTCCAGCAATACGACCTCGAACCCGTCCATGGCGGCTTGCAGGGCGCAGATCGGATCGACCTCGGTGACTTTCACGCGCGCGCCGGCGCCGCGCAGCGACGCGGCCGATCCCTTGCCCACGTCGCCGTATCCGCAGACGACGGCGACCTTGCCCGCCATCATCGTGTCGGTGGCGCGGCGGATGCCGTCGACCAGCGATTCCTTGCAGCCATACTTGTTGTCAAACTTGGATTTCGTCACGCTGTCGTTGACGTTGATCGCGGGAAAGGGCAGGAGGCCGCGCTTGTGCAGGTCATACAGGCGGTGGACGCCGGTGGTGGTTTCCTCGGACACGCCCTTGATCGCGTCCCGCTGACGGGCGAACCAGCCCGGCGTCCCGGCGATCCTCTTGCGGATCTGGGCGAACAGGGCTTCCTCCTCCTCGCTGGTGGGCACGTCGATCAGGCCGGTCTCGCCCGCCTCGACCCGCGCGCCCAGCAGGACATACATGGTGGCGTCGCCGCCGTCGTCCAGGATCATGTTGGCCGTGCCGTCGGCAAAGCCGAAGATCCGGTCCGTATAAGCCCAGTATTCCTCCAGCGACTCGCCCTTGATGGCAAAGACCGGAACGCCCGCGGCGGCGATGGCGGCGGCGGCGTGGTCCTGGGTCGAATAGATGTTGCACGACGCCCAGCGAACCTCGGCCCCCAGGGCCACAAGGGTTTCGATCAGCACGGCGGTCTGCACCGTCATGTGCAGGCTGCCCGCGATCCGCGCGCCCGTCAGCGGCTTTTGCGCGCCGTATTCCGCGCGCAAGGCCATCAGGCCGGGCATTTCCGTTTCGGCGATGTCCAGTTCCTTGCGGCCGAAATCGGCCAGCGCGATGTCGCGGATGATATGATCGGTCACGGCGGTTCGTCTTTCGTCGGTCATGATGCGAACCCGATAGCCCATGCGTGTTTGGATCGAAAGCGAAAAGTCCGGTGGAAACCGGCTGTCGCAACGGGGCCATGCGGCTGCGGCGGAACCCCAGATCCGCCGCAGCCCGGAAGGCGACAGTGCGCTGTCGGCCTTCCGTCCTGCATGACAAGCCGTCGCTGCCGGATGGGTGCCGGCCCTTCCGTCAAACGACAGGTTGTCAGAACGATCTGAAAATTCGATTAATTCGGCACAGGGAAAAAATCCGGCCCGTCACGGTTTCTGAACGATGACCGTGCAGGCGGCAACCGTGAACGGCGTCCTTATCGATCCCCGCAATGTATCGGACGCTTTGCGGCGGCCCGCGCGATGCGCTTGACGAAATCCGTCATCGCGATCTCGGCCGCCTCCAGGGGCGGGCGGGACGGCAGCAATTCCTCCATCCGGCCATCCACGACCATTCGCGCCAGGCCATAGGCAAAGGTCCGCGACGACAGCACGATCATCGGAACATCCTCGTTTTCGCGCAGGCGGCCCGCATCGCGGGCGCGTTCCAGCATCCGCGTCATCAGATCGACCATGGAGTCCAGATAGCGCCGCAGCTGGGGTACTTGCATCGCGTTCAGCGACGGGTGAGAGGTAATCAGGTGGAACTGGACCCGATGGTCCGCCGCCCAGTGGACATAAGCGTTGCCAAGCGCCAGGAACTGGGCGACCGCGTCGTCGGGATTGATCTTGACGATGGCCTTGGTGCAGGAATCCATCAGACGCACCAAGGCCTGTTCGGCCACGGCGATCAACAGGCTCTTGTCGTCGGGAAAGATGCGGGCAAGGTCGGCCACCGGCACGCCGATGCGTTGCGCGACGGTTTCCAGATCCGGTTCGCGCCGGCCCAGATCGACGATCATCTCGATCGTCGCCACAACGGCCTGACCGTGAATTCCTAGCCCCCTCATCACATCGTCATGCTTGCTCATGTCGAAATCCATGCCTGCCGGGTTCATGGTCGGACAAGCGAGGCGACGGAGCGCCAACCGCTTCCACCATGGACCGAACCGATCCCCGGTCTTCCACTTCCCTCATGGACGAAAGCACACAAGGCCGGTGGCCGCGAGAGCGGCGGCATCATCGGACAACCTTGGACCATGCGCATCCGCCGACGCTTTCGGCTAGTTTCCCGATACAACCCTAACACGCCGGCCGGTCGCTGCGAACCCCGCCAAATCGACATGTTGACCCAATGTCAGCCGGAATCACCCCTCGGCTCGGGCCTGGCGCTTGCGTTCATGGGGATCCAGGTAACGCTTGCGCAGGCGGATGTTCTTGGGCGTCACCTCGACCAGTTCGTCGTCGTTGACATAGGCGATGGCTTCTTCCAGCGACATGCGGACCGGGGGCGTCAGGCGCACGGCCTCGTCGGTGCCGGACGCGCGCACGTTGGTCAGCTTCTTGCCCTTCAGCGGGTTCACTTCCAGATCGTTGTCGCGCGAGTGTTCGCCGATAATCATGCCGGTATAAAGCTGTTCCTGCGCGCCGATGAACATCTTGCCCCGGTCTTCCAGGTTCCATAGGGCATAGGCCACCGACACCCCGTCCTCCATGGAAATCAGGACACCCTGGCGGCGGCCCTGGATCGCGCCCTTGTAGGGCGCCCAGCCGTGGAAGATGCGGTTCAGCACGCCGTTGCCGCGCGTGTCGGTCATGAATTCGCCATGGTATCCGATCAGTCCGCGCGACGGCACATGGGCCACGATCCGGGTCTTGCCGACGCCCGCCGGGCGCATGTCGACCATGTCGCCCTTGCGTTCGCCGGTCAGCTTCTCGATCACCACGCCGGTATAGTCGTCGTCCACATCGATGATGACTTCCTCGATGGGTTCAAGACGCTGGCCGTCCTCGTCCCGGAAGATCACGCGGGGACGGCTGATGGACAGTTCGAACCCCTCGCGGCGCATGTTCTCGATCAGGACGCCCATCTGCAATTCGCCGCGCCCGGACACGACAAAGGCGTCGCCGCCCGGCGTATCCTCGACCTTGATGGCCACGTTCACCTCGGCCTCGCGCATCAGGCGTTCGCGGATCACGCGGGACTGGACCTTCTTGCCGTCCTGGCCGGCCAGAGGGCTGTCGTTGATACCAAAGGTCACGCTGATGGTGGGCGGGTCGATCGGCTGGGCGGGCAGGGCCGTGTCCACCTCCGACGCGGCGATGGTGTCGGCGACGGTCGCCTTGGACATGCCGGCCAGGGTCACGATGTCGCCGGCTTGCGCCTCGTCGATGGTGGTCTGGGTCAGGCCGCGGAAGGCCAGGATCTTGCTGATGCGGAACTGTTCGATCCGTTCGCCGTCGCGCGACAGCGCCTTCACGGTGTCGCCCGCCTTGGCGCGCCCGGCCTCGACCCGGCCGGTCAGCAGGCGGCCCAGGAACGGATCGGCAGACAGCGTGGTGGCCAGCATCTGGAACGGTTCACCGGCACGGGCGATCTGCTTGGGCGGCTGCACATGCGACAGGATCAGGTCGAACAGGGCCGACATGTCCTTGCGCGGGCCGTCCAGCGTCGCGTCGGCCCAGCCGCCGATGCCGCTTGCATAGACATGGGGAAAATCCAGCTGTTCGTCGCTGGCGCCCAGATTGGCGAACAGGTCGAACACATCGTTCAGCGCGTTGTCGGGTTCGGCGGCGGGCTTGTCCACCTTGTTCAGCACCACGATGGGACGCAGGCCTAGGGCAAGCGCCTTCGAGGTCACGAATTTCGTCTGCGGCATCGGGCCTTCGGCGGCATCGACCAGCAGGCAGACGCCATCGACCATGGACAGGATGCGTTCCACCTCGCCGCCGAAATCGGCGTGGCCGGGCGTATCCACAATGTTGATGCGGGTGCCCTTCCATTCGACGCTGGTCGCCTTGGCCAGGATGGTGATGCCGCGCTCGCGTTCGATGTCGTTGCTGTCCATGGCGCGTTCGGCGACCGCCTGGTTTTCACGGAACGCCCCGGACTGGCGCAACAACTGGTCAACCAGCGTCGTCTTGCCGTGGTCAACGTGAGCGATGATGGCGATGTTGCGGATATCCATGAACGACCCTTTTCAATTCGCGGTCGCCCTATCGAAAAGTCGCCCGAAAGGCCAGATGAAATCGCGGATGACTGAGGGGCTGGCAAGCAAGGAAAAACCCGCCACGACGGGGCGGCGGGTTTCCGGGGTCTGTCGTCAGGCTTGCGAACGGCGCCTCAGCGGTCGCGGATGCCCCGATGCAGACCGGCCCACACGCGCCCTTCGTCCCGATCACGGCCCCCGCGAATGGCGGCAAGGAAGGCGACCGCACCGGCGATCAGCGTCGACGCGGCCAGGAAGAACGCCGACCAGACGGCGGCCCGGCGCGCCGTTTCCGCAGCGTCCACCGCAGCCTGACGCGCCTGTTCCAGCTGCTGCTCGGCCTCCTGTTGCAGGCGCTCTGCCTCGGTCCTTGCGTTGGTCACGGCTTCCTCGGCCTGGGCGCGGACATCGGCCAGGCGTTGTTCGGCTTCGTCGCGCAGGGTCTGCACCTCGGTCACGGCCTGATCGACGCGGGCTTCGACTTCGGGCTGGGTCAACTGGGTTCGGGCGGCCACGGCGCGGACCAGATAGTCGCGGTCCTCTTGCGCCAATTCGCCGGTCCGCATGACCGACCCGACGATGCTTGCGATCTCGTCGCGGATCGCCTCGTCCGAATAGTTGGCGGGCGCCGTGTCGTCGGCACGCAGCAGACGGTTCGAGATATAGTCCAGCGGGTTCTGGACCAACCCATCGGGCAGCATGTCCTGCATGGTATCGCCACCGGCGGCTTCGCCCGCGCCCTGAACGACACCGCCCGCAGCCTGTCCGACGCCGCTGATCGCGCCGCCGGCTACCTGGCCCGCGCCGCTGACCACGCCACCGGCCAGTTGTCCCGCGCCTTGCAGCGCGCCCCCGACCGCCGATCCGCCCGCCTCGACCACAGTACCCGCGGCCGATCCGACGGCGCGGACGCCCCCGGACACAAGGCCAAGGGTCAGCAGCGCCCCGACCAGCGTGCCGATGGCCCACACGGTCAATCCATGCGCGCCGTCGCGCGCCTTGGTTTCATCGGCGCCGATCCCCTGGACGGGGGTGCGCATCCGCCCGGCGATATAACCGCCCAGGGCATAGGAACCCAGCGTGGACAGAAAGGCGAAGAAGCCCACCAGAATCATGGCAAAGGTGCCAAGCCCTTCGCCGGGCTCGGCGGATACCGATCCCAGTCCGATCGCCGCCGTGAAGCCCGTGAAGACGACCATCGCGGCCGCGGCCACCGCCGCGCCGGACAGGATCGCCGGCCAGTCCATGATGCTGCGGGGCGGTTGCGCGTCAGGTGAAACGTTCATTGGATCTATCCTTGCAGGGGCCATTGCTCAGCGAAGGCCAAGGAAGGACAGGATGAACAGGACGACGACGACCAGTCCGACGATATAGATGATCGAGTTCATGGGGGCTATCTCCGCTGATGAAGGCGCGTCGCGCGCGCATTTTTCCAAATCGCTTCACCATGATAACGCGACCGTGTAAACGCCGGTTCCCCGGTCGCGGGCCAATCGTCAGCCGGACCCCCCCGGCAGCCAGCCCAGCCCCTGGGCTGTCAGTCCCAGGGGGTTGTATTCCGCGCTGACCCAGCCGCGATAACCCGATTGGTCAAGGGCAGCGAAAAACGCCGGATAGTCGATCATCCCGCCCGCCGGTTCGTGGCGGCCCGGCACCCCGGCGATCTGGACATGGCGGGTGATCCCGGCATGGCGGCGCCACGCGGCCATGGCATCGCCGGTGATGAGGTGGGCGTGATAGGCGTCGAACTGCAAACCGATGTTCGGCACGCCGATCTGCGCGATCAGGTCGGCGGCAAGATCGAAGTCGTCCAGGAAATAGCCGGGCTGGTCGGCGGGGTTCAGCGGCTCGATCGTCAGGCTGACATGAGGCGCGCGGGCGGCGGCCCAAGACAGGTTCGCGACAAAGGTCGCCCGCGCCTCGGACCCCTGGGCATAGCCCGCCATGACGTGAATGTGCCGGGTCCGCAACGCGCCCGCAAAGCGAAGGGCGCGGTCGAAATCGCTGCGGAACCGTTCCTCGAGGCCCGGCTCGGCGGCGAATCCGCGCGGCCCGCCCGCCCAGTTCGGCGGCGGCGTGTTCATCAGCACGAAATCCAGCCCGGCCGCGACGGCGGCGCGAGACAGGTCGCGGGCAGGGATGTCATAGGGAAACAGGATCTCGACGCCCTGAAACCCCGCATCCGCCGCGGCGGCGAATCGGTCCAGCATGGGCATTTCGGTGAACAGCATCGTCAGGTTGGCGGCAAAACGGGGCATCAAGGCTCCAACGGGAAAAAAACGCCGCCGGATCGGATGCCGCTGCGGCCTTCCTCGTCGCTGGCGGCGGCGGCAAGCCGGTAAAAGGTCTTTCGGTCGATCAGCGCCTCCAGCCCCGCGCGGACATGGACATAGGGGCGCGGTTCATCCGCCGTGCCGCGCAGGATGATGGGATTTTCCGATCCCGCCGTCACCCGGTCACCGACATTCGTGGCAAAGGAAATGCTGTCCGGCCGGATGTCGGCGTCGACGGCGACAAAAGGTGCATCGACCACGCGGATGCCCACCTTTTCAACCGGCGTGACCAGAAAGAACGCGTCCCCTTCGCGCTTCAGGATGGTGGAAAACAGACGCACCATCGCGGGCCTGCCGATGGGCGTCCCGTTATAGAACCATGTGCCGTCCGCGCGAATTTCCATGTCAAGATCGCCGCAAAAGGGCGGGTTCCACAGATGCACCGGCGGCAGTCCGCCCCTGGCATCCGTTCCCGCCTTGCTTGCGGCGGCGGCAAGGCCTTCGGCGCTCACGCCTTTGTCACCGCGATCTGCCATTCCCTGCTGTCGCCTTTCGCATATCCTCTTATGGTTCGATGTAAAGCAGCACGGGGGCGTTGTCATGGCTTCGGATGATATTCTGGTGGGGCAGGTCGAACAGCTTGGGCGTGTCCTTGCCGATGCCCGCGCCAGCATCGCCCGCCGCTTTGTGGGCCAGCATCAGGTGGTCGAACAGGTGCTGGCGGCGATCCTGTCGGGCGGGCACGCGCTGCTGGTGGGCCAGCCGGGCCTGGGCAAGACGATGCTGGTGGATACCTTGTCCGCCGTCCTGGGCCTGGACAGCCAGCGGATCCAGTTCACCCCCGACCTGATGCCCGCCGACATCCTGGGGTCCGAGGTTCTGGACGTGCTGCCCGACGGATCGCGCGCGTTCCGGTTCATCGAAGGCCCGGTCTTCACCCAGCTTCTGATGGCGGACGAGATCAACCGCGCGTCCCCCCGCACACAGTCGGCCCTGTTGCAGGCCATGCAGGAACACGAGGTCACGATCAGCGGCCAGCATCGCCCGTTGGGCCGTCCGTTCCATGTTCTTGCCACGCAGAACCCGATCGAGCAGGAAGGCACCTATCCCTTGCCCGAGGCGCAGCTGGACCGTTTCCTGTTGCAGATCGACGTGGGTTATCCGACCCGCGACACCGAACGCGACATCCTGCTGGCCACCACGGGGGTCGAGGATGTGCGCGCCCATGCGGCCTTCGACGCGGGCGGTCTGATCGCCGCGCAGCGCCTGATCCGCCAGATGCCGGTGGGAGAGGCGGTGGTGGAAACGATCCTGGATGTGGTCCGCGCCTGCCGTCCGGGCACGCCGGAACAGGCAGGCTTCGTGGGCGATGCCCTGGTCTGGGGGCCTGGACCGCGCGCCGCCCAGGCGCTGATGCTGGTGACGCGGGCGCGCGCCGTGTTGCACGGCCGTTTCGCCCCCACGCTGGAGGATGTGGAGGCGATGGCGGCCCCTGTCCTGCGGCACCGGATGGCCCTGTCCTTTGCGGCCCGCGCGCGGGGCGACACGGTGGACGGCGTGGTCGCGCGCCTTCTGGACGACCGTTTCCGCGCCAGCAAGGCGGCATGAGGTTGTCTTGACCCAAAGCCCCGCCGATCTTCGTGCACAGGCGCAATCGGCCAGCGCGCATCTGCCCGCGCTGATCCTGTCGGCCGAACGGCTGGCGGCGATGGTGGCGCCGGGCGCCCATGGCCTGCGCCGCGCCGGTCCGGGAGAGGATTTCTGGCAATACCGTCCCGCCAGCCAGGGTGACAGCGCGCGGTTGATAGACTGGCGCCGGTCGGCCCGGTCGGACGCCGAATTCGTGCGCGATCGCGAATCGCAGACGGCGCAAGCGGTGGGCCTGTGGATCTCGGCCGGGCAGGGGATGGGCTATGCGGGCGCATCGGACCGCCCCAGCAAGCGCGACCGGGCGCATCTGCTGGCCCTGGCGTTGGCGATGGTGCTGCTGCGGGGGGGCGAAAAAGTGGGCCTGCTGGGCCAGCCCGCGCGGGCGGGCCGGGTGCAGGCCGACCGGCTGGCCGAACGGATCGCGGCGATCACGGCCCGCGACGGCGATGGCGACGCCCCCGCGCCCGATCAGCTGCGTCCCAACCAGCGGCTGGTGATCCTGTCGGATTTCCTGGACGATCCGGCCTGGGTCGATGCGCTGCTGGCGCGGGCGGCGGGCATGGGCGTGACCGGCGTGCTGATGCAGGTGCTGGACCCCGACGAGGAAACCTTTCCCTATGCCGGTGCCGTGCTGTTCCGGTCCCTGTCGGGTGTCATCCGCCATGACAGCCGCGACGCGGGGGGCCTGCGCGACGCCTATCTGGCGCGGCTGGCCGACCGGCGCGACTGGCTGCGCCGCCGGGCGACGGGGGCGGGCTGGCATTTCGGGCATCACACCACCGATCATCCGCCCGCTGTCGCGTTAAGCTGGCTTTATCAGGTGCTTGCCGGCTGATGCTGATGCTTGGTCCCATAGGCTTCGCGGCGCCCTGGGTGCTGACGGCGCTGATCGCGCTGCCTGTCCTGTGGATTCTGCTGCGCGCCCTGCCGCCCGCGCCACGCCAGGTGGCCTTTCCAGGCGTTGCGCTGTTGCGGGGCTTGCTGGACAAGGTTCCGGTCGCCCGGCGCACGCCCTGGTGGCTGCTGCTGCTGCGGCTGGCCGCTGTCGCCGCGCTGATCCTGGCTTTTGCCGGTCCGAGCTGGAAACCCGTCGTGCCTGTCGGACAAGGTGGTCCGCTGCTGGTGGTGCTGGACGCGGGCTGGGCCGCCGCCCCGGACTGGCCCGCCCGCCTGACGCGGGCGGAAGCCGCGCTGGGCAACGCCGCCGCCCAGGGGCGCCCCGCCGCGCTGCTGCTGGCTGACGGTCGCGCTGCGCCGGGCGCGCTGCCCTTTGCCCCCGCCGATACGCTGCTGGCGGGGTTGCGGGCCGCGCAGCCGATGCCCTGGGCCACGGGCCTGCCCGCCAATCCCCAGGCCGCGCTGGCGAATGTCCCGGAAGGGGCGCTGGAAACCCTGTGGATCAGCGACGGGCTGGACCATCCCAACCGCGGCGCCTGGCTGGAGGCGCTGACGCGGCGCGGCGCGGTTACGGTGGTGCCCCCCGCGCGCGCCGTCCGGTCGCTGTCGCTGCACGCGGGCGACACGCCTTCCCTGACGCTGGCGGCGACCGACGAGACCGCGCCCGCCATCCTGGCCATCGGTCCCGATCCCCAGGGCGTGGAACGCGAACTGGCCCGCCTGACCGCTGGCGATGCCGCCGTCGCCGACGGCACCTGGACGCGCCCCGCCGCCATCGACCTGCCGCCCGAACTGCGCAACCGCATCACCCGCTTCCAGGTCGAGGGCGAGGCCCACGCCGGGGCTGTCGTTCTGACCGATGACCGGGTGAAGCGCCGCAAGGTCGGACTTGTCGGAGACGCCGACCGCCAGGCCGAGGGGCAGGAGCTTTTGTCCCAGCTGCATTACCTGCGCCGCGCGCTGAACCCGACCGCCGACGTGGTCGAAGGCGGGCTTGGCGACGTGCTGGACACCGCGCCGGACGTGATCGTGCTGGCCGATCAGGTCGATCTGGCGGAATCGGCGGAACTGGCCGGATGGGTGGAGGAAGGCGGGCTGCTGATCCGCTTTGCCGGGCCGCGCATGGCCGCGTTCGAGGATTTGCAGAACGAACCGCTGATCCCCGTGCCGCTGCGGCAGGGGGGCCGCGACATCGGCGGCGCGCTGTCCTGGGGCGATCCCCGCACCATTCTGCCCTTTGCGGCAGAGGGTGTCTTTGCCGGTCTGATCCCGCCCGAGGACGTGACGATCCGCGCGCAACTGATGGCCCAGCCTGCGCCCGATCTGGCCGACAGGACGCTGGCCGCGCTGTCGGACAACACGCCGCTGGTCACGCGTTCGCGGCAAGGCCAGGGACAGATCGTCCTGTTCCACGTCACTGCCAATGCCGAATGGTCGAACCTGCCGATTTCGGGGCTGTTCGTGGACATGCTGAACCGGCTGGTCCAGACCGCCCGCGTCGCGCCTGCCGACGAGGTGTCCGAGGACCGGGATCAGCCCTTCTGGACCCCGGAAACCGTATTGGACGGTTTCGGCCGCGCACAGCCCGCCGAAGGGATGGCGCCCGTTCCCGCCGCCGATCTTGCGCGCGGCACCGGGCCGAACCGTCCGGCGGGCATCTATGCCGCGGGCGAGCGGCGGACGGCATTGAACGCCGGCGGCCCGATGGTCCGGGCCGATTGGCCCGGCGCGACCGTCGAGGCGGTGGGCACCACCGGGGGCCGCGACCTGACGGGCATCCTGCTGGCGCTTGCCGCGCTGATCCTGGCGGCGGATGCGCTGGGATCCGCGCTGCTGGCGCGGGGAGGGCGGGTCGCGGCGGCGGTTCTGCTGGCCCTGCTGATCCAGCCCGCGCCGCCCTTGATGGCCCAGGATCCGAATCCCGAACTGGCCCGCGCCGCGAACGAGGTCGCCCTGGCCTATGTCGTGACCGGCGACGAACGGGTGGACGACGCGTCGCGCGAAGGTCTGCGAGGCCTGTCCGTCGTGCTGCGGCAGCGCACCTCGGTCGAGCCGGGGGAACCCGTCGCCATCGACCTGGACCGTGACGACCTGTCGGTGCTGACCTTTCTGTACTGGCCCATCACCGACACCCAGGCGGCCCCGTCACCCCAGGCTTATGTGCGGCTGAACCATTTCATGCGGTCGGGGGGCATGATCCTGTTCGACACGCGCGACGGCGATGTGGCGGGCGTCGGCGGGCCGGACATGTCGCAGGCCTTGCAAGCCCTGGCCGCGCCGCTGGAGATCCCGCCCCTGTCGCCTATTCCCGCCGATCATGTCCTGACTCGCAGCTTTTATCTGCTGTCCGACTTTCCGGGCCGCTGGCAGGGCAACCCCGTCTGGCTGGAGGCCCCGCCCGCAGGCGCCGAAACGGCCGAGGGGATGCCCTTTCGCCAGCTGAACGACGGCGTCAGCCCGGTAGTGATCGGCGGCAATTCCTGGGCCGAGGCCTGGGCCGTGGACGACAACGGCTATGCCGCCTATCCCATCGGCCGGGGATGGGAAGGTGAGCAGCAGCGCGAGATGGCCTTTCGATTTGGCGTGAACCTGGTCATGTATGTCCTGACGGGCAACTATAAATCCGATCAGGTGCATGTCCCCGCCCTGCTGGACCGGATGCGGACCGAGGAGACGCTTGGCCCATGATCTCGACCGCGACCCAGCTTCGCTTCGATCCCCTGCTGCCCTGGTGGGTCATCGCCGGGTTGGCCGTGCTGGCGCTGCTGGTGGCGGGGTTCGCGCTGTGGCGCGGGCTGCGGGGCTGGGCATGGCGCGGCCTTGCCGGTCTGGCCACCGCCCTGGCCCTGGCCGGTCCCGCGTTGGAGATCGGCAGCCGCACGGGCCTGTCGGACATCGTGATCCTGATCGACGACCGTTCCGCCAGCCAAGACCTGCCGGAACGCACCGCCCAGGCGGATGCCGCCGTCGATGCCATGTCCCGCCGGATCGCCGCGTTGCCGAATACGGAACTGCGCCGCGTGACGGTAGGCGATAACGATGACGGCACGCTTTTGGCGACCGAACTGGCCCGCGCCATCGCCGCCGAACCCGACACCCGGCTGGCAGGCGTCATTGCCGTCACCGACGGGCGCCTGCACGATCCGGCCATGCTGCCCGCGGACGTGCCCGCGCCTGTCCATGTTCTCTTGACGGGCCGGCCCCAGGATTGGGACCGCCGCCTGGTGATCGAGGAAGCCCCGGCCTTCGGCCTGATCGACCAACAGGTGATGATCCGCCTGCGCATCGAGGATCAGGGCGCCGTGCCGCCTGCCGCGCAGGCCGGGCCGGTCAACCTGCGCCTGTCCATCGACGGAGAGAACGAGCAGGTGATGGCCGTGCCCGTGGACCAGACGATCACCCTGCCGCTGACGCTGGATCACGCAGGCCAGAATGTCGTGCAGATCAGCTTCGACGCGCCCGAAGGCGGCGAGTTGACCGACCGCAACAACAGCGCCGCGATCAGCATCAACGGCGTGCGCGACCGGCTGCGCGTCCTGCTGGTGTCGGGCGAACCCCATGCGGGCGAACGGACCTGGCGCAATCTGCTGAAATCGGACGCGGCGGTCGACCTGATCCATTTCACCATTCTGCGCCCGCCCGACAAATCCGACGGCGTGCCGGTCAACGAACTGTCGCTGATCGCCTTTCCGACCCAGGAACTGTTCATGGAGCGGATCGAGGATTTCGACCTTATCATCTTCGACCGCTATAGCGTGCGGGGGATCCTGCCGCCCGATTATTACGCCAACATCGCCCGCTACGTCGAAAACGGCGGGGCGGTCCTGGTTTCCGCAGGGCCGGAGATGGCCGGAGTGGAAAGCCTGTATCTGTCGCCGCTGGGACAGATCCTGCCCGCCCGCCCGACCGGACAGGTGCTCGAAGCACCTTTCCGTCCGCGCCTGACGGAGGACGGGCGCCGCCATCCTGTCACCGCCGGCTTGCCGGGGGCCGAGGGTCGGGACGGAAATCCGGCCTGGGGCCGCTGGCTGCGCATGGCGACGGTGACGCCGGATGCGGATGCCCAGGTGGCGATGACCGGCATCGAGGACCAGCCCCTGCTGATCCTGGACCGGGTGGGCCAGGGACGGGTCGCGCTGCTCACCTCGGACCAGGTGTGGCTGTGGGGGCGCGGCTTCGAGGGCGGCGGTCCGCAACTGGAGTTGCTGCGCCGCATCGCCCATTGGTCCATGAAGGAACCCGAACTGGAGGAGGAGGCGCTGCTGGCCGACGTCTCGGGCGATCTGGCCGTCCGGTTCACCCGCCGCACCATGGCCGACGGCGCCGGGCCGCTGGTGGTGATGCGCCCTGACGGCGGGACCGAGGAGGTTGCCCTGACCCCTGCCGGGCCGGGCCGGTTCGTCGCCGACTGGACGGCGCCGGAGCCGGGTCTCTATCGGCTGCAAGACGGCGACCTGCGCCGGGTTCTGGCGCTTGGCCCCGCCGCGCCGCGCGAATTCGAACAGACCGTCGCCAGCCCTGCCGCCCTGGTGCCGCTGGCGGACGCGACGGGCGGCGGGATCGTCAACCTGTCGGACGGGGTGCCCGACCTGCGCACCGTGGCGCCGGGCCGCTCGGCGCATGGCAGCGCCGCCCTGGGCGACTGGATCGCGGTGATGCCCCGCGATGCGGCGTCCGTTACCGGGCTGGAACGCAGGCCTTTGCTGCCGGGCTGGGCCTGGCTGGCCTTGGTCGCGGGCCTGATCCTGACGGGCTGGCTGCGCGAAGGCCGCCCCGGCAAGGCCGCGCCCATGGCGCCCGGTGTCGCTGGCTGACCGCTTGCCAACCGTCATGCACGTTGCTAACCCGGAAAAAACGTCCCGAAGGAACGCTTATGGCTGATGAAACGCGCGCCCCCGCCCCATATGCCGTGGCTGACCTGTCGCTGATAAAGCGCATCATCCCGCACCGCTATCCCTTTCTGTTCATCGACAGGGTGCGCGACATCGTCCCCCACGAAGGCGGGGTCGGCGTCAAGATGGTCACCTGCAACGAACCGCATTTCCAGGGCCATTTCCCCGACGAGCCCGTGATGCCCGGCGTCACCATCGTCGAGGCGATGGCCCAGACCGCTGCCGTGATCGTCGGGATCAGCATGAACATCATCGACAAACCGCTGGCGACCTATTTCATGGGCATCGACAAGTGCAAGTTCCGCCGCATGGTCGTGCCCGGCGACGTGCTGGAACTGCATTGCAAAGCCTTGCGCGGCGGCGGCAGGATCTGGAAGTTCGAGGGCCGTGCCCTGGTCGACGGACAGCTTTGCGCCTCGGCCGAATTCACGGCAATGATGGCGCTCAAGGCCGATGGCTGACGCCCGCATACACCCCAGCGCGGTGATCGAGGACGGCGCCCAAATCGGCGCGGACGTCCGCATCGGACCGTTCTGCGTGGTCGGCCCCAGGGTCCGGCTGGCCGACGGGGTGGAGTTGAAATCCCACGTCGCCGTTGCCGGGGATACCAGCATCGGCGCCGGCACGGTCGTCTTTCCCTTTGCCTCGATCGGAGAGGTGCCGCAGGATCTGAAGTTCCGGGGCGAGGATGTGAGGCTGGATATCGGCGCGCGCAACCGCATCCGGGAATACGTCACTATGAACCCCGGCACGCAGGGGGGCGGTGGTGTGACCCGCGTGGGCGATGACGGGCTGTTCATGGCGGGCTGCCATGTGGGCCACGACTGCCAGCTTGGCGACCGGGTGATCCTGGTCAACAATGCCTCGCTGGCCGGGCATTGCCATCTGGACGACGACGTGATCGTCGGGGGCCTGTCCGGCGTGCATCAGTGGGTGCGCATCGGGCGCGGCGCGATGATCGGCGCGGTGACGATGGTGACGGCCGACGTGATTCCCTATGGGCTGGTCCAGGGGCCGCGCGGACATCTGGACGGGTTGAACCTGGTCGGGCTGAAGCGCCGGGGCGCCAGCCGCGCCGATATCCACGAATTGCGCGCCATGCTGGACAGCCTGGGCGCGGGCAGTTTCCGCGACACCGCCCGCCATCTGGCCGAAGGCGAGGCGGGGCCGATGGCCCGCGACGTGCTGAGCTTCATCCTGGGGCCGTCCGACCGCAGCTTCCTGACCCCGAAACCCGCATGAGCCGAACCGCCGTCATCGCAGGGCAAGGTGCCCTGGCCCCCGCCGTCATCGCCGCCTTGGATGCGCCGCTGGTCTATTCCCTTGACGGCTTCGCGCCCGAGGGGGTGGATGCGCAGCCTTTCCGGCTGGAACGGCTGGTGCCCTTTCTGGACAGCCTGCTGGATCAGGACGTGTCGCGCGTGGTCTTTGCAGGCGCAATCCGCCGCCCGCGCCTGGACCCGGACCTGTTCGACGCCCGCACGGCGCAACTGGTGCCGCGCATCATGATGGCGATGCAGTCGGGCGACGACGGTGCGCTGCGCGCGGTGCTGGACGTGTTTCAGGAACACGGGCTGGCCATCGCCTCGGTCGCCGAGGTGGCATCCGACCTGATCCCCGGCGAAGGCGTGCTGGCAGGCGAACCCTCGGCCGCCGACCGGCGCGACGCAGAGCGCGCGGCGCTGATCCTGGCCGCCATGGGTCCGCTGGATATCGGGCAGGGGGCCGTCGTCGCCCAAGGGCAATGCCTTGCCATCGAAACCCTGCCCGGTACGGCGGCAATGCTGGATTTCGCGGCCTGTCATGCCGCGCTTCGGCCCAACCCGAACGGCGCCAAGGGGGTTTTCGTCAAGGCGCCCAAGCCCGGCCAGGACATGCGCATCGATCTTCCGACGCTTGGCCCCGACACCGTGACCCAGGCCGCCGCTGCCGGGCTGGCGGGCATCGCCTGGCAGGCGGGCGGGGTGATCCTGCTGGATCGGGACCATGCGATCCGCAGCGCGGAATCGGCGGGGCTGTTCCTGTGGGCCATGCCGCCATCGTGACGTGACCTTCCCAGCCGGGTGAAACACATGAAGTTCTTCCTGATCGCGGGCGAACCTTCGGGCGACCAGTTGGGGGCCGCGCTGATGGCGGGCCTGCGCAGGCTTGCGCCCGACGCCGAACTTGTGGGCATTGGCGGGGATGCGATGGCCGCGCAAGGTCTGGACAGCCTGTTTCCCATGGGGGAACTGAGCCTGATGGGCATTTGGGAGGTTCTGCCCAAATACCGCCACCTGCAACGCCGCATTGCCCAGACGGCAGACAGGATCGCCGCCGAACGCCCCGATGCCCTTATCACCATCGACAGCCCGGATTTCTGCCTGCGCGTGGCCCGCGCGGCACGGGACAGGCGGCCCGACCTGCGCACGGTCCACTATGTCGCGCCGTCCGTCTGGGCATGGCGGGCGGGGCGGGCGCTGAAGATGGCGCAGGTCATCGATCACGTGCTGGCGATCCTGCCGTTCGAACCGCCCCTGATGCGAACGGCGGGAATGACCTGCGATTTCGTGGGCCATCCCGCCGCCGCCGCCGCCGTGGCCGGTCCCGACGACGCCGCGCTGTTCCGGGCCGGTCACGGAATTGCGCCCGAAGCGCCGCTGGTCCTGTGCCTGCCCGGCTCGCGCCGGGGCGAGGTCGATCGCCTGCTGCCCCGTTTCGGCGAGACGCTGAGGGATCTTCGCCGCCACGTTCCCGAAGTTCAGGTTGTCTTGCCGACCGTGCAGGGGGTGGCCGACCTGGCCCGGCACCTGACGGCCGAGTGGTCGTCGCGCCCCCTGGTGATCGAGGATCCGGCACAGAAATGCGCGGCCTTTGCGGCGGCCGATCTGGCCTTGGCGGCTTCGGGAACGGTCAGCCTGGATCTGGCGGCGAACCGGGTGCCGATGGTGATCGGCTATGACATGGCGCCGATCAGCCGGATGCTGATCGGAATGCTGCTGAAGACCGACACCGTGACGCTGGTCAATTTGGTCAGCGACACCCGCACTGTCCCCGAATTCCTGGGCCGCGACTGCCGGCCCGCGCCGATGGCGCAGGCCTTGTTGCGATTGCTGGACGATCCCGCCGCGCGGGCCGCCCAGTTGGACGCGATGGACCTGACCATGGACCGGCTGGGCAAGGGGGGCGAGGCGCCGGGCCTGCGCGCGGCCCGGTCCGTTTTGCGGGCCGTTACAGGACCGCGGTGACGATCACCTCGACCTTGTAATCCGGGGTGGCCAGCTTCGCCTCGCCCGTGGCGCGCGCCGGGGTGTGGCCCTGGGGCGCCCACTGATCCCAGACGGCGTTCATTTCGGCGAAATCGGCCATGTCGGCCAGCCAGATCTGGGCCGACACGATTCGGGTCTTGTCGGTGCCCGCGGCGGCCAGCAGGCGGTCCACCTGTTCCAGCACCACGCGGGTCTGGTCGGCTACGGACGCGCCGGGTTCACCCACCTGTCCCGCCAGCCACACGATTCCGTTGGCGACGACCGCCTGGCTCATGCGCGGGCCGGTTTCGATCCGCTTGATATCGCTCATGTTCATGCTCCTTGAATGAGACGCCAGAAAAAGATCGCGGTCATGCCGAAGCCGATCACGGCGATCAGCAGCCGCAGGACATGGCGTGGGATCCGCCGCGCGACGGGCGGTCCGGCATAGCCCCCCGCGATCGTACCCAGGGCCATGATCGCCGCCGGTCCCCAGGCCACGGTGCCCCCCGCGGCGAAGACGGCGAAGGCGATGACCGACAGCGCAAAGCTCAGCCAGCATTTCAGGCCGTTCATCTCGTGCAGGTCGGTCATGCCCCACATCGCAAAGACCGCCAGCAGCACGATGCCCAACCCGCCGTTGAAATAGCCGCCGTAGACCGCCACCGGCAGCAGGATGCCCAGGCCAAAGGGCATGACCACCGATCGCCAGCGCGACGCCACGCGCCGTACGTCGTCGGCACGATAGAACACCAGGGTAGCGACCAGCAGCAGGAACGGCACAAGCGCGGAAAACGCCTTGTTCGAACTGACCAGCAAAAGGCCGCTGCCCACCGCCCCGCCGATCATCGTCCAGACCGTCAGACGGGCCAGGGGCGCGTCGTGGATGCGGCGGATGTCGTCGCGAAACCCGATGGCCGACGACAGGTAACCCGGCAACGCGGCAACCGTGCTGGTCGCGTTGGCCGCGACCGGGGGAATGCCGATGAAGACAAGCGCCGGAAAGGTGATGAAGGTGCCGCCGCCGGCGACCGCGTTCAGCATCCCCCCCAGCAGCCCGGCGATGAACAGCAGGGCAATATCCAGCATCGGCAGCCTTTGAACGGGTCAGGGGGCCTGACGGTGGGGCGGCGTGAACGGCCGCGGGAATCGGGTCGGTCGCGACGCTAGCCGCCGCGCAAGGGGCATTCAAGGCCGGACCCCATGGCGCCGCATGCCTGCGGTTGCATCACGACTGCCGATTTTACGGGCGGTGGCATCCGGCGCATGGAAGCGACCTTTGGGGGCGAAGAAATGTCGCAAACGGTGTTGCGCTTGTGCCGACGCGGCGCTTAACGTGCGAATGCGCTGAACAACCAGAACCAGAACAGGGAGAGCGCCTTTTGCTGGACAACCACCCGGGCGATGCTTTCGTCTCATTCGAACATGTTCAAAAAAGCTATGACGGTCAGACTCTTGTCGTCAAGGATTTGAACCTGTCCATCGGCAAGGGCGAATTCCTGACGATGCTTGGACCGTCCGGTTCGGGCAAGACCACCTGCCTGATGATGCTGGCCGGGTTCGAGACCGCGACTCATGGCGAAATCCGGCTGGGCGGACGGCCCATCAACCAGGTTCCGCCCCACAAGCGCGGCATCGGGATGGTGTTTCAGAACTATGCGCTGTTTCCCCACATGACCGTGGGCGAAAACCTGTCCTTTCCGCTGGAAGTCCGGGGCATGGCCAAGTCCGAGCGTGAAAGCCGTGTGGCCCGCGCGCTGGACATGGTGCAGATGGGCAAGTTCATCAACCGCCGTCCTGCCCAACTGTCGGGCGGCCAGCAGCAGCGCATCGCCCTGTCGCGCGCCCTTGTCTTCGACCCCGAACTGGTGCTGATGGACGAACCCCTGGGCGCGTTGGACAAACAACTGCGCGAACACATGCAGTTCGAGATCAAGCACCTGCATGAACGCCTTGGAATCACGGTGGTTTATGTCACCCATGACCAGGGCGAGGCCCTGACGATGTCCGACCGCGTGGCCGTTTTCAACGACGGCCGGATCCAGCAGCTTGCCGCGCCCGCCGATCTGTACGAACGCCCCGAAAACAGCTTCGTGGCCCAGTTCATCGGCGAAAACAACAAGTTGCCCGGCACGATCGAGGAACTGTCGGGGGATCATTCGCTTGTGCGGCTTGCGACGGGGGAACTGATCGATGCGACCCCTGTCAACGTCACGCAAAAGGGCCAGCAGACGCTGGTGTCGATCCGCCCCGAGCGGGTCGAGTTCAAGCCCGAGATGATGCCGCCGAACGCGCACATGATCGACGCCTCGGTCATCGACGTCGTCTACATGGGCGACATCCTGCGCGCGCGGCTGAAGGTGGCGGGCAGCGACGATTTCGTGATGAAGATGCGCAACACCATCGGCCAGACAAGGCTGGCGCCCGGCCAGCAGATCAAGATCGGCTGGCATCCCGCCGATGCCCGCGCGCTGGACCCGGTCTGACGGACCCGCGCCGCGTCCGCGTCTGCGGGCCACCAATGACGGCAAATGTCGCATATCCTTGCAGTTGGAGTGATAGATGAAGAAGACGCTCGCCCTTTCCACCGCGCTTGGCCTGATCGCCCTTCCCGCGCTGGCCGACGTGAACCTGTTGTCCTGGGGTGGGGCCTATGGCAACAGCCACCTGGAAGCCTATGCCAAGCCCTTCGAGGCCGAGACGGGCATCAAGGTGACGATGGCCGACGCCGACAACCCGGCCACGCCCATCAAGGCCATGGTCGAGGCCGGAAACGTCACCACCGACGTGGCATCCGTTGAATATGCCGACGCGGTGCGCCTGTGCGACGAGGGCCTGCTGGAAACCATCGACCCGGCGATCCTGGTCGCGGCCGAGAATGGCACGCCCGCGGCGGACGATTTCATCGAAGGCGCGGTCACGGAATGCTTCGTGGCGACCGACGTGTATTCGATGGTCCTGGCCTATGACGACAGCAAGTTCCCCGACGCCAAGCCCGCCAGCCCCGCCGATTTCTTCGATCTGGAAAAATTTCCCGGCAAGCGCACCATGCGCAAGGGCGCCAAGTTCAATCTGGAACTGGCGCTGATGGCCGACGGCGTTCCCGCCGCCGAGGTCTATGCGATCCTGTCCACCCCGGAGGGCGTGGACCGCGCCTTCGCCAAGCTGGAGACCATCAAGGACGAGGTGATCTGGTGGGAAGCCGGCGCCCAGCCCCCGCAACTGCTGGCGGATGGGGAAGTCACCATGGCCTATGCCTTCAACGGCCGCATCTTCAACGCCGCCCAGGGCGAGGGGAAACCCTTCAAGATCATTTGGGACGGACAGATCTACGAGATGGAAGGCTGGGTCATCCCGAAGGGCGCCGAGAATCTGGAGGAAGCCAAGCAGTTCGTCGCCTGGACGACCTCGCCCGCCCCGCAGGCCCGCGCGGCCGAATTCATCAGCTATGGCCCGCCGCGTCGTTCCGCCGCCGCCCTTGTCGGCAACGTCGAGGGAACGGACGTGCCGATGGGTCCGAACCTGCCCACGACCCAGGCCAACATGACCAACGCGCTGGGATCGGACCTGGATTTCTGGGTGGATCGCGATGCCGAGCTGAACGAACGTTTCAACAGCTGGCTTGCCGGCTGACGCCGTCGGGGCGGGCCAAAAACCGCCCTTTCGCCCAGAAGGGCCAAGAACACGGGGCCATGCAGCCCATCAAACCAACGGGAGTACTACAACGTGAAAACCACTCTGGTCCTATCCACCGCGCTTGCGGGCATGGCCTTTGCCGCCACCGCGCAAGAGGTCAATGTCGTGTCCTGGGGCGGCGCCTATGAGGTCAGCCAGGTCGAGGCCTACAACAAGCCCTTCACCGCTGAAACCGGCATCACCGTAAACATGATTGCCGCCGACAACCCCTCGACCCCGCTCAAGGCGCAGATCGAGGCGAACAACGTCACCGGCGACGTGTTCGACGTCGAGGTCAGCGACGCGATCCGCCTGTGCGACGAAGGCGCCCTGGTCGAGATCGATCCGGCCATGCTGCCTGCCGCCCCGGACGGCACCCCCGCAGTCGAGGATTTCATCGACGGCGCCTTGCAGGATTGCGCGGTCGCCAACATCTTCTGGGGCACGGTCATCGCCTTCGACACCACCAAGTTCTCGGGCGACAAGCCTGCCTCGGCTGCGGACTTCTTTGATACCGAGAAGTTCCCCGGCAAGCGCGGGCTGCCGAAAAGCCCCAAGCGGACCATGTATCTGGCGTTGATCGCCGACGGCGTTCCCGCCGGCGAAGTCTATGACGTGCTGGCCACCCCCGAGGGCGTGGACCGGGCCTTCGCCAAGCTGGACACGATCAAGAACGACGTGATCTGGTGGGAAGCGGGCGCCCAGCCGGTGCAGCTTCTGGCCGACGGAGAGGTCGTGATGGCCACCGGCTATAACGGGCGCTTCTTCGACGCCATGGTGGGCGAGGGCAAGCCGTTCGAGATCATCTGGGATGGCCAGTACATGGACATGGACATGTTCGTGATCCCGAAGGGCGCGCCGAATCCCGAAGCCGCGATGGAATACCTGAAATTCGCCACCGACACGCAGCGGCTTGCGGATCAGGCGAAATACATCGCCTACGGCCCGTCGCGCAAATCCTCGGCCGCATTGGTGGGGATGTATCAGGACGGCAAGACCGAAATGGCGCCGCATATGCCGACCAATCCGCAATACCTGGAAACGGCCGTGATGGACGACCCGGAATTCTGGGCCGACCACGACGCCGAGATGACCGAGCGTTTCAACAGCTGGCTGGCCAGTTCCTGATCCTGACGACCGCCGCCGTTCCGCCTTGCCGGGACGGCGGCCTTGAAAACCTTTGGGGATTTCATGGCGAACGCACTTGATCCGCACGCCGCCGTTGTGGCGACCGCCACCGGCCTGACCGATGGGGGGCTGCGGACCGCCGATGGCAAACCCCTGGCCCGCGCCCTGGCCCGATCCCAGTCGCTGGCCCGCCGCCGCGCCTTTTTGCTGGTGCTGCCGCTGTTGGCCTTCATTCTGATAACCTTCGTGGTGCCGATCGGGCAGATGCTGCAACGATCATTCTATAACGACGGCTTTTCCGCCCACATGCCCGCGCTGTCGCAATGGTTCGCCGACAACCCGCGCGGAACCGAACCCGACGACGCCGCCTGGACGGCCCTTGCCACCGACCTCCAGGCGTCGGCCGAAGCGCGGACCATCGGCATCGTCGGCACCCGCATCAACTATGACGTGCCGGGCACGCGGTCCCTGTTCACCTCGACCGGCCGGCAGGTGCGCCGGGGGCTGGAGCCGCCCTATCAGGCCGCCCTGCTGGACATCGACGAGGAATGGGGCGATCCCAGGCTGTGGTCGGCGATGCGCGATGCCTCGACGCCCTTGACAAGCAACTTCTATCTGGCCGCCGTGGACCGCACGCGCGCCGACGACGGCAGCGTCGTCCAGGTCGAGGAGCGCCAGCAAGTCTATGTGATGCTGTTCATGCGCACCTTCTGGCTGTCGCTGGTCATCACCTTTGTCACCTTCGTCTTGGGCTTTCCCATCGCACACCTTCTGGCGACCCTGCCGATGCGGAAATCCAACATGCTGATGATCCTGGTGCTGCTGCCGTTCTGGACCTCGCTGCTGGTTCGAACCACAAGCTGGATGGTGCTGTTGCAGCAGCAGGGGGTTATCAACGACATCCTGGTCTGGATGGGCGTCATCGGCGGCAGCCAGCGGTTGCAGATGATCTATAACCAGACGGGCACGATCATCGCCATGACCCATATCCTGCTGCCCTTCATGATCCTGCCGCTGTATTCGGTGATGCGCACGATCAACCCGTCCTATGTCCGCGCCGCGCGGTCCCTGGGCGCCACAAGCTGGACCGCGTTCCGCCGGGTGTATTTCCCGCAGACGCTGCCGGGGCTGGGGGCGGGGGCGCTTCTGGTCTTCATCCTGGCGGTCGGATACTATATCACGCCCGCCCTGGTCGGCGGATCGTCGGGCCAGCTGATTTCCAACATGATCGCGATGCACATGACCGACACGCTGAACTGGTCGATGGCGGCGGCACTGGCCGCGCTGCTGCTGGGCGCGGTCCTGCTGCTGTATTGGGTGTATGACCGGATGGTCGGCATCGACAACCTGAAGCTGGGGTGATCCGTGGCTGTTCCGACCTATGCAACCCCGCTGGAGCGTGTCTGGCACTATGCCTATCTGGTGATCTGCGGGCTGATCTTCTTTTTCCTGATCGCGCCCATCGTCGTCATCATCCCGCTGTCCTTCAACGCCGAGCCTTACTTCACCTTTACGGACCGGATGCTGTCCTTCGACCCCGAAGGATACAGCACGCGGTGGTATGAAAGCCTGTTGACGTTCGGAATGCAGAACCCCGACACCACGGGCTGGGCCTTCTGGTCGGATGCCTGGGCCAACGCCAACTGGATCAAGGCCGCCAAGAACTCGATCATCATCGGGGTCTGTTCGACCCTGCTGGCCACCGTGCTGGGCACCTTGGCCGCGCTTGGCCTGTCGCGCCCCGAGATGCCGTTCCGCCGGGCGATCATGGCGATCCTGATTTCGCCCATGATCGTGCCGCTTATCATCACGGCGACGGGCATGTTCTTCTTCTATTCGAATCCCTGCGAACTGCTGGGCCTTTTCGGCCTGCCCACGAATTGCGGGCGTCTGGCGGGAACCTATGCCGGCGTGATCCTGGCCCATGCGACGCTGGGCATACCGTTCGTCATCATCACCGTCACGGCGACACTGGTGGGGTTCGACCAGTCGCTGAACCGGGCCGCGGCATCGCTGGGGGCCAATCCGCGCACCACCTTTTTCCGGGTGACCATGCCGCTGATCCTGCCGGGCGTGATTTCGGGCGCGCTGTTCGCCTTTGTGACCAGCTTCGACGAGGTGGTGGCGGTGCTGTTCATCGCCGGGCCGGACCAGCAGACGATCCCGCGCCAGATGTGGAACGGCATCCGCGAACAGATCAGCCCGGCCATCCTGGCGGTGGCGACGCTGCTGGTGATCTTTTCCATCGGGCTTCTGACCACGGTGGAACTGCTGCGCCGCCGGTCGGAACGCATCCGGGGCGTGACGCCGCGCTGAGGTCAGGGCAGGATCGCCAGCCACATCCAGATCGACACAACCGATACGGCGGTGCCGCCCAGCACCGTCGTCGCCGCAACGCGTTTGGCGGCGCCATAGAGATTCGCGAACAGATAGGCGTTCACCCCCGGTGCCATCGCCGCCGTCATCACCGCCGACCGCAGGCCCGCGTCGTCCAGTCCCGTCAGGCGGCCAAGCCCATAGGCCAGACCGGGATGGACCAGCAGCGAACAGGCGCAGCACAGCGCGATGGCGCCCGCATCGCCTTCGGGACGATACCGGTAAAGAACGCCGCCCAGGCCGAACAGCGCGGCGGGCAGGGCGGAACCGGCGATCATGTCCACGGCGGCCCAGAAGCCTTCGGGCATGACCAGGCCCGCCTGGATCAGCACGTTCATCGATACGCCGGTCAGGATCCCGATCACAAGGGGCGTTCGCAGCACCCCCGTCACGGCGCGCAGGGCGACGCGCCCCACGGACAGCCCGCTGCCTCGGGCGCGCGTGAACTCCATCACCGTGATGCCGAAGGTATAGAGCAGCGGCGAATGGATCGCGATGATCGCCCAGTTGCCCGCCAGCGAATCCGGGCCATAGGCGCGTTCCATGATCGGGATGCCCAGCAGCAGGCTGTTGGAAAACAGGCAGGTGAAGCCGATCGCCACGCAATCCATCGGCGGACGGTTGAACAGGAAGCGCGCCCCGGCCCAGCCGATCAGATAGCTGGAAAAGGCGCCGATATAGAAGGGCAGCAACAGGCCGAGGCGGAATTCCGTCCCCAGATCCAGCCGGGCCATGGACGCGAACAGCAGCGTCGGCGCGGCGAAGTTCTGGGCAAAGACCATAAGCCCGTCCACCGCGCTTTCGCGGAAAATGCCGCGCCAGGCGACCAGATAGCCGAAGCCCACGATCAGGAAGACCGGAACGATGATGTTGAACAGCGCGGTCACAGCACCGCCGGGTGGTCGGGCGTGTCCGAGGTCGTCTCGATCACCATGCCGTCGAAGGCGGGCTGCACATGATCGGGCGTCGTCGCCGCGACCGTGGCATGGTCCATGTCGATGTGCATGTTCGTCAGGACTGCGCGCGGCGTTCCCGCATGGGCGATCCAGTCCAGCGCCTGCGCCAGATGGGCATGGCTGGGATGGGGCGCCGGGCGCAGGGCGTCGCAGACAAAGACCTCGGCCCCGTGGATCAGCGGCCAGGCGGGATGGGGGATGTCGGACACATCGGGCAGATACACCAGACCGCCGATGCGCAGGCCCAGGGCGGTGATCTCTCCGTGCTGGACGCGAAAGGGGATCAGCGTGACGGGGCCGCCCGGCCCGGTGACGATGATCGGCCCGTCGATGCGGCGCAGGTCGCAGATCGGCGGATAGAAGCTGCCGGGCGGCGTTTCGAAGATATAGCCGAAGCGGCCCAGCAACGCTTCCGAGGTCGGCATGTCGGCCCAGGCGGGGATGCGCCGGCCGGCGTTGTAGGCCACCTGCCGCAGGTCGTCGATGCCGTGGACATGATCGGCATGGGGATGGGTATAGACCACCGCGTCCAGCGTGGCGACATTGGCGTCAAGCAGCTGCGGCACCAGATCGGGACCGGTATCGACCAGCACCTGCGTCGTGCCATCGGCGCCGGGGCGTTCCACCAGCAGGGAACAGCGGCGGCGGCGGTTTTTCGGATTGGCGGGGTCGCAATCGCCCCATCGGTTCCCCAGGCGCGGCACGCCGCCCGACGATCCGCAACCCAGGATCGTCGCGCGGATCATGCGACAGGTTCTTTTGCGGCCTTGGGAAACAGCCGGTCGAAGTTGGCCGAGGTTTGCGCCGCGAACTGCGGATAATCCATGCCGAACACCCCGGCCACCAGGGCGGCGGTCTTGGCGACATAGGCCGGCTCGTTCCGACGGCCGCGATGTGGGGGCGGGGCAAGATAGGGGCTGTCGGTCTCGACCAGAATGCGGTCCACGGGGGCGGCGGCAAAGATCGCGCGCAGATCGTCCGACCGCGGGAACGCCGCGATGCCCGACATCGACAGATAGAAGCCCAGGTCAAGCGCCGTTCGCGCCAGGGCCGCGCCCGAGGTGAAGCAGTGCATCACGCAGGTGAACGCGCCCGCGCGGTGTTCTTCGGCCAGGATGCGGGCCATGTCCGCGTCGGCGTCGCGGGAATGGACGATCAGGGGCAATCCGGTCCGGCGCGCGGCCTCGATATGGATGCGCAGGCTTTCGGCCTGCCGGGCGGAACTATCGGCGGTGTAATGATAGTCCAGCCCGGTTTCGCCGATGCCCACGAATTTCGGATGCCCTGACAGGGCGACAAGCTGGTCGACTGTCGCCAGCGGCTCCTCGGCCGCGCTCATCGGGTGGGTTCCGGCGGCATAGAAAACCCCGTCAAAGCGTTCGGCAAGCGCGCGGACCTGGGGTTCCTGCCGCAACCGGGTGCAGATCGTGACCATCCGCGTCACGCCTGCCGCGCGGGCGCGGGCGACCAGGGCGTCGTGTTCGCCTTCGAAATCCGGGAAATCCAGATGGCAATGGCTATCGACGATCGGCACGGGGACCGCGTGGGACATGGATCAACCTTTGGCTGGCGGGGCGGATCGCGCGGGCGACAGATGCGCCAGCTCCAGCAGCATATCCATCACCAGGGCGGCGGGGTCAAGATTGACCGCCCGGCCTGTGCGGGCGCGCCCCGACAGCCGCGGCTGCGCATCGGCCCAGGCGCGGGCGGCCGCGTCATCGGGCGAAATCCGGGCCAGCAGCGCCCCTTCGCCCCGCGCGGCCTGGGGCAGGGGCGGACCCATCAGCCCCGCGCGGGCGGTGCGGGCTAGAAAGCGGTCCAGCACCGTCATCGTCAGGTCGAAGGGGTCGCCATCAGCCCCCGGCCGGCCGGCCGCGCCGTCGGCAAAACCGGCGGCAAGCGGGCGGTCCAGCCGGGGCAGGGAAGCCATCAGATCCACAAGCTGCTGATAGCGATCCAGCCCGCCTTGCCCGGCCAGTCGCAAGGCCTCGCCCACGGAACCGTCGGACAACGCCGCCAGGGCCTCGGCGTCCTCGTTGATGCCCAGATGCGCCAAGACGTCGCCCATCCGCGCGGGATTCAGCGGCGACAGGCGCAGCGTGCGGCAGCGCGACCGGATGGTCGGCAGCAGGCCCGCAGGCTGGTGCGCGACAATCAGGATCAGGGCGTCGGCGGGCGGTTCCTCCAGAATCTTCAGCAGGGCATTGGCGGCGGCGATGTTCATGTCGTCGGCGGCGTCGATGATGGCGACGCGGCGCCCGCCCTCGGACGCCGACAGGTGAAAGAACGACAAGAGCTTGCGGATCTCGTCCACGGTGATCTGCGCGGACAGGCGCCCGGCCTTGTCGTCCCAGGGGCGGCGGACCAAGTGCAGGCGGGGTTCGGACAGGACTTTGACGCGCCGCGCTTCGGGGGTGTCGGTGGCGCCAAAGGGACCGGTCGCGCCCGACAGCATCCAGCGGGCGATGGCCCAGGCCAGCGTGGCCTTGCCCACCCCGCGCGGCCCGGTCAGCAGCCAGGCATGATGCAGCCGCCCGCCCTGCGCAGCACCGGTGAATTCGTCGATGGCGCTGTCCTGCCCGATCACGCGGTCCGTGTGGCGCGGATGGGGCGCGCCCGGAACGCGGTCGGGTTCGGGAATGTCGTCCAGTTCGGTCTTCACAGCGCGGCCCGGATGCGGGCGGCCACATCGCCTTCGCCGCCTCTGCCGTCGATCAGGGTTATTCGTTCAGGGTTTTCATCGGCTAATGCTCTGAATCCAGATTGCAATAGCTTCTGAAACTGTGCCCCCAAAGACTCGAAGCGATCTTCAAGTTCTACTTTTGCCATTTCCGCATAGCGTGCGGATTCAGCAGCATGTCCTGCGGCAGAGGCAGCAAATTCTGCGGCTTCCGCGACGCTTTCTGCTGCTGCGGCAGCGGCTGCGGCCGCAGACGCTGCCGCAGCAAATGCGCTAGAGGCGCGCTGAAGAAGCCGCTTCGCTGCGTCGGACAAGGGGACATCAATGACAAATGTTCGTGTCGGTTCGATCCCGATCATCAAGTTGTGCAGTTGGTCCACGATTTCTCGTAGATCGCCCCGCGCGGCCCCCTGATAGACGCGGGTCGAATCCGCGAAACGGTCGGTGATGACGGTCTTGCCCGCATCCAGCGCAGGACGGATGGTGCGTTCCAGGTGATCGCGGCGGGCGGCGGTGAACAGCAAGCATTCGGTTTCCGCCGACCAGCGTTCGCCCGCGCCCTCGACCAGCAGGCGGCGGATCTCCTCGGCCCCCGGACTGCCGCCCGGTTCGCGGGTCAGGACGACCTCGCGCCCCTCGGCGCGCAGGGCGTCGGCCAGCAGGCGGGCCTGCGTGGACTTGCCGCAGCCGTCGATCCCTTCAAAGCTGATGAACATCTAAAGGCCTGCGGCCTCGACCGCTTTGCTGCCCAGGCGCAGCACGGCGCCCTTCATGCGTCCGGCAAAGCCCGTCTCGGGAACGTCCTCTGCGGCCAGCAGGGGGATGACAGCCTCTTGCGCGCCGGGAACAGTGACGACAAGACGTCCGATCTGGTCGCCCCTGGCGATGGGGGCGGGGATCGGAGCATCATAGACCGCCTCGACCCTGACCTGATCTTGGGAACCGGCGGGGATCAGCACGTTCACCCCGTCCCTGGTGGTCAGGCCCACGCGCGATTTCGTGCCCAGCCAGACCGGAGCCTCGAGCACCGTGTCGCCTGGGGGGACCAGGGTTTCCATGCTGAACTGCCGGAAAGCCCAGTTGACGATGCGCTCCGATTCCTCGGCCCGCGCCATCTCGGACTGCAAGCCGCTCACGACAAAGATCACGCGCCGCCCGTTCTGCACGGCCGATCCGACTAGGCCATAGCCCGCCTCTTGCGTGTGGCCGGTCTTCAGCCCGTCGGCGCCGATCCCCAGCCCCAGGATCGGATTGCGGTTGAATCGGTTGGACGGCACCCGGTCCATATAGCGGAATTCGGTCAACGCAAAGTCGCCGTAATACTGCGGGAAATCCTGGATCAGGCGCATGGCCAGAATTCCCAGATCCTCGGCCGACATGACGTGGCCTTCGGCGGGCCACCCGGTCGAGTTCTTGAAGACCGATTGCTTCAGCCCCAGCCTCTTCGCGCGTTCGGTCATCTGCCGGGCAAAGGCCTCCTCGGTCCCGGCCAGCCCTTCCGCCAGCACGACACAGGCGTCGTTGCCCGACAGAACGATCACGCCCTTGATGAGCTGTTCCACGGTCGGCGTGTCGCGCGGTTCCACGAACATCTTGGACCCGCCCATCTGCCACGCCTTTGTGGACACGGGCAGCGTGTCGGTCAGTTTCAGGCGGCCGTTCTCCAAGGCCTCGAACACCATGTACAGGGTCATCAGCTTGGACATCGACGCGGGCGGAATCGGCGCATTGGCATTCTTCGCCATTAGCACCGTCGAGGTGTTGACGTCATAAACCCAGGCCGAGTTCGCCGTCGTCTCGAACGCCTGCACCGGGGCGGCCAGCGAAAGAAGGGCAAGAAGCCGCAGCAAAAAGGTGCGCATGGGGAATCCTTTGCCTGTTTGGGGCCGATGGTTACAGCAAGGCCCCACCTGTCGCAACGCGGGCGACACAGCTTCCGCGAGAATTGATGGTCAATCGCCCACAGCCTCGCGCCAGTGGCGGCGGCACAGCGAGACATAGGTTTCGTTGCCGCCCACCTGGACCTGCGCGCCTTCGGTGATCGCGTGGCCATCCGTGTCCCTGCGGATCACCATGGTCGCCTTGCGCCCGCAATGGCAGATGGTGCGCACCTCGCGCAGGTCGTCGGCCAAGGCCAGCAGGGCGGCCGATCCCGGAAACAGCGCGCCCCGGAAATCGACGCGCAGGCCATAGCACATCACCGGGATCCGCAGGTCGTCGGCCACGCGGGCCAGTTGCCAGACCTGCGCCGGGGTCAGGAATTGCGCCTCGTCCACGAAGACGCAGGCGCAGTCGTCGCCGCGATCCCGGATCAGCGCGAACATGTCGGTGTCCGCGTCAAAGGTCAGCGCGTCGTCGCCGATGCCGATGCGGCTGGCGATGCGGCCATGGCCCGCGCGGCTGTCAAGCGCCGCCGTCAGCAGCAGCGTCCCCATTCCCCGTTCGCGATAGTTATAGGATGCTTGCAACAACAGCGTGCTCTTGCCCGCATTCATCGTGGAATAATGGAAATACAGCTTGGCCATGCCGCCAGATAGCGCCGGGATCGGGCAGCATCAAGGGTCGCAAAAAAAGCCGCAAGGACAATCCCTGCGGCGTCTTCTTCATCCAAATATCCTCGGGGGTCCGGGGGCGAAGCGCCCCGGCCTTTACCCCCCGGCGTTACGCCTGCCGGCTTTTCGGCTGACGCGACGGGCGCCGCGCCGGGCGCTTGTTGGCGCCTGCCCCCATCGGCTTGCCCATTCCCTGACCGCGCCCGCCCTGCGGCCGGACCGAGGGGATCGGGCCAACCGGAACGTCCCCGCCGATGACCGGGATCGCGGCCTTCATGGCCTTTTCAATGGCGCGCAGTTCGCCGACCTCGGCCGGGGCGCACAAGGCCACGGCGCGGCCGTCGCGGCCCGCGCGCGCGGTGCGGCCAATCCGGTGGACATAGTTTTCCGGCACGTTCGGCAGGTCATAGTTATAGACATGCGCGACCTCGGGGATGTCCAGGCCGCGGGCGGCCACGTCGGTCGCCACCAGCACCTGAGTCTGCCCCTTGCGGAACGCATCCAAAGCCCGTTCCCGCTGGCCCTGCGACTTGTTGCCATGGATCGCGGCGACCGCGAAACCCCATTTTTCCAGCAGCTTGGACAGCTTTTCGCAGCCGTGCTTGGTGCGGCCAAAGACCATCGCCAGCTCGCCCGCGTGCTTGGACAGGTATTCCGCCAGCAGCGTTGCCTTGTCGCCCTGGGTGACGAAATGGACGCCCTGGTCGATCTGCTTGGCGGCCTGACCCGGAGGGTTCACGGCCACGCGCACCGGATCGGTCAGATAGGTGTCGGCCAGTTCCTCCATCAGTTTCGGCATGGTGGCCGAAAACAGCAGCGTCTGGCGATCCTTGGGCAGCATCCGCGCGATCTTGCGCAGGGTATGGATAAAGCCGATGTCCAGCATCTGGTCGGCCTCGTCCAGCACCAGATAGGTGGTGGCCTCCAGGCTGATGGCCCGCCGCTCGATCAGGTCCATCAGCCGGCCCGGCGTGGCAATCAGCACGTCGACGCCGCGCGACAGCCGTTCGGTCTGCACGTTGATGGATGCGCCGCCGACGACGCGGAACGACCGGATGGGCGTGCCTTCGGCATAGGCGTCGATGTTGGTGGCGATCTGGGTCGCCAGTTCGCGGGTCGGCGCCAGGATCAGCGCCCGGCAGGTCCGGGGATCGGGCTTCTTGCCGAAATTGATGAGCCGGGTCAGCATCGGCAGGCCGAAGGCCGCCGTCTTGCCGGTGCCGGTCTGCGCCAGGCCCAGCACGTCGCGGCCTTTGACGACCGCCGGGATCGCCTCGGCCTGGATCGGCGTCGGTTTGGTCAGGCCCATCGCCGCGACATTGGCGTTGATGCGGTGGTCGATGCCCATGTCGGCAAAGGGGCCGGTCGGCAGCGGATCGCGGGCGGGCGCCCGGCGGCCTTCGTTCGTGTCGAAATTGGGCAGGTTGCGGGGGCGGGGCTTCTGGCCGCGCGCGGGGCGGCGGGTGGTGGTCTGTTCCATAAAAACTTTCGTGCCGCGCGTCCCCCGTATCGGACGCAAGGCAATGGCCGCGGCGATGCGCGGCGATCAGCAGGGATGCGGGCGTGATACGAGGATGCCCGCAAGCCTCCCCGCGTGAATGGGAAACTGGAATGAAGTGCCGGGCCTTGGGCGGAACACGCGGCTGCTCACGCGGCAGCAGGCATCGACTGGCACCACATGAGGCATCGTGACGTGCAAGTCAAGCGCGATCGTCCCCAAAAGCGTCGTTAACGACGATTAAGATTTGACTTGGCAGGATGTTTCTGACGCTGCGACAATGGAACAGGGCCATCCCTGCCCTCAGTCACCAGTTCCTTTTTGATGGAAAATCGTCATGGCAACCGTCAAGGCCAGTCATCAGGTCGATAGCCTTTCGCTCGATCTCAATTTCTATGTGCGGAATTTCTATGAGGAATTCCCTTACGACAACGTCTATTTCCGGTTTGGCGAAAAGGCATACCAGGATGTGTATCTGATTAACGGATACGATGGCTATGACGATCTTGTTCTGGGCATCGGCGGCAGCGGGCTTGGCTTCGACGCATGGGGCGACGTGGTGGGGGGAACCGTGACCGGGATCGTCGAGACGTTCTATGACGGACCGGAAATCATCTCGATCCAGAATTTCTCGATCCCGGCGGCACGGCTTTACAATGCGGCGCTGACCTATGGCAATTCCGATGACCGCGCGGTGTTTTCCGCCATCATGTCCGGCGACGACACAGTCGGTCTCAGCGCCTTCAATGATCGCTTCGAAGGCTTTTCGGGCCATGACAGGATGTGGGGCAACGGTGGCAGCGACACCCTGATCGGGGGCGCCGGAAATGACATCCTGAGCGGCGGATCGGGCCATGATCGCCTGGTGGGCGGGGACGGGGCTGACCGCCTTGCCGGAACGACCGGCAGCGACATCCTGGACGGCAGAAACGGAACCGACCTCCTGGACGGCGGAACGGGTCGGGATCGGTTGTTCGGCGGCACCGATGCATCGCGGGATGTCTTCGTTTTCCGCAGAGCCGCCGAAACGGCGGTGGGGCCGCAGCGCGACGGCGTGATGCAGTTCCGGGCGGGTCAGGACGACATCGACCTGTCCTTGATCGACGCCCATGCCGGGCGCGGCGGCAATCAGGTCTTTGCCTTCGCCGGGACCACGGCGGCGGCGTATTCGGTGTGGTATGTCAGACACGCGGAGGGGGTCGTGGTCCGGGGCGATGTGAACGGAAACAAGACCGCCGATTTCGAGATCTGGGTGGATGACGCCGTCCGCCTGGGCGCCGCCGACTTCATCCTCTAGCGCGATCCGCGCTGTCCAGCCAGATCGTCACCGGCCCGTCATTGACCAGCCGCACCGCCATGTCGGCGCCAAAGCGGCCGGTTTCGACGGCGATGCCCTGCGCTGACAGGCTGGCGGCAAAATGCTCATACAGCCGCCGCCCCTCCTCAGGCGCTGCGGCCGACGAAAATCCGGGGCGGTTGCCGGTGCGGGTATCGGCGGCCAGCGTGAACTGGCTGACGACCAGGGCGCCGCCGGCCGTGTCCAGCAGGGATTGGTTCATCCGGCCCTGAGCGTCGCGGAAGATGCGCAGCTTGGCCACACGGACGGCCAGCTTGTCCGCAGCGGCGGCGTCGTCGCCCGCCATCGCGCAGACCAGCACCAGAAGCCCCGGCCCGGTGCTGCCGGTCACGCGGCCGTCCACCTCGACCGACGCTTCGGTGACCCGTTGGACAAGCGCGCGCATCAGCCCAGCATGATCCCGGTGATGACCAGCAAAAGTCCGATCATCGACGCCCCGAGGGCGGCCATGTTCACCGCCATCACCCCGCGCATCCGGTCGCGCAAGGCTGCATCGTCCAGACTCGCCTTGCGCGCGCGGAAAACCGCCGCAATGCACCAGATCAGAGCCGCCACCCCCGCCAGCGTCAGTGCGGCCCCGCTCCAGATCAGCCCCTCGAAAACCGTCATCGGATCATCCCCGCCACCGTGTCAGCCTCATATCCCCATGCGCCCTAGCGGCGATTGCGCCCTGCGGCAAGACCGCCTAACAGGTGCCGGCAAGGACCGACAGATCAAGCGGAAGGACGAATCCCATGATGGACGATCAGGCCTACAGCGTTGCAGCCGACGAATTGCGCCAGTTCATCGAACAATACGAGCAGCTGGAAGCTGAAAAGAAGGACATCGCCGAACGCCAGAAAGAGGTCATGTCCGAGGCCAAAGCCCGCGGCTACGACACCAAAGTGATGAAGAAGATCGTCGCCCTGCGCAAACGCGACCGCGACGACATCGCCGAGGAGGAGGCGATCCTGGAAATGTACAAGGCCGCGCTGGGCATGGGTTGACGCCGGGTCATTGTCCGATCTGGCTCATACTCCTTTGACTTTCGCCGCCTGTTTTCCTAAAAGCCGCCCCTTCGGCTTCGGATTTCCGGGGCGGCGGACCAAGGGGAGTTGTCTGTCGCAAGGATCGCGGTGCCTTCACACGGGTGTTTCGCACCCCCATTCCGGCGACGTTCATGACAGACAAAACAATAGCCGCGCCCCTGGCCGCGGCCCTGGCGGCCAAGGGCTATGCCAGCCTGACTTCAGTGCAGCAAGCGGTTCTGGAAAGCGACGCCGAAGGGCGCGACATGCTGGTTTCGGCGCAGACCGGATCGGGCAAGACCGTGGCCTTCGGACTTGCCATCGCGCCGCAGCTGCTGGATGGCGACACGCTGCCCGATGCGTCCGCGCCCCTGGGCCTTGCCATCGCGCCGACGCGTGAGCTGGCGCTTCAGGTCGCGGCCGAACTGGGCTGGCTTTACGCGCATGCGGGCGCCCGCATCGCCACCTGCGTCGGCGGCATGGATTACCGCAACGAACGCCGCGCCCTGGACCGCGGCGCCCATATCGTCGTCGGGACGCCGGGCCGCCTGCGCGACCACATCGAACGCGGATCGCTGGATTTGTCGGGCCTGCGCGTGGCGGTCCTGGACGAAGCGGACGAGATGCTGGATCTGGGTTTCCGCGACGATCTGGAATTCATCCTGCAAGCCGCCCCCGCCGAACGCCGCACGCTGATGTTCTCGGCCACCGTGCCGCCCGCTATCGAACATTTGGCGGGCACGTTCCAGCGTGACGCCAGGCGGATCGTGGCGCAGGGCGAATCGCGCCAGCACGGCGACATCGAATACCGCGCCTTCAACGTCGCGGCCCGCGACCGCGAACCCGCGATCTTCAACATCCTGCGCCTGCACGAGGCGCAGACCGCGATCATCTTCTGCAAGACGCGGGCGAATGTCGGCTATCTGCTGGCGCGCATGGCCAATCGCGGCTTCAAGGCCGTCGCCTTGTCGGGCGAACTGAGCCAGCAGGAACGCACCCATGCGCTGCAAGCCCTGCGCGATGGCCGCGCGCAGGTCTGCGTGGCGACCGACGTGGCCGCGCGCGGCATCGACCTGCCGGGGCTGGAACTGGTGATCCACGCCGACCTGCCCACCAATCCCGATACCCTTCTGCATCGGTCGGGCCGGACGGGCCGGGCCGGGGCCAAGGGAATTTCGGCCCTGATCGTGCTGCCGTCCGAGGTGCGCAAGGCGCAGATGCTGCTGAAGCGCGCGCGCGTGGACGCGGAATGGGGTCCGGCCCCGTCCGCCGATGACGTTCGCGCCCGGGACGACACCCGGATGCTGGAACATCCCGCCCTGCAATCGGCGTCGGACGACGACGCCGCGCTGGCGGCCAGCCTGCTGGACCGCTTTGGCGCCGAGCGTCTGGCGCAAGCCTTCGTCAGCCTGTGGCGCGCCGAACGGCCCGCGCCCGAGGAACTGACCGTCGTGCAGGACCGCGCCCCGGCGGCCGCCCGCGAACGCCCGCCCTTTGGCGAGGCCGTGTGGTTCCGACTGTCCGTAGGCCACACCGGCCGGGCCGAGGCCCGCTGGCTTTTGCCCAAGATCTGCGAGGGCGGCGGCATCACCCGCGACGCCATCGGCGCCATCCGCGTCCGCCAGGACGAAACCTTTGTCCAGATCGCCGCAGCCCAAGCGGGCCGGTTCGGCCAGCGGATGGAACTGGAACCCGACCTGACCATGCAGCGGATAGAGGGCGAACCCGACCTGGACCGGGCGCCGCCGTCCGGTGAACGCCGCCCCCCGCGCGACAGGGCCGACGGGGATCGCAAGACGCCCGCGCCACGCGCCGAAACGCAGGACCAGGCCCCTGCCAAGGTCAAGAAGCCCCGCTGGACGGCCGAGGAGCGTGCCGCCAAGCAGGCCAGGCCCGAACGCGATGGCGCACGGCCCGACAAGCCCGGCGGTTTTCGCGCCAAGCCCGGAAAACCGGCCGGCGCCAAGGACCGCGGCAAGTTCGCGGCCCCTGCAAGGGGCGGCAAGCCCCGCAAGGGCGACCGTTGATCGGAACGCGCCACGCAATCGTCGGATGCGTGGCGCCTTTGTCCGGTTGTTTCGCGAATGGCCCTGATCGTTAACAATTATTGTTGACCTTGGGTCAAATCAGCCTCACGCTGGCTCGTGTGTTTTGGTTAACAGGAGTGTGTGTGATGATTAAAAGGACCGACCCCGAGGGCGGGGAACCGTCGGCTGCCCGCAATCCTCAACCGGCTCATGTTCTTCAGAAAAAGGATTTCGTCGACCGGGTCGTCGCGGCCAGCGGCGCGAAAAAGGCGGATGCCCGTCCCATCATCGAGGCGACGCTGGCCCAGTTGGGCAAGGCCCTTTCGGCGGGCGAGACGCTTGCGGTGCCGCCGCTCGGCCGTGCCAGGATCAATCTGGAACACGATCAGCGCGGAGGAGAGATCATCACCCTGAGATTGCGCCGCAGGCCCGCCAGCATCCGCCAGTCGTCCCAGCCTTTCGTCGGCGACTAGACGCCGCGATTCGCCCTTGCGATCATCCGTCGCGCCTGTTAGACGCTGCCCCCACGGGTGATTAGCTCAGCGGTAGAGCGCTTCGTTCACATCGAAGATGTCAGCGGTTCAAATCCGTTATCACCCACCATATCCACAGCGGGCTGGTCGAAAACGGACGCGATTTCCGGTGCCTGCGCCCGATGCCAACCGGAACCGCCATGGTCCACGCTTTGCCGCCAGCACCGGTCGCCCCCGCGGTCCGGGATGCCGCCACCCTTTCGGTCGCGCCCATGATGGACTGGACGGACCGGCATTGCCGGATCTTCCATCGGCTGATGTCGCGGCGCGCGCTGCTGTACACGGAAATGGTCACGGCCCCCGCGATCGTCCATGGCGACCGGCGCAGGCTGCTGGACTTTGATCCCGCCGAACAGCCCGTGGCCCTGCAACTGGGCGGATCCGACCCGGCCGAACTCGAGGCGGCGACCCGGATTGCATCCGGATGGGGTTACGCCGAGATCAACCTGAACGTCGGCTGTCCCAGCGACCGGGTGCAGTCGGGCTGCTTCGGAGCGGTGCTGATGAAGACGCCCCGCCTGGTTGCGGAATGCGTTGGGCGGATGATTGCCGCCAGCCCGGTCGAGGTCACGGTGAAGTGCCGGATCGGCGTCGATGACCAGATACCCGAAGACGTGCTGCCGGCCTTTCTGGAAACCCTGCGCGGGGCTGGCGTGCGGCGTGTCGCGATCCATGCGCGCAAGGCCTGGCTGCAAGGGCTGAGCCCGCGCGAAAACCGCGACATTCCGCCGCTGGATTACCCGCTGGTCCACCGGATGAAGCAGGCGTTTCCCGACCTTCACCTGTCGGTCAACGGCGGCATTCCCAGCCTGGATGCCGTGCGCGGCCATTTGCGGGTCCTAGATGGGGCGATGGTCGGGCGCGCGGCCTATCATCAGCCCTGGAACATCCTGGGCGGGGCCGACCGGCTGTGGGGCGATGCGCCCCCGTTCGACCGCCCCGATCAGGTGGCCCAGGCGATGCGTCCCGCCATCGTCGCGCATCTGGCAGCGGGGGGGCGTCTGCACCAGATCACGCGGCACATGCTGGGCCTGTTTCACGGAATGCCGGGCGCGCGGGACTGGAAGCGCACCTTGTCCGAGGGCGCCCCGAAAGGCGGGATCGAGGTTTACGACGCGGCCCTGCACCAGGTCACACGGATCGCCGCCTAGGGCATCGTCGTCACGTCAGTATCCTGGGACGAGGCCCGCGGGGCCAAAGACGCGACCCCCTTATTCGGCGGCCTTCTCTGCCAGCTTTGCCTGATTCCACAGCCGGTCCATTTCGGCCAGATCGCTGTCCTCGGGTCGGCGTCCCTGCGCGGCCAGCGACGCCTCGACGACGCCGAACCTTCGGGTGAACTTCGCATTCGCGCGGCGCAACGCCCCTTCGGGGTCAATCTTCAGATGCCGGGCCAGGTTCGCCATCACGAACAGCAGGTCGCCGAACTCCTCCTCCAGCGCATCCGCATCCAGGCTGTCGCGCGCCTCGACCAGCTCGGCCGTTTCCTCAGCGATCTTGTCCAGAACCTCGGCCGCGCTGGGCCAGTCGAAACCCACGCGGGCGGCCCGGTTTTGCAGCTTGATCGCGCGGGTCAGCGCGGGCAGGCCCATCGCCACCCCGTCCAGCGTGCCGTCTTCGGCCTTGTGCGCGCGTTCGGTGGCCTTGATCGCCTCCCAATCCTTGACCTGCTGTTCGGCCGACTTGTCGCGGGACTCGTTGCCGAACACATGGGGATGGCGAAACACCAGCTTGTCGGAAATCGCCGCCGCGCAGTCGGCGAAGTCGAACATATCCCTTTCGTCGGCCATCTGCGCATGAAACACCACTTGCAACAGCAGGTCGCCCAATTCGCCGGGCAGTTCGTCCCAGGCCCGCCGGCCGATGGCGTCGGCGACCTCGTGCGCTTCCTCGATGGTATAGGGCGCGATCGAGGCGAAATCCTGTTCGATGTCCCACGGGCAACCCGATGCGGGGTCGCGCAGTTGAGCCATGATGTCGATCAGGCGGGTGATCTCGGCCCCGGCGTCGCGGCGGTCTGGGTCGGTCATTGCAATGTCCCCCTCGGGCTCTGTCGTCATCGGCCATTGCCACAGTCAAGAAAGTTAGTCCACCATGCCCGTCCTGAACCGCATTGCCGAATTTTCGGACGACATGACCGCATGGCGCCGCCACCTGCACCGGCATCCCGAACTGGGCTTCGACTGCTATCAGACTGCCGCCTTCGTGGCCGACCGGCTGCGCGCCTTCGGCGTGGATGAAATCCATGACGCCATCGGCCAATCAGGGCTTGTGGCGATCATCGAAGGGCAGGGGCCGGGTCCGACCATCGGGCTGCGCGCGGACATGGATGCGCTGCCGATGAACGAGGCGACGGGCCTGGACCACGCATCCACGGTGCCGGGCCGGATGCATGCCTGCGGGCATGACGGACATACCGCCATGCTGCTGGGTGCCGCGCGCTATCTGGCCGAAACGCGCAACTTTGCAGGCCGCGTCGCGCTGATCTTCCAGCCGGCCGAGGAGAACGGCGGCGGCGGCGAGGCGATGGTGCGCGACGGGTTGATGGACCGTTTCGCCATCGAGCGGGTCTTTGCCATGCACAACAGTCCCGGCCTGCCCGTGGGCCGGATGAACACCGCGCCCGGCCCGATCATGGCTGCGGTCGATACATTCGAGATCCACGTCCAGGGCCGGGGGGGACATGCGGCCATGCCGCACCTGACCGCCGATCCCGTCGTCGCCGCCGTGGCGGTGGTCAACGCCATCCAGACGATCTCCAGCCGCAATCATTACGCCCTGGAGGATCTGGCCCTGTCCGTCACCCAGATCCATGCCGGCAGCGCCGACAACATCGTGCCCGACACCGCCTATGCCTGCGGCACGGTGCGGACCTTCGAACCCCATGTCCGCGACATGGTGCGCCGCCGGATGACGCAGATCTGCGAGGGTCAAGGCGCGGCCTATGACGTGGCGATCCGGCTGGATTACACCGAAGGCTATCCCGCCACGGTGAACGATCCCGGCCAAACCGCCTTCGCCGTCACGGTCGCATCCGAGATCGTGGGACGGGCCAACGTCCAGGGCGACGCCGGGCGGGAAATGGGGGCCGAGGATTTCAGCTATATGCTGAACGCCCGGCCCGGCTGCTATCTGTTCATCGGCCAGGGCGACACGGCCAGCGTCCATCACCCGGCCTATGATTTCAACGACGAGATCGCGCCGATCGGGGCCAGTTTCCTGGCCCGGCTGGTCGAACGCGCGCAGCCCGTGGGGCGCTGACGTTCACGATGCTGTTCGCGCGGCCGCCGCTGCCCGGCCTTTCTTGCCAAGAAGGGACAGCGGCGATAGGTTGCGCGCCAATTCGGGCGGGGTCCGCCGCCGTGACAGCCGAAAAAGGATAATCCATGTTCGTAACCCCCGCCTATGCGCAGGCCGCAGGCAGCGCCGGTGCCGGTGCCGCCTTTGCGCAGTTCATTCCGCTGATCCTGATCTTCGCGATCATGTATTTCCTGATGATCCGCCCGCAGCAAAAGCGGGTGAAACAGCACAAGGAAATGGTCTCGGCGCTGAAGAAGGGCGATCAGGTCATCACCCAGGGCGGCATCATCGGCAAGGTGTCCAGCGTCCGCGACGACGAACTGGAGGTCGAGATCGCGACCGGTGTTCGTGTGCGCGTCGTGCGCAGCACCGTGTCCCAGGTCATCAGCCGGACCGAGCCGGTCGCGGCGAACGGCTGACCGCGCGCCAATCCTCATAACGAACAAGGGCTTCGGCAAAGATGCTGCAAATCGACCGCTGGAAACGCATCCTGATTATCGGGCTGTGCATCATCGGCATCGGCTTTGCCGTGCCCAACCTGTTCTATGGCACCGTGGAATCCCATAACGATGCCGTGGCCGAGATCGAGCGCACCGGGGTCGAAACCCCCGAACTGGCCGCCGCCCGCGACGGCTGGCCGTCCTGGCTGCCGTCGTCCGTCGTGGCGCTTGGCCTGGACCTGCGCGGCGGCGCCCACCTGCTGGGAGAGGTGCGCGTGGCCGAGGTTCACAAGGCCCGCATGGATGCGCTGTGGCCTGAACTGCGCCGCGCGCTTGCCGACGAACGCGCGACGCTGGGCGCGATCCGCCGGACGCCCTCGCCCGAGGGGACGCTGCGGATCGAGATCGAAAACGCCGCAAACATCGCCCGCGCGGTCGAGATCGTGCGCGGCTTTTCGACGCCTGTGACCTCGCTGACCGGGGCGGGACAGCAAAGCCTGGCGATCCAGCAGGCCGGCAATGCCATCACCGTCCAGCTGTCGGATGCCGAAAAGGCCGTGACCGACGACCGGACCGTCCAGCAAAGCGTGGAAATCATCCGCCGCCGCGTCGATGAGGTCGGCACCCGCGAACCGACCATCGTGCGCCAGGGCGCTGATCGTATCCTGATCCAGGTGCCCGGTATCGGTTCCGCCGAGGAATTGAAGGCCCTGATCGGCACCACCGCCAAGCTGACGTTCAATTCCGTCGTGGCGACCGGCACCGCGCCGCAGGCCCGGCCCGGTGTGGGGCAGCTGGTGCTGCCGTCCGCCGATCAGGACGGTGTGTTTTATACCTTGGACGAAAACCCGGTCGTCACTGGCGAGGAACTGACCAACGCGATGCCGGGGACCGATCCGAACGGCCAGCCCGCCGTCGATTTCACCTTCAATCCGTCCGGCGCGCGCAAGTTCGGCGCCTATACCAGCGCCAACATCGGCCAGCCCTTCGCCATCGTTCTGGACGATCAGGTGATTTCGGCTCCGGTGATCCGATCGGCGATTCCCGGCGGAACGGGCCAGATTTCTGGGTCCATGGATTTCGACGGCGCGAACCGGCTGGCCGTGCTGCTGCGGGCGGGCGCGCTGCCCGCGCAACTGGATTTTCTGGAAGAACGCACCATCGGCCCCGAATTGGGCCAGGACAGCATCGACGCAGGCCGTGTGTCGTCGGTCATCGCAACGGCCGCCGTGGTGGCCTACATGATCGCCAGCTATGGGCTGTTCGGGGCCTTCGCCTCGATATCCGTGATCCTGAACGTGATCCTGATCCTGTCGGTCATGTCGGTGATGGGCGCCACGCTGACCCTGCCGGGCATCGCCGGGATCGTGCTGACCGTGGGCACGGCGGTCGATGCCAACGTCATCATCTATGAACGCATCCGCGAGGAATTGCGCGCGGGCAAACGTGTCGCCAAGGCCATCAGCGACGGCTTCAACGAGGCGATGAGCGCTATCATCGACGCCAATGTCACGTCCTTCATCGCGGCGGCGGTGATGTTCTTTCTGGGGTCCGGCCCGGTCAAGGGCTTTGCGGTGACGCTGACCATCGGGCTTGTCACCTCGGTCTTCACGGCGCTGTTCCTGACGCGGCTGATGATCGTGTTGTGGCTGGAATGGCGCAAGCCCAAAGAACTGATCCTGTAAGGGGACCGACACCATGGCATTCCGTCTGAAACTTGTCCCCGACCACACCCGCATCGACTTTTTCCGCTGGCAATGGCTGACCTTTGGCACATCCATGGCGGCGATGCTGGCCTCGGTCATCCTGATCTTCACCGTGGGGCTGAACTTCGGCATCGACTTCAAGGGCGGCACGACGATCCGCACCGAAAGCCCCACCGCCTTCGAGGTCGGCGATTACCGGAACGCGCTGAGCGACCTGGGTTTCAGCGACCTGGCCATCACCGAGGTGTTCGATCCCAGTTTCGGCGCCGACCGCAATGTCGCGATGATCCGCATCGGCACCACCGACGAAACCGGATCCGTCACGCCCGAGGAGTTGAACCGGATCGAGGCCGCGCTGCAACAGGTGGACCCGGAGATCACCTTTGCCGCCGTGGAATCGGTCGGGCCAAAGGTTTCGGCGGAACTGATCCAGACGGCGTTCTATGCCGTGGGCGCGGCCTGCCTGGGGATCATGGCTTATATCTGGCTGCGCTTCGAATGGCAGTTCTCCATCGGCGCGGTGGTGTCGCTGATCCACGACGTGCTGCTGACGGTCGGGCTGTTTTCGCTGTTCCAGTTGAAATTCGACCTGACCACCATCGCGGCGCTGCTGACCACGCTGGGCTTTTCGTGCAACGACACGGTGGTGGTCTTCGACCGGCTGCGCGAAAACCTGATGAAGTACAAGACGCGGCCCTTGATCGACCTGATGAACCTGACCACCAACGAAACCCTGTCGCGCACCATCATGACCGCCGTGACCACCGCGATCGCGCTGACGGCAATGCTGATCTTTGGCGGCGACGTGATCCGCGATTTCGTGATTGCGATGCTGTTCGGGGTGATCGTCGGCTGCTATTCCACGATCTATGTCGCCAAGAACATCGTGCTGTGGCTGGGCGTCAAACGCGACTGGTCGAAAAAGGATCCCAAGCTGGCCGCATCGCCTTTTGAAAACGCGGAACGTCCCTGATGACGATGAAACCCACCGATTTCGGGGGGGCGGCGGCCGTGGACGGCTATGGTCCCGGTTTCTTCCGGGTCGGCGGAACGGTCTTCCAGGGACCGGTGGTCGTGACCGCGGCGGGCGCGGCGGCCTGGGGCGGGCTGGATGATCGTGCGGCGCTGATGGCCTTGGCGGGGCAGGTGGACGTGCTGTTCCTGGGCCTGGGCGCCAGCATCGCCCATGCCCCCGCCGATCTGGTGGCCGCCCTGCGCGACGCTGGCGTCGCGGTCGAGGCGATGGCATCGCCCACCGCCGCGCGGACCTATAACGTCACGCTGTCCGAAGGCCGCCGCGTCGCCTGCGCCCTTTTGCCGCTGTGACGCTGCTGTCCGTCCAGGGCCTTGCCGTGGCGCGGGGCGGACTGCGGACGGTCGAAGGGGTATCCTTCACGCTTGATCCGGGGCAGGCGCTGATCCTGCGCGGCCCGAACGGCATCGGCAAGACCACGCTGCTGCGCGCGATCGCGGGGCTTCAGCGGCCCGTCGCGGGCCGGATCGACATGGCCGACGACGCGGTGGCCTATGCCGCCCATGCCGACGGGGTGAAAGGGGCGCTGACCGTGGCCGAGAACCTGTCCTTCTGGGCCCGGGTCTTTGGCGGTGGCGGCATGGACACCGCCCTGTCCGCCATGGATCTGGTCCCGCTGGCCGACCGTCCGGCTGCCGCCCTGTCGGCGGGGCAGAAGCGGCGGCTGGGGCTGGCGCGGCTGCTGGTCGCGCGGCGTCCGCTGTGGGTTCTGGACGAACCCACCGTGTCGCTGGACACCGCATCGGTCCTGCGCTTTGCCGCCATGGTGCGCGGACATCTGGCGGGCGGCGGCGCGGCGCTGATCGCCACCCATATCGACCTCGGCCTTGACGCGCAGGTGCTGGACCTGACCGCCTTTCGCGCGAAAGCCGACCGCGCCGCCCGCCCGGCGGGTTTCAACGAGGCCTTTGCATGATCGCCCTGTTGAAGCGCGACCTGCGGCTGGCCGTCCGCGCGGGGGGCGGCTTCGGCTTGGGGGTCGCGTTCTTCCTGATCCTGTGCGCGCTTGTCCCGTTCGGCGTCGGTCCCGACAGCGGCGCCCTGCGACCCATCGCGCCGGGCATCCTGTGGCTGGGCGCGCTGCTGGCCTGCCTGCTGTCGCTGGACCGCATCTTTGCCCTGGACCACGAGGATGGCAGCCTGGACCTGCTGGCGACATCCCCCCTGCCGCTGGAAGGGGCGGTGGCGGTCAAGGCCCTGGCGCACTGGATCACCACCGGCCTGCCGCTGATCGTCGCGGCGCCGCTGTTCGGCATCCTGCTGCACCTGCCGGGCGCGGCGATCCCGGCGCTGATCGTATCGCTGCTGCTGGGCACGCCTGCATTGTCGATGCTGGGCGCGTTCGGCGCGGCCGTCACCGTCGGTCTGCGGCGCGGCGGGCTGCTGTTGTCGCTGCTGGTGCTGCCGCTGTACATCCCGACCCTGATCTTCGGGACCGAGATGATCCGGCGCGGGCAGGAGGGCGGGTCCATCGCCACGCCCCTGCTGTTCCTGGCGGGCATCACGGCGGGCACGCTGGCGCTGATCCCTTTTGCCGCAGCCGCCGCCCTGCGGATCAATCTTCGCTGAGCCGGGCTTGAGCCGGGTCCAAGCCGACGCTAGGAACGCATCATGTCGATCTGGGAATACGCCAACCCCGTCAAGTTCATGCGCACGTCGGGCGCAATCCTGCCCTGGGTCGTGGCGGGGGCCGCGATCTGCACGGTCACGGGGCTGGTCTGGGGGTTCCTGACGTCCGACGATTACCGGCAGGGATCGACGGTCAAGATCGTGTTCCTGCACGTCCCAGCCGCGATGATGGCGATCAACATCTGGGTGATGATGCTGGTGGCCAGCCTGATCTGGCTGGTCCGCCGCCATCATGTCAGCGCGCTTGCCGCCAAGGCCGCCGCCCCCATCGGCGCGGTAATGACCGTGATCGGCCTGATAACCGGCGCCGTCTGGGGCCAGCCGATGTGGGGAACATGGTGGGAATGGGATCCGCGCCTGACCAGTTTCCTGATTCTGCTGCTGTTCTATATCGGCTATATCGCGCTGTGGTCGGCCATCGAGGATCCCGACAGCGCCGCCGACCTGACCGCCGTGCTGTGCCTCGTGGGGTCGGTCTTTGCGCTGCTGTCGCGCTATGCGGTGCTGTTCTGGAACCAGGGGCTGCACCAGGGCGCCAGCCTGTCGGTTCAGTCCGGCGAACGGATGAGCGCGGTCTATCGCTATCCCCTGTATCTGACGATGCTGGGGTTCGGGCTGCTGTTTCTGGCGCTGCTGCTGGTCCGCACCCGAACCGAGATTCGCAAGCGCCGCCTGGCCGCCTTGCAGGCAAGAGAAATGCGGGCATGATCGATCTGGGCAAATACGCGGGCGCCGTGCTGGGGGCATACGGCGTTTCGTTGGCGCTGCTGGCGGGGCTGATCTGGCAAACGCTGGCAGCCAACAGATGCGCGCGCCGGAATTTGGAAAGGCAGGAAAAGAATGGCTAGGATTTCACCGCTTGTCGTGCTGCCGCCCCTGGCATTTGCCGCCGTGGCGGGGATGTTCCTGTGGGGGATGGGGCGCGACGATCCGGGCGCGCTGCCCTCGGCGATGGTGGGGCGGCAGGCCCCGGCCGTGCCGCAGACGACCCTGCCGGGCAAGACGCAACTGACCGACGAGATGCTGAGGCAGCCGGGGGTCAAGCTCGTCAACTTTTGGGCAAGCTGGTGCCCGCCGTGCCGTGCGGAACATCCGACGCTGACCGAACTGTCCAAACGGATACCGGTCTATGGCATCGATCTGCGCGACATCGAAGCGAATGCCCTGGCGTTCCTGGAACAGGACGGCGATCCCTTTGCGGCGGTGGGAACCGATCCCAAGGGACGGACCGCAATCGACTGGGGCGTCACGGCCCCGCCCGAGACCTTTATCGTCGATGGCGACGGCACGATCCTGTATCGCTTTGCCGGTCCCCTGGTGCGCGAGGATTACACCAACCGCTTTCTGCCCGAACTGGACAAGGCGATGGCCGCCCAGAAGTGACGTCCCCGCCCGGATGGCCGGGCGGAGACGCAGCGCCGGTTACGGCCCGTCGTTGAGATAAGGCGTCGGCGCGGTCTTGGCCTTGCGGGTGCGCTTCTTTGGGGCAGCGGCCATTGCCTCGGCCGGCGCGACGGTCTGTTCCAGTTCGGGCGACTGGTCCCCTGCATCCGGTTTTCCGCCCCCCGACTGCGACCGCAGTTCCTCCTCGGCGCGCGACCAATGCTCGGCCTCGCGTCCTTCGGGGCGGCCTTCGCTTTCCCAGATCTCGTGGGCGCGCTGCTTGATGCGTTCCTGATCGTTCATGCTTTCCTCCTCTGACGACAATCTCGGATTCCGTCACCGGGTCAACGCGATGACGGTCTGCCATGGCACCGTCACCGTGCCGCCCGCAACGCTGTCCTGCGCCACCGTATCCGCCGAAGTGTCGATGCGCAGTCTCCATTCGCCCTCGGGCAGGGCAAATTCCGCGTCTTCGCCCGCGTTCACGACAATCAGGACATTCCGACCGCCGGGCAAGACCTGATGCAGCCCGAAACAGCGCAGTTCCGTATCCTGCCAGTCGCCATCCTGCATCGCGCCGCCGCGCGGATGAAGCCAGGCAAAGACGGGCTGGCGGTCCGCAGCATCCTCCGGGTCAGCGCCGAAACGCGATTGCGGCAGCGACACGTCCTGACGAAAGGCGCTGATCGCCTGGACGGCGGCCAGAACGTCATCGCGCGCCGTGTCCCAATCCAGCCAGCTGATCGCGTTGTCCTGACAATAGGCGTTGTTGTTGCCGTCCTGACTGTTGCCGAATTCGTCGCCTGCAAGGATCATCGGCACGCCCTGGCTCAGCAGGACGGTTGCCAGCATGGCGCGGACGCGGCGGACGCGGGCGGCCACGATGCCCGGATCGTCGCTGGCGCCCTCGGCCCCCAGGTTGTCGGACAGGTTGTGGTCGTGGCCGTCGCGGTTGTCCTCTCCGTTCGCGTCGTTGTGCTTGTCGTTGAAGCTGACCGTATCCCACAAGGTGAAGCCGTCGTGGGCCGCGACAAAGTTCACGGAACTGGTCGCGGGACGATGACTGTGGTTGAATTGCACCGGCGATCCCGACAGGCGTTCCGACAGGGCGGGCGCCAGCCCCGGATCGCGACGCCAGAAGGCGCGCGTGTCGTCGCGGAACTTGTCGTTCCATTCGCGGAACGGCCAGCGATAGCCGCCGACCTGATAACCGCCCTCGCCGATGTCCCAGGGTTCCGCGATCAGTTTGACGCCCGACAGCACCGGATCTTGCCGGATGGCGTTGAAGAACGATCCGTCCCGTTCGAACCCCTGCGTCTCGCGCCCCAGGGTCGAGGCAAGGTCGAAGCGGAACCCGTCCACATGCATCGCCTCGACCCAATACCGCAGGCTGTCCATCACCATGCGCAGCACCATCGGATGGGCGACGTTCAGCGTGTTGCCGGTGCCGGTGGTGTCGAAGCTGTGGCGCGGATTGTCGGGCGACAGCAGGTAATAGGACGCGTTGTCGATGCCTCGGAACGACATGGTCTGCCCAAGCTCGTTTCCCTCGGCGGTATGGTTGAACACCACATCCAGGATCACCTCGATCCCCGCCTTGTGCAGTTTGCGGATCGCCTCCTTGACCTCGCGGATCTGGCCGGATTTCAGGTAGGGGGCATGGGGGGCGAAAAAGGACAGGGTGGAATAGCCCCAATAGTTCGACAGGTTCTTTTCCACCAGATAGCGGTCGTTGGCAAAGGCGTGGATCGGCAGCAGTTCGATGGCGGTGATGCCGATCTTGTGCAGATGTTCGATCACTGCGTCGCTGCCAAGACCTCTGAATGTGCCGCGATCGGCGTCGGGCACGCCGGGATGCAGCTGCGTCAGCCCCTTCACATGGGCTTCATAGACAAGGCTGTTCTGCCACGGGGTGCGGATCGCACGGTCGGTGTCCCAATCGAACTTGGCATCGACCACCACAGACTTGGGCATGAACTGCGCGCTGTCGCGTGTGTCGAAGGTCAGGTCGTCCTGCCCGACCTCATAGCCATGCAGCGCGTCGTCCCAGCGGATCTGGCCGCGCAGTTCGCGGGCATAGGGGTCCAGCAGCAGCTTGTTGGGATTGAATCGATGGCCCTGTTCGGGCGCATAGGGTCCGTGAACGCGATAGCCATAGACCTGGCCCGGTTCGATGCCGGGCAGGTATCCGAACCAGATTCCCCCCTCCATGTCGGGCAGGTCGATGCGGTGCAGTTCCCGTTGGCCGGTGTCGTCGAACAGGCACAGTTCGACCCGCGTGGCATGATCGGAATACAGCGCGAAATTGGTGCCTTCGCCCAGAAACTCTGCCCCCAGGATGTCGGGGCGGTTGACGGACAGGTCAAAGGAGCAGGTGTCTTTCAGATCGCGCATGGATTTTCCTTGATCGGGCGACATTGGGGTGCCTTGTGCCGGTCCTGTGGGGTCGCGGGTCGATCACCGGGCGATCCCCGCATGGGAATGCAGGTCCGCATGACGCCAGCCTGTCCCCGCAACAGACAGGGCGTCGGATTGTTCCGACATGTCACCGAAAATTATCCGGCCCCGACACCGGGCAGGGCGTGATGCGCACATGGCTGCCATCCGCAAAGGATCTGTCAAGAAAATCCGCAACGGGTGCAGAGGGCGTTTCGGAAAATTCCGCCATCATCCAACGGTCGTCCAGCCTGCGGATCAGCCGGATCCGACCGCGGCCGATCTGTACCGAGGCGTCGGCGTCGCGCAGGAAATCGCCCTGCGTCGTTCGCATCGCCAAAAGCCGCCGCGTCCAGGACAGCTTGTCGCCGCCATCGGAACGGGACGACAGGTCATCCCAATCGACGGCCAGGCGATTGTCGGGATCGGTCAGGGCCAGCAAACCCCCTTCGTCGCCCCGATAGATGTCGGGAAACCCCGGCATCAGCATCTGAAACGCCAGTTGTGCGCGGATCAGGGCCTCGCCCCGGTGCAGCAGGGCTTGCAGCGTCGGGTCGGGACCGTCCGCCCACTGGGCCAACAGGTCGCGGGCGAACTGCTTGGCCGCGGATTCCACGGCATCATCCGGGTTCGTCCAGAAACTGGTCAGCTTGGCTTCGCGTATGGCCTTTTCGATGTGCCGTTCCAGCCTGTCCGATGGCGGATCGGCGGGATCGTCCCAGACCGCCAGGGCCGACTGGACGATATACCACCGCCACCGGGGTTCGACATCCCGTGCCGATGGCAGTCGGCCCGCCGCCAGGCACAGCGCCATGAAGGCGTCCGGGCGATGGCTGACCGCAACCAGCCGCATTCGGGAATCGCCCGAACGCTTGGTATCGTGGGTCGAAACCAGCGTCATGTCAGAGGGTCTGCGGCGGGTCAGGAAGGCATTGGCCTGATCGGCCGTGACGGTCGGCTCGTCGGGTTCCGCGCCCACCTCGTTCGCGGCCAGATAGCGGGTCCAGCGAAAGCCCGCCGTATCCTCTTGCGCCTTGGCCAGCAAGGCGCCCGACACCTGTTGGAAACGGGTGACAAAGGTCCGGGCCGCATCGGTCCGCGGATCCAGCATCAGATCGACCAACAGGTCCAGGACCGCGCGGCTTCGCAACCCCTGCGCGGCCTCGTCGGCCATGGCGCGCAACAGGTCGCGATCCTCGGGGCGGGCGGAATCGGTGACATAGCTGCGATAGCGCGGGGTCGCCACCAGCAGGGCGGTGATTGCCTCGCGCAGGGATTCCGGGCCGGGTTCGGCGGCGGTCGATCCCTGCGTCGCGGCGGTTGCCATGTCGCGTAACTGGCGGCGTTCCGCGGCCAGTTCGTTGTCCAGCACGTCCAGCTTGGCCTGGCGCAGTTCGTCGCGGAAATCGGTGGCGATGCCGGTGGCGTCGCGCCACATCGCGTCCAGCGTCTCGATCCCCTGGGGGTCGGTGAACAGCCGGGACAGCAGGCGCGCGGCCTCGTATCCGGTGGTGCCGACCGTGGCCCATTCGGGGGCAAGGGTTTCGTTGCCCACCAGGATCTTTTCCACCCAGACCGGGGTGCCCGGCAGTTCGTCGCGCAGCCATCGCAGATAGGTTTCGGGATCGGCCAGACCGTCGATATGGTCCACCCGCAGCCCCTGCACCAGCCCGGACCGGACCAGATCGAAGATCAGGCAATGGGTATCCTCGAAAATCGCCCGGTCCTCGACACGCATCCCGATCAGGCTGGTGACGTTGAAGAACCGTCGGTGCGTGATGCCATCGCGTTCCAGGTCGGAATGGACCAGACGCCAGTGCTGGGCATCGTGCAGGGCGCGCAGGTCGTCGGTGGCCGGGCTGTCCTGGGCCAGCGGCACCGCCATATCGCCGAACCGCCACTGGCCGTCCGACGCATGAAAGGCGCCGTCGGACAGCAATTTTTCGAACGGTTCGGGCAAAAAGGGCAGGACCAGGGGGCCGGCGTCCCAGTCGATGTCGAAATGGCGCGCATAAGGGCTGGCGCGGCCCCGTTTCAGCACGTCCATCAGCCAGGGATTTTCCAGCGTGAAGGCCGTGTGGTTCGGCACGATGTCCAGAATGATCCCCAGCCCCGCGTCCCGCGCGGCCCGCGCCATGGCGCGGAACCCCGCATCGCCGCCCAGCACCGGGTCGATCCGGGTGGGATCCAGGATGTCATAGCCGTGCGTGGATCCCGTTCCCGCCAGAAAGATCGGCGACAGATACAGATGCGACACGCCCAGCCCGGCAAGATAGGGCAGGTGGTTCGTGACCGTGGCAAAGTCCACGCCGTCGCGCATCTGGATTCGATAGGTCGCGCTGGGAATATCCTGGGTCATCTGGACCTTGCGGTAACGGAAATGGCAAAAGGATCAAGGCCGACGCGGTCGACACGGAATGCCGCATCCTGCGGCGCTTTCAGGTCCGGCGCAACCTGCCCCAGGCTCAGCCACAGGTTCAAGGCGCCGCCGTGGAACGGCCATTCCGCCGACAGCGATGCGGCCCCGTGGCGGACGACGCTGGCCGGGGCGCGGCGCCCGGATTTCAGCAGGGGCACCACATGCTGCGCGCGGAACATCAGCGCCCGGCGCGTGAGATCCCGCCAGGTTCGGGTGGCCTGATCGTCCTGCCAGACAAGTTTCGACCGGGCAAAGGTTTCCGGCGACAAAGGGTCCGGCACACGGGATCCCATGCTGGCGATCCCCGCAAACTCCCTGGCGCGGCCATGGCGCACCGCCTCGCCCAGGTCGCCCTGAAAATCGACGAAGAACAGGAATGGCGATGTGGCGCCGCGTTCCTCGCCCATGAAGATCATCGGAACAAAGGGCGCGGTCAGCAGCAGGGCAAAGGCCACACGCACCCCGTCGGGATCGGCCAGGGACAGCAGCCGTTCGCCCTGGGCGCGGTTTCCCACCTGATCGTGGGTCTGGGTCGCGTTGACGAAGGCGGTCGGGGGCAGATGCGCACAGGACCGGCCGCGCGGCGTGTCGCGGGCGGGACGGGCCTGGCCTTCCTCGACATGGCCGTTTTGCAGGGCCAGGCACAGATCGCCAAAGGGATCATCGGCGAAGCTGGCATAATACCCGTCGGATTCCCCCGTCAGCAGGCAATGGACCGCATGATGGAAGTCGTCGTTCCAGGCAGAATCAAAGCCCTGTTCGCGCAGGTCGGGGTCATTGCGCTCATCCTCGACGATCAGGTGGATCGCGCGGGATGGATCGGCTTGGTGGATCCGGTTGGCGAACAGGCGCAGAAAATCATCCGCCCCCGGTCCGGTGATCTGGTGGACCGCATCCAGCCGCAGCCCGTCCAGCCGGTATTCCGTCAGCCAGTATTCCGCGCACTGGATCCAGAATTCCCGAACCTCGGGCTGCGCGAAATCGATGGCAGCGCCCCAGGGGGTGTGGCGGGATTCGTCGAAGAATCGCGGGGCGGCGTGATGGATCCAGGCTCCGTCCGGGCCAAAATGATTCATCACCAGATCCAGAATCACCATCAGGCCCAGCGAATGCGCCCGGTCCACAAACCGGCGCAGGTCGTCGGGCCGGCCATACGCGGGATGCAGCGCAAACGGCAGCACACCGTCATAACCCCATCCCCGGTCGCCCGGCCATTGGCCGACGGGCATCAACTCGACCGCGGTGACGCCCAGATCGGCCAGCCCCGCCAGCTTTTCGGCCGCCGCCGCCAGGGTGCCGTCGGGGGTGAATGTGCCGACGTGCAGTTCATAGATCGCAGCCTCGGCCCAGTCCCGGCCCGCCCACCGGGTCTGCCACGGGAAATCCGACGGCCCCGGAACGACCGAATGCGCATGGACATCACCGTTCTGCAACCGGCTGGCGGGATCGGGCATATCCCGGCCATCGACGCGGAACAGGTAACGATCGCCGGGCCGGGCCGTGATCGTGGCCGACCAGAATCCGTCGTCCTGCCGCATCATCGGACGGGTCTGATCGCCGTGGACCAAGGCGACATCGCGCGCGTCCGGCGCCCACAGGCGCGCGGTCCAGGCCCCGTCCGCCCATTCCCCGCCCCAGCGATGCGCCGCCCCGTCCCTGTCCCTCACGTCATCGGCCTTTTGCCGGGGACGGGGATCGCGGCATTCCCCGGCATCGGCGGCGTCTGCGCGTCCTGTCTGGGGTCATCGGGCATCTGGTCTCGTTTCCTGGATGTGGGGTGGCAGCGGCTGGACGGGCCACATCGTCAGAACCGCGCCGCGGCCATCGGGTTTCCAACTTTCTGTTTATCAATCGCAAAGGCCGGGGGTCGTGGGCGGAACAACAGCCGCCACGGCGTCGTTGAGATCCGCAGGACCAGACAAGGGCACCATCATGCGAAATTCCGACATTCTGATCGCGGCGGGCGGGTTTCTGTTGCTGGCAGGACTGGCCGCGAAGGCGGCAAGGCCTTCCGCCGACGCCGATCACCGCTATGTCCGTCCGGCCGGTCCCGCCGAAATGTCCGCCCCACCCCGTCATTGGGACCGTGTGGACGAAACGTCGGACGAATCCTTTCCGGCAAGCGATCCCCCCGGCGGGTATTGACCCCATGGCCAACCCGGACAGCGACCCCCGTCTGATCGCCTATGGAAAGCTGATCGAGGCCTTGCCTGACCTTTTGTCGGGCGATGCGCGGCAGGCCGTCTGCAACTGGCTGGAAGAACGCCAGGTGCTGCATGACGGGCAAGAGGATCCGGGCGCCGTGATGGTCGAGGGTCTGGAAACCGAACTGGCCATCGCCCAGACATTCCGCCGGATAGCAGAGCGCCTGGGCTGCTGACACCGCCGGATGCGATCACCGCGCCGAACCGAACGGGGCAGCCTGCGGATGCCGACGGTGATCGGCGAGTCGGGGCAGGCCTCGGGTTCTTGTTATTGCAGATGGCGGCTTTTCTGCCCGATTTCGTCATCCAGCAGCCCCATCAGCCAAAACCGGAACCGGGGCGGAATACCGCTTTCGACGGATTGGGCGACGGCGCGCAGCAATGCCGCCTCGACCAGGCGTTCAGCCGAAGCGGGATCGGGCATAATCATCCGCGACCGTTCCAGCATTTCGACCACCACCAGCTTGGGATCGTCGTCATGCCGGGCAGCCCGTGTCCGGTGCTGCCGGTGCAGGTCGTCCAGCAAGGGGGCGGCATGGCGGGGCTTTGGATACGCCCGGTGCCCATCGAAACGCGCGGGAATATCGCCTGCGCCGCGCGCCGTCACGAACACGAAGGGCACATCGGAATGCATCAGCCGGTCGGCCACGCACAGCGCATCCTCGTCATGGACGCTAAGATCCAGGATCGCGGCATGGACGGAATCGACCTGACGCATGGCTTCGTCGACGGTGGAAAAGGGGCCGACCACAATCTCGCCACAGGCACAGATCTCGCGGGCCAACCTTTGCCCCACACGAAAATCGTCCTGAACAACCAGGACGCGCAGCGGTTTCGAGATCATCCGATCCTCCTGCCAGAAGACATCCTTGAAACAGGATCGCAGCTGGATAGTTCAACTTGCCGTAAAGTCAACCTTAAACAAGACCGGTCAAAAGGCCAATGTTAATCTTTCTTAATAAATCGCAGGTTGAAGCGGTCAGGCACAGCCATAGCCGCGGCATTCCGGAATGACAAGCGGGTTGTTCCGGCTTTGTTTCGGTGGCTGTTCCCGATAGGATGATCCCGGCGGCTGCGCAGGAAACCCGCATGGCGGAACACGACGATCACGGCGATCAGACCCAGGCCATGAGCCTGCGCAAGATCATCCATGTCGATATGGATGCCTTTTATGCTTCGGTGGAACAGCGCGACAATCCCGATCTTCGGGGCAGGCCGGTGGCGGTGGGCGGATCCGCCGCGCGCGGCGTGGTCGCCGCCGCCAGTTACGAGGCGCGGGTCTTTGGCGTACGGTCGGCCATGCCCTCGGTCACGGCGAAACGGCGCTGTCCCGACTTGGTCTTCGTCAGGCCCCGGTTCGAGGTTTATCGCGCCGTCTCCGCCCAGATCCACGATGTCTTTGCCGAACATACCGACCTGATCGAACCGCTTTCGCTGGACGAAGCCTATCTGGACGTGACCCGGAACAAGCAGGGCATCCCCATCGCCACGACCATCGCCCTGATGATCCGCGACCGGATCCGGCAGGTGACGGGGCTGAATGCCTCGGCGGGAATTTCGTACAACAAGTTCCTGGCAAAGCTGGCCAGCGACCTGAACAAGCCGAATGGCCAGGCCGTCATCACCCCTGCGCGCGGTCCGCGTTTCGTGGCGGAGCTGCCGGTCAGGAAGTTTCACGGGATCGGCCCGGCGACTGCCGACAGGATGGAACGTCTCGGCATCGTCACCGGCGCCGATCTGCGCGCCCGGTCGCCCGAATTCCTGCGCGATCACTTTGGCAAGGCCGGGGCGTGGTATTACCGCATCGCGCGCGGCATCGACCACCGTCCGGTCGAACCGAACCGGATCCGCAAGTCGGTCGGGGCCGAGGATACCTTCGACGCCGACATCCACGATTTCGACCGCGCCCGGCACGAGATCGCCCCCCTGGCCCAAAAGGTCTGGCGGCATTGCGAAGGCAGGCACCTGACCGGCCGCACCGTCACGCTCAAGGTGAAATACGCCGATTTCCGGCAGATCACGCGCAGCAGGACGCTGACCGGGCCGGTCCATGGCGCGCGGGATCTGGAAGCCATCGCGACCGGCCTGTTGCAGCCGCTGTTTCCGGTGGACAAGGGCGTGCGATTGCTGGGCGTCACGCTGTCATCGCTGGAATCCGACGACCCGATGGCGGAACACCAACTGTCGCTGGGCCTGCCGGGACCGGGCGATTAACAGCGGGTTAATGTCACGGCTGGATCGGTCCTTGCCAGTCATGCACAGGCTGGCATTATGGATCGAACTGTCTGTTTCGGGGACCAGCCATGAAATCCTGCATCGCCACCGTGTCCCTGCCGGGCAAGTTCGCCGAAAAACTGGCTGCGGCCCAAGCCGCGAAATTCGACGCGATCGAGATCTTTGAACAGGATTTCGTGGCCTCGGACTTTGCCCCCCGCGACGTGGGCCGGATGGTGCGCGACCACGGGCTGGACATCGCGCTGTTCCAGCCCTTTCGCGATTTCGAGGGGCTGCCCGAACCCTTGCGCAGCCGCGCCTTTGCCCGCGCCGAACGCAAGTTCGACCTGATGGCGGAACTGGGCACCGATCTGGTGCTGTTCTGTTCGTCCGTCCATCCGGCGGCCATGGGCGGCATCGGCCGCGCCGCCGACGATCTGGCGGAATTGGGCGATATTGCGGCGCAGCGCGGCATCCGCGTGGGATACGAGGCGCTGTGCTGGGGCCGCCACGTCAACGACCACCGCGACGCCTGGGAAATCGTGCGCCGGGCGGACCATCCCAACATCGGCCTGATCCTGGACAGCTTCCACACCCTGGCCCGCCGCATCGACCCCAACACGATCCGCCGCATTCCGGGCGACAAGATCTTTTTCGTCCAACTGGCCGACGCCCCCGCGATCGACATGGACCTGTTGTACTGGTCGCGCCATTTCCGCAACATGCCGGGCGAGGGCGATCTGGACGTCGCCGGCTTCATGCGCGCGGTGATGGCGGCGGGATACACCGGGCCGGTCAGCCTGGAAATCTTCAACGACCAGTTCCGCCGCGGAATGCCCCGGCTGGTGGCGCAGGACGGGCACCGGTCGTTGGTGCACCTGATGGACGCCGTGCGCCGGGCCGAACCGCAACTGCCCGTGGGCCTTCCCGCCTTTCCCGGCCCCGTTGCGGTCGAAGGGGTCGAATTCGTCGAATTCGCCACCAGCCCCGAGGATGCGGACCGTCTGGAAGGGTTCCTCTCCTCGGCCGGGTTCGTGCAGGCCGGGCGTCACCGCAGCAAGCAGGTGCGCCTGTGGCGGCAGGGGGGGGCGAACCTGCTGGTCAACACCGAACCCTCGGGCTATGCCCATGCCGCCTGGCTGAACCACGGCACCGGCGTGTCCGAGGTCGGCCTGACCGTCGCCGATCCGCAGGGCGCGGTGATGCGGGCGACCTTCCTGGACGCCCCAGGCCATGCCGAACTGCACGGTCCCGGCGAACTGGCGATCCCCGGCATCCGCGGCGTCGGGGGCAGCGCGCTGCGGTTCCTGCAAGGGCGCGGCGCCAGCCTTTGGGACGTGGATTTTGACGTGGACCAGCCCGCCCAGCCCGGCGCGGGCCTGACCGGCGTGGACCACATCGCGCAGACCATGGCCTATGACGAGATGCTCAGCTGGTCGCTGTTCTACACCTCGATCTTTGCGGCCGAGAAATCGCCGATGGTTGATGTGGCCGATCCCGACGGGCTGGTGCGCAGCCAGGCGATCCGCGCGGGCGCGTTGCGCGTCACGCTGAACGGCGCGGAATCGCGGCGCACGCTGGCGGGCCGGTTCATCGAGGACACGTTCGGATCGTCCGTGCAACATCTGGCGTTCCGCACCGACGACATCTTCGCCACGGCGGCGGCCATGCGGGATCGCGGCTTTCCGGTGCTGCGGATCGGCGCGAATTACTATGACGACGTGGAAGCACGCTTTGGCCTGGATCCGGCCTTGCGCCGCCGGATGCAGGCCCTGAACATCATGTATGACGAGGAACCGGGCGGCCAGTTCTTCCAGTTCTACAGCCAGGCGCAGCCGGGCGGGCTGTTCCTGGAGGTCGTGCAGCGCAACGGCAACTATGGGGGATACGGCGCCCCGAACGCGCCGTTCCGCATCGCCGCGCAGAAACGCACCGAACGCCCGGCGGGGATGCCCGCACGCTAAGGGGAACACCATGCGCGAAATGACCCTGCGCCAGGTCGAGGTGATCCGCGCCGTGATGATGGCGGGCACCATCCAGGGCGCGGCCAAGCTGTTGAACGTCAGCGCGCCAGGCATTTCGCGGCTGGTAAAATACACCGAAAGCTCTTTGGGGATCCGGCTGTTCGAACGCAAGGGCGGCCTGTTTGTGCCGTCATCCGAGGCCGAGGCGATCTTCGAGATGATCCACCAGGTCTATCGCCAGATGGAGAACCTGAACGGCGCGGTGGGCGCGCTGAGGAAAGGAGAGGACGTGCGCCTGTCCTTCGCCTCCGCCCCGTCCATCGCCCAGTTCATCGCCGCCCGCGCGATCCGGGGCGTGCGCCAGCGGTTCCCCGATCTGTTCATCGACCTCAACATCCTCAAGATCGAGGAAACGACCGACTATCTGCTGCTGGACCGGGGCGAATTCGTCATCATGTCATCCGCCGTGGACAACCCCGCCCTGTCCTGCGAGCCGCTGGCGCGCGGGCGGCTGGTCGCCATCGTGCCGGACGGGCATCGGCTGGCGGGCAAGCGCACGATTTCCGTCCACGATCTTGCGGCCGAGGATTTCGTGGGCGTCCACCCCGACGACCCTTATGGCGCGGCCCTGGCCCAGCCGTTCCGCGATGCCGGGGTCACACCTCGATACACGATGCGGGGGCGGTTCGCGCAAACGGTGGTCAGCCTAGTGCGGCATGGGCTGGGCGTGGCGGTGATCGACGAATTTTCCGTGGCCGAGGTGTATTTGCCCGGCGTGACGCGCCGCCCGCTGACCGAAAGCGCGGGCGTCACCGCCTGGGTGCTGACCCGCAAGGGGCGGCAGCTCTCCAGCTTTGCCGAATTCGCCATCGACCGGTTCCGCCGCGAACTGGCCCAGGCCGTCGCGCGCGACGATTGGAACAACGCCCCTAATAGCTGATCGCGGCGGTCCGGCGCAGGTCGTCGGCGGTGGGTCTGCCAAAGCCGAAGAAATCCAGATAGGCCGGGATCTGTTCGAACAGCATGTCGGTGCCCACCTGATAGCGGCAGCCGCGTTCGGCCGCGGCCGCCAGAAAGGGCGTCATCTCGGACTTCATCACCACCTCGCCCACGAAGGCCGCGGGGTCGATGCGGGACACGTCCATCGGCAGCGGATCGCCCGCGTTCATCCCCAGGGGGGATGCGTTGACGACCAGATCGAACCCAGCCGGATCCTTGCTGCCCGTCTGGACCCGCAGCGCCGGATAGGCCCCGGTCAGCCGTTCCGCCAAGGCCTGCGCCGCCGCCGGGTTGGGATCATACAGCGCCAGCCGCGCCACCCCGGCCTTGGCCAGCGAGGCCGCGATAGCCGATCCGACCCCGCCCGCGCCGACCACCAGGGCGCCGATGCCGTCCAGCCGCTGACCCTTGGCCAGGACGCCCAGCACGAACCCTTCGCCGTCGAACATGTCGGCTTCCAACGCCCCGTCGTCGGCCAGCCGCAGGGCGTTGGCCGCGCCCGCGATCCGGGCCGTGACTGAAACCCGGTCGGCCAAGCCGATGGTGGCACCCTTGTGGGGCATGGTAATCAGCGCGCCGTGGATGTTCGACAGCCGGAAGACCAGCGGCAGGAACGCCGCGAAATCCTCGGCCTTGCAGCCCATCGGGACCACCACGGCATCGATCCCGTTGGCCTGAAACCAGGGGTTATAGATCATCGGCGCCTTGAAGGTGGTGGTGGGATAGCCGATGTGCGCGATCAGCCGCGTCGTGCCGCGTATCATTGGAACCTCAGTGGTGCAGGATTTCGCCCAGAAAGTTCCGGGCGCGTTCGTGTCGGGGCGCCCGGAAGAATTCCTCGGGGGTGTTTTCTTCCAGGATTTCGCCATCGGCCATGAAGATCACCCGGTCGGCGACCTGGCGTGCAAAGCCCATCTCGTGCGTGACGCAGATCATCGTCATGCCGTCGCGGGCAAGGCCGACCATGGTGTCCAGCACCTCCTTGACCATTTCGGGGTCAAGGGCGGATGTCGGTTCGTCGAACAGCATGGCGATGGGTTCCATGCACAGTGCGCGGGCGATCGCCACGCGCTGCTGCTGGCCGCCGGACAGTTGCGCGGGATATTTTTCGGCCTGGTTGCCGATGCGCACGCGTTCCAGGTACTTGCGGGCCGTCACCTCGGCATCGGCCTTGGAAACTCCGCGCACCCGCATGGGGGCCAGGGTGCAGTTTTCCAGAACCGTCATGTGCGGGAACAGGTTGAATTGCTGGAACACCATGCCGACCTCTCGGCGCACGGTATCGACGGCCTTCTGTCCGTCGTCCAGCTTGGTCCCGTCCACCACGATGGTCCCGGACCTGATGGTTTCCAGATGGTTGATGCAGCGAATCAGCGTGGATTTGCCCGATCCCGACGGGCCGCACAGCACGATCTTTTCGCCACGCCGCACGTTCAGGTTCACGTTTTTCAGGGCATGAAAGGCGCCATACCACTTTTCGACGTTTTCCATGCGGATCAGATAGTCTTCGGCCATGATCTCCTCCTCCGGGATCAAAGGGTGATACGCACGCCGGTGGCGGCGGACTGCTTGACGGCATCGATGACGCGCAGGGTTTCCAGCCCCTCGCGGCCCGAGACCAGCGGGGCTTCCGCCCCCTGGATGACACGGGCGAACTGGCCGACTTGACGAGCCAGCGGGTCGTCGCCGGGGACATCGACCTTGCGGATGTCAAAGGGCGAATGCCAGCCGCGTTCGCCCCGCGCGGTGCGGATCGTCAGCGACGGCAGGGCCAGCGATCCATGAGTGCCGCCGATCAGATAGCAGTCCTGGTCGGTTTGCGGATAGGCCGGGTTCTCACCTGATGTCATCTCCCAACTCCAGGAAGCGACGGTGGCGTCGCAGACGCTGGCGGTGGCCAGCAACCCGCTGGCGAATTCCAGAAGGATCACCGACATGTCCTCGACCGCGTTGCCGCGCACGGCATTCGATTCGCGGGCTGTGACGGCGGTCACGTCGCCCAGCAGATAGCGCAGGTTGTCCACGTCGTGGATCAGGTTCAGATAGACCGGCCCTGCGCCCTTTTCGCGCCGCCAGGCCACGTCGAAGTAATCGTCCGGCTTGAACAGCCAGAACATCGCGTTCGCGACGATGGGCGTGCCGATGGCGCCGTCGTCGATGATCCGCTTGGCCTGCTGCATCAGCAGGTTGTGACGGCGATGGTGGCCCGTCAGCAACGCCACGCCCGCCACATCCGCGGCGGCGACCAGCCGTTCGGCATCCGCCACATTGTCGCACAGCGGCTTTTCGATCAGCGCGGGAATGCCCGCCGCGATGCAGTCCAGCCCGTTCCGCATGTGCAGCGGATTCGGGGTGGCCACGATCACGCCGTCCGGGCGGCCTGCGGCCAGGGCGTCGTCCAGCGACCGCATCCAAGGCGCGCCCAGTTCCGCTGCCACCGCCTGCCCGACGGGCGAGGGGTCGATGACGCAGGCCAGGTCCGCATCCGGCGACGCGGCCACATGCATCGCATGGCGCTTGCCGATCAGGCCCGCGCCCATGACGGCGATCCGGGTCACGCCGATGCCCCGGAGGTCAGCGTGACGACACGGCGCAGGCCGAATTGATATCCTTGGGTTCCGCATCCGGCGATCACGCCGTCCGACCGCAGGCTGACATAGGAATGGTGGCGGAATGGCTCGCGCTTGTGGACGTTCGAGATGTGGATCTCGATCACCGGGCCTTCAAAGGTGTTCAGCGCGTCCAGGATCGCGACCGAGGTATGCGTATAGGCGGCGGGATTGATGACGATGCCCAGTCCATCCTCGCGCGCTTCGTGAATCCAGTCGATGATCTGGCCTTCGTGGTTCGATTGCAGAAAGCGGATCTGCGTGCCCAGTTCGGCCGCCAGCGCCGCGCAGTCCCGTTCGACATCGGCCAGCGTTTCGTGGCCATAAATGTGCGGCTGACGCTTTCCCAGCAGGTTCAGGTTCGGGCCGTTGAGGATATAGACATGTTTCGGCATGGGTTGCGGCTTTCGGCAAGGGGGTGCCCGGCGGCGGAACCGCCGGGCAGGGGCGTCACTGGGCGATCGTGAAGGGCACGCCTTCCATTTCCGCGGGCATCTGCGGCGGATCCATGTTCATCCACGTGTTGTAGATGCCCTTGTATTCGTCGGTCGCCATGAATTCGGCCAGGAAGGCGTTCACGGACTGGTTCCAGTCGGCCTCGCCCAGACGCGTGCCGACGCCGTTGTACAGCGCGGTCAGCGGCATCTTGTTTTCGTATTTGCCGGGCGCGCCTTCCTCGATCCGGGTGATGTAGAACTGGTTGCCGCCCACGGCATCGACCTGGCCCGACATCAGCGCCTGGATGGTCGCCGCGTCGTCGTCGAACCGCATGATGTTGGTGCCTTCGGGCGCGATGGCCGTCAGCGCCGTGTCTTGGGCCGCCGAACGAGGCACGCCGATGCGGTACTGCGACAGCGTTTCCGGCGTGGACAGATCGGCATCCTTCGGTCCCACCAGCGACAGCTGGTTCGCGGCATAGGGAACCGAGAACTGGATCGACTGCGCACGTTCCGGGTTCATCGCCATGGTCGCGAACAGCACGTCCACCTTGTCGGTGGCCAGCGCCGGGATGCGGTTGGCGACGGCCAGCGGCACGAATTCGGCCTCGACCCCCAGGTATTCGGCGAATGCGCGGCCCATGGCGGCGTCATAGCCATCGGCCTCGCCCGCCGAATTGATGCAGCCCCAAGGGCAGTTGTCGCCCTGGATGCCGACGCGGATGCTGCCGGATGCCTTGGCCTCCTCGACCGTGCGGGCGTCGGCTTGGGTGCCCGAGAGCGCGGCCAGGGCCAGGGCCGTGGCCGCGGCAAGGTGGCGGGCTTTTGCGACATGTTTCAGAATCATGGATTTCCTCCCAGGAATGGCAGGGGGTTGCGGTCCCCTGCCGTTGTTAAAGCCTATTGTTGCGCGACCGTGAAGCTGACACCGTCGATGCTGTCGGGCAATTGCGGAACCGGCACCTGAAGCCATTCGGCATAGGCCGCCTTGAAGTCCTCGCTGGCGGTGAAGCTTTCCAGGAATTCGTTCGCCGCCGCGTTCCAGTCGCTTTCGCCCAGGCGCGAGGCGATGCCCTGATACAGCGCGCCGATGGGAAACTTGTTTTCGTATTCGCCGGGGCGCGCGGCTTCCAGCCGCTGGATATAGAACTGGTTCGATCCCACCGCGACGACCTGGCCCGACAGCAGCGCCTGGATGTTCGAGGCGTCGTCGTCGAACCGCTGGATGCCGGTATCGGCGGGCGCCTCGGCCGTCAGGATCGTGTCCATCGGGGTGGACCGTGGCACGCCCACCGCCTTGCCCGACAGGGATGCCAGATCCGGCAGCGCCTCGGATTTCGGGGCGGTCACGAACAGGGTGTTTTCGGCATAGGGCTGGCTGAACTGCACCGATTCGGCGCGTTCGGCGGTGATGCCCAGCGACGCGATCAGCACGTCCACCTTGTCGGTGGTCAGCGCCGGGATGCGGTTGGCCACGGCCATCGGCACGAATTCGACCTCCAGCCCCAGATGGGCGGCAAAGGCGCGGGCGATGGCCGCGTCGAAGCCTTGCGCCTCGCCGGTGCTGCCCAGGCAGCCCCAGGGGCAGTTGTCGGCCTGGATGCCGACGATCAGGGTGCCCGAGGCCTTGGCCTCCTCCAGGCTGCGGGCGTCGGCTGCGGCCGACAGGGCCAGGGTGGCGGCAATGGCGGTCAGGGTCGTTTTCGCAAGCATCATGGTTCCTCCGAACGATGCGGGATGGTCAGTTAGCGGCGGTCGCGGGCCATGCGGCGTTCCATGCGGCTGCCCCACAGCGACAGCGGCCAGCACAGCAGGAAATACAAGCCACCGACGATGCCGAAGACGATCAGCGGCTTGAAGGTCTGGTTCGACACGATCTGGCCCGCGCGGGTCAGTTCGATGAAACCCACGATGGCCGCCAGCGAGGTGCCCTTCAGCAGCTGCACCAGAAAGCCGATGGTGGCGGGCAGCGACAGCCGGAAGGCCTGGGGCAGGATGATGTCGCGCATCAGGCTGCGATACTTGATGCCCAGGGCGTGCGCGGCCTCGGCCTGGCCCAGGGGCACGGCCTGGATGGCGCCGCGCCAGATCTCGCCCAGATAGGCGGAGGCGTGGGCGGTCAGCGCGATGGCCACGGCGCCCCAGGCGGGAACGGTGACGCCGAACAGCGGCAGGCCGAAATAGACGACAAATAACTGCATCAGCAGCGGCGTGCCCTGGAAGATCGCGATCCAGCCGACCGCGATGTTGCGCAGCCACCGCCTGCGGGCCACGCGGACCAGGGCCACGACCAGGCCGAAGACGATTCCGCCCACGAAGCCGATGGCGGTCAGCAGCAGCGTCCAGCCCAGGCCGCGCAGCAGAAACAGCAGTTCGGGGGTTCCGATGGTCGACATTCCCGGCCCTCCTCAGCGCGTGGGATAGGTAAAGACGGTGCGCGTGATGACCGCGAACAGGCTCATGATGAACCAGGACAGGGCCAGATACATGGCCGTGATGGTGAAATAGACCTCGAAGCTGCGAAAGGTGTCGCCGTCGATGCGCTGCGCCACGCTGGTCAGTTCATAGGCGGAAATCGAGGTGGCGATGGATGTCGTCAGCGTCAGCAGGATGAACTGGCTGGACAGCGACGGGAACACGGCGCGCAGCGCGGGTTTCAGGATGATCCGGCGGAAAATCTCTCCGGGGCGCAGGCCCAGGGCCAGCCCGGCCTCGGTCTGGCCCTTGGGGATGCTTTCGACGCCGCCGCGGATGATCTCGATCGCATAGGCGCCGCCGTTGACGCCCAGGGCGATGATCGCTGTGACCGTGGGATTCAGCCGGACGCCCGCCAGGGGCAGGGCGAAGAAGATGAAGAAGATCTGCACCAGAAAGGGCGTGTTGCGGATCAGTTCCACGAAAGCGATCACCAGGGCCGATCCGATGCGGTTGCCGGACCGGCGGACCGCCACCCCCAGCACCCCGATCATCAGCGCCAGAACCATTCCCGACAGGGCCAGGAACAGCGTGCCGCCCAGTCCCATCAGCAATTCGGGCCACCGCGCCCAGACGACGCCAAAGTCCAGATTCATGATTTCCCTCCCCAGGGCAGGGCGCGTTTCAAGCCATCCCTTTCCAGGAAATTGACCGGGGAATGCCGTTGGGTCAAATACCAATCCCGGTATTTTCCTAACACGATGTTAATTTATTCGCCATCGCCCCAAAGGCGGCGATCCAGACTGGCGGGACGGGGGGTTTTGGGGAATCATGGACGCGCCATCGTTTCCGCAAAGGCCCCATCATGACCACTCCCTGCATAATCTGCGTGGCGATCACCGGATCGCTGCCGACCAAGGACAACAACCCGGCGGTGCCGATCACGATTTCCGAACAGATCGAATCCACCCACGAGGCGTTCGAGGCGGGCGCGACCATCGCCCACTGCCATGTCCGCGACGACGACGGCAGGCCGACCAGCGACCCCGACCGCTTCGCCCGCCTGAAGGAGGGGCTGGAGACGCATTGCCCCGGCCTGATCGTGCAGCTGTCCACCGGCGGGCGGTCGGGGGCGGGCACCGCGCGGGGGGGCATGCTGGCCCTGTCGCCCGACATGGCGTCGCTGTCGGTCGGCTCGAACAACTTCCCGACCCGCGTGTACGAAAACCCCCCGGAACTGGTGGACTGGCTGGCCTCGGAAATGCTGGCCCATGACGTGAAGCCGGAAATCGAGGCCTTCGATCTGTCTCATATCCTCAAGGCGCACGAGATGTGGAAGGCGGGCCAGATCAAGGACCGGCCCTATGTGCAGTTCGTGATGGGCGTCAAGAACGCCATGCCTGCCGACCGCGAGGTGTTCGATTACTACATCCACACGGTCAAGCGCCTGTTCGGCGAGGATGCGCCCTGGTGCGCGGCGGGGATCGGACCCCAGCAGATCGTGCTGAACGAATGGGCCATCGGCGCCGGCGGCCATGCCCGCACGGGACTGGAGGACAACGTGCGCCTGGATCGCGACCGGCTGGCGCCGTCCAACGCCGCCCTGGTGCGCCGCGCGGCCGAGATCGCTGGGCGGCACGGCCGTCCCGTCGCGACCTGGCAGGAAGCGCGCCGGATCCTGGGGCTGCGGATGCCGGCGGCGGCGTGAATGCCCAGGGATAACGGTCAGGTCTCGGGCGATCCGATCCGCCGGATCTGATCGACCAGCGCGGTCGCGGCCGTCAGGGCGCGGCCGGTGGCCTGCGCCATCTGCGGCAGGACCATCCATTCCAGCGCCCAGGCCGCGCCGGATCGTTCCTGTTCGTGGATCAGCGCCTGATGGATCAAGCCAAGCTGCCCCGCGTTGAACCGCGCCAGCGTGACCAGCAGTTCGGCCAGAACGGGGTTCTGCTTGTGCGCCATGGCCGACGACGCGCCGCCGCCCGACAGTTCGATTTCTCCGATGCCCTGCTGGGCCATCAGGGCGATGTCCTGGCCCATCTTGCCCAAGGTGCCGCTGACCAGCGACAAAAGCCCTGCGAATTCCGCCACCCCGTCGCGCATCGCGTGCCAGGCGCGGGGCGGGTTTTCCAATCGAAGCGCCCCCGCCATGTCGGCCGCCACCGCATCCGCCCGATCCCCCAGATCCGCGCGGTCGCCCGACGCGCCGCCCAGTTGCAGCCGCGCGATGCGGGGACGAGCCTGGGCGATGCGTGCCCGGTGATCGGACAGCGGCAGAAGCCATGGCGCGATCCGGTCGGCCGCGGTGATTTCGGTCGCGGCCTGCATCCGCGTGCGTCCCATCAGCGGGCGGGCGCCGAAGCGTGTATCCAGCCCCTGCAAGGCGTCGGCCAGCGTCCCCAGCCGCGCGTCGATCAGCGCCAGGGTGTCGCGCATCGCCATGGCCGTTGCGGTGTCGATCACGTCCTGGGATGTCGCGCCGGTGTGAACCGTTCCAGCCGCGTCGCCCGCCGCGGCCTTCATCTGCCGGACCAGCCGCGGCACGACCACGCCGTCCCGTCCGGTTCCTGCCCGCAGGTCGCCCATGTCAAAGGCCACGGCTTCGATGGCCTGCGCCGCGGCCTCGGCATGGGGCGCCCCGGCCCCGCCAAGCGCGCGGCTGAAGGCGGCCTCGAACGCGCGCATTCCCGCAAGCTGCGCATCCGGCGACCACAGCGCGGCCATGTCGGGATCGGCGAACAGCCCGCCCAGCCAGGGGTGGTCGAACACATCGGTCATGGCTTCCCTTTTCCTGCGAAGGCGGCGCAAGGGAAAGTCCCGCGCCGCCATGATCCCGCGCGGCGGTCAGATGTCCAGAAACACTGTCTCGCCGTCGCCCTGCAACCGGATGTCAAAGCGGTATGCGCCGTCCCCGGTCTTTTTCGCGATCAGCGTGTCCGCGCGCGGGCGCTGTTCGATGCGGGCCAGCAGGGGGTCGCCCGTGTTGTCCTCGTCTTCGAAATAGATGCGGGTTTGCAGGCCGGTGTTGATGCCCCGCGCCACGATCCACAGCGAGATATGCGGCGCGAAGGCCCGGCCGTGGCGCGACGGCACGCGGCCCGGCTTGACGGTGCGCAGGGTGAATTCCCCTGTCACCGCATCGGCGGCAAAGCGGCAATGCCCGCTGACCGCCGGATCGGCGCCGTCCTGGCCGGGAAACCTGCCCGCGCTGTCTGCCTGCCAGCTTTCGATCAGCGCGTCGCGCAAGGCCCAGCCGGTGCCGTCATAGACCGACCCCACGATCTGGATGACCTCGCCCATGGCGCCGTCGGCGATGGGGGATACCCCGATCTCCTGATCGTAATATCCGGCGTTCCCGGCATAGGTCGGCATCAAACCGATATGGACATAAGGCCCGGCGGTCTGCGACGCGCTTTCGGTCAAGCTGTTCAGCGGCTGCACCATCTCACATCCCCTCGGGCTTGTTCTCGAACATGGACTGGCGGCGGCCGCGCAGCACGATGTCGAATTTGTAGGCCAGGTAATCCAGCGGCCGCGAATGGGCCATGTCCAGCGGCGCCACCAGCCGGTCAAGCTGCGAGCGGTCGCGAATGGTCGCCGCGATGGGGCACAGCGGGATTAGCGGATCGCCCTGGAAATACATCTGGGTAATCAGGCGCTGGCCGAAGCTGTGGCCGAACACGGACACGTGGATGTGCATGGGCCGCCAGTCGTTGCCCCGGTTGGGCCAGGGATAGGCGCCGGGCCGGATCGTCAGGAACTGATAGCGGCCCTCATCGTCCGTCAGCGTCCGCCCGCAGCCGCCGAAATTCGGATCCAGCGGGGCCAGATAGCTGTCCTTCTTGTGGCGGTAACGCCCGCCCGCGTTGGCCTGCCAGATCTCGACCAGGGTGTTCGGGACGGGCCGGGCGTTTTCGTCCAGGACACGCCCGTGCATCAGGATGCGTTCGCCCACGGCGGGGGCGGCGCCCTTGGTCCAGTTCAGGATCAGGTTGTTGTCCAGTGCGCCGAACGTCGAATGTCCGAAGGTCGGGCCGGTTTCCTCGGACGGGCCGGATTCCAGCGACAAGAGCGGCAGGTTCGGCGACCGCGCCACGGATGTCTTGTAGTCGGGATAATACGCAAGCGGGTGCGCCTCGCGGTTGCGGGGAATCAGCGGGCCAAGATCGGTCATTCGGATGCCGCCTCCATCTCGGCATAGGTCTGCTTTGCCAGCTTGATGGCGTGGTTCGCGCGCGGCACGCCGGCATAGATGGCGACGTGCTGGAACGCCTCCATCACGTCGCGTTTTGACGCCCCGGTGCGGGCGGTGGCGCGGATGTGCATGGGAATTTCCTCGAAATTGCCGGTCGCGGCCAGCAGGGCCAGGGTCAGCATCGACCGTTCCCGCCGGGTGATCGCGTCCGACGACCAGACGGTGCCCCAGGCGGATTCAGTGATGAGATCCTGGAACGGGCGGTCGAGGTCGGTCTTGGCTGCCTCGGCGCGGTCCACATGGGCGTCGCCCAGAACCGCGCGGCGGGTCTGCATTCCTTGGGCGTGACGGTCGGTCATCGGGCGGTCCTTTCCAGGAAATCGGTCAGCAGTTTCGCGACGGCCTCGGGCTGTTCGACGCAGGGGATATGGCCTGCGTCCGCGATCAGGTGGAACGGCGCGCCGCACAGGTCGGCGGTGGCGCGGACCAGATCGGGGGGTGTCGATCCGTCCTGATCCCCCGCCATCGCCATCACGGGCAGGCGCAGCGCGCGGGTGCTGTTGGTCAGGTCGGCGCCCGCGATGGCCGCGCAGCATCCGGTATAGCCCGCGACCGTCGTGCGGGTCAGCATGTTGCGCCACAGGGCGAATTCCGGGCTCGTGGCGCGAAAAGCGGGCGTGAACCAGCGTTCCAGGATCGGATCCGCCAGCGCATTCACCCCGTCCCGGTTGACCCGGTCGATCCGATCCTGCCACATCTCGGCCGTGCCGATCTGTGCCGCCGTGTCCATCAGTACCAGGGCGCGGACCAGATCGGGCCGTTTCGCCGCAAGGCCCTGGCCGATCAGCCCGCCGATGGACAGGCCGACGAAGGTGATGTCCGACAGGGCAAGGCCCTCGCACACGGCCTTGGCATCGGCGACCAACCGGTCGATGGAATAAGGGGCGGGCGTGGCGTCGGACAGGCCATGGCCGCGCTTGTCGAACCGTACGATCCTCAGCCCCATGGGCAACAGTGGCAAGATTGCGTCCCAGACCCGCAGGTCGGTGCCCAGCGAATTGGCGAACATCACCACGCGGCCGTCGCGCGGGCCTTTGTCGAGGACGTGGATGGTGATGTCGGATGCGGAAATCGTTTTCATGATCGTCCCCCTCGGCTTGATTATGCCATGACATGTTCGGCGATGAAAATTATAATGACGCAAACGGATCATAACCCTGTGGTTATCCATGCTGCACAATCATCTGCGCCTGCGCCACCTGCGCTGCTTTCTGGAAACCGCGCGCCTTGGCAGCCTGACGGCGGCGGGCGACGCGCTGCACGTCAGCCAGCCCGCCGCCTCCAAGACCCTCCGCGAGCTTGAGGAGATCCTGGGGGTCCGCCTGTTTGATCGTTCCGGGCGCAAGCTGGTCCTGACGCCTGCGGGCCGCGTCTATCAGACCCATGCGGGGGCGGCCCTGGCCGATCTGGAACGGGCGCAGAACCTGGTCCTGTCGCCGCCGCCGGAACGCCCGCGCCTGTCTGTGGGCGTGCTGCCCACGGCGGCGACCGGGCTGGTGCCGCGCGCCGCGCTGGCGTTCCGGGAAACCCGGCCCGATGTGCTGCTGGACGTGATGACCGGCCCGAACTGGCTGCTGCTGTCGCTGCTGCGCGAAGGGCAGCTGGATCTGGTCGTGGGCCGGATGCCGCCCGCAGGCCATACCGAGGGGCTGGGATTCCGCCGCCTGTATTGGGAACGGGTCGTTCCGGTGGTGCGCGCGGGCCACCCGCTGTTGGGCCGAGATTGGGATTACGGCGATCTGGCCCGTCATCCGCTGATGCTGCCGCCCGCCGGGGCGCTGATCGCGGGGTCGGTGCGGACCTGGCTGCATTCGGTCGGGCTGACCGATCCCCAGCCCGCCTATGAAAACGTCTCGCTGGCCTTCGGGCGCGAAGTCGTGATCCGCTCGGATACCGTATGGTTCATATCCGAAGGCGTGGTTCGCCCCGAAATCGAGGCGGGCGCCCTTGTGATCCTGCCGATCCGCAACGAACTGCTGGGCGGCCCGGTGGGGATATCCCTGCGCGACGGGGACGAGCCGCGTCCCGAAGCCCAGGCCCTGATCGCCGCGCTGGAGGCTGCCGCCGCCTGATCCGCCCCAATCGTGGGACGGCCGCCGGCCTTGATAAATGTCATCGCGGCCCGTCGCTGGGAACGGACCGGCGCCTGCGCGGTTGATGGGCGTGCCTTGCCGCCACCCGTCGCGGCGGGCCGGACGACAAATGAGGAGAGTTCCGATGGCCGACAAGACGCTGGACACGCTGTTTCACGAAACGCTGAAGGACATCTATTACGCCGAACGAAAGATCACCGGTGCCCTGCGCAAGATGGCCCGCGCCGCGCAGAACGAGAACCTGAAGGCGGCCTTCAAGATGCATGAGGAGGAAACCCAGGGCCAGATCGAACGCCTGACCCAGGTGTTCGAGCTGATCGGCAAGCGTCCGCGCGGCAAGACCTGCGACGCCATCGAAGGAATCATCGCCGAAGGCGAGGACGTCATCGACGAATTCAAGGGCAGCCCCGCCCTGGACGCAGGCCTTCTGGCGGCAGCCCAGGCGGTCGAGCATTACGAGATCAGCCGCTATGGAACGCTGAAGGCGTGGGCACAGGTACTGGGCATGAACGAAGCGGCCTCGCTTCTGGACCAGACGCTGCAAGAGGAAACGGCGACCGACGAAAAGCTGACGAGCCTTGCCGAAACGGTCGTCAACGCCGCCGCGACCGCCTGACCGTTTCCCGATCCCGCCAAGGCACGGCGGCCCCCGGAAGGGCCGCCGTGCCGTCCGTTCAGAACGCGGCCTTTGTCATGTTGAACCAATTGGTGTCCTGTGGCGGCGCCGTGCTGTAGCGCCAGGGGAGGGGGCGGTTGCGGATCTCGGGCGGGGGCAGGGTGCCGCGCTTGGCGTCCAGTTCCGCCGCCAGCAGATCAGTGGCCAATGCCATCGTCGCGTATCGCTGATCCGGCCCGCGCGATGTGGCGATCATCGACAGGGCGTTCACCGCCCCGTCGCCCGGCATTTCCAGGTCGCCCAGGATTTCGCGGGCACGCAGGTCCGAGGTCGCGGCCGCCGCGCTGCCCGGTCCCGACTGGCGGCGCAATTCGTCGGGCAGGGTGACATAGGCGCCCGTCACCCGCAGCGCGGTTGCCAGAAGCTGCGGGTTGCGCATCCCCAGTTCGGCGGCCAGTTCCCGCATCAGCCCCGGCGCGTCATACAGGGCCGTGACGCCTATCCGGTCGATGATGCCTTCGGCTTCGGCCACCAGAGCGACGGGGTCATAGCCAGGGGGCGGGATCGCGTTTCTGTGCAGACGCAGCAGGCCCGCGATGGCGCGCAGCCGCGCCAGATCATTGTGGGTCAGGGTGGCGATGCGGTATGCTTCGGCGGCGGCATGGCGGATGGCGGCGCGGTCCTGTTCCGGGACCGGCACACCGACGCCGGGCGATGCCTCGGATCCGCGGGCTGTTCCCCGCCGTTTCCTGATCCAGACCCAGACGGCGCCCATCAGGAACAGTGCGCCAAGCACGGCGAACAGGCCGATGCGGTTTTCGGCCAGGGCGTCGATCGGCGGTTCGACGGACCGCCGGATCGCGGTGTCCATGTCCGTGATCGGACCGGTATTCGGGGTCAGGATGGCGGGGGGCGGGAGAATGCCTGGCCGTGACAAGCTGCCCGGTGCGCCGATGGCCTCGGGCAGCCGCATGGTCGCCCTGGGCCGGACCAGGAAATAGGCGCCGGCCGAAAGCAGGACCAGCACGGCGAACAACAGTCCCATCAGCCGGATCGGTGTCCTGGACGGCGATCCCGTGGCCTCTGTCGGGGATGCGCGGGTCGGAACCTGCCGGTCCGGCGTCTTGCCAAGGGGTCGGGGCGCGGCCGGGGATGGCGCCTGTCCGGCGCGATCAATGGGGGGTGCCGCGACCGATCCGGCATTTCGGCCCATCCGCTCGTATACCATGCCCTCCAGCAGGCGCAGGTTCACGACCAGCAGGCGGTCGCCTGCGGCCTCGGCGCTGACCAGTCCCTTGGCGATGGTCTCCAACGCGCTTGACGGTTGGTCCAGCATGGTCAGCGCCTCGGCCTCGGTCAGATAAAGAAGCGATCCCTGCTGGCGGGCGGTCCGCTGGTTCAGGACCGACAGGGCTTCTTCGGGCAGATCGTCGCGCAGCAGGGCGCGGGCGGTCTGTTCGGCATTCACCTCCCATTGTTGCTGGTCGGCCGCGTCCCGCAAGCCGGTGCGCAGATCCATGCGCAGGCGGTTGGCCAGATAGATTTGCGCAAGCGGCGGCAGTTCATCGACCGAGCGGACCAGATACGGCTCGACCCCGGTTTCCCAGCGGGCATCGATCCGGGCGTTTTCGGCGCCGCTGGACAGCAGATGATAGATTTCTTCGGCCCGCGCGACCGCCCCGGTCTGGGTGCTGTAATAGGCGATGGCGGCGGCGTCGATCCGCGCCGCCAGTTCCGGCTGGTCGGCCCGCAGATCGGCCAGGATGACCCGGCGCACGTCCTCTCGGTACCGCAGGGCGCCGGTTCCGGGTTCGGGTTCGGCCAGCGCGACCTCGGCCGCGAACAGGTCGAACAGGCGGGCGGCCTCGGCATCGTCAGGAACGGACACGCCGCAGGGTTCGGCCAGGACATGGCGCAGCACGTCCGGGGTGATGCGGCGCAGGATCAGGCCCGGATAGGCCAGTCGCCGCACCTCGGCATCGCGGATGTGTCCCAGCACTCGTCCGTAAAGCTGGGCCTGGACCTTTTCGGTTCGGATCTGGCCGATCAAACGGGCCAGGTCGGCGTCGCGGCGGAACGCGTCGGCGCCTTCGGCCGCCAGGATCTTTCCGGCCAGATGCGTCGCCAGCGGATTGCCCCGCGCCACGTCGAAGACCTGGTCCGCAAGATCATCGGGCAAACGCCCGTGCCCCGCGACCTTTTCCAGAACCGCCCGCGCCGATGTTCGATCAAGCGCGCCAAGCGTCAGCGTGTGCCGCGGTGCTGAATCCTCGTCCACCCGGCCTGCGATGATGACGGAAAGGCGCGGGTTCCCCGAGCGGAGTGTTTCCACCAGTTGCATCAGCCGGTTGACCGCGCTGGGACCGGTGCTCTGGGCTTCCTCGAAGGTGTCGATGACCAGCAGGACGGGCTGGTCGCCGGGGATCAGTCCAACGATTTCGCGGGCGATGTCGCTGACGGCGGTCCATTCCACGGTGCCGCCCGACACCGATTCCAGAACCCCCACGGACCGGCTTCTCCGCTGAAGCGAGGCAACGTAGTCGCGCATCTGGTCCAGCCGGGGATTGAGATCGGGATGCTGGATGCGCAACTGCCGCCCGGCTTCTTGCAAAAGCGTAAAGGGGTCGTCGATCACCAGTTGCGGATCGTCCAGGTTCAACAGCATGACCGTCGGCGGATCCGGGCTGTGTTCGACGGCGTCCAGAATGAACTTTGCCAGAACCGTCGATTTCCCCACGCCGCCCGGACCTTGCAGCATCAGCACCGATCCTTCGGGGGCCAGTTTCAGATGAGTCGCGATCTGGGCCAGCACGTCCTCGCGTCCGGCGAAATGTTCGCCCACCAGACGGCGCAGCGGCATCAGCAGACGCGCGCGCGACAGCCGTTCCGCCACCTGCGCTGCGGAGGGCAGGCCGTCCAGGATGCCATCGACCCAGCCCAACGCCTCGTCCACGGCCGCCAGCGCGACGGGATCGGTCGCGTCCAGCAGCGGCCCGACGGCGTCGGGCCCATCCAGCAGGGCTTGGAACGCCCGCTGCGTGGGATGATCGGGCGCCGGGTTTTGCGCAAGCTGCGCCCGCATCGCCGCGCGGGTGCCCAGGCGCGCCAGCGTCTGCCTGCGCATCGCGAAATGCAGCCGCCGCGCATGGGGGCTGGCCCGGCTGGGGGTCGAGGCATCGAGAAGGTCCACCATCGCGGGGGACAGGGGCGACATCGTTTCGCCCTGCGCCTTCAGCGTCAACGGTTCGAAATGCGTCAGGACCGCCGCCGCCGCGATCCAGGGACCGGCCCCGCCGCCCGAGGGTTCGGGCGCGTCTTCGAAGGCGGGTTCCGACAGGGCCTGGGGCAGATCGGTCATGGTGCTGCCTGCTTGGCCTTCAGCGCGTCCCTGGCGACTTTCTGAATGCGCCTAGTCAACATCTGGGCGCGTTCCAGGGGATCAGGCACCGTGTCCCAGCCATCATAGCATTCGTCCACAAGCTGGTCGGTCGAGGTCTTGCCGACCGGCATGGCGAACTGGGCCACCAGCTCGTCCAAATAACCCTTCAGGTCGTCGCGGTCAAAGCGGAGGACGTTCTGCGTATCGGCGCGGCCAGGGGGCACGCCCGCGATATCCTTGTCCCAGGCCAGCAGGAACAGCCGGACCCGGTCGGGCTGGCCGTTGCCGACGATCTGGGCCAGCCCGCTCATCAGCATTCGGACGCTGTCGTCGATCTTCGGGCTGTCGAATCCGTCGAAGATCAGCCACCAGTCCTTGTCCAGAACCTGATCCTGCGCCTTGAACCATCGGACCATGCGCGTGACGGCGGTCGAATCCTGAGGTGCGTCGGCCAGGGTCGGGGGCGGTTCCAGCCGCATCGCCTCGGCCAGTTCCAGGATCAGGTCGCGGGCCGTGGTCGTGGCCTCGATCGACAAGGGCCAGAAGACGCCGGCGCTCGTGCGCCGCCCCACATGGTTTATCAGGTTCTGGCTGTAGGTCTTGCCGCTGGCGCGTTCGCCGGTGATCTGAAGAACCCTGGGTCCATTGGGCTGGGTCATCATCAGCAGCATGTGGCGCAGCGCCTGCTGGTTCACGAACGGGGCGCCGTCCAGCAACAGTTCCATGTGCGGCTTGACGCTGGGAGGGGGGCGCAGGCGCATGAAGCCGTCTATGACCGCAATCAGGTCGGGATTGACATGAGGCGCGGCGCGCAGGCCGTCCAGCAAGTCCCCGATCCAGCCCTGAGCATTGGCGGCCAGCACAAGCTGGGGGTATTCGGTCAGCAGGGTGCCGGACGGGACGACCCGGTACAAAGGTTTTCCGATCGGATCCTGCGACAGGATGATGTCCAATGTCGCCCTGTCCGGAAAGGCCTCGAGCAGACCCTTGTACAACTGCTGTTCCTCGTACGAATTCAGCTTCATGGCGTTTTCGTCCAGAACGGGTCGATTTTGTCCTGCAACCAGGCGACGATCCGCGCCATGGGCACGGCCTGGTTGAAGCGGGCGGTGCGGAATTCGTTCGGGTCGCCCCCGTGATGCAGTCCGATCAGGTCAAGCTGGCCGTTCAGCACGGGCGAACCGGACGATCCGTCCTCGGTCATGACATCGTGGCGCCAGCGCAGTCCGTCGCCATGCAGCGTGGTCAGGCGCCCGATGCCCAGCTTCAGCGGCGATCCCTTGGGATGTTGCAGGATCAGCAGGTCGTCGTCGGGCTTGGCGGTCAGGGCCGGATCGATACCCATCCATCCGCGCGGGGGATTGTCCGGGCCTTCGACCCCCTGGCGCGGCTCGTTCCCCACGGGGCGGGACAGGCGGATCAGCGCGAAGTCCAGGTTGTCGGGCGCCGGGATGTCGGTGTCGTTCAGGCTGACGTCGGCCGGGTCGGCCGGGCGAGAATTGACAAGCCAATCCGGGGCGGACGGCACAACGGTCCCCGCGCGCACCGTGATCCCCGCCGCATCGGTCAGATAATCGAACCGGCAGGTCACGATCCGGTCCCCAGGGATTGTCTGGACGACATGGTGGTTGGTCATCACCAGATCGGGGCCGACCAGAAACCCCGTTCCCCAGGCGACGGGCGGCGATCCATCGACCTCGATCCGGCAGGTCTGCCCTTCCAGTGCGGACAGCCGTTCGCGGAACTGCGCGATGTTGATGAAATCGTTGTTCAGCCGGACCAGACGTTGCAGCGCCTGGTCATTCGCGCGCGGCAGGATCGTAGCCTTCGGGGCAGGCGGCACGCTGGTCAGCCCGCCGTCCAGGATCAGCCGGGCCAGGTCGGGATTGCCCGGCACCGTTTCATGCGCGGCGCGGGCCAGGGCGTCCAGCCAGCCCTCGGCATTCACCTGGACGATGATGTTCCAGTATTCGACGTCAAGCGGGGCGGGCGCTGCCAGGGCCGCATAGTTGCGGTCGAACCGCAGCCCCAGCATCATCGCCATCCGTTCCCTGAGTGGAAATGCGGATTGAAGCGCCTTGTGCAGTCCGCCCTTGTTCATCATGAAAATACACAGCGTGCAATTGCAGCCCCGAACACGGGCCACCTGCCTGAAATCTTAACGCGAATCGCCATTTGTGTCATCCTTCGACTGTAGGTTGCGAGGTGATCGGATAATGTCGTGCATCAGGCTGCTGGTGGTCCTGTGTCTGGTCGTGGCAGCGGGTCCGGCGGGTGCCCAGCCGACCGGTGTTCAGACCGGTCCCCAGACCACCCGGCCTGCCACCCAAGCGGATGCAAGCCCGGCCTTGCGCGCCTTGTCCGAAGGTACCCTGCCCATCGTCGCCTGTCCCGAAGATCCGGATCGCGGCTGCGTCGAGGTTCTGTTCGACGGCCCCCAGCCGCCTGTTTCCTGCTGGACGCTGCCGCCGTTCGGCACGGCGGTCGTGCGGGTCGAGGCCGGCCCTGCCCAGCCGGTCGCGGACGGCAGCACCACCCGGCGCATGACGATCCGGTTCAATCCGCTGCGCGAGGTTCCCCCCGCCACCCCGGCCACGCTGCATTTCGGCTTTGCCCGGCCCGGTGCGCCGCTGGCCTGCGATCAGACCCTGGTGGTGCAGCGCCCGCCGGGCGTGCTGGATCTGCCGGGGGAACTGAATCTGGGCACCATCCATGTGGATCTGTGGGGCCGGGTCTCGGGCAGCGCGCTGCGGCGGGCGCTGTTTCCCGCAGCGGGCCAGCCGCCCGTGGGACCGATCACCCTTTCGTCGGGGACCGACCTTCATGCCGCGGGCCGCCGGGGATCGCCCGTGCCGATCCGGATGGACCTGCCCGCCGATGCCGTGGTGACGGCCAACCGTTTCGCCGAAATGACTGTCGCGGCGGGATCGACGTCCGCCTTTCCGGCGCTTGGTCCGCTGTCGGGGCAGGCGCTGCTGACGGCGCCGCAGCTGGTCCAGCCCCTGGCGCTGACGATCCTTGCCGACAGCCGGATCGGCTGGATCACCGTCCTGGCCACGTTGGTCGCGGGGATCGGCGCGGGTGCCCTGGTCCATCGCCGCATCCTGCCCCGGCAGGCCTTGGCCAGGGCGCGACTGGACGCCGAACGCAGCGCCATCGCCGCCGACCGCCTGCGCGACCGCGAACGTGACGATGCGCTGGTGAAAAGCCTGGACGGGATCATCGGAAAACAGCGCGACGCCATCCGCGCCGCCACCGATCCCGCCGCCATCGCCAAGGCGATGGCGCAGCTGGACACGGAGGTGACGGCTCGTTTGCAAAAGGCCGACACCCAGCGGCAGGCCCTGGTGGCCGCCGTCGCTCCGGCGCGGGCGGCGCTGCGGACGCTGCCTGCGGTGTCGGAACTGCCAGAGGCCGAACTGGACGCGTGGTCCGACGTTCTCGATACCGCGCAGGCCTTGATCGACGACGGCGAGATCGCGCGCCCGGACGGTCTCTTGAAAAATGACATCCCCCCGCGTCAGCGCGCCGCCATGCAGGCCCTTGCCGACTTTGCCGGCGGCGCCGGGGCGGCCCTGCGCGAACTGGACCGCTGGACCCGCGATCCGGCGAAAAAGGCTTTCGCGCCCTTGCAGGCCGTGGCCCCGCAATTCGACTTGCCCGCCGATCCGGTCCCGGTCGATACGCTGATCGCGCTGCGCGATGCCCAGCACGCCCTGCGCCGGGCGGTGGCCGCCAATCGCCCCGCCATCGCCGCCCTGCTGCGCGATCTTGCCAGGGGCGCGGGACATGCCCAGTTTCCGAACGCCGCGCAGCGGACCGATGCCATCCTGACGGATCTGGATCGCAGGCCCGTCGCCGCGCTGACCGAACTGGCGGTCCTGGTCCGGGATTACGACGATTATGCCAAGGCCAAAGGCGGGGCCTCGTTCGAGGCCTTGGCCGATTTCAAGGGCGGGCTGGAACGCGGCCCCGCCGCGCCCGCGCCGGTCGAGGCGGACGGGATCCCGCCCGAGGAGCCGCCGCTGGCCATCGACACCGAACCGCGCCTGCCGGCGGCCGGGCAGGACGTGACGATCCGCCTGCTGGGACTGGGCGCCGACCGGACGGCCCGGATCTGGACTCCGCTGGGCGCCGCGCGGATCGCGCCGGGGGGCGATCCGGTGCTGACCGTCCGCCCGCCCCATCCCGGTCCCCTGCTGGTCGAAACCGTGACGGGCGACGCGCAGGGCCGTGTCCTGTCGCGGCAGTCCCTGACCCTGACCATCCGTCCTGCCGCCGATCATGCCATTCCCGCCCTGACGGCCGAGGTGCGGCGCAGCGATAACGCGGCGGTCGCTGCGGCAGCGGTCATCGCCCTGCTGTCGGGGGCGGCGGTGTTTTCGGTCGTGCCCCTGACAAGCTGGTGGGGGCTGCTGGCGCCGCTGTTGTGGGGGTTCTTCGTCAACCTGAACCTTCCCGCCGCCATCGAGGGGCTGCAAGCGCGCCGGGATGCGGTGTTCAAGACATTGAACATCAGCTGACCGGCACCGCCAGCCCCAGCCGGTCGCAATCGGCGCGCACCCAGTCGCGCAGGATCGCCAGCACCGCATCGTCAAAGCGGGGCGCCGAATTCGCGGTGATGTGCAGGTCGATGGGCGTGCCCGGTATGCCATAGGCGTGCAGCCCGACACAGACCGGCGGGCCGCCGGGGCCATCCTGAATCCAGACCGGCGCGCCCGACTGGCCGCTGACCGTGTCGATCTCATAAAACAGGCGGCGGGGCGTGACCTGCATGACGCGGTTGGCGTGATGATACTGAACCGTCGCCAGTTCCTTGTCGGTGGGATAGCCCGAGACGTTGACCAGCCGCCCGACAAGATCGGCATCGGCGCGGGCGTCCATGGGAAAGCTGCCCGTCCGCAGGCCCAGCGGTTCGGACAGGTGAACGGCGGCGATATCGTAATCCGCCGTCTGCCCGTCGATCCACAGGTTGAGGGTCGAGAAGTGATCGGATTCGATGCTGCCAAAGGGCAGATCGTCGCCGCTCCGCCCCGCCGCGACCGCGATGCGGTCGGCCCAGCCGTCGAAGAAGGGGGCGAAATGGACGCAGTGGCCCGCCGTGACTACGGTGGCCGGTCCCGCCAGCCAGCCGGTGCCCTTGAAGGTGCCTTGCGGGCCCTTCAGGTCAAGCTGGCAGATGCGCCGCCAGGGATCGGCGCGGGCATCCGGGATGCGCTGGCGTTCGTCGGGACCGATCACGGTTTCCAGCCCTGTTCGGGGGTTGCGGCGGCGCGGTCCCGGCGGGGGCGATCCGAATCCCGTCGCGGGGACGGGGACGGGGCCGCGCCCGCCGGTCGCGGGCGTCGCGACGGCTGTTCCGGCCTCGACCGGCAAAGGCGGGACGGGGGCAAGGGTGGGGCCAGGGGTGGCAGGGGGCCTGTTGCTGACGCTGAAAATCTCCATCGCCGTCACCGGATCAGCGACACGCGGCCGACGGTGATCTCGGGCAGCGAACCCGCCTCGACCCCGGTGCCGGCGTCCGGGGCGGGGCGTGGGACGATCTGCACGTCGATGGCCCCGCCGTCATAGATCCCCGCCTGGATCTGGCGGTCGATCAGTCCGCTGACATTGAAGGATTCGGAATAGGTGTCGCCCCCTTCCGGCGGAGAGAAGGGCGCGAACAGGCCCACGAAATAGGCCGGGTCGCGGCCGGTCGCACCGTCTTCGGGGGCGTTCAGATAGACCTCGAACACGGTGCGCGGGGGGATGTCGAACCGGATGTCGTCCAGCCGCAGGACGACCGGCTGGCCCAGCTGATCGGTGCTGTCGGTGGCGAACAGTTCGGGTCCGCCCGCCTCGACCACGGGCTGTGTCTGAATGCTGACGCCGTCGCGCGACAGCCGGACGGGCCCGGCGGATGCGGCCAGTTCGCTGACGGACCGCCCGGCTTCGACCCCGCTGCCCGCGTCGGCCAGGATCACCTCGCCCGCTTCGGGGGCGGTGGCGTCGTCGTACCGGTAATCCAGCCGGGTGACGGTATCCATGACCTCGCGCGTGGTCATCTCGACCAGGTTGCCGTCCTCGTCCCAGAACCGGTGGACACGGCCCAGAAAGGTCGCGTCGCCGGGATTGGACCGACCCCGCGCGTTCCAGCGGGTCCACAGCCGATCGATGTTGCAATGGTGCAGCCAGAAGATCGGATCCAGCGCGGCGGTTTGCGGATCCGACATCAGCCCGTCGCCGCCCAGCGTGACGTGGATGATGTTATGCGGCTGGCTTTCGATTTCCTGATAGAACCCGGCCCTTGCGCCTGACGGCGCGGCCGAGGTTTCGCCCAGGGCTGAACTGACGCTGACCGTTTCGCTGTCCAGGGGCGTTCCGGTATTGATGCCCGGCGCGCGGGCCGTGCGGAACAGGGCGTTCGCGGATTCGGTATTGGGGGTGCGGAACGCGTCGGGCAGGGCGCGTTCGGCGGGGCTGTCGGAATAATTCCAATAAGGCAGCATGAAATCCGTCTTGCCCGACGCCTTTCGCATGATCCGTTCGAAGAAATAGACATACATCCGGTGCCAGGGCAGGAACCGCAGGTTGCGATGCTGGCACAGGTTCGCGGGATCCAGATACAGTTGCAACTCCACCGGAAGGGCCGCGAAATCGCGCGCATCGGCGCTGTTCGGGCGGTGGATCGCCGCCTGGAACCGCCAGCTTGTCACGTCGGAAAAGGGCCTTGCCATCATCGCCTTGACGCCCGTGCGATAGGCCTCGATCATGGCGCGGCCGTCCGCTGTCTGCGCCAGGGCATAGACGTTGCGGCGCACGCGGGTGCCCTGGGACGTCCCGCCCCCCGATCCCCCGGAGCCGCTGCCGCTGGGCTGCGCGGGGACGCGGCCGGCCCAGACCAGGCTGGCAGCGGCGGTGCCGAATGCCGCAGTTCCCAGAAAGCCGCGGCGGGATAGGGACAGCCGGGTGCGGTCGTGGTGGGTGGTCATGACAATCCTCCTGCAAGCGGCGCTGGGGCCGGGGAATGGGCTGGAAATGCAATGGGGTCGGGGGCCGGCGGCGGCGCGGCGGGACGCGCAAGGCGCGTGGCCAGCCAGCCGTCGGCGTGGCAATAGACCGCCGCCCGCAACCGACCGCCCGGACCCAGGGTCAGGGTGTGCAGGCTGCGGGGCGCGGCGCCTGACGATCGCAGAACGGCCATCAGGTTCAGCGCGGCGTCGGGCGACAGGCCCAGCCCCCTGGCCCAATGGCGGATCGCGGCGGCTTCATGCGCCGGATGCCAGGCGATGCCGCGTTCGGCCTGCGTGGCCAGCGTCAGTTCGGGGACCACGCCGCGCGCCGGATCGATGCGGATCGCCAGCCCCGACAGCCCGCGCCGCGCCGCGGCGCGGCTGGCGATGCCTGGGATTTCAGGAGTGAAGCCGTCCTGCGGATTAAGGCCCACCGCCGCGGCCAGCCGCCGGGTCGCCAGCGGATCATGGCAAGGCAGTTCCCAATAGACCTTGATCCCCGCCAGACCCGGCGCGGCCAGCGCAAGGCCCATCTGCTGGGGATGGCCCGCTTGCAGTGCCCGGTCCAGCCGCATCAGGTCGGGCAGCACATCGATGCCCCCCGCCGCGACAATCACCCTTGCGGCCAGGGCCAGACGGGCATCGCGGTCCGCGCCGGCCAGGGCCAGATTGCCATAGGCCTTGAGGATCGCCCCATCCGGATCGTCGGTCAGGTCGAAACCGCCCCAGATCAGGAACCGTTCCCCCGGATCGGCATGGCGGGCGCAGGCCAGCAGCGGGGCAAGGCCCCTGATGAGCGGCGCGGGATCCAGGCTCAGCACCCGCGCCGCCCGGATCAGCGAAACGCGGGCCGCCCGCGCGCGCGCGCCGGGCAGCAGGCGGGGATCGCCCGCGTCGGCGGCAAGGCGCAGGGCCGGGCGGTGCCGGGGATCCAGCGTCGCCGAAAACTCGACCGGCCAGCCGCGCGCCAGGTTGGACACCGCGCGATTGGGCCAGGGCAGCGGCGCGGCCAGCACCGGGGTCAGCAGCGCGTCGCCTGCCAGCCGTGCCTGCGCCGCAGTGCGCGACGACAGGCCCAGCGCCTGCGCCAAGGTTTCAAGCGCCTGCGGGATCGCCCGCGCCGGTGGCCGGGGTAAAGACGCCGGACATTCGAGCGGCAGGGCGATCAGCGCGCGCAGGGCGGCGGCGGCGGTCAGCACGCCGCGCCCTTCGGGACTGGCATCGCCTGAAAGGGATGCCGGGTGGCGGGGCGGTGCCAGCAGGACGGCATCGGCGGGCCAGCGGCCGGGGCCGGTCATTCGCCGGCAGGCCTTGGCCAGCGACCGGGCGCCGGCCGCCGGATCCACCAGCCCGCGCGCCTGCGCCAGGGTCAAGGCATCCAGGGCGGACAGGTCGGGGGTCGCCGCGTCGGGCAGGCGGGGACGGGGATCGGGACGACCGGCAGCGTCCCAGACTTGGACTGAGGCCAGGGTCGCCACGCCGGGACCGGGCCACCAATAAGCGCGCCAATGCCCGTGATCGTCCGCCATCAGCGACAGGCGGCGCCACAGCGCGACCAGTGCCGCGCAATTGAGAGCGCCTGCCGCGGCAAGGGCCAGGGCGGCGGCGGCATCGACCTCGGGGCAGGGCTGGGACCAGCGGTCCCAGGACCGGTTCGGGCCATAGGTCGCCCAGCCGTCCACGGGATTGCCTTGCGCCATCAGGAACCCGACCGAGGCGGACGGGGCATCCTGCCCAAGCGCCGCGAACAGCCGCAGCGCGGCCGCCGTGCTGTCGCTGTCGGGCGGAACGGCGGCGTTATAGCCCCAGCCCCCGTCCGGTCTCTCGCAGGCGCGCAAAGCCGCCGCCGCCCGTTCGGCCCGGTGCCGGGCAGCGGCGGCCAGTGCGGGCGGCAAAAGGCCCGATCCCGCAGCCTCGGCCAGGGCAAAGCCCGCCACGGCGCCGACCCATTCGCGGCTTTCGCCGGGCCGCAGCCTAAACCCGCCCCACAGCCCGTCCCGGCCCTGCATCCCCATCAGACGGCGGGCGGTCGCTGCGGCTGGTTCCGACGGAACGGTCATGGACCGCCCCCATCGCGCGGCGGGACGAACACGAACAGCGTGTCGCCGACATGATCGGCGGGATCGCCGAAGGGTCCGAACCCCGTGGGCCACACCCCGCGCGCCGTGACCGACAAGCGCAGGAAACCGTCGCTCGCCGCCCCGCCGCGGTCGGCGGGGATCAGGTCGTTCAGGGGCCGGGGAAAAGTCACGACACGTTCGGCCTGACCCGTCATCAGGGTGGCCTGCACGGGGGCGGCACCCTCGCGGGTCAGGCGCACCTCGACCGCGACCATCTGGTCGGGACCGGGATCGGCGGCGGCCTGGGCCAGTTGCGGCGACAGGATCCGCAATTGCCAGCCAAAGCTGCCCGGAGGGGCAAGGGCATGGATCGCGCGCAGGGACGCGTCGGGGTCGAGGGCCGCGGTCACGCCGGTCAAAACCGGAACGACGGTGTTCCAGACCGCGCCTTCGGGCGCCGCGACCGGGCCGAAGGTCAGCGCCGTGGTGCCGCCGGGGGGCAGGGTCAGGGGAAGCGCCTCGGCGGGCCGGGCGGCCAGGACGGCGGCGGGCAGCAAGGCGTTTTCGTCCAGCAGCAGCAACGACGCCTCGGCCCCCGCGATGGTGACGGGCTGGGCGGCGCGGTTGGTGATGTCCACGCGTTCGGGATTGATCGTCGCCGTCGGCACGGTTTCCGACAAGGGCAGCGCGCCAAGCCGCTGAAAGCTCAGGACCAAAGGCACCCGGCGCAGGGCGGCAGGGGCGCCGTCCGTGGCGGGGGTCAGCGTCACCTCGACCGATCCGGTCAGACCGACCGGGCCGGTCAGGATCGTGACCAGCAGGGCATAGTATTCCTCGGACAGATCCAGGGTCAGGTCGAAGGGCGAGATCATGTCCACGGCCACCCCCTCTGCCCCGGCGTCGTCCTCGACCGCGATCTCCTCGGGGAAGATGGTGCGCAGGGTCAGCCGGGCGCCCGCGACGCCGCCCGCGATCACCTGGGGATGGACAAAGGCCCCGCCGCTTTGGCGCGACAGCGCGGATTGCAGCCCCGCGACGCGGGCCGGGTCGTACCAGGGTTCGGTGCGCAGCAGGACGCGCAACCGGCGGCTGCCGTCGGCTGCGGCGTACTGGACCGGCAGCATGTGCGGCAACCCGCGCGCCGCGTCATAGGCCAGCCGGAATTCGTGCGGCAGCAGATAGACGGTGTTGACGAATTCCGCCGGGCACAGCGTGCCCCATTCGCTGTCCTGCCAGTCGTCGGGCAGCGTAGCCGCCCCGGATATGGCGCGGAACACCCCCAGGTTCTGGTCCAGCGTGCGGTCAAAGAAGAACGGCACCCGGCGGGTAAAGCTGGCGGTCGCATCGCGTTCCTCGGTCTGGACGGGCCCGGCCCAGAAATCGGGAATGTCGATGATCCGCCGGATTTTCCAATGGGCCAGAAGCTGGGGCGAGATCAGGGCGCTTTTTCCGATCAGGGCCGTGCTGATCTGTCGGGCGGGGGTGGTTGCGGTCGTGCCGGGCTGCGACGCATCCGCCAGGATCGTTGCCAGGGACACCCGAAGATCCGCGGACGGGATCATCGATTCCACCGTGATGATGTCAGCGCCTGTTCTTTCCCTGGGGATACGGATCGGAAAGCGCGGCCGTTCGATCGGCTCGGCGGGCAGGGTCGGCCGTTCCTCGGGAAATGTCGGAAGGCGGGGCACCGAGACGGGTCGGGTTTCCTCGCGGACGCGATAGGACGCCGTATAGGCCGCGACCAGGGCGCAGTCCGCCGCCGGATCGGTCATGGCCTGCACCAGTTGCGCCACCCGGTCGGGCGACAGGGGCGCCAGGATGCGCAGGCTGCCCGAAAGGGCGTCGTCGGCGATGGGGGTGGGTTCGGGCAGGACGAATTCGCCCCCCGCCCAGACGATGCGGGGCGGCCCGGACATCGTGCCCAGCGTTTCGGTGCCGTCCGGCGATCCGGCGGGCAGGGTCTGGCGCAAGGCGATGTGCAGATAGGCCGATCCGTCGATGTCCTTCAGAAATGCGACATCGGGACCAGGAAAGGTGCCGTCCCGCTGCCCCAGCGCCAGATCGGGCCGGGCAAGGCTGCGTCCGTCAATGGTCGCATACACGCGACCGTCCGCCAGCGGTTCGTCGGCCGCCCTGAAGACCGGCGGGACGATCATCGCCATCTGCATGGTGCGCATGACGATGCCCATGTCTGCCGCCGCGCGATGCGGGCGCGGACTGATCCGAACCGGGCGGGCCGGATCCTGAACGATGCTGAACAGCGCGTTTGCCATGATGCCCTACCGGATGACCACGAAGGGATCGTCGGTCCGGACCGGCGGCTCGATGATGTCGTCGGCCGATTGGCGGCCGACACGCCGCACGGTATAGACGAAGCCGCGGCGCGCGGGATCGGCGATCAGCCAGGACCAGGACTGGATCTTCCCGCCCGTGTCGGTGAACAGCAGCGGCTTGCGCAACGAGATGCCGTTGGCGGGATCCTCATAGTCCAGCGTGACCATCACCCGCGCATAGCGGGTCCAATCCACCATCTCGGTATCGACGATCACCTCGACCGCATCGGCGCCGCTGGGTCCGACGGTGATGGTGTCGCCCAGGGTGCCGGTGTGGTCCGTCGCCGTTTCCGACCCGTTCCGGCGCAGGACGCGCACCTGATAGGCGAAGCTGGTCAGGTCGCGGTCCACCTGCCGCACCGTCCATGCGGCGCTGCGGGCGGTGCCGTTCAGCGTCAGGGTGACGCGTTCCATCAGGTCGTGGGCGGGATCGGCATAGGCGGCGGTCACGACGATCATCGACACGTCGGCGTCGAAATCGCCACGGCCGACAAAGGCGGTCGTCACCCGCGCCTCGAACGGGCTGGTGATGGTCAGCGTCTCGGCGGCGTTTTCCTCGGGCGGAAGGGTCAGGGTGGATCCGTCCGTCATGCGGTACAGCCGGTCCACGCGATAGGGGCGGATGGCGCCCCCCGCCGGAACCGACACGAGCCAGCTTGCGGTGGGGGCTTGCGGCGACAGGCTGACGGTCTTGACCGCGCCGCGCGCCGTCGGGTCGGGATAGGTCAGCGTCACATCGACCGACGCGACCTCGGGCGGCATGGGGGCCAGCAACAGGTCCACCTTGACCTGGCCCAATTGGGCATAGCTGATGACCAGAACCTCGCCCGTGCCCGCGTTCCAGCCCCCGGCGGGCGGATGTTCCACCGTGGCCATGGATCCGGTGAAATGGACCACGGTGCGGTAACGGTAACTGGCCTTGGCAACCCGATCCGGTCCCATCGCCAGATCGAACCGGAACTGCTGCGGCCCGTCGTCGCGGCTGAGCCGCAATTGTTTCTGCACCCGGACCCGCTGGTTCTTGATGTCGTCGAATTCGTCGTAATCGATGAAGACGCTGACCAGCAGGATCGGATCGACCTCGAAGTTGATGTTGGGCACGACCGTCAGCGTCATCACCGGGATGTTCGGCTGCGAGAGGCTGGCATAGCGGATCGCGGCGGCGGCTTCCTGGGGCGTCAGGTCGGTGCCCAGGATGGCGTTGGCGCCGTGTTCGATCTGCACCACGTCGCGGCGGGTGATGGTGACATCGACGACCCCGGTGTCGGTCGTCATTTCGCGGAACCAGAATCCCCGGCCCTTTTCGTCTTCGCTCTCGCCCTCGGCCGGGATGGCGGTTTCGAAGAAGCTGGGCAGGATGTTGTTCTGCAGGATGGTCAGCGCCATCTTTTCCAGTTCCTGCGTCAGATCCTCGGACGGGTCGGCGTCGCGGAAATCGCCGTCGTCGATTTCGACCGTCAGGGTGTGATGGGTTTCCCGAAAGCTGGACAGGGTGGGCGGCGCGTACCAGACCAACCGCTGCACGAACATCCCTTGGGCGGTCATGAACTGGCGCATGAAGGACTGCTGGCGCGCTTCCTCCAGGAATTCGCGGCGGTTGCCGTTGATTCGGATCGTCACGGCGGGAATGCGCGCGATCATCATCAGTTTCTCGTAGCGGACCTGGATCGGCAAGGCGCCCTGTTCCATGGTCTGCCGGATGAAGCGCGCTCCGCTTTGCGTCAGGTCATAGGAAAAGCTGGCGCTGTTGATGCCGGTGGCCAGGATCGGGCAGATGCCCTGCGCGGCGATCTGCAAGTCCTCTCCGAACGTGGTGGCGGTGGCGGTGCCGCCGATGAATTGCGGGGCATATCCCAATTCGGGTTCGCCGGGCCGGACGACGATGCCCAGGAACCGGAACCCCCGGCCCAGCTCCTCGGCCAGCCTTTGGCGCAGAAAGGCCCGGATGCGGTTCTGGTCGGCTTGGGCGATTTCCAGGCCCACGGTCATTTGCAAGTGGCCGCGTTCGACATCCTCGGTCGCGGGAATCGGCTGGGCGTGGTCGCGGGTATAGGCGATCAGGTCGATCATCGGGCGGCTGGCCGGGTCGCGCGGATCGCTGCGCAGGATTTTCGGCTTGCCCGACACCATGTAGAACTTTCGCGCATTCTCGTCGTCGCGATAGATGACCACGTCCGGGACGCCGGGGACGGTAAAGCTGCCGTAGAGCGAAAGCATGTCGTCGGTCCTTTTCCTCAGGCTCGGTCGAATCCGGCCCAGATCACGTCTCGGTCGGCGGGCAGGCGCAGCGGCTGTTCGCGCCGGATGGTCAGCACCCCCATGGCCCGCTGGCGGGTGGTGGTGCTGGCGGTCGAAACCTCCAGTTTCACTTGCCCGTCCTGCCCCGACAGGCGCAGCGTTTCGTCCAGGATCGTGGCGCCGTCGGGATCCGTCATCCCATGCAGGGTCAGGGTCAGATGGGCCGCCCCGTCCGGCAGGCCGCGATCCCAGGCGCGGGCCAGGGCCGCGCCCGCCGCGCCCGCGGGGGCCTCTCCGTTCAGGACGATGGTGCCCCCGCGCCAGGCGGCGACCAGATTGGCCGATCCCGTTTCCGGTTCCGGGATCAGCAGGACGCGCAGGTCCAGATCCGCCTCGGCCATGGCCAGGCGCGGCGGCGGGCTGTCGGGCCGGGTCAACCGTGCCGTGATCGCCGCCAGATCCTGGGACGGCGCGTCGCCGCGCAAAGGCAGGGTCCAGAACCCGCCCAGAATCCCTTCGGCCCGGTCGCGCGGCCCGCGGCCCATGACCGTCAGCGTCGGGGGGCTGTCCGGCACCAGTTTCAGCGGCAGGACATGGTGGACATAAGCGTCGTCCGCGTCGTCGAAGACCAGCAGGTTGCCCCGCCCCGCCACCGTCCGCAGGGATGCCAGCGCGATCATGACGTCACCGGCAGGCCGATGTTGCCGGTCAGCATCAGGATCAGGTCCGATCCCCAGCTCTGGCGGCTGTCCACCTCGAACAACGCATCCGCCGCCAGCCGTTCGACGGTGCCCAGCGTGGGCACGGCGACCGGCGTGGCGATGCGCTGCAACGACCCTTGCGTGCCGCCTTCAGGGATGGCGAACCAGCGGGCCAGGGCGGCGGTCACGTCGGGTTCCGCTGCGCCGAAGATGCTGTCCCACAACTGGCGGCGGAACGCGGGGACGGCGGCTTCCGCCTCGTCCATGAAGGCGAAGCCGTGTTCGAAATCGGTGAACTGCGACCGGACCGAAAAGTTGGGCGATCCCACGAAACCCCATTTGTCGTCGGCGATGGCGATCTTGCAATGCACGACCTTGGCCGAATGGTTGAAGATCCCGACCCGCGCCTTTTGCGCCGCCGACAGCCCCCGCATCAGGTGGAAATTGATCGCCCGCGCCCGCGTCCAGGCGCCGATGTCGCTGGGCGGGTCGTTTGGATCGAACCGGCCTGTGACCAGCACCACGCGGAAATCGTCGTCCGCCCGCAGCCGCGCGTTCAGCGCGTCGCACAGGGGCTGCGAGGACAGCATCTGATCCTCGACGTAGTAATAGGTTTCCGCCCCGGCGATGGCCGCGCGCCAGCCGCGATCGACGTCGAAGATACCGGACGGCGCAAAGCTGCACTTGTCGTTCATGGGGATCGGCGACAGCCCGAACAGCGACGGAAAGTTGAACTGCGGCACGGTGCGCAACGACTGTGCGTGGATGCGCCCGGCGGACGGACGGCCGACGCTGCGCGCGGGAATGGCCATGGCGGCGGCGGTGCGGTTGTCCAGGCTGATCGCATGAACCTTGCCGCCCAGCGTGACGGAAAAGGACAGCGGCTTGACCGGGCGGGCCTGCACCTCGTTCCACATCTCGCGCCAGAAATCGAAGGCGGGCTGCGCGCAAGGCCCGGTCAGGCGCAGCTGCACGTCGCGCCAGACCGGATCGTGCCGGTCGTTCACGCAATCCAGCCCGCCGGTGAACACCGTCATCTGGTCGTCGTTCCCGACAAGCGCCAGCTTGGTGTGGACCGCGCCCGCCGGGTGGGACAGCGTGTTGCAGGCGACCTTGTTGGCCAGCGCCGGTTCGCTGCGCAGTTCCTTGACAAAGCGCATGGTGCCATAGCTGGTACGGAACGCCTCGGCCGCCTGAGATTGGACAATGCTTGATCCCATCATTTCCGGCGCCAGAACCCAGCCCAGCACGCGCACGTCCACCCCCGCCCGCGCCTTGGCCTTCAAAAGCGCGGTCATTTCCGCCCCGCCGGTCATCGTGTCCAACGAGAACAGCGGCGTGAACCACCAGCCCGCCAGCCACAGGATCGGGTTGCCGCCGGCGGGCAGCGCGTCGATGGCGGCCTTGAGCCTGGCGAAATAGGCCGGTCCCATCAGCAGGGGTTCGACCTCGTTCGCCATGTGGATCGGGACGACCGGGTTGGCGGTGCCGCCGCCCCCGCCGCTGCCGAAAAGGCCGCTGCCGCCCGGCGTTTCCGTGGTGAACATGTAGCGCTGCTTGTCTGTGTCGAAACTCATGATCGCGCTCCGGTCTCAGGCGGTGATCTGCAAAAGGACAAGATTGTTGTCGGTGGCGACTTCGGGCAGGGCGCGCTGCTGCCCGGTCTGAAGCATCAGCGTCGTCTGGTGAATGAACCGGCGCGCCGTGCGGTCCTTCAGCCGCACGACCCAGCGGGCGGGTTCGGCGGCTTCCAGGAACAGGCTGGCGGTCTGTCGGAATTGGGGGTCGTCGTCGGGGGTCTGGTATCGCAGCGTGACCAGCATCCCCAGCACGCCCAGCGTCTGCATCGGCGGGCCGAGGTAGCGCAGCGTCACCTCCATCACATCCGCCGCCGGCACGCCAACGATGGCCATGCCGTCGGTCAGGGGCTGGAAATCCAGCGTCTCGATCCCGCCGCGGTCGAAGATGCGGCGTTCGCGCAGCCGCACCTCGGGCAGGGGGGCCGGGGCTGGCAGGACCACGGTGACGGGGACGGCGCGCAGGGCCTCGGTGACTTCGACGGCGGCGGCGGCGATCAGTTGGCCCGCCTGCCTGACCTCGTAATCGACCAGCACGGACCGCAGTTCGTCCAGCGGATCAGACAGCATCACGGAAAACTGCGCGGCGGGGCGTTGCGGGATCGGCAAGACCACCAGATCCAGCGGCTTGGCGCCGGCGGGATCGGGGCGCATCTCCTCGGGCAGGGGCTGGCTGCGGCCATCGGCGAAGATCGCCTCGCCCGTGATCCGGGCGGCGTCGTTGGCGTCGGCGAAGCGGACGTTGGCGACGGCAGGCGCGCCGCCCGGCGTCAGCACGAAGCTGCGGCGGTCGTCGATGACGCCTTCGGGATCGACATAGGCGACGGTCACGCGCACCTCGGACAGGTCGGGCTGGGTGACGCGGGGCAGGGCCAGCGTGATCGGCTGGCGCCGGGCCAGCATCGACGGATGGACCGACAGCTGCCGCGCCTCGGTCCGGGTCCAGGGTCCGGTGACGGTCTGACGCGTGTCGCCCAGGCCGAAGCCCGGCAGGTAATGCAGCGTCAGCTGGTATTCATAGCCCATGTCGCCGCCCTGGTCGCGGGCGAAGACGAAGCTGGCGCGGTCGTCCGCGCTGTCCAGGATCACGTCGGCAGTTTCCTTGGGCAGCCCGTCCGGGCGGCGGCCATAGCGCAGGTTGACGGTCATCGCCCGGATGCCTTCAACGGCGAAATCGGTGCCGCCCGCGTCCACGTCGATGCGCAGCCGTGCAAAGAACGGATGGTTGAGGCTGATCTTGTGGATGCGGGCCCGGATCTCGCGTTCCGACCCCATGAACAGCAGCGGGTTCTGCGGCCCGGTGCTGCGCTGCATGGCGGTGGTGCGGGACAGGTCATAGACGACCTTGCGCAATTCGCGCTGTTGCAGCTGCCGCATGGTGAAGGTGGCGGTGGGATGGCCCAAGGCCGACGATTGCGCCGCGACCTGGGTGTTGGCGGGGGGGCGCGCGCCTTCGCCCGGTTCCGGGGGCGGCGTGTTGATGTCGGTGCCGGTGGCCATTTCCCGCGTCGTCACCGCCTGGCCCATCGCCTGTCCGATGGCGGCGGGCAGGCCCTGGCGGAACAGGCCGGACTGCGTTTCGACCGTGGGCGCGGCGAACACGTCGCGTTCGTTGACCGACGGATCGCCCAGCTTCAGCGAGGGCGCGAAGAACGCCCCGGTCGCCAGTTCCTTGACCAAGGCGTCGATCCGGTCGCGGCGTTCCTTCATCGCCTCGGGGGTGGACAGTTCCAGGCTGCGCACGGTGTCGTCGATCTTGATCGCCTGGTTGTCGCGCAACTCCTCGACGATGGTGTCGATCTCGCCCGCCACGACGATGGCATTGAAGCCGATGCGGGTGCGCAGGAAATCATAGACGCGGGAATAGTCGATCTCGATCCGCAGGCTCTCGACCTCCATCAGCCCGGTGTATTTCAGGTCGTAGATGGCGATCAGCGGGCGGGCGGAGCGACCCTGTTCCATCAGGTCGGCAAAAAAGGCCGCGCCGTCTTCGGACAGTTGCAGGGAAAAGACCGCGCGGTTGTCGCCGTCCAGGTTCGGCGTGGTCGCGCCAAAGACCTTTTCCACCAGCCGGATGCCGGTCGGGCCGGGATCGCTGGCGGGCGGGCCGCTGCCGTCGGGGTTGATGGGGGCCACGCCCGTGTCCAGCCCGGCCAGCCGGACGGATCCTTCGGTGAAGGGGATCGACACCAGCCGGGCGTTGTCGCCGAACTGGCGCCGCAGTTCCCGCAGCAGCGGCTGTTCCAGCGATCCAAGCCCCGTGGTGATCGCCAGTGTCAGAAAGCCGCCGGTCTGCAAATCCTCGGCCTGGCCGCCCTTTTCATACAGCATCAGGTCGAACATCAGCCCGGCCCGGTCCCGCGCGATCACCGGGTTCTGGGGCAGGAAGAAAAACACCTCGGTCTGGTCGGCGTCGCGATACAGCGTCACGCCCAGAAGCTCGAAACGGGTATTCAGGTCCAGCATGGTCGTGTCCCCTAAAGGGTTCGTATCGAGATGATGAGTTGCAGGGCATCGGTGCGGGTCTGCCACAGGCTGACGGTCGCCTCGCCCGTGGTGCGAAAGGTCTGGGTGCGAAAGTCATAGGTCATAGGCTGGCCGGGGCGGCGGATCAGATCGACCGTGGCGGTCGGCGGGTCGGCGGGGCCGAAGAACAGTTCGGTGGTGCGGGGCTGGCCGGTTTCGTCGGGGGCGCGGACCTCGACCAGAACGGCGTCCAGACCGGCCGAGGCCAGGTCGCCGCCAATCAGGCGGATGGTCAGCGCATCGGGGCGCGCGGCGTCGGTGCCGACGACATGGGTGGTTTCCTCGGTTTCCACCCATTCGCCCTGGGACACGATGCCGCCTTCGCGCACGGTGGACCGGATGCGGATGGTGCGGCGATCCTCGTCCAGGATCGACCATTGCAGCGTCAGCGCCTGGAAGGGCGGAACAAGGGTGGCGCGGAAACGGCGGCGGTAATCGCCGGGCGTGTCGTCGTATTCGACCTCTACGTCGATGCCTTCGACGGACGGGGACAGCACGTTCGGCTGCACGATCAACTGCCGTTGCGCGCGAAAGGGTGCGTCCAGCGTGACGAAGGGGGATTCCGCGACCTGCTGCGGCGCGGTCCAGACGCCGCCCTCGGCAAAGACATACGTTGGCGTCAGGCGGAAGGTGCCGGGGCCTTTCTCCTCGGTCCGGATGGTCCAGTCGGCGCCGTCGGGGGCGATGTCCGCGATGGGGCGATTGAACGGACCGGTCAGGCGAAAGCCACGGCTGGCGGTGAACCCCCCGGACGGCGTTTCGAAATCCGCGTCCAGGCTGATTTCGGCCACATCGGTTGGGATCCGTCCGGGCCGCAGCGTCAGGCGGCGATAACCGAAATCGCCGCGCGGATCGACCATCACCGCCCGGCTGGCCGAGGTCTGGCGCGGCGTGACATACCGGCTGCGGTCCACCGTGGCGTTCACCGGATCGTCGAATTCATAGGTGATGTCATAGCTGACGGCCATGCTGGGCCGCCCGTTGCGGGGAAAGGCCAGCAGGCGGTTCCGTTCGCCCCCCGGCCGGCAGATCAGCGGCGGCTTCACGTCAGGGGGGCGCGACGGGTCGTCGTCGCCATAGGACATGCTGACGACCGCCTGGCGCAGATTCATCTCGGCAAAGGTTTCATCCTCGGGCAGGGACACGATGGCCTCGACCCGGTCGAAGAACGCGGATGCCGTGCCCAGATCGACGACCGTGGTGTGTTCGTCGTGATCGTCGGGGTCGATCAGGGTTTGCAGGAACGCCTGGGGCGCATCGGTGCGGCTGACCGGCATCCGCGAATTGTACGAGAACCGGCCCGACAGGTTCGCGGTTTCCTGCTGGAATTTCAGCGTCAGCCCCAGCGATCCGCCAGTCGCCGCCGTGGCCGCCCCCGCCGCGCCGCCAGCCCCGGCCCCCGCGCCGGTGCGGGCCAGGGCGGCGATGGCCTGGCCCAGGCCCTGGCCCGGCGCGGGCTGCGGGGGCTGGGGCAGGGACGGCCGGAACATCTGCTGGATCAGATCCTCCTTGAACAGGGCGATCGCCTTCTGTTCGGCCTCGCGCGCGGCGTCGCTGTCGATAAAGGTCGAACTGTCGATCTGCACCACGTTGGTCTGCACCAGATCATCGACAGCAGCCTGGATGTCGGCCTTGAACCATTGCACCTGGCCTTGCAGCCCGCCCCCGAAATGGCGGCGCACCTTGTCCATGTCGGCGGTGACAGTGACGTTGACGGCGGGCGACAGCCCCTCGAACTCCAGTTCATAGACCACGCCCACGGGGGTCGAGGTCGCCTCGAACATGCCCGCCATGAAGGCCGCGCCGTCGTCGGACAGCGACAGCGAAAAGATGGATTGCAGATCGCCCAGCAGCGCGGGCACTCCGGCGCCCAGGATCTGCGTGACGAAACGCGGGCGCCCGGCATTGGGATCGGCCCCCGCCGGATCGGGCGTGCCGGTGCCCAGCGTGGTGTTGTCCAGGGCGATGACGCTGGCCTTGCCTTTGGTATAGGGGATGGGGGACAGCTTTACCGCGTCTTCTTCCGCCTCTGCTGCCCGCGCGATGGCCTTGCGCGCCTCTCTCAGGTCGCGGTCGGTGCGGCGGCAGTTGACGCCCAGCGTCAGGAAGCCGCCGCCCATCTGGTCGGGGATCTGCGTGCCGGTCAGGAAATTGTGGACCAAGGCCTCGGTATAGACCCACAGGTCGAACATGGGGCGGCCCTGCGGGCCAAGCGCCATCTGCGGCGCCCCGGCGCTGTAATACCACAGCAGGGGATCCTCGTGGTCGGGGAACAGGATCACCCCGTCGGCTTCGATATGCGGGGTCTCGAAGCTGAGCATGTCCCGTTCCCCCTATGCCTGAAAGGTCATCTGTGGGACGCGGACCAGGACCAGATCGCGGGTCCAGTCGGTCCAGGCGCTGCCGTTCGGAAAGCCGTTGGCATCGCGCCAATCGGCCTTGATGCGCAGCTTCGCCACCTCGGGCGCGAAGCGTGGAAAGGTCCAGGTGCCCAGATCGGTGCCCGCCTGATCGCCCGCGACCGTGATGCGGTGCTGATGGCGCAGGCTGCCATCCGCGCCCAACGCCTCGGCACGAATTTCCATCTGCGACAGACGGTGCTGGGACAGGGGCAGGCCCACCGCGCGGAACCGCACGGCCCGCATGTCCACCAGTTCGCGCCCCAGCGCGATGGTGGTGTCCGTCGTTTCGCGCCAGTCGCCCTGGATGAATCCGCGCGCGGGCATCATCGCAGTCAGGCGATAGGTGATGGCGGCGACCGCGGGATCGGCGATGGCATAGTCGCGTTCGACCACCGGCTGATCGGCGGACAGGTTGATGCGTTCGTCGATCCGCACCCCGTTCGCCGGATCGTCATAGCGGACTTCCAGGAACGCCATCGTCACCTCGACCCAGGGCAGGGCCGCAAAGAAGGTCGCGCGGCGGCGATGGGGCAGGGGATCGGGCAGGGTGATGCGCAGGCCGGTTTCGCGGCGCCAGTCCAGGGCGACGGGGCCGCCCTGCGGCATGGGCCGTTCGAATTGCAGCCGGTATTCGAAGGCCTGCGGATCGTCGCCATGGCCGCGAAAGGTCCATGTGGCGTCGGGGTTATCGACCGTCAGCGCCAGGATGTCGCGCTGCGTTTCGGTGCCGTCTTCCACCCGGCGCAGATCGACGGTGACTTGCGGAAACTGGGCAAAGGGAAAGCCCGGCGCGACGCCGATCACCGGCTGGCGCAGGCGATAGGGGCCATCGACGCGCGGGTCCACGATCAGTTCGCCCGCGCGCCCCTCGACCCAGGGTCCGGTTTCCGGCGGGCGCTGCCCGAAAGGCGAACCGGGATCGAAATGGCAGCGCAGGCGATAGCGATAGGGATCGGTCAGCAGCGCGGGATCCGCGTCTAGCAGGTTGACCGCATAAGGCCGGCGTTCCGTGGCATCGTGAAAGACCAGTGTTTCGGTATGCAGATCGCCCGTCCCGTCGGGATCGGGCAGGGCCAGGTCCACCTCGACCGCGAACAGGCCGTCGCTGGCGAAACGGTCCATGACTCCCACCTGGACCTCTCGGCGCGGAATGGATGCGATGTTGACGCCGCCGATTATCCGGTCGCGCAGCGCGGGCCAGTCGGGGCGCTCAACGCCGTCCTGATCCACGCGGCGGGCGTGCAGATCGTGGCCCAGCGTCGCTTGGAACACCAGGTCGCGGCGGCGGACGGTGGTGCGGTTCAGCACCGCGTCGATCTGGCGCACGTCGGTTTCGCGCCGGGTCTTCAGCGTGAAGGACGCGCCGGGCATCAGCGTGTCGAACAGATCCATCACGGAACCGGCGATGGAATCGACCAGGTTCGGTGCGGGGGCGGCGGGCCGGGTGCCATAGGCGGGGTCGAAATACGTTTCGGTGATCCAGTCCAGCACGGCGCGTTCGGCGGCGGCTGCGTCATCGACGGCCTCGCCGTCCATGATGACCGTATCGACGCGCACGTCCGCATTGGACAGGGCGTCGCGGGTCTGGGCGGCGATGTCGGCGCGGACATAATAGACATTGGCACGGAACCGGCTGTCCAGTTCCCGGTCCAGCCGCGACAGGTCGCCCGACACGCTGATGCGAAAGGCCGGATGCAGCCCCGACAGCGCCATGCGGTACACGACAAGCGCGGGCAGGGTCGGATCGCCCACCCCGGCCTCGATGAAGGCGGCGGCGGCGGCGTTCAGCGCGATCTGGAACGTGGCGGTGTTGGTCCCCGCCATCGACGGTCGGCCGCTGCCCAGCACCGTGACCTGCAACGGACCGCCCGGCGTGGCCGCCCCGCCCTGATCCTGGCCCAGCAGCGTCAGTTCCACCTGCCCGTCGTCGAACAGCGGCAGCGACAGGCGCACCGGGCGGCCCAGGTCGTCGGACAGGCGGTCGCGGATTCGGCCCTGCGCGTCCTGCGAAATCGCCAGTTCGGTCGCAAGCGACAGAAACCCGCCCGCAAGGGCTGTCCCGTTCGGCCCGTCCCCCAGATAGCGCATCAGGCCGAAGGCCGGATCGCCCCCCGGTGCCTGCGCCAGCGTCGGCCCGGCAGGCAGGACATGGAACAGCCCTGTGTCGTCGTGATCCGAAAAGACCGGATGACCCTCGATCAGGCGGATGGGCGAAGCAAAGGACAGCATGGGCGGCTACCCCCCCGCCTCAGGGCGCTGGCGGTTCGACGAACAGCCAGTCCTCGGGATTGCCGAAGGTGGCGGTCTTCTCTGGTCCGGCGATCCGGTCGCCCGAAGCCAGGAAATAGTCCGCCCGGTAGGTATAATCCAACTTGGAGGGATCGGCCAGGGCGACCGACCAGACCGAGGTTTCGCCCGGCCCGCGCAACAGCGCACCGTGCATGTCGATCACGTCGTTGGCCGCATCCTCATAGCGCAGCGTGACGGTCACGCGCCGCACATCGGTGCCAAGCGCCACGTCTTCGCCGGACAGGGTCAGCCGATAAACCCCGCCCGGCGCATTGCCGACCACGGCCGGGACGCCGTTCGCGACATGGGTGCGGGCCTCCAGGCTGCGGGCCGCGCCGGATTTGAACAGATGCGTTTCGGCCACGGTCACGTCGCGCCGGGCGGGATCCTTTAAGGGCGCGATGAAGGTCTTGACCTTGCCCACGTCCTCGGGGGCGAAGAACAGCGACTGCTGGCTGCGCACGTCGTTTTCCGCGTCCTCGTAGGTCAGGGATACCAGGATGCCGGTCAGTTCCGTCCAGTCGGCCGAGGGCACCACATCCAGCCGCAATTCATCCTCGAACGGGGTGGATACCTTGATCTGCGTGGTGCCCGCCCCCGCTTCCAGCCAGGGGGTCGAGATTTTCTGCGTCGGAAACACATGGGTAATGCGATAGCGGAAGGCCTTGACCTCGGGCGAATAGACCGGGCGCTTGATCTGGACCTGCGGCGCGTCCTTGGTCAGGCTGCGCTGCTCGATGAACGGTGCGATACCGTTGCGCCGGTCCTCGTAGGCCAGTTCGATATCGATGGATTGCAGGTCGCCGTCAAAGCCGATCGCGGGGGCGGAAAAGGTCACGTCGATCTCTCCCGGATTGGCCACCGCGATGACCTGGGCGGGGGCGACCGATGTCGCGTTCAAAAGCCGCTGTCTCAGGACCGGGCCGTTGCGGTAATGCACCTCGGCCGTGACCTGGTATTCGTTGCTGCGGCCCTTGGCGGTGACGAACTTGCGGCGTTCGTTATCGTCCTTTGTGAAGATGAAGCTTTCCGCCTTCTGGATGCGCCGCCCGGTGTCGTCGGGACTGTCATAGGTCAGGTCCACCACGATGGAATGGACGTAATCGTCGAACCGTTCGAAATCGAAGCTGGTCGAGACATCGACCTCCAGCCGCTTGAAGAACGGGTGGGCAAGGGTATCGACGACGATCAGGTAATCGGCCACGTCGGCGGCGATGAAGGTCGGGTTGATCGTGGCGCTGGGGTTGTACTGGCGCTTGATGACATCCGATTGCGTCAGCACCAGATCGAAATTCTTTTCAAAGTCCTCGTTGATGAATTCCAGCCACTCGCTTTGCAGTTGTTCGGTGGTCAGAATGCCGCCCACATTCAGCCATTGTTCGTTGATGAACTTGTCCATCGCGCCAAGGGCGAAGTCGCGCAGGTCCGAGATCATGTCGTCGTCCAGCTCGACCTCGGAGGAACCGGACCGGATGTCCAGTTCGACCAGGGAATTCTCGCGCAGGAATTCGGAATAGCCGGTGCGCTTGCGCACCTCGGTCGTGGTATCGCCGCCCCAGAAATCCTCGTCCACGACCTCTTGGGTGGTGTAGGTGGCGACGACCGCGCGGACGCGGGACGAACTGATATGCGCCTCGATCACGACGGCGGGCAGCCGCACCTCGAACTCAAGGTTGTATTCGACGACCGCGATGGCGCCGCCCTGCCGCAAGACGTCGGCAAAGATCTCGGCCCCCATCAGGGTCATGTCGGCCACCACGGACACGGTGTTGCGCCCGAACAGCGACGGGCGGCCCAGATCGATGTTCTGGATCAACTGGTTGCCCGTGCCGCGCGCAATGCGCAGGACGGCCGTGCCGCCGATGAAGTTGACGGGCCTGATCTTGGGCGTCGGGATCGGCGCGCCGGGCGACGGCGCCTCGGCCCGCAGGATCCGCTGCGCCTCGGCGGTGGCGCGCGGCCCGATGATGTCGGCGGGCGCCGTCAGCACGGTCGTCAGGACCAGGAACCCGCCGCCTTGCTGCTTGCCCTCGATGGGCAGTCCGGCCTGATAGAGCACGAACTGGAATTGCGGCGTCCCATCCGGGTTGCGGGCCAGTTCGACCGTGTTGGGCAGGTAATAGAATGTTTCCTTCGCTTCGTCGTCGCGAAAGAAATCGACCCCCTCGATGGAGAATCCGTCGGTCAGCGACAGCATCCTTGCGAACCTTTGAAAAGTCAGGTGCCGCAAAACGCGATCCCCGACATGACAGACAACTTTTACGACACTAAGGATGCCAGATTAATGACTCTGCGGCTGGCAAAAGTAAAGCAAAGAATTCTCGTCGATTTGCAAGTTTTTATGAACACATTATAAATTAATTAATAGAGTATAATGATTATTATTATGGTAGCAAATTTTGGATTTATTATTACAGCCATATCAGGATTTTGCGTCGAACAGCCTGTTCAGCCGCCATGCCGGGACAAAACCCTGCTGGCGATCATGGTGGTTCGGCCCCAGTCCGGCAAAAGGGTGCCGATGTCGGCTGCGGCGCGTGCCATGCCGAGCCGCAGGGTGTCGTCGGACAGTATCCGGCGCACGGCCCTGGCGAACGCGTGGGCATCGTCGGGGGGCACCAGCAGGCCCGCCGCCGTGGGAACGGTATCGGGCACGGCGCCGGTGGCGCAACTGACCACGGGCAGGCCCCGCACGATCGCCTCGTCGAAGACAAGGCCATGCCCCTCGTATCGGGTGGCCAGGGCAAAGATGCTGGCACCGGCATAAAGGGTTTCCAGCACATCGGGCGCGACCTGGCCGGCCAGCGTGATCCGCGCGGCCGCCGGGCTGGCCGCGATCTGGCCTGCCAGGGCATCGGCATGGACGGCATCCCAGCGGTTCCCGACGATGACCGCCTGCCAGTCCAGGTCCATCAGTTGCGACAGTGCGGCGACCAGGATGTCGTGGCCCTTGCGCGGGTGCAGGATCCCCACCGACAGGATCAGCGGCGGCGCGACGGGCGCGGGCGGCAGACGGGGACGTTCGACGCCGGGCCGGGCGATGGTGATGCGATCCCCCGGCACATCGTAACGGTCGATCAGGATGCGCCGGGTATGCGGGCTGGGAACCAGGACATGCCGGGCCAGCCGCAGGTTGTCGCGTTCGGTGCGATGCAGATGGTCGCGCCGCGCCGGGACCAGCCTGCTTTCCAGGGCAAGCGGGTGATGGATCATGGCGATGACCGGCGCGCGGACCTGCGCCAGCCCGGCGGTGTCGATGGAACCGAAGACCAGCCCGTCCAGAATCAGCGGCCGGTCCGGCGCCACGGCCCGCAGCGCCGCGACCGCCGCCGCCATCTCTGCATCGAACGGGTCGGGAAAACCAGCGGGCAGTTGCAGGTGCAGCATGTCGTGGCCGATGTCGCGCAGCCCTTCCAGCAGGCGGCGTTCGTACAGATAGCCGCCGGTCAGGGTGGCGATGTCGCCGGGAATGGCAAAGGCGGCGGGTCCGGGCCTCATCGGTCCACCTGTTCGGGGGCAAAGACGCGCAGCACCCGCCGTTCCGCCCAGGCCACCCCCGCATAGCCGAGGATCGAGGCCAGCGTGGCCAGCACCACCGTCAGCCACAGCATCGTGTAATCCGACAGGGACGCCGACAGCGTCATCAGGTTGCCCAATCCTCGCCCAGTGGCCAGCCATTCGGCCACCGTGACCGCCAGGATCGCGGCGGGAACCCCGATCCGGGCCGAGGCGAAGAACGCGGGCAGCATCGCGGGGATGCGGACATGCAGCATCTGCCGCAACGGTCCCGCGCCATAGCTGCGCAGGATGTCCAGAACCTGCCCCGGCGCCTGCCGCAGCCCGTGCTGGCAGGCCACGAAGGTCGGAAAGAACACCATCAGGGCGACAAGGGCGATCGTGCCGGCCGCGCCGCGGCCCAACAGCAGAACGACCAGCGGCGCGGTGGTCACGATGGGCACCGACCGCAGGGCGATGGCCAGCGGCGTCACCAGCTCTGCTAAGGCCGGGACCAGCGACAGAAGCATCGCCAGCCCCGCGCCAAGCGCCAGGCCCGCCGCATAGCCGGGCAGGACGAACGCTGCGGTCTCGCCCGCCGCGCGCAGCAGGGCCTGCCACATGGCCGCAGCCTCCGGCGCGACGGTCAGCGCCGCCAGCAGATCCGGCGGGCGCTTGGCGAAGAACGGGTCCAGGCCCAGCGCCTCCATCCCGCCCCACCACAGGGCCAGGGTGGCAACGGCCAGCAGCCCGGCGTGTCCCAGGCGGTCGGGCGCCGATCCCCGCGACAGCCGGGGCGGGGCCAGGATCACCGGGGGCCGTTCGGTCTGAAGTCGTTTGCCCGCCGCGCCGATGGCCAGGTAAGCGGCGATGGAGATTGCGGCTGCCACGGCGGCCAGGCTCCACAAGGCGGGGACGTTCAGGTCGCGGGCAAAGCGGATGGTCAGCACGCCCAGGCCGCGTTCGGCGCCGGTGAATTCGCCCACCATGGCCCCCAGAAAGGCGGCAGGGGCCGAGATTTGCAGCCCCGCCAGCAGATAGGGCAGGGACGAACGGGCGCGAATATGGACCAGTTCGGCCAGCCGACCCCGGCCATAGGTGGCGACCAGATCGAACCACCCGGCAGGCGCGGCCCGCAGCCCCGCCAGCAGGGGGATCAGCGTGGTGTAATAGACCGCAAGGGCCGCCAGCACGATCTGGGGGCCGTTGCCCGGCCCCATCATCACCCGCAGGATCGGCCCGGTGGCGATCAGCGGCAGGCAAAAGACCACAAGCGCCAGCCCGGTCAGCAGGGGCAGGACACGCGGCCATCCCATCGCCACGGCCGCGATCAGGATCGCCGCCACATTGCCAGTCAAGAACCCCCAGGCGGCATTGGCGAGGGTGACGGACAACGCCCGTCCAACAAGGCCGGGATTGGCTGACAGCCACGCCAGAACCTCGACCGGGCCGGCCAGCAGGAACCGCCCCGCCGTCGCTGCGGCCGCCAGCTGCCACAGCATCAGCAGGGCAAAGGGCGATCCGGCCTGCCGGGCCAGCGTGGTCATTGCGCGGCCAGGGCCGGATTGTCGGCGACACCCTGGGCCAGGGCCTGCAACGCCTGGGCGGCGATTCGGCGGAATTCCGGCGTTTCGGTCATTTCCGGCGGGCGCGGCCGGGGCAGGTCCACGGGCAGGTCGGCCACCACGCGCGCGGGCCGGGGCGACAGCACGACGATGCGGTCGGCCAGCAGCACGGCCTCGTCCACGGAATGCGTCACCAGCAGGGTGGTGGTGCCCAGCGGCTGCCACAACGGGGGCAGGTCGCGGGCCAACTGGCGGCGGGTCAGCTCGTCCACCGCCCCGAAGGGTTCGTCCAGCAGCAGCACCTGGGGCCGGGTCGCCAGGGCGCGCGCGATGGCCGCCCGCTGGCGCATACCGCCGGACAGGGCGGCAGGGCGGGTTTCGTGAAAGCCTTCCAGCCCCACCAGGCCGATCAGTTCGTCCACCAGCCGGGGATCGGCGGGCTGGCGCGCCAGCGTCCGGGCCAGGGCTATGTTGCGGCGCAGCGTCAGCCAGGGCAGCAGCGAGGGATCCTGGAACGCCATCGCGATCGCGCCGCGCGCGGCCTGTTCCGCAGGGGCCAGGCCGGCAAGGGAAACACGCCCCGCCGTGGGCTGTTCCAAACCGGCGATCAGGCGCAGCAACGTCGATTTGCCGCAGCCCGAAGGCCCGATCAGCGCAATCGTCCGACCGCCTTCGAAGGTCAGATCCAGCGGGTCGAGCGCCATGACGCCGTTGTCGTGAATCTTCGACAGGCCCGTGCAGGTGATCGGGACAAGCGGCCTATCGACCATGGACTTCGTCAAGGATCGACCGGTCCCACAGCTCGGGCGTGACGGACCGGCCCAGCAGCGCCAGGGTGCGGATGTTGGCCTGCACGGCCTCGTCCGTCCAGGATCCGAAGCCCTGGGCATCGGTCAGGTCCGAAAACATCAGCGGCACCTGCCGTTCCGCCTGCAACCGCTGGGTCGGCAGATCCATTCCGGCATCGGGAAACATCGCAACCGTCAGTTCGGCGGCCGCATCCGTGTCGGCGCGATAGGCGTTCCAGCCCCGCACCTCTCCGGTCATCAGGGCGACCAGTTCGGAACGGCGGTTGGCCAGGCTGTCGTCGGTGGCGATATAGGTCTGGGAATGCAGGGCATAGCCGTGATCGGCCATCAGCATGGTTTGCGCCCGGACCCCCTGCATCGCCATGGCAACGGGCAGGTCGGTTTCCCAGCACAGCAGCCCATCCACCTCGCCCGCCAGCAGGGGCTGGGCGGAATACTGGGTCGGCACGATCCGGACCGCGTTGAAATCGACATCGTTCAGGCTGCACAGGGCTTGCAGCACGGGCGTATTCGCCACCGCCATGCCGATGCGCTTGCCCGGCAGGTCGGCGGGCGCGACGATGGGGTTGCCGGGTAGGGACGCGATGACGAAGGGGTTCTTTTGCATCGCCACGCCGATGATCCGGAACGGCGCGCCCTGGGCGACGGCGGCGGCGGTGTAATCGGCGGCCGAGATCCCGACCAGGGCCGTCCCCGACACCACCGGCGGTTCGACCGGGGCGTTCGGGCCACCTTGCAGCAAGGACACCTCCAGCCCCGCGTCCCGCCACCAGCCGTTCTGCACCGCGAGGTAGCTGCCCGCGAACTGCACCGAATGCAGCCACGACAGTTGCAGGGCCACCGGGGTCTGCGCCCAGGCGGCCGGCGCCCCCAGCCCCGCCCGGCTTGCCGCCAGACCGGCAAGGCCCGTGACCAGAACGCGTCGCCGGGTGATGGATCGGGAAATCATCGCAGTTCTCCTTGGGCACGGGCTTCGTTTCGCAAGGCGATGATGTCGCTGCCAAAGGACCAGATCAAGGCCATCGCCGCGCCCCGCGCCAGAAGAATGGCGGCATCGTGCGGCAGGGCGGGGATTTGCAGGGCGATCAGCACCGACAGTTGCAGCACGCAGACCAGCTTGCGCCGGCGGCTTGGCGCCAGATCCCCGCGCAGCCAGGGCCAGATCCGGGACGCCAGCACGAAAGCATAGCGGATCAAGCCCAGCACCAGGATCTCGGCGCCTACGACGGTGCCGGACAGGACGTGCAGCGCCAGCACCAGGGCCAGGGCGGCATCGACCTCCATGTCGAAGCGGGCGCCGAACCGGGACACCAGCCCGCTGCGCCGCGCCAGCCAGCCATCGACGCCGTCCAGGGCCAGGGCGACCATCGCCAGGGCCGCGACCGCGTATCCCGCGGCCCAGCCGTCGGCCAGCGGCATCAGCAGCGCCGCGACAAGCGCGGCCCGCAGCAGCGTCGTGGCATTGCAGCCGCCCAGACGGACGTGGGGATAGCTGCGCCCGATCCGGTCGGCGACCAGCAGCGACGCCAAACCAAAGGCCGCCATCGCCGCCCCCTGGGCCGGGATCGACACGCCAAGCGCCAGCCCGACCGTGGCGATCACCGCAAGCCAGGCCAGGGCGCAGGCCGCAAGCCGGACGCGGATCGCATCGCGCGCGTCGCGCGGTGCGATCCGTTCGGCAAGGGGCTGCTGGTCGCGCATGGTGCAAGCCTTAGGTTCGGCGCCGCGTGCGTCAAGCCGCCATTTCGCGCGGCTGTTCAGATCGCCGAACTTGCAGTATCCTGCCCGGCAAGGAGCCGCGCCATGCCCGAACGCCTGCCAGGCTATCGCCCGCCCGCCCGATGGCTGCACTGGATCGTGGCCGCAGCCGTGCTGCTGATGATCCCGGCGGGCCTGACCATGACCCAAGAGGGATTGTCCCGGCCCGTCCAGGACACGCTGTTCCTGTTTCACAAGAACCTGGGCACGGTGCTGATCCCGGTGATCCTGATGCGGGTGATCTATCGCCTGACGCACCGCCCCCCACCGTTGCCGAAAACGATCCCGGCGTGGCAGCGGACGGCTGCGGCGGTGTCGCACGGGTTGCTGTATGCGCTGCTGATCGTCATGCCGCTCAGCGGTTTCGTCCGGGTCCGGGCGGGGGGCTATCCGATCGAATTGCTGGACCGCCTTGGCTTTGGGCCGTGGATCGCCAAGTCCGAGTCGCTGGCCGACGCCGCTTCGGCCTTGCACGCCACCGCCGCATTCGTGCTGATCGCCATACTGGCCGTGCATGTCGGCGCAGCCTTGCAGCACGCGCTGATCCGCCGGGACGGGGTGTGGTCGCGGATGTGGCCGGGCGGCTAGCCGATCAGCGCCGCGCGCCGCAGCATCGCCAGATCGGCGCTGCCGGTGCAGAAACAGGCGGTGCGAAGCTGTTGCAGGACAACGGTCAACTGCCGTTCCAAGGCATCCGGTCCGTTGATGGCCGACGCAAGGACGGCGCCCGCCAAGGACACCACATCCGCCCCCAGGCGGATCGCCCGCGCGGCGTCCAGCCCGGTCACGATGCCCCCCGATCCGATGATCGTCGCATCGGGCGCCGCCTGCCGCGCTTGGCGGATCGCGGCGGCGGTGGGAATGCCCCAACCGGCAAAGCAGGCGGCGACCTGCGCGGCATCGGGGTCGGATGCACGGGCGGCCTCGACCCGCGCCCAGTCGGTGCCGCCCGCGCCCGCGACGTCGAAGATAGCGATGCCTTCGGCGGCCAGCCGGGCGATGACGGCGGCGGACAGGCCCGCGCCAACCTCCTTGACCACGACCGGCACCGGCAGGTCGCGGGCCAGGGCGCCGATCCTGGCGGCGAGGCCGCGCCAATCCCGGTCGCCTTCGGGCTGGACCGCCTCTTGCAGGGGGTTCAGGTGCAGGATCAGGGCGGTCGCGCCGATGGATTCGACCGCCCGCAGCGCCTGGTCGCGGCCAAACCCCCGGTTCAGCTGCGCCGCGCCGAAATTCGCCAGGATCGGGATGTCCGGGGCAATTTGTCGCAGGCTGGCATCCAGCCCTGCGGCGGGACCGCCTTCGATCACCACCCGCTGCGATCCCACGGCCAGCGGCAGACGCAGCCGCTGGCAGACCTGCGCCAACGTACGGTTGATGGCCGCCGCGCGGCTCGGGCCTCCGGTCATCGACCCGATCATCACCGGGGCGCCGATCCGGTGGCCCAGAAAACCGGTGGACAAATCGATGTCATGCCACGAAACTTCCGGCAGGGCGACGTGTTCGAACAGGACCGCTTCCAGCCCGGTCGTCACCCTTGCGCCCGCCTGTCCCGCAAGGACGACGTCAAGATGCTGCTCTTTACGCGAGGTGAGCTTGAGACCGGAAACATCGTCTTTCCCAAGCGAAGGATCAGGGTGGGTCATCTGTGGCAGCCCTTGTCGTTTTTTGTTGTCCCTGTCGGGCCGCAACGCCAGCCCTGAAGGACCACTTTCATGCACCAGCAGGCAATAGACAAGGCGAACCCCGCGACCAAGCATCCCGACGCGCAGGCCGGCTTTGCGCGTCAGCTTGACTTGCGGATCGGCCATCACCTGTCCAAGCTGTCGCCCGCCCCCGCCCGCCTGGTCGAGGCCGCGCAGGATGCCATGTCCAGCGGCAAGCGGCTGCGTCCCTATCTGCTGCATCTGGTGGCGGGGGACGCCGCCGACGGCGATTGCGTCCTGGACATGGCCGTGGCGCTGGAGATGGTGCACACCGCGTCCCTGATCGTCGATGATCTGCCGTCGATGGACAACGCTGCCCTGCGGCGGGGCCGTCCCACCACCCACGCCGCCTTTGGCGAGGCGACGGCGATCCTGACGGCCATCGGGCTGCTGAACCACGCGATCTCGATTGCCAATCACCTGCCGGGAACCGACGACCATCGGCGCAATGCCCTGGTTGCGATCCTGTCGGGGGTGATGGGCTGGCAGGGGCTGGTCGCGGGACAGGAACTGGATCTGCACGGCTTTTCCGAACGCGATGACCTGTCGGGCGACGCCCTGGGCCGCATCACCCGCATCAATGCGCTGAAGACCGGCGCCCTGCTGTGCGCGGCGGTCGAGGCGGGGGCCATCCTGGGCGGCCGCGCCGATGAGGAGCGCAGTCTTCTGCGCCGTTTTGGCGAGGATCTGGGCCAAGCCTTCCAGATCGCCGACGATCTGGCCGACATGCTGGCCGACAGCGCGGCCATCGGCAAGGATTCCCGCCAGGATGTCGGCAAGGAAACCTATCTGGCCGTCTATGGTGTCGAAGAAGCATTCCGGCGCTGCCGCGCGCTGCTCGCCTCGGCCGACGAGGCGTTGGTCCGCGCGGGTCTTGCACCCGATCCGTTCCGCCAGATGATCCAGGCGATCTTCGATCCGATGCTGGACCGCGTGCCGCAGTCCGGCCCCAAGGCCGGCGCCGCGCGATGACCTGGCTGGTGCCCCTTCTTATCGTCGTCCTGACGGTCGCCACGATGGAATTCGTGGCGTGGTGGACCCATAAATATGTCATGCACGGCTGGGGCTGGGGCTGGCACAAATCGCATCACGAACCCCACGACGGCGGTTTCGAACTGAACGACCTGTATGCGGTGTTTTTCGCGGCCGCCGCCATCGGGCTGTTCTGGTGGGGTCAGTCGTGGTGGCCCGCCACCTGGCTGGGCGCGGGCATGACGCTCTATGGCCTGCTGTATTTCATCGCCCATGACGGGCTGGTGCACAAACGCTGGCCCTTTTCCTATATCCCCCGCAAGGGCTACATGAAGCGCCTGTATCAGGCGCACCGCCTGCACCATGCGGTCGATGGCAAGGATGGCTGCGTCAGCTTCGGCTTCATCTATGCCCCGCCGATCCCCAAATTGGTCAAGGAACTGGACGGCAACCGCACGGTGTCACGGCCTGCGGTAAAGACCGTCGCGGGGGACGGCGGAGACCCGACGGCGCGGTGACAGAACCGTGCCCGCCGCCGCTTGGGCGGCCAGCCGCAGCTTTTCGCCCCTGGTCGTGGTCAGGCGCCCGTTCCAGGCATCAGGCCCCTGGTCGCGCAGCTTGACGCCGATCTGGCGATAGATGTTGCGGGCGGCGGCGATGGCCAGGGCCGGGCGCCGGGGCAGGGCGGCAATCCCCGCATCGGCGCTGCGATAATAGATCTCGGCCTGATCCAGCAGATGCAACGCCACGCGGTGCAGGGCGGGGCGTTGGGACAGATCGTCGGGATCAACGGCGGCGATGCCCTGTGACGCCAGCAGGTCGCGGGGCAGATAGGTCCGCCCGATCCGGGCATCGTCGATCACGTCGCGGGCGACGTTGGTCAGTTGGAACGCAAGCCCCAGATCGCTGGCGCGGTCCAGTACGGATTCGTCCCGGACGCCCATGATCCGCGCCATCATCACGCCCACCACCCCCGCGACGTGATAGCAGTAATCCAGCAGATCGTTGAGGCCGTTATAGACGCGCCCGTCCACGTCCATCGCGAACCCGTCCAGCAGTTCATCGACATGCCGATGGGGAATAGCGCGTGCCGCCATGACCCGCGCCAGGCCGGCATAGACGGGCGCGGACGCCTCGCCCCGCAGCGCCCGATGCGTCAGATCGCGCAATTCCCTCAGCCGCGCGGCGGGATCGTGGGCGGCCCCGGCGGAAAACCCCGCCTCCTGCCCGTCGATCATGTCGTCGGCGTGGCGGCACCAGGCATACAGCATCACGCAGTCGTCATGCATTCCGGGCGGCAGGAACCGCGACGCCATGGAAAAGCTTTTCGACCCCACGGCGATGGATTGCCGGGCCTGATCCAGGGTGGCGTCGGTCATGCCCGTTCGCCGATCATCAGGGATGCGGTGGCCTCGGCCGATCCGACGACGCCGGGAATGCCCGCGCCCGGATGAGTGCCCGCGCCGACGATATACAGGTTCTTCAGCCGGTCGTCCCGGTTATGGGGACGGAACCACGCGCTCTGGGTCAGGATCGGTTCGATGGAAAAGGCCGACCCCAGATGGGCGTTCAGTTCGGACCGGAAATCGAGAGGCGTGAAATGGCGCACCGTCATCAGGTCGCGCCGCAGGTTCGGGATATAGCGCGATTCCAGATAATCCAGGATCCGGTCGCGGTAGATCGGCGCCTGCCGGTCCCAATCGGGATCCACCGTGCCCAGATGCGGCACAGGGGCCAGCACATAATAGGCGCTGCACCCTTCGGGCGCGAGGCCGGGGTCGGTGACGGACGGCGCGTGCAGATACAGCGAGAAATCGTCGGCCAAACCGTTGCCCGCGAAAATCTGGTTGACCAGTTCGCGATAACGCGGGCCGAACAGCACCATGTGGTGGCGCAGGTCGGGGCGCAGCCCGCGCAGGCCGAAATAGATCATGAACAGCGACATGGAATGGCGTTTCGCCGCCAGCCGGTCGCCCTTGGGATCGCCCAGAAGGCTGCGATAGGTGTGAACGACATCGGCATTGCTGGCGATCATGTCGAAGGGATGGCGCACGCCCATTGCATGGACGGCGGTGGCGCGGTCTTCCTGGGTCTCGATCCGGTCCACAGGGGCGTTCAGGTGGATGGTCCCGCCCAGTTCCCGGAACAGTTGCGCCATGCCCGCGACCAGTGCGCCCGTGCCCCCCTTGGCGAACCACACGCCGCCCTTGCGTTCCAGCGCATGGATCAGCGCATAGATGGACGAGGTGGAAAAGGGATTTCCCCCCACCAGCAGCGTGTGAAAGCTGAAGGCCTGGCGCAGCCGATCGTCCCGGATGTGCCGGGCTACCATCGAATGGACCGACCGCCAGGCTTGCAGCCGGGCCAGTTGCGGGGCGGCGCGGATCATGTCGCTGAAATGCAGGAACGGCACGGTGCCCAGCTTCTCGTACCCCTCGCGATAAACGTCGCGGGAATAGGCGAGGAACCGGCGATAGCCCTGGACATCGGGGGGATTGAAGGCGCGGATCTGGCGTTCGATGGCGTCCTGGTCGTCGGCGTAATCGAAGACGCTGCCGTCCTCCCAGCACAGGCGATAGAAGGGATTGACCGGCAGCAGCGTCACATGGTCGGCCATGTCGCGGCCCGACAGGCGCCACAGTTTCCTCAGGCAGTCAGGATCGGTGATGACCGTCGGCCCCGCGTCGAAGGTGAAGCCGTCGTCGTGATAGACATAGGCCCGCCCGCCGGGCTTGTCGCGCTTTTCAAACACGGTCGTGGACAACCCTGCGCTTTGCAGCCGGATCGCCAGCGCAAGCCCGCCCAGGCCCGCGCCGATCACGGCGGCGGTCTTGCCGGTGGTTTGTGTCATGCGGGTTTCACCTTGAATGTTTCGGGCAGGCAGCGCAGGGCGCGGCCCACGGGCACCGGCGGGCGCCCCGTCAGGATCCGCGCCTTGTCGGCCAGGGTGCTGGTGCCCGCGTAAAGCCGTTCGATCAGCGGTTCGGGCAGGCGATAGAACCGCTGCATCACGTGGCGCCGCCGGTCGGGGTCGGCGGCCTCGAACAGCATCCGCGACAACAGGCGGTAAAAGCCCTGTGCCCTGGCTTCGTGCAGGGACAAGCGGCGCAGCGCCAAGGCCAGCGTCTGCGGACCCTGCTGCCAGTGCCGCGCGATCAGGTCGGCGCTGCGCACCGCTTGGGGCAAGCTGTATCCGGTCAGCGGATGGAACCGCATGGCGCGCAGGCCGATGGCGGGAACAGGCGGTTGGGCCTTCCAGAACGCATCCGCATCGAACCGCAGCGCGATGGGCAGGACGCCGGTTTCCTCGCGGTCCACCTGGGCGATCCGCCAGCCCTGGGCTGCGGCATAATCCGCGATGGCCCCGCGCTGGCGTTCCGGCGACAGGACGGCACGGTCCGAATAATAGGTTTCCTCGATCAACAGGCGCATATCGTCGAAGGGCAGCAGATAGAAAAACCGATAACCGTCCTGCTGGGGCACGGTGGCATCCATGATGACCGGACGCGTCAGCCCGTGCGGCGCGGTCAGACGGACCTCTTGCCCCAGGAACTTCTGGAATCGCACCTCGATGGCAGGGTGCGGCACAAAGCCGCGGGCATCGATGGCGATCCTGGCCTCGATCCGCCGGCCATCGGCCAGGACCACGCCGGTCGCATCGACCGAGGCGACCCTTGCCGTCAGTCTGCCGATTCCCGGCAGGCCCGAGATGGCCGCGCCCAGGCTGTCCGCGTCCAGCGAGGCATAGCCCGACCGCAGGCGGCGGGCGTAACCGGGGAATCGGACGTCCTGACCGTTCCAGCGGCGGCGGACCGCCGGGCCCAGCCAGTCGCGCTGGGCCGGATCCAGGTCGCCGTCGTGAAAGGACCAGGTGTGCCCAGCCAGCGGATCGGGACGCTGATCGATCAGCAGGACGCGCCCGGCGGCGCCCAGGCGCAGCGCGGCAAGGGCGGCCGACAGACCGGCCCCGGCAATCACGATGTCGGCAGTGTGCTGTGCCATATCCCTCTGATCTTGCGGCCCCTTGTCATGGCGACGGGCAGCCTTACTGTGGCAACGATGAAAGACGAAAACCGTTCCGCCCCGCCGCTGACCCCCGAACGATCCGCCAGCCTGCCGCCAGTTGCAAGGGTCTTGCCACGCCCTTTCGGCCGTGGAAAGCAGGCGGCAACGCTGATCGTGCTGGCCCTGGCGGCCAAGCTGGTCTTGCTGGCGATGGTGGGACGCCCCCTGGGCTGCGACTGCGGGCAGATCTGGGCCATGCCCGGAGAAGCGCGGCTCAATTCCCGGACGCTGCTGGATCCCTATAGCCTGCTGCATCTGGTGTTCGGCGCCGTGCTTATGAAACTGGTCCGCTGGCAGCGGCCCGACTGGCCGCTGTGGACGCTGCTGGCCGCCGCCATCGTCAGCAGCACGGTCTGGGAGGTGGTTGAGAACCTGCCCGTCACCATCGCCATGTTCGGCTATTCTCCCAACGATCCGCTGGCCTATGGGGGCGACAGCATCCTCAACTCGCTGGGCGATACGGCGGCGGTAGCCCTGGGCGCGGTTCTGGCGCTGCCGTTGGCCCCGCCGGTCGTGGCGGGGCTGGCCGTTGCGGTGGAACTGGCGGTGTCGCTGTGGATCGGCGATGGGTTCGCCATCACGCTGTCGCGGGCGCTGGGGCTTTAAGCAGCGCCTCGATCCGGTCAATCGCCCCTGCGGCGCCGCGCCAGGTGTCCGCCGCATCGGCAAAGTGCCGGGCTGCGGCGCGATGGGCGGGGTCGGACAGCAGCGCCGTCACGGCGGCAGCCATACGCGCGGTGCTGCGTTGCCACGGCGGCAACCTCAACCCCGCGCCGCACCGGACGATCCGCGCGGCGACGCCGGGCTGGTCGTGGGTCAGCGGCAGCGCCAGCATCGGCACCCCGGCGGCCAGGCATTCCAGGGCGGTGTTCAGTCCGGCATGGGTCACACACAGGTCGGCGCGCGCCAGCACGGCCCCCTGCGGCACAAAGCCGCGCACCCAGTCCGCCGGGATTGCCCGCGCCTTGTCGTCCGGCAGGCACCCGGCATGGGACACCAGCACCTGCGCCCCCGCCTGACGGCAGGCCCGCGCGATTCGCGACAACAGCCCCGCGCGATGCCCCTGCAACGTGCCAAGCGAGGCATAGACGAACGGACGATCCGGGTCGGGCCGGATGTCGGCCGGAAAATCGCCCGGCGCCTGACCGCGCCGGAATGGGCCAAGCTGGGCGACATGGGCGCCGTTGGCCGGGCGGGGGTAATCGAAACCCGGCGCCATTTGCGACACCGTCAGACGGGGCGACAGGCAATCCTGCAAGCGCCGCAGGTCGCCCAGGCCCCAGGTCCGCGACCAGCGGCGGATCGCCCGCGATTGCGGCGTCATCAGGACATCCGCGACCCGTTCGCCGCCCCGGTTCCGGCGCAGACCACCGGCGGTCGGATCATGCGGCCAGCCCAGGAACGGCAGGGGAATCCCCGGTTCCGGGTCCATCGGCACCGCGCAGGCCACCGACACGAGGGGCACGCCCAGGACGCGGGCCAGCAGGCCGCCCGCAGGCTCCATCTGGTCGCCCAGGATCAGGTCCGGGGACAGGCCGCGCAGGATGGCCAGCCCATCGCGGCACAGCCGGTCGGTGCGGCGGGCGCCGGTGACGATCTCGGCCAGCAGGCGGTGCGGCTGGGGACGGGTGGGCGGGCCGGGCAGGGTGGCCTGCGCGACCCCGCCTTGCAGCAGGACGCCCGGTTCGGTCAGAAAGACCGCCTCGTGCCCGCGACGGGCCAGTTCCTGGGCCAGGGCCTCGAAGGCGCGCAGGTGGCTGGGCAGGGGCGGGGTAATCAGGATGGCGCGCATAAGACCTCGGGGACTCTGGCGCCAAGGGTGTCGCGCAATGCCGTGTCTTGCGCAAGCGCGGCTGTTGGCCGCAAGATTGCCCTGACACGGGGGCGGAACGTTGACCATCGGGCTGATTATCTTCGATTGCGACGGCGTGATCGCCGACAGCGAGGTTCTGTCGGCCTTGGTGCTGATCGACCAGCTTGCCGCGCTTGGCATCGCCGTCACCCCGGCCGAGGTGCGACGCGATTTCCTGGGCCGCAGCTTTCCCACCGTCGCCGACACGATCCGGCAGCGGTTCGGCAACCCGCTGCCCCCCAGCTTCGAGATGGACTATCGCCGTCGCCTGCTGGACCGTTTCGCCACCGAACTGCGCCCCACCCCCGGCATCATGGCGGTTCTGGACAGGCTGATCCATCCGTCCTGCATTGCCACGTCCTCCAGCCCGCAGCGGGTCGGGCGCACCTTGCAGGTTCTGGGACTGGCGGAACGGTTTGCGGGTCGCGTCTTTACCGCCAGTCAGGTCCGCCACGGCAAGCCCGCCCCGGACCTGTTCCTGTTCGCCGCGGCGCAGATGGGCCACGCCCCCGCCGATACCCTGGTCATCGAGGACAGCGCCCCCGGCATCGCTGCGGCCCAGGCCGCCGGGATGCAGGTGCTGCATTACGCGGGGGGCGCGCATTTGCGGAATTCGGATGCCGCATCCATGCCGGGGGACGTGCAATCCTTTGACAACTGGACAGAATTCCCGCATCTGTTACGCGAATTGTCAGCCGGAGCAAGCATCCCGTGAACGCCACCCGATTTTCCCCCGAGGCGGTGCGGCTGGACGATGCGGCGCGGGCGGGCTGGCTGTATTACGTCGCCGGCAACACCCAGGACGAGATCGCCCGCAAGCTGGGCGTCAGCCGCCAGTCGGCGCAGCGTCTGGTGGCGATGGCCGTCAGCGAACGGCTGATAAAGGTCCGCATGGATCACCCGATCGCGCGGTGCATGGATTTGGCGGGCGCGCTGTCGGACCGTTTCGGCCTGACGTCCTGCGACGTGGTGCCGTCCGATCCCGATGCGCCGGGCCTGTTGACAGGCATCGCCATCGCGGCGGCGGCGGAACTGGAAAGAACCCTGAAATCGCCCGAACGCCGGATCGTCAGCCTTGGGACGGGCCGGGCGCTGAAGGCCACGGTGGAACAACTGCCGCGCATGTCCTGTCCGCAGCATGTGGTCGTGTCTCGGCTTGGCAACATGATGCAGGACGGATCCGCCTCGCCCTATAACGCGACGATCAGCCTGGCCGAACGGATCGGGGCGCCGCATTATCCCTATCCCCTGCCGGTGCTGGCGCGCGATCCGGCGGAACTGGCCGCGATGCGCCAGCAGGAAGCGGTGCGGAACACCATCCGCCTGTGCGAACAGGCCCATCTGTCCCTGGTCGGCATCGGCCAGATGGACCGCACCGCGCCCTTGTTCGTCGATGGCTTCGTCAGCGCGGCCGAGATGGACGACCTGGCTGCCAAGGGCGCCGTGGGCGAGATCACGAGCTGGGTCTATGACGCGGACGGCCATGTGATCGATTGCGACTTTACCGCCCGCGTGGCGTCCGCGCCCCTGCCGCGCGCGGCGGAACGCCCTGTGATCGCGGTCGCCACGGGCGCGGCCAAGCTGCCCGCGATTCGGGCCGCCTTGGTGGGGCGGCTGGTGAACGGCCTGATAACCTCGGAAGCGACGGCCGAACGCCTGCTGGCCTGCTGATCCGCGGCTATCTTGTCACGCAAGAAAGTTGCGGCTTTGGGCCGGTGACTTTTCATGTCAAACTTGGCGATTGACAGAGTGCCCAAGCTTTGTGAATATTTGCCCGTCGATATGGCAAATGCCCAAACGACAAGGGGAGGAATAGCATGACCACCACACTTCGCGCCTTGATGGGCGCGACGGCGCTGTGCGCCACCGCCGGCCTTGCCGCCGCGCAGGACAACGTGACCCTGACGGTCGCCACCGTGAACAACGGCGACATGATCCGCATGCAGGGCCTGACCAGCGAATTCACCGCCGCCAATCCCGGCATCACCGTCGAATGGGTGACGCTGGAGGAAAACATCCTGCGCGAGCGCGTCACCACCGACATCGCGACGCAGGGCGGCCAGTACGACGTCCTGACCATCGGCACCTACGAGGTTCCGATCTGGGCCAAGCAGGGCTGGCTGGTGCCGCTGGAGTTCGACGAAGACTATGCCGTCGATGACCTGATCCCCGCCGTGCGCGAGGCGCTGTCGGTGGACGGCAAACTCTATGCGGCGCCTTTCTATGCCGAATCGGCCATGGTGATGTATCGCACCGACCTGGCCGAGGCCGCGGGCGTGACGATCCCGGAAGAACCGACCTGGACCGACATCATGGCCGCCGCCAAGGCGATGACCGACAAGTCCAAGGAACAATACGGCATCTGCCTGCGCGGCAAGCCGGGCTGGGGCGAAAACATGGGCTTCATCACCGCCATGGCCAACAGCTATGGCGCGCGTTGGTTCGACACCGACTGGAAACCCCAGTTCGACAGCGCCGAATGGAAGGAAACGACCACCGACTATCTGGCGATGATGAACGAATACGGTCCCCCCGGCGCATCGTCCAACGGCTTCAACGAAAACCTGTCGCTGTTCCAGCAGGGCAAATGCGGCATGTGGATCGACGCCACGGTGGCCGCCAGCTTCGTGACGGATCCCAAAACCTCGACCGTGGCCGATAACGTCGGCTTTGCCAAGTTCCCGACCAAGGAAGGCTTGGACAACCGCGGCAACTGGCTTTGGGCCTGGTCGCTGGCGATCCCGGCATCGTCGGATGCGCAGGATGCGGCCAAGACCTTTATCGCCTGGGCGACATCCAAGGGCTATACCGAACTGGTCGCAAGCAAGGAAGGCTGGCGCGCGGCCCCTCCGGGCACGCGGACCTCGCTGTACGAGAATGCCGATTACCAGAAGGAAGCGCCTTTCGCGGCGATGACCATTTCGGCGATCAATGCGGCAACCCCGCAGAAAGCCTCGGTGCAGGACATCCCCTATACCGGCGGTCAGTTCGTGGCGATCCCGGAATTCCAGGGCATCGGCACGGCGGTCGGGCAGCAGTTTTCGGCGGCATTGGCCGGACAGATGTCGGCCGAGGACGCGCTGGCCACCGCACAGGCCAACACCACGCGCGAGATGACGCGCGCAGGCTACATCAAGTAACGAGTGTCACCCCGTTGCCTGTGACGGCACCGCCCGGCCCCTCCTCCGGGCGGTGACCACAAGGGGCCGATGGCCCCGCCGCCCAAGGGAGTTCTTCGCCATGGCCACCCGCCAGACACAAGGTCTTGCCCGGCTGATGCGGGCGCCCGCCATCATCCTGCTGTTCATCTGGATGATCGTGCCGCTGTGCATGACGCTGTATTATTCCTTTCTGAATTATAACCTGCTGAACCCCGGCATGACCAGTTGGGCGGGATGGTTCAATTACCAGTATTTCTACACCGACCCGGCCTTTCTGGAATCGATCAAGAACACCCTGATCCTGGTCCTGGGGGTGCTGTTCATCACGGTCGTGGGCGGCATCGGCATCGCCATCCTGATCGACAAGCCGATCTGGGGGCAGGGGATCGTGCGGATTCTGGTGATTTCTCCGTTCTTCGTGATGCCGCCGGTCGCGGCGCTGATCTGGAAGAACATGATTATGCATCCATCCTATGGGGTGCTGGCGGACGTGGCGCAGTTCTTTGGCGCGCAGCCGGTGGACTGGTTCGCGCAGTATCCGCTGACCTCGATCATCCTGATCGTGGCCTGGCAATGGCTGCCCTTCGCCACGCTGATCCTGCTGACCGCGCTGCAATCGCTGGATACCGAACAGATGGAAGCGGCCGAGATGGATGGCGCGCCCGCCCATTCCCGGTTCCTGTATCTGGTGCTGCCGCATATGGCCCGCGCGATCACCGTGGTGATCCTGATCCAGACGATCTTCCTGCTGGGCATCTATGCGGAAATCCTGGTCACGACCAACGGCGGTCCGGGCTTTGCATCCACCAACCTGACCTTCCTGATCTATCGCGCGGCGCGTCTGAACTTCGACATCGGCGGCGCGGCGGCGGGGGGCATCATCGCCGTCATCCTGGCCAACGTCATCGCCGTCTTCCTGATGCGCGCCGTCGGCAAGAACCTGGACTGAGGGGGTACATATGGCACGCGCGACATCCCGCAACGCCAAGATCGGCTGGACCGCCGCCGCGTGGTTCGTGGCCCTGCTGATCTTCTTTCCGATCCTTTACACGATCATCACCAGCCTCAAGACCGAGCAGGAGGCCATCGCCGGTTTCGACCTGATCCCGTCGCTGACGCTGGAAAGCTATCAGACCGTCCAGTCGCAGAACAACTATTGGCGACCCTTTACCAATTCGGTGATCCTGGCAGTCGGATCCACCATCCTGGCGCTGATCGTGGCGATCCCGGCAGCCTGGGCGATGGCGTTTTCGCCCACCAGGCGGACCAAGGACATCCTGATGTGGATGCTGTCCACCAAGATGATGCCCGCCGTGGCGGTGCTGGTGCCGATCTATCTGATCTTCCTGCGCACCGGGCTGATGGACACCCGCATCGGCCTGACGGTCCTGCTGATGCTGATAAATCTGCCGATCGTGGTCTGGATGCTGTACACCTATTTCCGCGAAATCCCCGGAGAGATCCTGGAAGCCGCGCGGATGGACGGCGCAACCCTGCGCGACGAGATCCTGTATGTGCTGACGCCCATGGCGATCCCCGGCATCGCATCGACGCTGCTGCTGAACATCATCCTGGCCTGGAACGAGGCGTTCTGGACCATCCAGCTGACCACCACCAACGCGGCGCCGCTGTCGGCCTTCATCGCCAGTTTCTCCAGCCCGCAGGGGTTGTTCTGGGCCAAGCTGTCGGCGGCGTCCACCATGGCCATCGCGCCGATCCTGATCCTGGGCTGGTTCAGCCAGAAGCAACTGGTCCGCGGCCTGACCTTCGGCGCCGTGAAATAAGGGGAAACACATGGGACAGATAACCCTGCAAGGCGTGGCCAAGCGGTTCGGCGAGGTCGAGGTGATCCCGCCGCTGGATCTGGATATCGACGACGGCGAATTCGTGGTCTTCGTGGGACCGTCCGGCTGCGGCAAGTCCACCCTGCTGCGCCTGATCGCGGGGCTGGAGGACGTGAGCGGCGGGCGCATCCTGATCGACGGCAAGGACGCGACCGACGCATCCCCCGCGAAACGCGGGCTGGCGATGGTGTTCCAAAGCTATGCCTTGTATCCGCACATGTCGGTCAGGAAGAACATCGCCTTTCCGATGAAGATGGCCGGGATGCCGCAGGACGAACAGAACCGCCGCATCGAGGCGGCGGCCAAGGCGCTGAACCTGACGAACTATCTGGACCGCCGCCCCGGCCAGCTGTCGGGCGGGCAGCGTCAGCGGGTCGCCATCGGGCGGGCCATCGTGCGCGAACCCTCGGCCTTTCTGTTCGACGAACCCTTGTCCAACCTGGACGCGGCGCTGCGCGTGGGGATGCGGCTGGAAATCAGCGAACTGCACAACCGCCTGAAGACCACGATGATCTATGTCACCCACGACCAGGTCGAGGCGATGACCATGGCCGACAAGATCGTGGTGTTGCAGGCCGGCCGGATCGAACAGGTGGGCAGCCCGCTGGATCTGTATCACCGCCCTCGCAACGTGTTTGTCGCGGGCTTCATCGGCAGCCCCCGGATGAACCTGTTTTCCGGCACGGCGGCGGCGGAATACGGTGCCACCACCATCGGCGTGCGGCCCGAACACATCCGCATTTCGGCGGACGGGGGCAAGTGGAAGGGCCGGGTGGGCGTGTCCGAACACCTCGGCTCGGACAGCTTTTTCTATGTCGAGGACACCGGGATGGCCGAAACCGTGACCGTCCGGTCCACCGGAGAGGTCAACCTGCATCACGGCGACACCGTCTGGCTGACCCCGGACGAGGGGAAAATCCACACGTTCGACACCAAGGGGGACCGCATCGGATGAAGCGGCTTGACGGCAAGCGCGCCCTTATCACCGGCGCGGCTCGGGGAATCGGCCTGGAATTCGCCCGCGCCTATCTGGCCGAGGGGGCGCGGGTGGCGATCTGCGACATCAACCTGGATGCCGCGCAACAGGCTGCAAGGGCGTTGGGCAGCGACGCCATCGCCGTGCGGCTGGACGTCACCGACCAGGCATCCATCGACGCCTGCGTGGCGGCGGTCGAGGATGCCTTTGGCGGCATCGACATCCTGGTCAACAACGCCGCCCTGTTCACCGCCGCGCCCATCGCCGACATCGCCCGCGCCGATTACGATCGCATCTTTGCGGTCAACGTGTCGGGCACGCTGTTCATGATGCAGGCGGTCGCGCGCGGCATGATCGCGCGGGGGCAGGGTGGCAAGATCATCAACATGGCGTCCCAGGCCGGGCGCCGGGGCGAACCGCTGGTCGCCGTCTATTGCGCCAGCAAGGCCGCCGTCATCAGCCTGACCCAGTCGGCGGGCCTGAACCTGATCGCGCACCGCATCAACGTGAACGCCATCGCGCCCGGCGTGGTCGATGGCGAACACTGGGACGGGGTGGACGCGTTCTTTGCCAGATACGAAGGCAAGGCCCCCGGCCAGAAGAAACGCGAGGTCGGCGAGGCCGTTCCGTTCGGCCGCATGGGCACCGCCGCCGACCTGACCGGCATGGCGATCTTTCTGGCCACCCCCGAGGCCGATTACATCGTCGCCCAAACCTATAACGTGGATGGCGGACAGTGGATGAGCTGAGGCCGTCCATCCCCGCATCCCCTGACGAAAGGTCCAAGCATGGCCGTCAACCTGTCTGAAACCACCCTGTCGGCCCTTCCCGACACCGTGGGCCGCCCCGGTTACGATCGTGGTGCCCTGGGCCGCGGCATCGTTCATGTCGGGGTGGGCAATTTTCACCGCGCCCACATGGCATGGTATCTGGACCAGTTGTTCGAGATGGGCGAGGGCCATGACTGGGGCCTGATCGGCGCGGGCGTGCGGCCGGGCGATGCGGCGATGCGCGACCGGCTGGCCGGGCAGGACTGGCTGACCACCGTGGTCGAACTGGATCCGGACGGGCTGAACGCGCGGGTCATCGGGTCGATGATCGATTTCGTGCCCATCGATCCGCAGGCGGTCGTTCATGCCATGGCCGATCCCGCCATCCGCATCGTGTCGCTGACGATCACCGAAGGGGGTTATTACGTCGATGCCAAGACCGACGGTTTTGACGCAGCCCATCCCGATATCGCCCATGACGCGGCCCATCCCGACGCGCCGAAAACGGTGTTCGGCATGATTCTGGCCGCGCTGCGCCGCAGGCGGGATGCAGGGTCCGAACCGTTCACCGTCATGTCCTGCGACAATCTGCCGGAAAACGGTCATGTCTGCGCCCGCACGGTCACGGAACTGGCGCAACTGTCCGACCCGGCCCTGGCGGACTGGATCCGGCGCCATGTGGCCTTTCCGAACTCGATGGTCGATTGCATCACCCCCGCCACGTCGGACCGCGAACGCAGCCTGGTCAGCGACCGTTTCGGCATCGCCGACGCCGCCCCCGTGGTCTGCGAGCCGTTCCGCCAATGGGTGCTGGAGGATCATTTCCCCCAGGGGCGCCCGCCGCTGGAAAGGGTCGGGGCGGAATTCGTGGCCGATGTCAGCCGGCACGAACTGATGAAGCTGCGGATCCTGAACGGGGGCCATGCGGCCATCGCCTATCCCTCGGCCCTGTTGGGGCACCATTTCGTTCACGATGCCATGGCCGATCCCCAGATCGAGGCCTGGCTGCGCGCCCTGGAAACGCGCGAGATCATCCCGACCCTGCAACCGATCCCCGGCGTCAGCTATGACGAATACCTGGAACTGATCGTCAGCCGATTCGCCAACCCCGAGATCGGCGACACCATCCTGCGCCTGTGCCTGGACGGATCGAACCGGCAGCCGAAATTCATCCTGCCGGTTCTGGCGGATACGCTGAAATCCGATGCGGACGTGGACGGCCTTGCGCAAGAAGTGGCGTTCTGGTGCCGGTATTGCGAAGGCACGGACGAGGCGGGCAATGCCATCGCGCCGAACGACGACAACCATGCCCAGTTGCGGGAATACGCGCTGGCCTCGCGGCGCGATCCGCTGGCCTTCTTGCAGAATGAGACAGTGTTCGGGCCGCTGGCCGGCAATCCGGTTTTCCGGGAAGCCTTTGCCCGCAAGCTGACGCTGGTGCAGAAACAGGGCGTGCGGACGGCCATCGACACCTATCTGTCCGGCACCCGCGCCTGACGGGGAACCGGCCCGCAGGGGCCGGTTTCGGTTGTCGGGTCAGGGCCGCAGCGTCTGGATCGTCACATAGCCCAGGTTCGGCCCGATCCATTGGCGCGACACGGCAATCTGGCCCCCCGCAACCATGTAGCTGTTCTGGAAACTGGTGCCATGGCCCTGGCAGCTTTCGACCGTCACGCCGGGCCGCGGACCCGCGCCCACGGTGCAGGAAAACTGCAAGGGGCGTTCGACGCCATCGCCGGCGAAATAGCGCATGATGCGCACGCCGGTGCCCGTGGCCCCCGCGCGAATCAGCGTTTCGGTCTGCGGTTCCGCCACCGACAGGTCGTGGCCCAGGCCGCGCGTGCCGACCAGCATCCCGCCGCGCAGGATCAGCGCCTCCTCGGCGGGGGTCATGTAGGTGCGCAGGGCGCCGTTCTGGCCGGTCAGCGCCATGACCTGCGTGCGGTCCAGGCTTTCGAAACCGGCCTGGATCAGCGGGCCGGGGTTGACACGCAGCGCCTCGGCCGCAGCTTCCTGCGGGGATTTGGGCGCCACCACGGGCTGGTCGGCGGCCCGGCGCTGCGCCACCACCTGACTGGCGGTCTGCGCCAGGACGCCCAACGGGCCGCTGCGTTCGTCGTCGTTGCCGCAGGCGGCAAGCCCGGCCACCAGCGACGCCGCCAGCGTGATCTTCAACGCGCCGTTCATCGCCAGAACCTCCCCCAGCCTTCATACAGTTTGACGGAATGGCTTTCGCGCACTTGGTCGTACAAACGGTCCCGCACGTTCAACTGCGCGCCGCCATCGCGCGACAGCGACCGCAGGTTGGCGTTGACCCGCTCGCGCGAGGGTTGCCCGGTCGCCCAGCCCAGCGGGATCGATAGGGTGACGCCCTTGTCGAAGCTGCCCTCGCCGAACTCCTCGGACGACAGGTCGGTCTTGGTCGCATAGGCCCCCAGCCGCCAGCCATTCGCGAATTCGCGCGTCAGGCTGACGGTCGCGCCCTTGTCGCCCGCCAGATACTTGCCGACATCGACCTGCGCCGTGAACCCGTTCGCGAATTCGTAATAGGCCGAGACATGGCCCATCGTGACCTCGTAGTCGCGAAAGTCGAAAAGCTGGTCGAAGTCGCGCTTGCGGACCCGGTTCACCTCGGCCCCCAGGGCCAGGGGCGATCCCGCAGGCTTCCACAGAACCTCGGCCGAAACGCCGCCATAGGCCCGTTCCAGCAGGCCCGCGGTGACACGGGTGTAAACCGCCGGCGTGGGCTTGGCGTAATAGGCCAGCGTCAGTTCCGGGATCACCGGGCTGTCGTTGCCGGAATACATGCGCGTGTCGGACCGGACGCGCGGCACGCCTTCGGGCGTGGTTTCCAGCGACGGGTCGGCCTCGTACTCCTCGGCGGTATAGTATTCGCCGCGCTGACCGGGAATGCCGGGACCGCGCCGTTCAATATTGCCAAAGACCCGCTGGCGCAGGGCGCCGGTCAGGACCAGGCCCGGCGCGATTTCGTAACTGGCGCGTGCCTCGGCCCCGACTTCGTGGGTCAACCCGTCCTCGGCGCTGAAAATGCCCAGGTTCAGCGTGGGCTTGATCGACCAGCGGAACCGGGGATAGACGCCTTCGCTGCGCACCAGTCCGGGCGCGCCCGCCGGGGCATCGGACAGCACCGAGGCGGCGGCGATCTGCCCAGCCTCGGTGTTTTCAAGGCGTTCCACATCGGACCGGCGCAAGGTGACGGACGATGTCGGCAAGCCTTCGGCGGTCGAGGTGATGACGAAGGTTTCGACCGACGGGGGCAGGGCGCGGGTCATCAGCCGCGCGGTGCGGCCGACGGCCTCGGCCTGGTTGATGTAACGGGTGTTGCGCAGCCGCACCTCGGCCCGGCTGGACGACAGGGCCATGCTTTCCAGGATCTGCCCTTCGTCGGCCATCGCATCGCCAAGCGCGGCCTGGATCGCGGGTTGCGCGGTCGGATCCTGCGCCCAGACGCCCGACCAGCCGTCGGGGTCAGCACCGGGCGACGGGCGCGGGCGCACCGGGGCCGGGGCCTTTTCCAGGCCCGAGGGATAGGGCGCCTCTCTGGGGTTCAGGGCGATCGAGAACTGCGCGCCGAAGGAGTTCCCGCCGATCGAATAAACGCCCACCTGATAGGCGCGGCCGAAGCTGTAATAGGCGCCAAGGTTCAGGCTGCTGCCCGGCTCGTCGCCCTGCTGGAAGACCTGGCCGTTGCTGTACCGCGCCACATAATCGGTGTTGGAATATTCGGCCACCAGGCTCAGCCGGTCGTTGACCTGCCAACTGACCGAGGCGAAGGGCCTGGCGCCGCCCCGGAACCAGTCGTCGACGTTCGGCGTGCCGCCTTCGTCGTCGATATCGATGGTGCGCGGCTTGCCCGCCAGCACGCCCCAGCCCAGACCGGCGGACACGCGGACCGACGGCGTCACCGTCTTGGTGGCGACGATGTATTCGCCCGAATAGACGCCGGTTCCCAGAAAATCCTGCAAGCCCACGGCCAATGCGGGACGCCAGCCCTGTTCGTCCAGCACCTGATAGCGCAGATCCAGCGACCGGTCGGTGATATAGCCGTTGTCGCGGTAATCGTTGATTCCGTCGATGCGCGAATAGCGCAGCACGGTCGTCAGCCCCGGCAACGCCTGAAAGACGATATTGCTGCGCCGCGCATAATCCGACCAGGACACCGTCGCGCCCAGCGTGCCATCGGGCAGCGTTTCGGCCGTGGGCGTGTCGATGCCGCCGGGCAGGCCATAGGTGGACATGCTGCGGCCATACATCGGTTCCGCCACAGCGGTCGTGCCGGCCGAACCCAGTACCAGGGCGATGGGCAGGGTGGTCGCCATCAGGCGTCCTGCAAGGGGGGATCGGCGCATGGTGGCATGTCCTCGTTGGCGTTTGGCCGGATCATAGACGGCAAACCGGTTCCCTGACAGCCCGGCTGCGCATCATGCCCGCGCGGGTGCGTCCCGGATGCCGCAGCGGGCGGTCAGCGGGTCAATCGGCGGGTTCGGTCGCGGTCGTGTCGGCGCCGGTCGACTGGGCCGGGGGAAGAACCCGCAATTCCGGCACGATCGGCGCGGCGGTCGCCGCGGGGGTGCCGCTGGCGGTGGGCGGGGGCGGCAGGTCGCCCGTGCCTTCCGACGCGGGCGCGGTGGGGGCAGGGCTGGCCGCGGGCTGGGATGCGGGGGCCGGTGCCGACGTTTCCGCACCGGCTGCCGCGGCTGCGGCAGGGACCGCTGCGGGGCGGGACGCGGCGGGTCGTGGGCTGTTCGTGGTCGCGCGCGGCGTGGCCGGGGCGGGGGCGCGGGTGGCGGCGACGGCCTGGGCGGTCTCGGCGGTGGCGGCGGCCGCGCAACCGGTCTGCGTGTTGCCCGAAACGGTCAGGCGCGCGCTAAAGGGAAAGTCCTGGCCCGACATGCTGTCCCGGCATTCGGCTGCGCGGATGTTGAGCGCAAAGGGACGGCCCGCATGGACGCCGATGTATTCGACACCCTGCGCAAAGACCAGGCGGTTCACGCGGATCGGACGGCCGTTCTGGTTGTCCGGCGTCTTGTAAAGGGCGGTGCTGCCCGCGACATCGACGGCCCAGAACGGCTCGTTTCCGCGCGCGCTGAAGGCGGCGGTGTTGTAGGTCGCGGCCTCGGCGGTGGACACGGGCCTCATTTCGGTTCCGGTTTCAATGGGCTGTTCCAGCGGCGACACGCCGGGCGGGCCCTTGTGGCCTTCGACCAGGGGGGCGGCGCGGTCCATGCCGGGGATGGTCACGCCTTCGCAGGCGGCAAGCGGCAGGGTCATCAGCGCGATGAATGCAAGACGCGGGGTCATCGGTCAGCCTTCTTCAGGGGATCACTGTCATGCCAGCGTTAGCAACCGGCCGCCGCCGGGGCAAGCCGATCACAGACCCTGCGGCGGCAGCCCGCCGCTGTATCCCATCAACAGTTCGGCACGTTGACCGCCAGCCCGCCCAGGGATGTTTCCTTGTATTTGTCCGACATGTCGCGGCCGGTCTGGCGCATCGTCTCGATCGCGGCGTCCAGCGGCACGAAATGGGTGCCGTCGCCGCGCAGGGACAGGCTGGCCGCGCTGACCGCCTTGATCGCGCCAAGCCCGTTGCGTTCGATGCAGGGCACCTGCACCAGCCCCCGCACCGGATCGCAGGTCATGCCCAGGTGATGCTCCAGGGCGATTTCGGCGGCGTTTTCGACCTGTTCCGGCGTGCCCCCCAGCACAGCCGCCAGTCCCGCCGCCGCCATCGCGGATGCGCTGCCCACCTCGGCCTGGCACCCCGCCTCGGCGCCGGAAATGCTGGCGTTGTGCTTGACCAGCCCGCCGATGGCCGCCGCTGTCAGCAGGAATTCGGGGATGTCGCGTTCGGACGCGCCCGGCACATGGTCCAGCCAATAGCGGATCACGGCCGGCACGGTGCCTGCCGCGCCGTTGGTAGGCGCGGTGACGACCTGGCCGCCGGCCGCGTTCTCCTCGTTCACGGCCATGGCATAGGTGGACATCCAGTCGTTGATGACATGGGGCGCGGTCAGGTTCATGCCGCGTTCGGCCAGCAGCTTTTCGTGGATCGCCTTGGCGCGGCGCTTCACCGACAGCCCGCCCGGCAGGATGCCGTCGCTGGTCAGCCCCCGGTCCATGCAGTCGCGCATCACCTGCCAGATCCGCATCAGTCCGTCGCGGATCTCGGCGTCCGAGCGGTAGACGCGTTCGTTGTCATGCTTCATCCGGGCGATGCTTTTGCCCGACGCCTTGGCCATGGCCAGCATCTCGGCCGCGCTGGCAAACGGGAACGGCACCGCGGGTGCGTCATCGCTGCGCTTTTCGTCCCCCTTGCGGGCCAGTTCTTGATCGGTCAGCACAAAGCCGCCGCCGATGGAATAATAGACGCGGTGGAAGATCACGTCGCCCTGCGCGTCGGTCGCGGACAGGGTCATGCCGTTGGCGTGGCCCGGCAGCGCATGGTCGTAATCGAAGCGCAGGTCGCGGTCGGGGTCGAAGGCCAGATCGCCCAGCCCCTCGGGCGACAGGAGGCGGGTATCGCGGTTCGCCGCCAGCGCCGCCTCGGCGGCCTCGGCGTCCAGCGTGGCGGGCACGAAGCCCGCAAGGCCCAGGATCGTGGCGCGGTCGGTCGCATGGCCCTTGCCGGTAAAGGCCAGGCTGCCGTGCAGGCTGGCCTTTACGCCGTGGGCCTTGAACGGCTGCTGGCGCAAATCGTCCAGAAAGCGTGCGCCGGCGACCATCGGCCCCATCGTGTGCGACGACGACGGGCCGACGCCCACCTTGAACAGATCGAAAACCGACAGGAACATCCTGTCCCCCTTGTGATTTCCTTTCATCTACGCATCTGCTACGGGTTTCGCCACCGCGATTGCGGCAATGCGGTCGGATCTTCGCGACATTTTCCCGGACTCCGGCGCTGCTGTGAAAATAGGCGGCATGCCTATATAACAGGCTTTCGACCGTCTGATGAAACACGCGGCAGCACCCCCTGCATCGACGATCTTGCAGCAGGCAGGTGGCGGGTAAAGGAACGACACATGCAGTTCGGCGAACCGATCATTCTTGGCGACACGCGGCTGGGACCGCCGGTGTTTCTTGCACCGATGGCGGGAATCACGGATCTGCCGTTTCGCCGTGCCGTTGCGCGATACGGCGCCGGGCTGATGGTCAGCGAAATGGTCGCCTCGACCGAGATGGTGACGCCGCGCCCGTCCACCCGCGCCGCTGTCCGCGCCAAGGCTTTGACCGAAGGCGCGCTGCCTGTCAGCGTGCAGATCGCGGGCCGCGAAGCGGGCGCGATGGCCGAAACCGCCCGGATCGTGCAGGGCATGGGCGCGCGGATCATCGACATCAACATGGGCTGTCCGGCCAAGAAAGTGACGGGCGGGCTGTCGGGCGCGGCGCTGATGCGCGATCTGGACCACGCGCTGACGCTGATCGACGCGGTGGTGAGCGCGGTCAACGTGCCCGTGACACTGAAGATGCGGCTGGGCTGGGACGACGATTGCCTGAACGCGGCCGATCTGGCGCGCCGCGCGACGGATGCGGGCGTCAGGATGCTGACGGTGCATGGCCGGACGCGCGCGCAATTCTACAAGGGTCGGGCCGACTGGACCCGCATCCGCGCGGTGGCGAACCTGCCGGGCCGCCCGCCGTTGGTCGCCAACGGCGATGTGGTGGACGGGGCGTCGGCGCGCGCCGCCCTGTCGGCCTCGGGGGCGGATGCGGTGATGGTCGGGCGCGGCGCCCAGGGGGCGCCCTGGCGGCTGGCGCAGATCGCGCATGACCTGGTGGGCAGCCCTGCGCCCAGGGTGCCGCAGGGCGATGCCCTGGCCGATGCGGTGGCCGAACATTACGAAGACATGCTGGATTTCCATGGCACCGACCTGGGCCTGCGTGTCGCCCGCAAGCATCTGGGCTGGTATGCCGACGCGAACGGCGCCCCCCTGCGCGACCGGATGCTGCGGGCCGACAGCCCCGCGGCGACGCTGGCGCTGATCCGGCGGGCCTTCGGCGATGCGCGGGTGGCCGCATGACACGGCGCAGCCCGGCGGGCTTCGATCAGGTGTGCCCCGGTCCGGGCTGGGACGCCCTGCCGCTGCCTGCGCTGGTGCTGGACGAGAAAGGCCGGGTTGCCGCGATGAACGACGCGGCCGAGGTGTGGCTGAACATCTCGCGCAATTCCACCCTGGGGCGGACCCTGGACGGCGACGAGATGGGCACCCGCCTGCGCATCCTGCCGCCGCTGTCGCCGCTGATCGACCGCGTGATCGCCACCGACGAGGCGCTGTATCAGCCCAATGTCCGGTTCGAGATCGGCGACCGCGTGGGCGGACATCAGGAACGCCGCGCCCTGGTCCATGCCGGACCGGCCGGGCCGATCGGCGGCGCGATGACGCTGCTGCTGGTGCCCCTGGACGAGGCGGGCCTGCAATCGCAGAACCGCGCCGTGCGCACCGCCGCGCGCAGCGCCATCGGCATGGCCGAGATGCTGGCCCACGAAATCAAGAACCCCCTGGCGGGCATTCGCGGCGCCGCGCAGCTGATCGGCATGAACGCCTCTGCCGACGATCGCGAGATGGCCGAGATGATCGTCAGCGAATCGAAACGCATCGTGTCGCTGCTGGAACAGGTGGAACGCTTCGGCGACACCTCGGCCCCGAACCTGCGGCCGGTCAATGTTCACGACGTGCTGGAAAAGGTCCGCCGGTCCGCCGCCGTGGGCTTTGCCAAGAAGATCGGCATCGTCGCGGAATACGACCCGTCCCTGCCGGATGCCCTGGCCGATGCCGACCAGTTCACGCAGGTCTGCCTGAACCTGGTCAAGAACGCGGCCGAGGCGTTGAAGGACACCGACCATCCCACCATCCGGCTGCGCAGCTTTTACGACCACACCTTGCGCCTGCCCCCGGACGAATCCGATCCATCCGGCCGCCCGCTGCCCTTGCAGATCGAGATCGAGGACAACGGTCCCGGCCTGCCCCCCGTCATCGCCGACCAGATCTTTGAACCCTTCGTGTCGGGGCGCGAGAACGGCACCGGGCTGGGTCTGGCCTTGGTCAGCAAGATCATCACCGACCACGGCGCGCTGATCCGCGTGGATTCGCGCCCCGGCCGCACCGTTTTCCGCATATCATTGCCCAAGGCATAAGGACCCGCGCCATGGACGGAACCGTTCTGATCGCCGACGACGACCGCACCATCCGCACGGTGCTGACCCAGGCGCTGACCCGCGCAGGCTGCCGCGTCCATGCCACCGGCAGTCTGGCGCAACTGTCGAAATGGGTCGAGGAAGGGCGCGGCGATCTGGTCATCACCGACGTGATGATGCCCGACGGCAACGGGATCGACCGGATCCCCGCCATCCGCGAGGCGCGGCCCGACCTGCCGGTCATCGTGATTTCCGCCCAGAACACCATCGTCACCGCCATCCGCGCGACCGAAGCCGAAGCATTTGAATACTTGCCCAAGCCCTTCGACCTGCCCGACCTGATGACCAAGGCGAACCAGGCCCTGTCGCGCCGCCCGCGCAGGTCCGACCCGTTGCCCGATGCCATCCCGGCGCCGCGCCCCGCCGCCGATCCGGCCATGCCGCTGATCGGCCACGCGCCCGCCATGCAGGCGCTGTTCCGCATGGTGGCCCGCGTCCTGAACGCCGACCTGCCCGTGCTGATCGCGGGCGAACCGGGTGTGGGCAAGACCACCATCGCCCGGTCGTTCCACGACCTGTCGGACCGGCGCGATCAGGGGCTTGCCGTCCTTACCTCGGCCGACGCGGCCGAAGATTCCATTGCCCGCGCCGCCGACAAGGCGCGTGGCGGCACGGTCGTCATCGAAAACCCGGCCGGCTTCGAGCCGGCTGCCCAAGCGCGTCTTATCGGTCTGATCGAGGCCTTGGAAAGCGGTCCCGACCGCGCCACGGCGCCGCGCATCGTGGCGACCACCGGCCCGGATCCCCAGGCGGACGTGGCTTCGGGGCGGCTGCGGTCGGACCTGTATTATCGGCTGGCAGGCGTGACGGTGACGGTGCCGCCGCTGCGCGCGCGGGTCGATGACATCCTGCCGCTGGCCGGTCATCTGCTGGCGCGCGCCGCGGCCCAAGGGTTGCCCGACCGCACGCTGGGTGACGACGCCGCAGGGGTGCTGCGCGTGCATGCCTTTCCCGGCAACGTGCGCGAACTGGAAAACATGATGCGCCGCCTGGCCCTGACCGCCAGCGGCGCCACCATCACCGCGTCCGAGATGCGCGAGGCCCTGAACCAGCAGGGCATCGCCCGCCCGGCCCCGATTCCCATGGCGCCCAGTGCCTTCGCACAGCCTGCAAGCGAAGGCCTCGTCTCGCCCGGCTATCAGCTTGGCACCGGCAACGGCCCCCTCTCGGACTCGGTCGAGGCGCATCTGCAACGGTATTTCGACCTGCATGGCGACAGCCTGCCGCCCCCCGGTCTTTATGACCGCATCCTGCAGGAAATCGAACGGCCGCTGTTGCAGGTGGCCCTGGATGCCACGGGCGGAAACCAGCTGAGATGTGCCGACCTGCTGGGAATAAACCGCAATACGCTGCGCAAGAAACTGACCGAGCTGAATATCGAGGTGACACGCCGCCGCAAACTGATGTAAAACCGCCACAGGGGCAGCGCCATCCGTATCGGCGCTGCAACAGAAAGCCGCGTCAGACGGCAAGTGGGGGCTATGGCGGGCACCGCATCAGGGCTGAGCTGGGACAGGCTGGCACAAATCAGACTGCCGCGCCACTGGCGGGGGGGCGTGGCCATGGCCGTCCTGGTCGCGGGCATCCTGCTGGCGGGCGCGACGCTGACCGTGCTGGGGCCATTCGCCCAAGGCGCGGAAAGCCGGATGCTGCGGCTGATCCTGCTGCTGGATCTGGCCTATCTGATCGTCCTGATCGGGTTCATCGTGCTGCGCATGGCCCGGCTTATCACCTCGCGCCGCAGGACTGCCGCCGGATCGCGGCTGCATGCGCGCCTGGTTCTGATCTTTGCCGGGCTGGCTCTGGTGCCGACGGTGCTGGTCGCGCTGTTTGCCGGGTTTCTGGTCAACATCGGGCTTGAAGGGTGGTTTTCGGGCCGCGTCCAGCAGGTCGTCACCACATCGCAGGCAGCGGCCGAGGCGTATCAGGACGAGCACCGGCGCGACCTGACCGAGGATGCCACCGCACTGGCGGGCGTCCTGACCCAGGCGGGCCGCGCCAATCCCATGATCGAAGACGGCGAATTGCGGCTGTTGCTGGGGCAGGGCCAGGCGCTGATCCAGCGGGGGCTGCGCGAAGCCTATGTCATCAACGGCGCAGGAGAAATCCGCGCGCGGGGCGAACGGTCCTATCTGTTCTGGTACGAGGCCCCGACCAGCGCCGACCTGGACCGCGCGCGATCGGGCAGCGTCGTCTTGATCCAGGATTGGCAGAACAACGAATTTCGCGCCCTGGTGGCCCTTCCGCCGCTGGCCGACCGATATCTGTACGTGACCCGCGATGTGGACGGCAGCCTGCTGGGACTGCTGGACGACACCCGCGCCACCGTCGGCAGCTATCGTCAACTGGAACAAACCCGCAGCCAGGTGCTGTTCGAATTCTCGCTGGTATATCTGGCCTTTGCGCTGCTGCTGGTCGCGGCCGCCGTGCTTTTGGGGCTGTGGTTCGCCAGCCGCCTGTCCCGCCCGATCGGCCTGCTGGCCCATGCCAGCGAACAGGTAGGCCACGGCAACCTGGACATCCAGGTGCCCGAACCCGACACCGGCGACGAAATCCAGACCTTGGGACAATCCTTCAACCGCATGACCCGGCAGCTCAAGGCGCAGCGCGACGAACTGATCGACAGCTATCGCACAAGCGACGAACAGCGGCGGCTGTTCGACAACGTGCTGTCTTCGGTCACGTCAGGCGTGATCGGGCTGGATGCGGCGGGGGAAATCGACTTCGTCAACCGCTCGGCCAGCCGCCTGCTGGGGCTGGACCCCAAGCGCGAAATCGATGCCCTCCTGTCCGAGGCCGTGCCCGAATTTGCGCCCCTGTTCGACCGGCTGTCCGCGTCGGTCGCCGAAACCGTGCAGGACGAGGTGCGCCTGATGCGCGAAGGCCGCGTCGAAAGCCTGCTGGTGCGCATGGCGGTGCGGCGCGGCACGGACGGCGACCTGGAAGGCTATGTGGTGGCCTTCGACGACGTGACCGAGCTTGTGACCGCGCAACGCATGGCCGCCTGGGGCGACGTGGCCCGGCGTGTCGCGCACGAGATCAAGAATCCGCTGACGCCGATCCAGCTGTCGGCCGAACGCCTGCGCCGCAAGTTCGGCAGGCTGGCCAGCGCGGAAGACAAGGCGTCGCTGGACCAGTACACGGATGTCATCATCCGCCAGACGGGCGACCTGCGCCGGATCGTGGACGAATTCAGCCGCTTTGCCCGGATGCCCGAACCCGACCGCGCCGAGATCGACCTGGCCGCCCTGCTGCGAGAGGTGGCGCTGTTGCAGCAGGATGCGCTGAAAGGCGCGCTGCACACCCGGATCCCCGATGGGCCGGTGATCGTCGATTGCGACGCTGGGATGCTGCGGCAAGCCTTCACGAACCTATTGAAGAACGCAGGCGAAGCCGTTGAGGAGAAATCGGAAAACCCGCCTGTTGGCTGGGTGCCCCGCATCGTTGTGGACATGCGTTCCGACCACGACGCGGTAACGGTCCGCATCGCCGACAACGGCCCCGGCCTGCCCGCCGACCGATCGCGGCTGTTCGAACCCTATGTGACCATGAAATCCGGGGGCACCGGCCTGGGCCTGCCCATCGTCAAGAAGATCGTCGAGGAGCACGGCGGAAGCCTGTCCCTGTCGGACGGGCCGGACGGCCAAGGCGCGATGGCCGAAATCAGACTGCCGCGGGAACGCCATCCCGTGCGCGGCGCGCAACGAAAAACCAAAACAAAAGAAGATGAGGCAGCACCGACATGAGCGATATCCTGATCGTTGACGACGAACGCGATATCCGCGAACTGGTCGCGGACATCCTGAAGGACGAAGGGTTCGAGACGCGCCTTGCCGCGAACTCGGACGAGGCGCTGGGGGCGCTGAACCAGCATCCGCCCGCCCTGATGATCCTGGACATCTGGCTGAAGGACAGCCGGATGGACGGCATCGACATCCTGAAGCAGGTGAAGCGCAACAACCCCGACGTCCCGGTCATCATCATCTCCGGGCACGGCAACATCGAGATCGCGGTGGCCGCGATCAAGCAGGGCGCCTATGATTTCATCGAAAAGCCCTTCAACATCGACCAACTGATGGTGGTCGTGAACCGGGCCATGGAAACCAGCCGCCTGCGCCGCGAAAACAGCACCCTGCGCCGGGGCGGCGACCGCGCGGCGGACATGCTGGGCCATTCGCTGGCCTTCAAGCGGTTGCGCGACAGCCTGGACAAGGTCGCCAAGTCCAACGGCCGCGTCATGCTGGCGGGGGAACCGGGAACCGGCAAGGAAATGGCCGCCCGGTATATCCATGCCCACAGCCCGCGCGCATCCGCGCCCTTCGTCACCGTGCCCTGCGCCACCATCGAACCCGAACGGATGGAGGAGGTTCTGTTCGGCCGCGAATCCGCCGAACGGGGGATCGAGCCGGGATTGCTGGAACAAGCCCATGGCGGCGTCATCTATTTCGACGAGGTGGGGGACATGCCATTGGGAACCCAGCCGAAAATCCTGCGCGTCCTGACCGAACAGCAGTTCGTGCGGGCCGGGGGCGCCGACCGGGTGCGGGTCGATCTGCGGGTCATATCCTCGACCAACCGCGACCTGCCTGGGGAAATCGCGGCGGGCCGGTTCCGGCAGGAACTCTATGACCGGCTGAACGTGGTGCCGGTCGCCGTGCCGTCGCTGATCGAACGGCGCGACGACATCGCGGTGCTGGGGCGCCATTTCATCGATCATTTTCACCGCACCCAAGGCCTTGCCCCCCGCGATCTGCCGGACGATACCGTGGCGGCGCTGCAATCGATGCGCTGGCCCGGCAACATCCGCCAGCTGCGCAACGTGATCGAACGCGTGCTGATCCTGGCCGAGGGGGCCGGCCCCATCCATCCGGCCGAACTGGAACCCCAGGGCGCAACCCCCGACAACAGCGACGCGCTGAGCCTTGGCCCGCAGATCACTGCCATGGCCCTGCGCGAAGCGCGCGAGATGTTCGAGCGCGAATATCTGGTCGCCCAGATCAACCGTTTCGGCGGCAACATCAGCCGCACCGCGCAGTTCGTCGGCATGGAGCGCAGCGCCCTGCACCGCAAGCTGAAATCGCTGGGCGTCGTCGGCGGGATGCGCCCCGAGGACGAATTGCTGATGGGCAAATAGGCCCGGCCCGGCGCCCGGCCCCCCGCCCGCCGTGCAGGACGGTTGCGCCATCCTTGCCGGCGGCATAGGCAAGGGGGCGGCGCGGTCGGCGTCTGCGGCAGGGGGACGGCCATGAAGATCATCATCTGCGGCGCGGGTCAGGTCGGCTGGCAGATCGCCCGGCACCTGTCGGGCGAACGCAACGACATCACGGTCATCGACACCAACGCCGACCTGATCCGTCGCGCGACCGAGGCGCTGGACGTCCAGGGGGTCACCGGCTTTGCCAGCCATCCCGACGTGCTGAACAGCGCCGGGGCGCGCGACGCCGACCTTCTGATCGCCGCAACCCATTCGGACGAGGTGAACATGGTCACCTGCCAGGTGGCCCATTCGGTCTTTCAGGTGCCGCGCAAGATCGCGCGCCTGCGCAGCAGCGCCTATCTGGATGCGATCTATTCGGATTTCTACACCACCTCTCACCTGCCCATCGACGTGGTCATCAGCCCGGAACGAGAGGTCGCGAACGCCGCGCTGCAACGGTTGTCGGCCCCGTCCACGTTCGATGTGGAAACCTTCATGGGCGGCAAGGTCCAGCTTCTGGGCATCGTTCTGGAAGACGACTGTCCGGCGCTGAACACTCCCCTGCGGCAACTGAGCGAACTGTTTTCCACCCTGCGCGCCATCGTCGTGGGGGTGCGCCGGCAGGGACGGCTGTTCGCGCCCGAACCGGGCGATCAGTTGTTCGCCCGCGACCAGATCTATGTCTTCAGCCACCGCGAGGATGTCGCCCGGACGCTGGAAATCTTTGGCAAGCCGCCATTGAAACAGGAACGGGTGGCGATCATCGGCGCGGGGAACGTGGGCCTTGCGGTGGCACAGGCGCTCGAGGCGCGGCCCGACCGCATCCGAACCAAGCTGATCGAACGCGACCGTGCCCGCGCCGAACATGCCGCCGACCGGCTGGAACGGACCATCGTGCTGAACGGCGACGGCCTGTCCGCCGAACTGCTGGAGGAGGCGGCGGTGCCGTCGGCCGATGCCGTGCTGGCCGTGACGGACGACGACAAGACCAACATCCTGGCGTCCGTCCGCGCCAAGCAGGCGGGGGCCAAGCTGGCCATCGCGCTGATAAACGACCCGACGCTGGTGTCGCTGATGGATGCCCTGGACATCGACGCCTATATCAATCCGCGCGCCACGACCGTATCGACGATCCTGCGCCATATCCGCCATGGCCGGGTGCGCGACATCTATTCCATCGGCGACGCCGAAGCCGAAGTGATCGAGGCGCAGGCCCTGTCCACCTCGCCCATATCGGGCCGGGCGATCCGTGACATCGAATTTCCCGAAGGCGTGCTGATCGGGGCCGTCCAAAAGGGCGACCGCATCGTCAGGCCCGCCCCGGACACCCGGATCGAGGAAGGCGACATCATCCTGATCTTCGCCCTGTCCAAGGATGTCCCCGAGGTCGAGCGCCTGTTGCAGGTCTCGATCGATTTTTTCTGATCCGCCATGACCGTCTTTCTCCGCCTGCCGCTGTTTGTCCTGCTGGCCGCGATAACGGGGCTGTCGATGCTGGTGCCGGCGGCCTATGCCTCGGTCAACAACAACGACGAACTGGCGCGCAACTTCTTTTATTCTGGGCTGCTGGTGCTGGTCGGGGCGGGGATGATCGGGCTGGCCACGTCGGCCGATCCGCGCCCTCCGCGCCCGCGCGACACGCTGCTGGCCATGCTGGCTGTGTTCGGGGGGATGCCGCTGGTCATGGCGCTGCCCTTTGCCGAAAGCATGCCCGACACGGGGCTGTTCAACGCTTGGTGGGAAATGACCTCGGCCCTGACCACCACGGGGGCATCGCTGTATTCGGCGGATCTGCTGCCCATGCCGCTGCACCTGTGGCGCGCGATGGCGGGATGGATGGGGGGGTTCTTCATCCTGACCGCCGCGACCGCCATTCTGGCGCCCCTGCATATCGGCGGGTTCGAGATCATGGAACCGCCGTACGGCCACCGCGAATCCCATCCCGCCATGCCCCGTTCGGCCGGTCCCCTGGATGTCGGTCCGTATCTGTCGTCGGGCTTTCAGACGATCCTGTCCCATCCCCATTACCGGCTGATGCGGTCCGCTGCGGTCGTCTTTCCGCTTTATGCCGGATTGACGCTGGGTCTGTGGCTGATCCTGCTGCTGTTGGGCGATCCGGGGCTGATCGCGCTGTGCCGGTCGATGGGCACCTTGTCCACCAGCGGCATCTCTCCCGTGCTTGGATCGCCGGGCACCGGTTCCGGCCTGCCCGGAGAATTCGCGGTATTTCTGTTCCTGATCCCGGCCCTGTCGCGCCGCTTCTGGCCCGGCGGCGGGCAGTTGCGCGCGACCGACAGGCTGCAAGACGATCCCGAACTGAAAATGGCCGCAGGTTTCGTGGCGGTTGTCGCGCTGTCGCTGTTCGCGCGGCATTTCCTGGGCGCGATCGAAGGCGAACAGGCGCCCGAAGGATCGCTGGAACTGCTGCACGATCTGCGCAATGGCCTGTCCGCGTTCTGGGGCGGGCTGTTCAACGGGCTAAGCTATCTGACCACGACGGGCTGGTCCTCGATCGACTGGCAGGGCGCGCGGGCCTGGTCGGGCCTGACTTCGCCCGGACTGATCCTGGCCGGGCTGGCCATGATGGGCGGCGGGGTCGCCACGACGGCGGGCGGGGTCAAGCTGCTGCGGGTCCATGCCCTGGCGATGCACGGCCAGCGGGAAATGGAACGGATCATCCATCCCAATTCCATCGCCGGGGGCGGGCGCATCGCGCGCAGGCTGCGGCGCGAAGGCGCCTATCTGGCGTTTATCTTCTTCATGCTGTTCGCCACGTCCATCGCCGTGGTGGTGGCCCTTGTCTCGATCCAGCGGATCGAGATCGAGACGGCGACAATCCTGTCCATCGCCGCCCTGACCAACACCGGACCCCTTGCGGGCGCCATCCCGCTGACCCCCGCGTTCGAGGCGACCGCCGGCGTCGCGTCCGCCCCGTGGGAGGGATGGTCGGGCCTGCCGGTGTTCACCAAGACGGTCCTGGCCGGGGCGATGATCGTGGGGCGCATGGAAACGCTGGCGGTCATTGCGCTCTTTTCGCCGCAGTTCTGGCGGCGCTGACAGGCTGGACCCTGGGGCGCTTGCAAGGTTCGCATCAACCGCTTAGATGTGATCCCCGACCTGGGACAGTTGAAAAACGGAAAAAATAATGGCTGGCGACAAGCAGAACTTGCAGGACGCATTCCTTAATCACGTCCGCAAGGCCAAGGTTCCCGTCACGATTTTCCTGATAAACGGCGTCAAGCTGCAAGGCGTCATCACCTGGTTCGACAATTTCTGCGTGCTGCTGCGCCGCGATGGCCAGTCGCAGCTTGTCTACAAGCATGCGATCAGCACCATCATGCCGGGCCAGCCCATTTCGCTGTACGAAGGCGAGGACTGATTGGCGGAACCCACCGCGACCGAGGCCCGGCCCACCCGCGCCTATGTGATCCACCCCGACCTGGCCAGCCGGACCCAGCGGCGTGAACCTGAACACGCCTTGGCCGAGGCCGTGGCCCTGGCCCATGCGCTGCCGGGGATCGAGATCGTCGGCGACGAGGTCGCCCGCCTGCGCAAGCCCGATCCGGGCCGCCTGTTCGGCAAGGGCAAGATGGCCGAGATCGGGCACCGGCTGGACGATGCCGAGGTCGATCTGGTCCTTGTCGACGGGCCGGTCAGCCCGGTGCAGCAGCGCAATCTGGAAAAGGACTGGAGGGTCAAGCTGCTGGACCGGACCGGGCTGATCCTGGAAATCTTTGCCGACCGGGCGCGCACGCGCGAAGGCGTGTTGCAGGTTGAACTGGCCGCGCTGTCCTATCAGCGCACCCGTCTGGTCCGCGCCTGGACCCACCTGGAACGGCAGCGCGGCGGGCTCGGCTTTGTCGGCGGTCCCGGCGAGACGCAGATCGAGGCCGACCGCCGCGCCATCGACGAACAGATGACCCGGCTGCGCCGCCAACTGGAGCGGGTCGTGAAAACCCGCACCTTGCACCGCGCGGCGCGGGCCAAGGTGCCCTACCCGATCGTGGCGCTTGTGGGTTACACCAATGCCGGGAAATCCACGCTGTTCAACCGGCTGACCGGGGCCGATGTGCTGGCCCGCGACATGCTGTTCGCCACGCTGGATCCGACCATGCGCGGCGTTCATCTGCCTAGCGCCGGGGGCGGGCAGGGGCGCAAGATCATCCTGTCGGACACCGTGGGCTTTATCAGCGACCTGCCCACCGAACTGGTCGCCGCCTTCCGCGCCACGCTCGAGGAGGTGTTGGAGGCCGACCTGATCCTGCATGTCCGCGACATCAGCCACCCCGAGACTGAGGAGCAGGCGGCCGACGTGGCCGAAATCCTGGATTCGCTGGGGGTCGATGACGACGTGGCGGCCATCGAGGTCTGGAACAAGATCGACGCCCTGTCGGCCGACACACGCGCCGCGCTGCGCCGCACCGATGCCCGGACCCAGGGCATCCAGGCCGTCAGCGCCCTGACGGGCGAGGGATTGGACGACCTGATCGCCGCCATCGACGCGCGTCTGTCGGACGCGCTGGACGAACCGAAGACGACCGGCACGGTGACGCTGCCCTTCTCGGACGGCCGCCGCCGCGCCTGGCTGCACGAGGCGGGCGTGGTCGAGCGTGAGGAATCGGGCGAAAACGGGCTGACGCTGCATCTGCTGTGGACGGAACGGCAGAGGGCGGGGTTCGAGGCGCTGTAGGCCGGGGCGTCATTTCCCCGCTATCGCCTCTTGGGCCGCCCAGTCCACCGGCCTGCGCCCCTGAGCCGCCAACCAGCCGTTGATCCGTGAAAACGGCCTGCTGCCGAAAAACCCCCGACGCGCAGACAAAGGCGAGGGATGCGCCGTCGCGATCACCAGATCCTGCGGGCGGGGCAGACCAGCCATCGCCTTTTGCGCATGGGCGCCCCACAGCAGAAAAGCCAGCGGTCCGTGTCGCTGCGCCTCGGTCACGGCTTCGCGCGCGAGCCTGTCCCACCCCCATTTTGCGTGCCGCGCGGCATCCCCCGGCGGCACGGACAGGGACGTGTTCAGCAGCAGCACCCCCTGCCGCGCCCAGCCGGACAGATCGCCCGTGGCAGGCGCCGCGCCGATATCGTCGCGCAGTTCGGCAAAGATGTTCTTCAGCGACCGGGGCAGGGCCACGTCAGGCGCGACCGAGAAGGCCAGACCGTTGGCATGGCCGGGCGTGGGATAGGGATCCTGGCCCAGGATGACGACCCGCACATTGTCCGGCGGCGTCGCCTCGAGCGCGGCGAAGACCAGGGCAGGACCGGGCAGCCAGTCGTCAAGCCCTTGCAGGCGGTCACGGATCGCGGGCCAGTCGTCCTGAAAGAAGGGCAGGTGATCCCAGGCCTTTGGCGGCTTCACGTTTCGGGCGCCCCGGTGATATGCGCCAGCCGGTCCAGCCGGGCCTTAGCCGCGCCGCTGTCGATGGATTCGGCGGCCATCGCGGCCCCTTCGTGCAGGTCGCCCGCCTTTCCGGCGATCAGCAGCGCGGCGGCGGCGTTCAGCAGCACCGCATCCCGATAGGCGCCAGGATCCCCGCCCAGCAGCGCGCGGAAGGCTGCGGCGTTTTCATGCGGTTCCCCGCCGATGATCGACTCGAACGGATGGCGGGACAGGCCCGCGTCTTCGGGCACCACGACGAATTCGCTGATGGCGCCGTCCTTCAGCGCGGCCACACGGGTTTCCCCCGCGATGCTGATCTCGTCCGTGCCGTCGGCGCCATGGACCAGCCAGGCCGCATCGCTGCCCAAGTCGCGCAGCACCTCGGCCATGGGGCGGATCCAGTCGGCGCTGAAGGCGCCGGTCAACTGGCGGCGCACGGACGCCGGATTCGTCAGCGGCCCCAACAGGTTGAAGACCGTTCTTGTGCCCAGTTCCGCGCGCGGCGGGCCGACATGGCGCATGGCCGGATGGTGCATCGTCGCCATCATGAAGCAGATGCCGGCGTGGCTAATCGCCTCTTGCGCGACGGTTGGGCCGCCCATGACGTTGATGCCCATGGCGGTCAGCGCGTCGGCGGCCCCCGATTTCGACGACAGGTTGCGGTTGCCGTGCTTGGCGACCGGCACGCCCGCGCCCGCCACCACGAAAGCCGTCGCGGTCGAGATGTTGAGCGTGCCCTTGCCGTCCCCGCCGGTGCCCACGATATCCATGGCGCCGATGGGGGCATGGATGCGGTTCATGCGGGCGCGCATGGCGCGGGCGGCGGCGGCGATTTCATCGACCGTCTCGCCCCGCACCCGCAGCGCCATCAGCAAACCGCCGATCTGGGCGGGCGTCGCCGCGCCGTCGAACAGGGCCGAAAACGCCGCCTCGGCCTCGGATCCCGTCAGGGGGCGGGTGGCCGCGATGCCGATCAGCGGGCGGATGTCGCCGAGGGTCATGCCGCAGCCTCGCGCGGGGTGCAGCGGGCCAGGAAATTCCGGATCATCTCGTGCCCGTGTTCGGATGCGATGGATTCGGGATGGAACTGCACGCCCTCGATAGGCAGGGCCTCGTGGACCAGGCCCATGATCGTGCCGTCGTCGGACGTGGCGGTGACGCGCAGGCAATTCGGCAGGCTTTCCGGTTCCACCGTCAGCGAATGATAGCGCGTGGCCGTCAGGGGGGATTGCAGCCCGGCGAACACCCCGGTGCCGTCGTGGCTGATCGCATCGGTCTTGCCGTGCATGATGCGCACCGCGCGCACGACCTTGCCCCCGAAGGCCTCGCCGATGGCCTGATGGCCCAGGCAGACGCCGAACAGGGGGATGGCGCGGTCGGCCGCCGCCCGGATCAGATCCAGGCAGATGCCCGCCTGCGCCGGATCGCAGGGACCGGGCGAGATCACGATTCCGTCAGGCGCCATCGCCAAGGCCTGATCCACGGTCAGGGCGTCGTTGCGGCGAACCTCGACCTCGGCCCCCGCCTCGGCCAGATAATGCACGAGGTTCCAGGTGAAGCTGTCATAGTTGTCGATCAGAAGGATCATCGCGAACGCCCCGGTATGGTGGCGGTTTCCCCGCCGGAATGGCTCGGCTATAGATGGGCCGAAGCGCGCCGGGGGGTCAAGACCGGCAGGGACACGAAGGGGCACATGGCACGCGGTTTCTGGAGGGGTCTTTTCCATGGCGGCGTGGCCAGCGTCGCTGCGGTGGCCGCACTGTCGCTGGCCGTGCCGTTGCCACAGCCGGAACCGGCGCGGGAACCCGGCGTCGCCCGTCCCGTGCCCATGCCCCAGCCTGCGCCTGTTTTGGAACCGGTGCCCGAACCGGCGCCTGAACTGACGCCCGAACCGACGTCGGTGCCCCGGCCGGAGCCCTCAGCCGCGCGGCCAGCCGATTCCCCGGTCGCGGGCGCGGTCGATCTGCCGGTCGGGTCCGAATTCGGCCGGGGCGGCGATGTGGTGCCACGGCTGCCCGCGCCGCTGGCCGTGGAACGCCCCGCCCAGCCCGAGGCGCCCGCCGTGACCGCGCCGACATCCGAACCCGCGCCCGTGGCCGTGACGGCCGCCGATCCGCGCCCCGAACCTGCGGGCGGGCGCGATGGCCCGGTCCAGACCGCCCCCGTCCTGGGCGAGGACGCCCCCGCGCTCGACCGTCCCGACGCCTTGGCGCGGCGGGCCTTGCCTGCCGCGCCCGACCGGGCCACGGCCAACCAGCCCGACCGCCTGCCGTCGGTTCGTGTGGACGCGCCGCTGGCCGTCCGGCCCAAGCCTGAGCCTGAGCCGGAACCCGTGCGGGCGCCGGTCGCGACGCCGACCCCCAGCCCCGGTCTGCCCGCGCCGATGCCGGATCTGTCGCTGCCCCCCGACCTGTCCGACCTGCAAGGGCTGGCGCGTGACTGACCGCGCCCCCCTGAACCCCACCCTGGCCGCCACCTTCCCGCCCCCGGTGATGGAGGCGCGCCGCTGGCTGGCGGGCGCAACCTTTCCGCCGGACCGTCCTCTCATCAATGTCAGCCAGGCCGCCCCGGTCGATCCGCCGCCCATGGCCCTACGGCAGGTCATGGCCGACGCCGCGCTGCACCGCCCCGAGTCGCATCTTTATGGCCCGGTGCTTGGCAATCCCGACCTGCGGGCCGCTGTCGCCGCAACCTTTTCGCGCCGCTATGGCGGGGCGGTGGGTCCGCATCAGGTGGCCATCACGCAGGGCTGCAACCAGGCCTTCTGCGCGGCGATCACGACCCTGGCGGGGGCGGGGGATCAGGTGATCCTGCCGACGCCATGGTATTTCAACCACAAGATGTGGCTGGACATGCAGGGCATCGACGCGGTGCCGCTGCCCTGCGGGGACGACCTGTTGCCCGATCCCGAACGCGCCGCCGCCCTGATCGCGCCGCGCTGCCGGGCCATCGTGCTGGTCACGCCCAACAATCCGTCAGGCGCGGAATATCCCGCGGAACTGGTGGGACGGTTCTTCGATCTGGCGCAGGCGCATGGGCTGGCGCTGATCCTGGATGAAACCTATCGCGACTTCGACAGCCGCGACGGACCTCCGCACGACCTGCCGACGCGTCCCGATTGGGACCGGACGGTGATCCAGCTTTACAGCTTTTCCAAGGCCTACCGGCTGACCGGGCATCGGGTGGGCGCGTTGATCGCATCGGATGCGCGGATGGCGCAGGTGGAAAAGTTCCTGGACACGGTGGCGATCTCGACCTCGCAACTGGGACAGATCGCGGCCCTGTGGGGATTGGGGAACCTGGGGGACTGGCTGGCGGGGGAACGGCAGGCCATCCTGTTGCGGCGGGATGCCGCGGTTGCGGCGCTGTCCGGGCTGCCCGGCTGGCAGGTCAAAAGCGCGGGGGCCTATTTCGCCTGGGTCCGGCATCCCTTTGCTGCCTCGTCCGCGGATCTGGCCCGGCGGATGGTGGCCGAAATCGGCGTGCTGGCGCTGCCCGGCACCATGTTCGTGCCGCAGGACGATCCGGTCGGTCCCGCCCATCTGCGCATCGCATTCGCCAATATCGACGCGATGCGAATCGCCGAACTGGCAGGACGGCTGCGCGGCTTGCAGGTGTGACAGGCTTGTGGCGGGGCCGCGCGCGGCTTATGGAAACCCGGACGCGACCAGAAGGAAAGGCCGGGCCATGAAGAACCTGCGGACACACGGAAAATCCACCATCGTCTGGGTGCTGATGGGCCTGATGGTTCTGGGCCTCGGCGGCTTTGGCGTGACCAGCTTTTCCGGGGGATCGACCAGCATCGGGTCGGTGGGCGACACCACCATCACCGCCGACGAATATGTCCGGGCCTTGCGCAATCAGTTGAACGCCTATCAGCAGCAGACCGGCCAGGCCATCAGCATGGCGCAGGCCCAGACCATGGGGCTGCCGCAGGCCGTGCAGGCGCAACTGATTGCCGCCGCCGCCCTGGAAGAACAGGCCCGCCGCATCGGCGTGGCCGTGGGCGACGAACAGGTCCGCCAGAACATCCTGGAGGCCCCAGCGTTCCGCGGCCCTACGGGCAGCTTCGACCGCGCCGCCTATGCCGATGTGCTGCGCCGCGAAAATCTCTCCGAGGCCGAGTTCGAGCGCGAGGTCCGCACCGACGAGGCCCGCCTGCTGATCCAGCGTGCCGTCACGGGCGGGGTCGCCGCACCCAAGGTCGCCGTGGACACCACCGCCCGGTGGATCCTGGAACGGCGCGACGTGGCCTGGCGCGAACTGACCCCCGACATGCTGCCCACGCCCATAGCCGAACCCGACGAGGCGACGCTGCGCGCTTGGCACAGCGCCAATGCCGACCGCTTCACCGCCCCGGAACTGCGCAAGATCACCTATGTCTGGCTGACGCCGGAAATGCTGGCGCCCCAGGTGCAACTGGACGAAGCGGCGCTGCGGGCGGCCTATGATGCCAATATCGACGAATATCAGCGCCCCGAACGGCGTCTGGTCAGCCGTCTGGTCTTTCCGTCGGCCGAGGAGGCGCAGGCCGCCAAGGCGCAGATCGACGCGGGCACCGCGCCGTTCGAGGCGTTCGTTCTGGAACGCGGCCTGCAACCCGAGGACGTGGAGGAAGGCGAGGTGTCGCAGGCCGATCTTGGTGCCGCGGGCGAGGCCGTGTTCGCCACCAACCAGACCGGCGTCGTCGGCCCCGTCCAGACGGATCTCGGACCCGCATTGTTCAACATTCATGCTATCCTGGAACCCGTGAACACGCCGTTTGAGGACGCGCGTGAAACCCTGCGGGCCGAGGCGGCGGTCGATCGCGCCGCCCGCGACATCGAGGAGCGGTCGTCCGATTACGAAGACCTGCTGGCCGGCGGCGCGACGCTGGAGCAGGTGGCCGAGGAAACCGAGCTTGAGCTGGGCAGCCTGGACTGGTCCGAGGGCGGCGAACCCGCCGAGGGCAGCATCGCCGGGTATCAGGCCTTCCGCGACCGCGCCGCCGAAGCGTCCGAGGCCGATTTCCCGGAACTTGCCAGCCTTGACGATGGCGGCGTCTTCGCCCTGCGCCTGGACGCCATCGTGCCCCCGACCCTGCGCCCGTTCGAGGACGTCAGGGCCGAGGTCGAGGCCGACTGGCGCCGGTCCGAAACCCATCGCCAGCTTCTGGCCCTGGCCGAGGAACAGCGCCTGGACGCCCCCGCACCCCAGGGTCAACCCGCGCCGGAATGGACCGTGGCCCAGGACATCACCCGTGACGGCTGGATCGAAGGCGTGCCCGCCGACACCGTCGCCCGCGCCTTCGCTCTCTCCGCTCCGGGCGAAATCGGGGTGGTCGGTGCCGAAAACCGGGTCATCCTGCTGCGCCTTGATGCCATCACCAGGGCCGACCTGGCGGCCGAGGATTCCCGGCCTGTCGGCGATGCGGTGAAGGATCGCCTGGACCAGTCGCTGCAATCGGATGTCTTCGATTATTATGCCCGTGCCGTGCAGCGCGAGGCGGGCATCAGGCTGGACCAGTCGGCGGTCGACGCCATCAACGCGCAAGTCCAGTGATGGAATTGACGCCCGACTTTGCCTCGTTCGAGGCGGCGTGGAAGGCTGGCCAGAACCAGCTTGTCACGATCCGGCTGGCGGCCGATCTGGACACCCCCGTCAGCCTGATGCTGAAGCTGACCGACGCCGCGCCCATGTCCTTTATGCTGGAATCCGTGACCGGAGGAGAGGTCAGGGGCCGTTATTCCATCGTCGGCATGAAGCCGGACCTGATCTGGGACTGCCGCGACGGTCGTGCCCGGATCAACCGGCAGGCCCGGTTCTCGTCCGAATTCACGCCGGACGAACGCCCCGCCCTGGAAAGCCTGCGCGCCCTGATCGCCGAAAGCCGGATCGAGGCAATGCCGTCTGGCGTGCCCCCCGTCGCAGCGGGGCTGTTCGGATACCTGGGCTATGACATGATCCGGCTGGTCGAACGTCTGCCCGACGTGAACCCCGATCCGCTGGATTTGCCCGATGCCATGCTGATGCGCCCGTCCGTGGTGGCCGTGCTGGACGGCGTCAAGGGAGAGGTGACATTGTGCGCCCCGGCCTGGCACGACGGCAGCGACAATGCCCGCGCCGCCTATGCCCAGGCCGCCGAACGCGTGATGGATGCGCTGCGGTCGCTGGACCGGCAGCCGTCCGAACCCCGCGCCCTTGGCCATGACGCCCGCATCGGCGAACCCGTGTCGAATTTCAGCAAGGCCGGTTATCTTGCGGCGGTGGAAAGGGCCAAGGATTACATCCGTGCGGGCGATATCTTCCAGGTCGTGCCGTCGCAACGCTGGCGCATGGATTTCCCGCTGCCGCCCTTTGCGCTGTATCGCAGCCTGCGGCGCACCAACCCGTCGCCCTTCATGTTCTTTCTAAACCTGGGGGGGTTCCAGATCGTCGGCGCAAGCCCCGAGATCCTTGTGCGCCTGCGCGACGGAGAGGTCACGATCCGCCCCATTGCGGGCACCCGACCGCGTGGTGCGGACGAGGCCGAGGATCGCGCCCTGGAAGCCGATCTGCTGGGCGATCACAAGGAACTGGCCGAACATCTGATGCTGCTGGATCTGGGCCGCAACGACGTGGGCCGCGTCGCCAGACCCGGCACGGTCCATCCGACCGAACAGTTCGTGATCGAACGTTATAGCCATGTCATGCACATCGTCAGCAACGTGGTCGGGCAACTGCGCGAGGGCGAGGACGCGTTATCCGCCCTGCTGGCGGGGCTGCCCGCCGGAACGGTTTCTGGCGCGCCCAAGGTCCGGGCCATGGAGATCATCGACGAGCTGGAACCGGAAAAGCGCGGCGTCTATGGCGGCGCGGTCGGGTATTTCGCCGCCAACGGCGAAATGGACATGTGCATTGCCCTGCGCACGGGTGTGCTGAAAGACGGGACACTGTATATCCAGGCGGGCGGCGGCATTGTCTATGACAGCGACCCGGAGGCGGAGTTCATGGAAACGGTCAACAAAAGCCGCGCCTTGCAGCGCGCGGCCGAAGGTGCCGCCCGGTTCGTCCGTGGAAACCAGACATGACGAAACGGCCCCCGCGAGAGGGCCGTTTCCAGACGATGCCGCGGGATCAGTTCGCGGGTTCGGTGGTTTCGCCCTCGGGCATCTCGCCTTCGGCCGGCATGGCTCCATCGGCCGGCATCGCACCGTCCGCTGGCATCGCGCCATCGGCGGGCATGGTTCCGTCCGCAGGCATGGTTCCATCGGCCGGCATGGTTGAATCGGCCGGTGCAGGTGCGCCTGTCGCTGCCGGTTCGGTCGAGGTGGTGGCAGCCGCGTCGGGCGTCACAACCGGCGCCGTGGCCGGATCCGCCGTGGTTCCCATCGTATCGGCCGGGGCGGTGGTCATTGTCCCATCGGCGGCAGGGGTCGTCGCCATGGTGCCATCGCCAGCCATGTCCGGGGCGTCTTCCTGCGCGCGGAACACATATTCCGGCGCGGCTTCGGCCTGTTCCTTGGTCAGTTCGCTGGTGATTTCCTGCGCGTCATAGTTGATGGTCAACTGATCCCACGGCACCGCGATCTGCTTTTCGCCGATGCCCAGGAAACCGCCGACGCCGATCACGGCGGCCTTCATGGTCCCGGCCTCTGCATCGACGATCACGTCGTTGATATCGCCGATCGCGGTCCCGTCCGGCGCATTGACCGTCGTGTCGGTGATCCAGTCGATCCGCAGTTCGTTGTCTGCCTGATTCTGTGCGACCATGCCGCTGGCGGCGACCTCGGCCTCGTCGGCCGCAGTATCGGCCTCGTCCATTTCGGTTTCCGCCTCGATGGCGTCGGCGGGGGTCGCATCCGCGCCCATCGGTTCTGCCATCGTGCCGGTCGCGGTATCCGCCGGGGGCGGAGTGGCCGTGGTGTCCTGCGCCATGGCGGGCGCCATCATCAACGGCAGAACCATTGCGGTGCTCAGCATCAGCTTACGCATGTCCAATCCTCCTGAAGTTCCGCGCATGGCCTGTGATGCGCGATTGAGGAAACAATGCCTGACCCGACGGCCGGTTCCGACGGCCGTTCCGAAAAGTGGCTTCTCGGCGCGCTCAGTCCTCGCCGCGGTAGGGCTGGACGTATTGCAATGCCATGTCCCAGGGAAAGAAGATCCAGGTGTCCTGGCTGACCTCGGTCACATAGGTCTGGACCATCGGCTTGCCCTTGGGCTTGGCATAGACCGTGCCGAAATGGGCCTTGGGATACATCTCTCGGATCAGTTCCAGGGTGCGCCCCGAATCGACCAGGTCGTCGATGACCAGAATGCCCTCGCCATCCCCCATCAGCGCGGGATCGGGGGTGTTCAACACGTCGAGCTGCCCTTGCCCGGCCTCGGTCCCAACACCCTTGTAGGAGCGGATGGAGATCGTGTCGATCACGCGCAGGTCCAGTTCGCGGGCAACGATCATGGCTGGAACCAGCCCGCCGCGCGTCACCGCGACGACGGCGCGCCAGTCGGTCCCGTCCAGGCGCCACGCCAGGGCGCGGGCGTCGCGGTGCAATTGGTCCCAGCTGACATGGAAACCCTTTTCATGAGGCAGGCGGTCCATCGTGCTACTCCTTCAAGGACGCAGGATCAGCGACAGCCCCAGGCCGCCGATGGCCAGTCCCGCGGCGCGGTCGATCCAGAATTTGGCTTCATAATACCTGCGCCGCAGCCAAGGCAAAGCCATCAGCGATGCAAGCGCCGTGTAAAATGCCAGTTCGACCGAGACTGCCGTGGCGTAAATCAGCAGCTTGTCGCCCGCCGTCAGCCATGCGGGAAAGATCGACAGCAGGACGGCGGAATAGAACAGCGCCGGTTTCGGGTTCGACAGGTTCAGCACCATCCCGCCGCCGAATCCCATGCCCCGGCTGCTGTCCGCCGGATCCGGCAGCGGATCGCGGGCGTGACGCCACATCTTCCAGGCGATCCAGACCAGATAGGCCCCGCCGGCCGCCTTCAGCGCCGCATAAGTCCAGGGCAGCGCCCTGAAAATCATGGTCAGACCCAGCAGCGCAAAGATGCCCCAGGCCGATGCGCCCACGGCCAGTCCCCAGGCATAGGGCAGCGTGCGCCTGCGTCCCAAGGCGAATGCGCTCTGGCTGACGGCGATCACGCCCGGTCCGGGCGACAGGATCGCCACGGACAGCGTGGCCACGAACAGCGCAAGCTGGTCGGCGCTGATGGTCATTGCCGGCGATCAGTCCTTCTTGACGGTCGCGATGTCGGGCGCATCCACGGCCTTCATGCCGACGACATGGTATCCCGCATCGACGTGATGCGTTTCCCCTGTCACGCCCGCGCCCAGCCGCGACAGCAGATACAGCGCGGAATTGCCCACGTCCTCGGTCGTCACGTTGCGCCGCAGGGGCGAGTTCAGTTCGTTCCACTTCATGATATAGCGGAAATCGCCGATGCCGCTGGCGGCCAGCGTCTTGATCGGACCCGCGCTGATCGCATTGACGCGGATATTGTCCTTGCCCAGATCCTCGGCCAGATAGCGGACGCTGGCCTCCAGGGCGGCCTTGGCCACGCCCATCACGTTGTAATGCGGCATCACCCGTTCCGCGCCGTAATAGGTCAGCGTCAGCAGGCTGCCGCCGTCGGGCATCATCGCCGCCGCATGGCGCGCCACGGCGGTGAAGGAATAGACCGAAATGTCCATGGTCATCAGGAAATTGTCGCGCGTCGTGTCGGCATAACGGCCGCGAAGCTGGTCCTTGTCGGAAAAGCCGATGGCATGGACCACGAAATCCAGGCTGTCCCATTCCTGCCGCAGCGACTGGAACAGCGCATCGACCGACGCCTCGTCGCTGACATCGCACGGCAGCACCAGCGACGATCCAAGCTGGGCCGCCAGCGGCTCGACCCGCTTTCTCAGCGCATCGCCCTGAAAGGAAAAGGCAAGCTCGGCACCCTCGGCGGCGACGGCGCGGGCGATTCCCCAGGCGATCGACTTGTCATTGGCCAATCCCATGACCAGACCGCGTTTCCCGGCCATCAGGCCCCGCCTGTGCTCGCTTGACATGTGCTGCCTCTCGCGCTTTCAACCATTTGTGAAAAAATGCTTAGGCCAAAGGCTTGCAAGCATCAAGCGCAAGGACGGGCGATATGGCGGATCGGGACGGATTGTTTGCGGGCGACGACCCGTTCGACATCGCAAGGGGATGGCTGGCCGAGGCTGAAAGGTCCGAGCCGAACGACCCCAACGCCATTGCCCTGGCCACGGTCGATGCGGATGGAATGCCCGACGCGCGGATGGTCCTGCTGAAGGACATCGAAGGGCAGGGAACCGACGGCAGTTTCGTGTTCTATACGAATTACGACAGCGCCAAGGGCCGCCAGATCACCGCGACCGGCAAGGCGGCCTTCGTGATGCACTGGAAATCGCTGCGCCGCCAGATCCGCGTGCGTGGCCATGTCACCCGCGTCGAGGGCGCGCAGGCCGATGCCTATTACGACAGCCGGGCGCTGCAAAGTCGGTTGGGGGCCTGGGCCTCGCGCCAGTCGCAGCCGCTGGAAAGCCGGGCGGCCTTGGCGGCCGAGGTGGCGAAATTGGGTTTACGTTACGGAACCCGCCCGCCACGCCCCCCGTTCTGGGGCGGGTTCAGGGTCGCACCCGTCCAGATGGAATTCTGGGCCGACGGCGCTTTCCGGTTGCATGACCGGTTCCGGTGGAACAAAGAAGCCAGTGGCGGCTGGTTTGTTGAACGGCTGTCACCCTAGGACTTGACGTAAGGGCCAGAGTGTCTGACCATGTTGGAAGTGCAAAGCTATATGCCCGTTTGTGTTTTTCAGGACTGACGCCATCGGACAGGGGCGATATCAAAAAGTTCATTTGGTTGATTTTACGGACCGAAAAGGCGCGCTCTGCGCATGTGGTGGCAAGATGATGGAAGAGAAAGGACTGAAGCTGGTATCAGGACTGGTCAAGTGGTTTGACCCGGCCAAGGGATATGGTTTCATCCTGAACGAAGAAGGCGGCGCGGACATCCTGCTGCATGCCAATGTCCTGCGCAATTTCGGGCGCAGTTCGGTTGCGGACCAGTCCCGCGTGACCGTTTGGATGCAGCCGACCCAGCGCGGCCTGCAAGCGACCGAGGTGGTGTCGATCGAACCGCCGGTGTCCGAGGGGGCGCCGATCGCCGATCTCGACAATGGCGTGATCGAAAATCTTGAAACGCTGCCCCTGCGCCCGGCCCGCGTGAAATGGTTCGACAAGGGCAAGGGCTTCGGCTTTGCCAACATCTTCGGCCATCCCGACGACGTGTTCCTGCATGTCGAGGTTCTGCGCCATTCCGGATTCGCCGATCTTACCATCGGAGAGGCGATCGGCATTCGCGTGGTCGAAGGTCCGCGCGGCCTGATGGCGGCTCAGGTGACAAGCTGGGACCGCGGCGCCGAACAGGGCACCAGCAGCCTGGGTGTGGACAGCCTGGGCGATCAGGTCCAGGACATCAAGGATTTCATGGCGCATGTTGCCGAATAAGTCGGCCTTGGCGGCCTTGGTTCTTGCGTGCTGGGGATCGGCGGCCTTTGCCGACATTGCCTGCGCGCCGGACCGGGTAATCTTTGAAACACCGGGCGGCCCCGTGCCCATCGCGGTCGAGGTCGCTGATGACGACGCCGAACGGGCGCGCGGGCTGATGTATCGGCGCACCTTGTCCGAAGGGACCGGGATGCTGTTCATCTATGACGATCCCCGCACCGTCAGCTTCTGGATGCGCAACACCTATATCCCGCTGGATCTGGTGTTTCTGGATCAGGGCGGGGTGATCCGGCACATTCGTCGCAACGCCGTGCCGCTGGACGAAACCCCGATTCCGGGCGCGGCCGCAGGCGATCCGGAACCAGAGCGCCAGATGGTCCTGGAAATCGGCGGGGGCGAGGCCGACCGTCTTGGCCTTGCGGTGGGTCAGCCCATGGCCCATCCCCGGCTGGCCCAGGATTTGGCCGCGCTGCCCTGCCGCTAGGGCTTTCCCCCCGCCGTGCAATCGGCTAAAGCGCGGGTGTCGGGGCGTAGCGCAGCCTGGTAGCGCGACGGTTTTGGGTACCGTAGGCCGGAAGTTCGAATCTTCTCGCCCCGACCATCGGTCATTCCGCTGCCTTGACCGCCATCGGGTTGTTCGGATGCGTGGTCCAGTTGGCGTATCCGCCGCGTCGGATGCCGGTGCGCAGGTCCATTTCACCCACCGCCAGTTCGCGCATGTCGATGCAGTTCTCGACCGGGCAGACGTCCAGGCACAGGTTGCAGGCGACGCATTCTTCCTCGATCACTTCGAAGACGCGACCGGGCTTCAGGGCGATGGCCTGGTGGGACGTGTCTTCGCAGGCGGCATAGCAGCGGCCGCATTTGATGCACAGATCCTGGTCGATGCGGGCCTTGGTGACATAGTTCAGGTTCAACTGGTTCCAGTCGGTGACGTTGGGCACCGCGCGCCCGATCAGGTCCGACATGTCCATGTCATGGCTGTCCAGATAGTCGCGCAGGCCGGTGATCATCTCCTGCACCACCTTGAAGCCATAGGTCATGGCCGCCGTGCAGACCTGCACGTTGCCCGCGCCAAGCGCCATGAACTCGGCCGCGTCGCGCCAGGTCGTGACCCCGCCGATGCCGCTGATGGGCAGGCCGCGGGTGGCCGGATTGCGGGCGATCTCGGCCACCATGTTCAGGGCGATGGGCTTGACCGCCGGGCCGCAGTATCCGCCATGGGCGCCCTTGCCGTCGATGGTGGGCTGGGGGGCGAACAGGTCCAGATCGACGCTGGTGATGGAATTGATCGTGTTGATCAGGCTGACGGCATCGGCGCCGCCGCGCATTGCGGCCTCGGCCGGCTTGCGGACATCGGTGATGTTGGGCGTCAGCTTCACGATGCAGGGCATGCGCGAGTACTGCTTGACCCACCGCGTCACCATCTCGATGTATTCGGGCACCTGGCCCACGGCGCTGCCCATGCCGCGTTCGGACATGCCGTGCGGGCAGCCGAAGTTCAGTTCCACCCCGTCGGCGCCGGTATCCTCGATCCGGGCCAGGATGTCGCGCCAGGAATCCTCGTCGCAGGGGACCATCAGGCTGATGACCAGGGCGCGGTCGGGATAGTCGCGCTTGACCGACTTGATTTCCCGCAGGTTCACTTCCAGCGGGCGGTCGGTTATCAGTTCGATGTTGTTGATGCCCAGGACGCGTCGGTCGGGGCCGTGGATCACGCCGTAACGGGGACCGTTGACGTTCACGACGGGCGGGCCTTCGGATCCCAGCGTCTTCCACACGACGCCGCCCCAGCCGGCCTGAAAGGCGCGGCGGACGTTGTATTCCTTGTCGGTGGGCGGGGCGGACGCCAGCCAGAAGGGATTGGGGGACGTGATCCCAATGAAATTGCTGCGCAGGTCGGCCATGATGTTCTCCTCAGCCGGGGATCTCGACCGGGCGGCCGGTCAGATGGGCGTCGATGTCTTCGGCGGCGTCGCGGCCCTGGGCCACGGCGGTGACGGTCAGGTCGTCGCCCCCTGCGGCGCAGTCGCCGCCCGCCCAGACGCCGGGGATGCTGGTGCGGCCCGGACCGGCCACGCCGATCTTGCCGCCGTCAAGCGCCAGGGCGTCGGGCGCGCCGTCCAGCCGCTGCCCGATGGCGCGGAACACCTGATCGGCCTTCAGGCGGAAACGGTCGCCGGTCAGCCGCAGGCCGCCATCGGGATCGACGGCGGTATAGGCGAACTCGACCTCGACCACCGAACCGTTGCCGTGGACCTTGACGGGCGCGGCGTTGCAGATGATGCGCACGCCGCTGCGGGACGCATGGTCCTGTTCGTGACGGCTGGCGCCCATCTGGGACCGGTCGCGGCGATAGACGATGGCGACGTTTTCCGCACCCAGCAAGCGGGCCTGCACGGCGGCGTCCACCGCCGTCATGCCGCCGCCGATCACCACCACGTCGCGGCCCACGGGCAGGGCGGTCAGGTCGGATGCCTGCCGCAGGTCGCGGATAAAGGACACGGCGTCCAGGACATTGCCCCGCTCCTCTCCCTCGGCGCGCAGGGCGTTCACGCCGCCGAGGCCCATGGCTAGGAACACCGCGTCGTATTCCGCCCGCAGCGCGTCCAGCGTGATGTCGCGGCCCAGCCGCTGGTCGTGGCGCAACGCGATGCCGCCGATGGCCAGCAGCCAGTCCACCTCGGCTTGGGCGAACCCGTCCACGGCCTTGTAGCTGGCGATGCCGTATTCGTTCAGCCCACCCGGTTTCGGGCGCGATTCGTAAACCACCACATCGTGGCCCTTGGCGGCCAGCCGATGCGCGCAGGACAGGCCCGCAGGCCCGGCGCCCACCACGGCCACACGCTTGCCGGTCGGTTCCGCGCGGCGGAAGGGATGGCCCGGCTGCGCCATCAGCCCGTCGCTGGCATAGCGTTGCAGCGCGCCGATCTCGACCGGGTCGCCTTCCGCCTCCATGCGGACGCAGGCGCCTTCGCACAGGGTTTCGGTCGGACAGACGCGGGCGCACATGCCGCCGAAGATGTTGGCGTGAAAGATCGTCATGGCCGCCGCATCCGGCGTGCCGGTGGCGATCTGGCGGATGAACAGCGGAATGTCGATGCTGGTCGGGCAGGCCGTCACGCAGGGCGCGTCGTGGCAGAAATAGCAGCGGTCTGCGGCGACGCGGGCTTCGTGATCGTCCAGGGGCGGGGCGACATCGACGAAATTCGCCGCCAGTTCATGGGGGTCAAGGCGGCCGGGGACGACGCCCGGCGCCAGTCTTGCTTGGGACATTTGCGTCTCCTGGCTCACCTGTTGGCAGGGATCAGGCTGCCACAGGCCTAATTTTTTATCAAATGGTAAAACTTTGCCGCGCCAAGCGGTGCCAGGAAATCAGGCAGGCAGATCCAGGATCGCGGCCAGGCCGCCCAGATCCGCGCGTTCCAGCCTCAGGCCGCCCCCGTGCAGCGCCGCCAGATCGGCCACGATGGCCAGCCCCAGCCCCGACCCGGATGCGCCGTGTTCGTCCAGGCGCCCGCCCCGGATCAGCGCAAGCGGCGCATCGGTGTCGGCCATTCCAGGGCCATCATCCCGGATGCGGATGGTCAGGCGGTCGGCCTGCCCGACGCTGATCGCCACCCGTGAACGGCCCCATTTGACGGCGTTGTCGCACAAATTACCCACCATCTCCTCCAGATCCTGACGTTCGCCCCCAAAGGCGGCGTTGGGGGGGCAGTCGATGGTCGCGGCGATGCCCTTGTCCTGCATCGGCCAGCGCAGCACCAACAGGATGTCGTCGATCACCGGACGCACCGGTGTCCGCTGGCCCAGGACGCGGGGGCCGGCCGACCGGGCGCGGCGCAGGTGCCAGCCGATCAGCCGGTCCATCCGGGTGACAAGGGCCTGACCGGGATGACCGGGGGGCAGTTCGTTCGCCAGGGCGGCCAGCGGGGTTTTCAGCGAATGGGCCAGGTTGCCCAGATGCTGCCGCGAGCGGGCCAGCAGGCTGGCATTCTGGTCAAGCGCCGCGTTGATCTCGGCCGCAAGGGGCTGAAGCTCTTGGACACGGGGCGGGACCAGTCGGTCCCGTTCGCCCGCCCGGACCCGCGCCAGATCGCGGCGAACCTGATTCAGGCTCTCCAGTCCCGCCGTCACCTGAACGACGCTGGCCAAGGCCATGACGACGCCCAGCACCGCCAAGGCGACGGCAAGGGGCCGGCTGATCTGGCGCAGGCTGTCGTCGATCTGGTCGCGCGGTGCGGTGACGGTCACGCCGATCGTGGCATCGCTGTCGGGCAGGCTGACCTGACGGCGCAGCACGCGCAGCGCGGCGTTGTCTGCCCCGATGCCCCGGCCGCCCACAACGTCGTCCTGCGGCCCCTGCAAGCGCCCGTCCAGAAGGGATCCCGATCGCGCGGCCACGGCGCCATCGGCCTGGATCTGCCAGTACCAGCCGGACAGCGGCAGGTCGAAACGCGGATCGGCGGGGGGATCCTCCAGTTCGATCCGGCCGTCCTCGACCGCAACCGAGGCGATCAGGGCATCGGCCAAGGCCGCGGCTTCGGCATCGAAGCGGCCGGTCACGAAATCTTCCAGCAGGGCCGAGATGAACAGGAACGCCGCCAGCAGAGCCGCGCCCAGCCAGACCGCCGCCAGCAGCAGCAACCGCCCCCGGATCGACCGGATCATGCGGGCGTCCGCAGCAGATAACCTTCGCCACGCCGGGTTTCGATCACCCCGTCGCCCACCTTGCGTCGCAGGCGGCCGATCACGACCTCGATGGATTTGAAGTCGCGGTCGGTTTCGGCCTCGTAGAGGTGTTCGGACAGTTCGATGCGACCGACGATCCGGTTCTGGTGCAGAATCAGATAGGCCAGGATGCGCTGTTCGAACCCGGTCAGCTTCAACGCCACGCCGTCGCGGGTGATGACGCCCAACTGGCTGTCCAGCGTCAGCGACCCCGCCTGGATCACCGACCGGGCATGACCGGCGGCGCGGCGGATCAGCGTCTGGCAGCGTAGGACCACCTCCTCCAGCCTGAACGGCTTGACGGCGTAATCGTCGGCCCCGGCGCGGAAACCGGCCACCTTGTCGGTCCAGTCGCCGCGCGCGGTCAGGATCAGCACGGGCAGGGTCAGCCCGCCGTCGCGCCAGCGGGTCAGAACCTCGATCCCCGCCAGGCCGGGCAGGCCCAGATCCAGGATGGCCACGTCATAGGATTCGGTCGCCCCCAGATATTCGCCCCGCACGCCATCCGCCGCGCAATCGGTGACAAAACCCGCATCCTGCATGGCGCCGGCAAGCTGGGCCGACAGGGCCGGGTCATCCTCGACGATCAGCGCCCGCATGGTCTGGTTCCTGGTTCCGGGGTCATCGACGGCGCGCCGCAAGCTGCCCCCGGCCCGACACCGACAGGAATCGTCCGTTGCGCGCATCGATGCGGATGTCCAGCAGGTTCTGCTGCGGCGTCAGCAGGCGGAACCGATAGACAAGTTCCGTGCCGAAATGGCGTTCGTGCGGCAGGGGCGGGCGGGTGTCGGCGGCCAGCAGCCGCCCGTCATAGCGTTCCGAGACCGATGCCGCGACCTCGTGCAGGGGCAGGGGGCTGAACTGCTGGATCGGATCGCGCGGCGTCCCGTCCTGCGCCTGGGCCGGGGCGCAAGCCAGAAGAAACAGAACAAGGGCGCGGACAGGCAGCATGGGGGCAGAATAGCTGTTTCCGCCCAAATGAAAACCAAACGGATCATTGGCGATCCGTTCGGCGGGGCCGGGATAGAACGTGATTCGTCAGGGTGCGGTATCACCCGAAGAAACAGGAAAAGGACGACCGTTATGGCCATTCGCAGATTCACCACCTCGGCCGCGATGCTGGCGCTGATCGCCGGGATCGGCACGACCGCCATGGCGCAGACCGCGCCCGCCTTGCCGGCGCCGCTGGCCGGCCTGAACCTGAACGGTCTGGACATCGAAACCAAGCGCGACGGAATGCGCAAGATCGAGGGCCGCACGGCAGATGGCGTGGAAATCGAGGCCATGATCGACATGGCCGACAACATTGTCGCGGTGGAGGCCGATGACGGCGCGCTGCCGCAACCGCTGATCGACGCCGTCGTGCCCGCCGACCTGCGCGGTCAGCCTGCGATGGCCCTGTTCGGGTCGATCACCGAGATCAAGCAGCGTCCCGAACACCTTGGGATCAAGGGTCTTCAGCCGACCGGCGCCGAACTGGAGATCAAGTTCGACCGCCAGAATGCCCTGATCGGCGTCGAGGTCGAGGACGGGGCGGTTCCGGCCGATCTGGTCGGGACGCTGCTGCCCCAAGCGGTGCGCGACAACGACATCGTCGGCCAGTTTGACCGCATCGACGAGATCGAGAACCGCGGCGGGCGCATCGAGGTTCAGGGCATCGCCGCAAACGGCGAAACGATGCGTGCCGAATTCGACGGGGACGGGCGCGTGCTGCGCTTTGGCCGCGATGACGGCCCCGGCCCGCGCCACGAACGCGACGACGAACGGCGGGGGGACCGGGGACCGGGCGGTCACGGCATGCGCGGCTCCGGTCAGGGTCCAGATCATGGTCCCGGCCGTGGCGACGGTCCGCGCGGCGAGGACCGTCGCGCCGGTGGACCGGGCGGCGACGGTCCGGGTCGTTCCGCGCCGATTCCCGCCGGTTTCGACACGGTCGCGGTCAACCAGCGACTGAGCCAGGCGGGCTATGGCAATTTCGGCTTTCTGCGCGCCGACGGTCCGCGCCTGATCCTGGACGCGACCAATCCGCAAGGCGAGACGGTGACGCTGGAACTGGATCCTCAAGGAGAGGTCGTGCGCGAGTCGGCGCGCTGACATCCGGCCTGACCATTCGGCATGGGGCGGGAAACCGCCCCTTGCCGTCATGCGACGTGGCGGTTCTGGCGGTGGTCGCTGGCGAACGCCAGGGCCGCGGCGAGCCGGACCGCGGCAAAGATCAACTGCGCCCATCCCGCGCGAACCCCCGTCGCATCCCAGCCCGCGCCGGCCAGACGGCCCGTCAGCGCCGCGACCACGGCAGGATGACCGAACCTTCCTTGCGGGAACGGCGGCGGGATCATCGTCAACGCCGACAGGATCGCCAGCCCCGCCGTCTGGACGGAGGCAGGCCTCAGACGCGTCGGCAGCAGCACGCCGACCGCGCCGTTGACGCTGCCCAAGGCGATGCCTTGCGTGTCGACAACAGGGCCGTGCCGGGGCGATGCCGCGATCGCGGGCGGTGCCATGCCGTGCTGACCGGCGGCACGCAAGCGAAAAGGGGGGCTGTCTGCCCCCCATCCCGTTCCGGGATTCCCCCCGAGGATATTTCGATGAAGAAGACGCGCTATTGGACCGCCTGTTCGGTGACGACATGGCTGAACGCGCCCTCGGGCGCGGCCGAGATCACGGGATCCGATCCGCCCGCCATCAGGGTGTCCACGGTGCGCTGATAATCGGCCTCGTCCAGGGTGCCGTCGCTGCCGGCGGTCAGCTTGGCGATTTCGGTCATCATGCGGACCTGATGATCCAGCGTCTGGGCGCCGGTTTCGTCGTTGTCCAGAACGATCTGGGCGGCTTCCTGGGGGTTTTCCTCGGCGTATTTCCAGCCCTTCATGCTGGCGCGGACGAATTTCACCAGATCGGCGACCTTGGTTTCGTCCTGAAGCGTGCTGTCCAGGACATAAAGGCCGTCCTCCAGCGTGGCGACGCCCTGATCCTCGTATTTGAAGGTCACAAGGTCGTCCTCGGCGATCCCCGCGTCCAGAACCTGGCCGTATTCGTTATAGGTCATGGTGCTGATGCAGGCCGCCTGCTTTTGCAGCAGCGGATCGACGTTGAAGCCCTGTTTCAGGACGGTCACGCCGTCCGGCCCGCCTTCGGTCGACAGGCCAAGCTGGCTCATCCACGACAGGAACGGATATTCGTTGCCGGAAAACCAGACGCCCAGGGTCTTGCCCTTGAAGTCGGTCGCGGGGTCGGTGATGCCGCTTTCCTTGAGGCAGGTCAGCATCATGCCCGAGGATTTGAACGGCTGCGCGATGTTGACCAGCGGCAAGCCCTTTTCACGCGCCGCCAGCGCGGCGGGCATCCATTCGACGACCACGTCGGCCCCGCCCCCGGCCAGCACCTGCGTCGGCGCGATGTCCGGGCCGCCGGGCAGGATGGTGACGTCCAGACCTTCTTCCTCGTAGAAACCCTTGTCCTTGGCGACATAGTAGCCTGCGAACTGCGCCTGCGTGACCCATTTCAGTTGCAGGGTCAGTTCCTGCGCCTGAACCGCGCCGCCTGCCAGCGTCAGGGCGGCGCCCATCATCAGTGCCTTCATCTTCCCTCTCCTGTGTTGGGGTGTCATCCCCGTTGACGGCGCTGCGACGGGTGCCAGAACGTCACCTTCTTTTCGATCAGCGCCACGATGCCATAGAACAGCGATCCCGCGATGGCCGCCACAAGGATTTCCGCCCACACCAGCGGCAGATCCAGCCGCCCCACGGCGGTCGAGATCCTGAATCCCATGCCCCGCGTCGGGCTGCCGAAGAATTCCGCGACAATGGCGCCGATCAGGGCCAGGGTGGTCGTGATCTTCAGCCCGTTGAACAGAAAGGGCATGGCGGCGGGCAGGCGCAGTTTCCACAGACTGGCGCGATAGGGCGCGGCCCAGGTCGCCATCAGGTCGCGCTGCATCGGATCGGTCGCGGCCAGGCCCGCCACCATGTTCACGAGGATCGGAAAGAACACCATCACCACGACGACCGCAGCCTTGGACTGCCAGTCGAAGCCGAACCACATCACCAGGATCGGCGCGATGCCGACGATGGGCAGGGCGGCCACGAAGTTGCCGATGGGCAGCAGGCCGCGTTGCAGGAAGGGGCTGCGGTCGATGGCGATGGCCGTGGCGATGGCGGCAAGCGCGCCGATCAGCCAGCCGGTCAGCGCGCCCTTGAGGATGGTCTGCACGAAATCGGTCCACAGGATCGCGGTGTTCTGGGCCACGCTGGCGCCGATCCGGCTGGGCGCGGGCAGGATCACCGGGGGCACGGCATGGATGCGCACGATCATTTCCCACAGGATCAGGATCGTCGCGCCGAAAATCAGCGCCACCGCCAGACGGGTCGCGCGCGTGTCGAATCGCGACAGCCAGGCGTTCAGCCCCCAAGCCCCCAGCCAGACCGCGATGATGGGCAGCGCGCTCATCGCGCCAGACCCATGCGGCGCAAGGTCAGGCTTTCGATCCAGCCGATCAGCATGACCAGGGCGGCGGCCAGGATCGCGGCGGCAAACAGCGCCGCCCAGATCTGCACTGTCTGGCCGTAATAGCTGCCCGACAGCAGCCGCGCGCCCAGGCCTGCCGTGGCTCCGGCGGGCAGTTCGCCCACGATGGTGCCGACCAGGGCGGCGGCGATGGCGACCTTGAGGCTGGCGAACAGGTAGGGCAGCGAATTGGGCAGACGCAGGTGCCAGAACCGTTGGCTGCCGCTGGCGTTCCAGCTGTGCATCAGGTCCAGCTGCATCGCGTCGGGCGTGCGCAGACCCTTGACCATGCCAACCAGCACCGGAAAGAACGACAGCCACGCCGCGATGATCGCCTTGGGCAGCAGGCCGGTGACGCCCGCGCTGGCCATGACCACGATCACCATGGGCGCGATGGCCAGGATCGGCACCGTCTGGCTGGCCACCGCCCAGGGCATCACCGACTGGTCCATGGCGCGGTTGTGGACGATCCCGACCGCCAGCAGGATGCCCGCCGCCGTGCCGATGGCAAAGCCCGCCAGCGTCGCCGACAGCGTGATCCAGCCATGCCAGACCAGGCTGCGCTTCGAGGTGATGGCCTGCCCTGTGATCCCGTCCCACAGCCCCGCCGCCACCTGATGCGGCGCGGGCAGGACCGGGCGTTCCAGCGTCAGGGTCTGGCGGACCAGATCGTCGGTCGTCAGCACGGCGTCGGCCCGCGCCGCCTGGTCGCGCACCCATGGCGCGTTCATCCAGACGGCGGCGAGATACCAGATCACGACAATCGCCAGCAGCACGGTCAGGACCGGCATGATCCGGCCGGCGAGGGTCGGGCTTGCTTCAGTCATAGCTGTGCCCCTCGCGCAGCCCCTCGCGGACCTGCTGGGCCAGAGCGATGAATTCGGGCGTGTCGCGGATCTCCAGCGGGCGGTCGCGGGGCAGGGGGCTGTCGATGACGCGCGTTATCCGGCCCGGACGGGGCGACATGACGACGATCCGGGTGGACAGATACACCGCCTCGGGGATGGAATGGGTGACGAAGCCGATGGTCTTGCCGGTCTTTTTCCACAGGTCCAGCAAGGCCTCGTTCAGGCGGTCACGCACGATTTCGTCCAGGGCGCCAAAGGGTTCGTCCATCAACAGGATGTCGGCGTCGAAGGCCAGGGCGCGGGCGATACTGGCGCGCTGCTGCATCCCGCCCGAAAGCTGCCAGGGATACTTGCTGCCGAAGCCGGTCAGGTCCACCAGATCCAGCACGCGCGCGATCCGCTGCGCGCGGTCGGACCTGGAAAACCCCATGATCTCCAACGGCAGGCTGATGTTCCCGGCGATCGTCCGCCAGGGATACAGCCCCGGCGCCTGGAAGACATAGCCATAGGCCCGCGCCTTGCGCGCCGCCTCGGGGGTCATGCCGTTGACGGCCAGCGTCCCGCCGGTGGGGGTTTCCAAGGCTGCGATGGTTCGCAGGAAGGTGGTCTTGCCGCAGCCGGACGGTCCGATGAAGCTGACGAAATCCCCCGGCGCGATCGTCAGGCTAACGTCCTTCAGCGCATGGACCGGTCCATCCGCGGTCTGGAATGTCAAGGAAACGTCGCAGGCCTCGATGACGGTCAAGTCACACCCCGCTTGCCGGAATGCCTGACCGCTCCACCGGACGCGGCGCGGTCAGTTCCTTCCAGGCCGACAGGGCGCGGTTCACGGTGCCGCGCGGTTCGCGCGCGACGAATTCGCCATGGCCTTCGCGGCTGTCCAGCGTGCCGCCGTCCACCGCCACATGGCCGCGTGTCAGGACATAGCGCGGCAGGCCCTTGACCCGCTGCCCCTCGAACACGTTATAGTCGATGGCCGACTGCTGGCTGCCCGCGGCAATGGTCTTTTCCGCCTCGGGATCCCAGACGACCAGATCGGCATCCGAACCCACCAGAACCGCGCCCTTGCGCGGATACATCCCCAGGATCTTGGCGATGTTGGTCGAGGTGACGGCCACGAATTCGTTGGGCGTCAGCCGCCCGGTCGCCACCCCATGAGTCCACAGCATCGGCATCCGATCCTCCAGCCCTCCGGTGCCGTTGGGGATCTTGGTGAAGTCGCCGATCCCGTTACGCTTCTGCGCAGTGGTGAAGGCGCAATGATCGGTCGCCACCACGGACAGCGATCCCGATTGCAGGCCCGCCCACAGGCTGTCCTGATGCCGCTTGTCGCGGAAGGGCGGCGACATGACGCGGCGGGCGGCGTGATCCCAGTCGGGATTGAAGTATTCGCTCTCGTCCAGGGTCAGGTGCTGGATCAGCGGTTCCCCCCAGACGCGCTTGCCCTGGGACCGGGCGCGGCGGATGGCCTCGTGGCTGTCCTCGCAGGACACGTGGACCACATACAGCGGCACGCCCGCCATGTCGGCCACCATGATGGCGCGGTTCGTGGCCTCGCCCTCGACCTGGGGCGGGCGGGAATAGGCATGGGCTTCGGGGCCGGTATTGCCCTCGGCCAGCAGCCGGGCGGACAGTTCCGCCACCACGTCGCCGTTCTCGGCGTGGACCAGGGCCACCCCGCCCAGATCGCCCACCCGGCGGAAGCTGCTGAACAACTCGTCGTCGTTCACCATCAGCGCGCCCTTGTAGGCCATGAAATGCTTGAAGCTGGTGATGCCGCGATCCACCACCGCCTGCATTTCATCGAAGACCTGCCGGTCCCACCACGTCACCGCCATGTGAAAGGAATAATCGCAATGCGCGCGGCCGGACTTGTTGTCCCACATCTGCAACGCGTCCAGCAGCCCCTGGCCGGGCGAGGGCAGGGCGAAATCCACCACCATCGTCGTCCCCCCCGCCAGCGCCGCCCGCGTGCCGCTGTCGAAATCATCGGCGGAATAGGTGCCCATGAAAGGCATCTCCAGATGCGTATGCGGGTCGATGCCGCCCGGCATGACCAGGCAGCCGGTGGCGTCCAGCGTGGTGTCGCCGGTCAGCCCCTGGCCGATGGCGGCGATGCGGCCGTGTTCGATCAGCACGTCGGCCTTGTAGGTCAGGTCGGCGGTGACGATGGTTCCGTTGCGGATGACGGTGGTCATGTAACTCCCCCAAGCTCATGTCTTTTTTATGAGATGGCTTAAATGCACCTCCATCAGAAGTGCTAGTTCTTGCCTACTTAACTGAATACCATGTTTTTTATTGTAGTTATCTATCATTCTTTGAATGGCATTGGATAATGCTTCTCGCCCAATTTTTTCAAAGTCTGGCTGCTTTGGAACAGCGTCTTTTAGAGGGTGTAGGCGTGGCACCCACCTCCGGATCACTGGGCAGTTATCGTCATGAAAATAACAGCGTTCACGACTGCTACATCGTTTTAAGTGGTCGTCCCACGATGGTTTACTGGACAATTAAGATCACCCGACTACCTCGGCCGCATCCAACACCGCGTGCAGCAGCACATCGGCCCCAGCCGCCGCCCATTCCGGGCTGATCTCCTCGGCCTCGTTGTGCGACAGTCCCCCCACACAGGGGCACATGATCATCACTGTCGGCGCCACGCGGTTGATCCAGCAGGCGTCGTGGCCCGCGCCCGACACGATGTCCATGTGGCTGTAGCCCAGCCGTTCCGCCGCATCCCGCACCTTGGCGACCAGCCCCGGATCGAAGGCCACGGGGTCGAAATGGCCGACCGGCTCGATCTCGATCCCCAGGCCCAGCTCGGCGGCGATCTTTGGCGCTTCGTCCTCCAGCCGCGCGCGCATCGAGGTCAGCTTGTCCAGGTGGGGCGAGCGGAAGTCGATGGTGAACACGGCCCGGCCGGGGATCACGTTGCGGCTGTTCGGCCAGACGTTGGCCTGGCCCACCGCGCCCACGGCGTCGGGCTGGTGGTCCATGGCGATGCGGTGCACGGCCTCGATGATGCGGGCCATGCCCAGGCCCGCGTTTACCCGCATGGACATGGGCGTCGATCCGGTGTGGGCGTCCTTGCCGGTCAGCGTGACCTGCAACCACCACAACCCCTGGCCGTGGGTGACGACGCCGATCTGCCTGCCTTCGGCTTCAAGGATCGGGCCTTGCTCGATGTGGTATTCGAACATCGCGTGGATTTTGCGATCACCGGGCGTTTCGTCCCCGCGCCAGCCGATGCGGTCCAGCTCGTCGCCGAACCGCCTGCCCTCGGCGTCGGTGCGGCTATTGGCGTAATCCTCGTCATGGATGCCTGCGAACACGCCGGACGCCAGCATCGCGGGCGCGAACCGGGCGCCTTCCTCGTTCGTCCAGTTCACGACGACGATGGGGCGGCGCGTGGTCAGCCCCATGTCGCGGATGGACCGGATCACCTCAAGCCCAGCCAGAACGCCCAGCACGCCGTCGTATTTGCCGCCGGTGGGCTGGGTATCCAGATGGCTGCCGATATAGACGGGATCCAGATCGGGTTCGGACCCTTCGTGGCGCAGAAACATGCTGCCCATCCGATCAAGGCCCATGGTCATGCCCGCATCCTCGGCCCACTGGCGGAACAGGGCGCGGCCTTCGGCATCGGCATCGGTCAAGGTCTGGCGGTTGTTGCCGCCCGCGATGCCGGGTCCGATCCGGGCCATCTGCATCAGGCTGTCCCACAGCCTTTCGCCATCGACCCGCATGTTCGCGGCCGGGCCTACCCCAGGGGCGTCGGTCATCGCTGTGTCCTTCCTGTCTGGCTGCCCCATTCTGGCGCGGGGTCGGCTTGATCGCGCCCGGATCGCGATCGCGGCCCAGGGTTTTTCCATTGTTGACCAAATGGTCAGGATCACGCTAGCACGGGGCAGGGTTCAGTCAAGCGTCCATGCGGCTGCCCCCTTGCGCGCTGCCTAAATATGCACCATCGAACAGGCGGATCCACCATGGCCGATCAACCCGACGCCCCCCTGACGCGCATCCAGCAGAAGAACCGCGACCTGATCCTGGAAGGGGCGCTGACAGCCTTTTCGCTGCACGGCTTCCGCGGCGCGACCGTCGATCAGATCGCCGAGGCCGCGGGCCTGTCCAAGCCGAACGTGCTGTATTACTTTGCCACCAAGGACGACATCCACAAGACGTTGCTGACCACGCTTCTGGATATGTGGTTGGCGCCGATGATCCGCATCGATCCCAACGGCGAGCCTTTGGACGAGGTACTGGCCTATGTCAGCGCCAAACTGGACATGTCGCAGCGGTTTCCCCGCGAAAGTCGGCTGTTCGCCTATGAGATCCTGCAAGGGGCGCCCCATCTGAGCGAAATTCTGGGCGGAAGCCTGCGCGGGCTTGTCGATACGGCCGCCGCGATCCTGCAAGGTTGGATGGATCAGGGGCGCCTGGCACCGGTCGATCCGCACCACCTGATCTTTTCGATCTGGGCGCTGACCCAGCATTATGCCGATTTCGACGTACAGGTGCGCGCGGTCTTGGGTCCGGGGCACGATCCGTTCATCGAGGCGCGCCCCTTCATCGGGGATCTTTACCGCAAGGTGCTGGCCGTCTAGCCGCCGCGGCGCTTCAGCATCTCGGCGGCAGGCAGGATAAGGGACAGGTTCTCGCGCGCGGCGGCAAGGAAGTCATCGACCTCTCCGCCCGCCCAGGCCTTGGTGGCGGCATTGGTGGCCGCGACGATGGCGGCCGCCAGAATCTCGATCTGGGCGGGCCTGGCGTCGGGACAGCGTCGGCGCAGCAGATCGCGCATCTGCGCGCGGCGCGACAGCACCGTGGAATTGCGCAGCGCGTCCAGTTTCGGATCCGTGTCCGACAGTGCGAAGATGTGGACCAGCATGTCGCGTTCGTCCAGAAACCGCGTCAGATGCGCCGAGATCAAACGATCCAGATCCTCGATCAGGGTGGCGCGGCCGTTCACGAACTGTTCCGACGCTTCGGCCGGGTAATCGGGCGGCGGCCCCATCATCGCCGCTTCCTTGTAGGGGTAATAGTTGAAAAAGGTCCGGGTGCTGATCCCCGCTTCGCGGGCGATCGCCTCGGTCGTGACGTTTGAAAGCCCGTCCCGCACTGCCAACTGGATTGCCGTTGCCTGGATTTTCTTGGCGGTTCGGTAACGGCGCGTCATATGCGGCATCGGGCGGCCTTGTGTGGTGATCCGGGTGGACCAAAGGGTTTCAGCAACCGTCCCGTTTCGTCAAGGCGCATCCGAACGAGCGCGACGGACGGGCCGGATACGGAAAAGGCGCCGCAAGCAGGGCAAGCGGCGCCAGGTTCAGCGATCGGAATCCGGGGTCGTTCAGGCGCCCCAGCTGCGAACCGGACCGCAATCCATGTGGACGAAATTGGACCGGGAATACTTGCCCACGCCACCGGCCCGGCACGAGGCCGCGGCGTTGTACATCTGTGCGACGGACCGCGATTTCAGCCGCAGGTCGGCGGCCTTTCCGACCATGTGCAGCGAATTGCGCGCGACCCCGCTGGACGTGCGGCGCAGCATGGCGTTGGTGCGGGGCGAGCGATAGCCCGACAGCATCATATAGGGTTCGTTCGTCTGAAGCAGCCGGTGCGACGCCGCCGCGACATCGACCGCCCGAGGATCGACGCCAATCACCTCTCCCGTGCGCCAGTCGCGCATGAAGATGTTCACCTCGTTCAACGCCTCGCGGATGTACTTGCCATCCACCCAGTAAACGGTGTCAAGGCTTTCTCCGGTCCGGCCCGAATACATGCGGATGCGGCGCATGTCGCCCGCGCCGCGCAGGAAGCCAAAGGCATTGGCCATCACTGGCGCAGCGGCGACGGTCGTGGTCGCAAACACGCCAAGAACGCCGCGACGTGAAAGAAGCTCGAATGTCATGTCAGATCGCCTGTCCCAGTTCGTCTTTTTTCCGCCACAGCCTTGCGGCGCCGCCAAGGTTAATCCTGGCTGCTTAACAATATGTCAAAAGTCCGCGCGGTCGGAAACGGATTCGTTGAGGCAACGGCAACAATTCCACAACCCTAAGCGAAATGTCGCCGATAACGGGATCCTGTTGCACGATGAACCCTGACCTGTGGCGCCATTGCAACCACCCGGTTCCGCATGTCTGGAAAGATCAGCAATCGCTGGTCAAGTCACAGATGCGGTGACAGATTCAAGGCATCGGCAGAAAGGGTTCTCATGCGCCGCGCAGGTCTGCTTTCCGTTATGCTGCTGGTTTCGGCCGCACAATCAGTGGTTGCGCAACCACCGGCCGCGACTGGCCCGGCGCTTGGTGTTGCGGCCGCGCCACGTCTGAATTTCACCGCGCGCGAGATGGCCTTGGCGCAGGCCGCTGCGGCGACGCCCGATCTTGCCGCCTATTACGGCAGCAACGGGCTGCAACCGATCTTCATGGGGCCGCAGGCCGCGGAACGGCGCACCGGCCTGCTGGAGGCGGTCGGGACGGCCCCGGCGCACGGCATTCCTTCCGGACGCTATCCGTCCATGGATCTGGCCGCGGATGCGACCGACATCGCGGCCGAGATCGATCAGGCGCGGATCCTGGTCCGTTATCTGCGCGACATGACGGGAGGGATGATTCGTCCGTCCAGCGTGGATCCCCTGATAAAGCGGGAGGTCCGCCGTCCCGCCATCCCCGGCCTGATCCGGGACTTTGCCCAGGCCCCCGATCCCCGACGGTTCCTTCTGGACCTGCAACCCCGCCATCCGGCCTATCTTGCCCTGCAACGCGCCCTGTCCGGCGGACAAGCCCTGTCGGTCCCGGCCGGACTGCCGCGCGCCCCCGAGGGGTTGTGGCGGGTGGGGATGCGTGGCGAGGGCGTCGCGCCCCTGCGCGCCCGTCTGGACAGCATCGGCTTTGCCGCCCCCTCGGCCGATCCGCTGTCCTATGACGCGGCCTTGTCAAAGGCCGTCGCGCGGTATCAGGCGGCGGTCGGCCTGCCGCCGGACGGCATCGCCGGGCCAAAGACCCTCCGTCATCTCAACGGCGACGTGTCCGACGACAGCCGCAGCCGCGCGATCATCGTGGCGCTGGAACGGATGCGCTGGATGGCCAGCGAAGACTTGGACGCCCGCCATGTGTGGGTCAACATCCCCGAATACACCGCCCGCATCGTCGAGAACGGGGCCGAGGTGTTCCGCACCCGCGTCGTCGTGGGCCACACCGATCCTGACCGCCAGACGCCCGAATTTTCGGACGAGATCGAATTCGTCGTCCCCAACCCGCGCTGGAACGTGCCTCGTTCAATTGCCGTTAAGGAATATCTGCCCCAGTTGCAGGCCAACCGCTATGCGGTGTCGCAGCTGGACGTGGTGGACGGGAACGGCAACGTGATCGCGCGCGACCGGATCGACTTCGGCCGCTACAACGCGTCGAACTTTCCGTACCGTATCCGCCAGAAACCCAGCGACGACAATGCGTTGGGTCTGGTCAAGTTCATGTTTCCGAATCCTTGGAACATCTATCTGCACGACACGCCGACCAAGCACCTGTTCGGGAATGCCGTGCGGGCTTACTCGCATGGGTGCATCCGCATCGCCGATCCATTCGATCTGGCCTATAACCTGTTGTCCAAACAGACGGAAAATCCGCAGGCGATGTTCCGGCGCGCCTTGGATACGGGCCGGGAATCATGGATAAGGATTACCCCGGCGGTGCCGGTGCATCTGGTTTATTTCACAGCGTTTCCCAATGCCGACGGCACCATCCAACGGTTCGAGGATGTGTATGGCCGCGATGCAATGCTTTATGACGCCATCCAGAAGGCCGGGCTGGATTCATAGGGCCGAACGGGCTAAGGCGCTTTCCGGCACGGAAACGGTCAGAGGGCGACCATGGCAATCACCATCCGCGACTTGGCGCTGGCTCTGGACGCGCGGGCCTGGGGCGATGTGGACCTGTCCGTGACCGGCGCGGCGGAACCCCAAGCCGCCGGGCCGGTCGGCCCGCAGGGCGGCGTGATCGCCCTGGCAATGGCGTCGAAATACGCCGAAACCCTGCGGCCCGGCAGCATGGCGATCTTGGCCGAGGGTATGGATCCGCAGGCTTTCGGCCTGAAAGCCGCGATCTTTGCGCCGCGCCCGCGTCTGCTGATGGCGGGGCTGACGCGGGCCTTCGATCCCGGTCCCGGCATCGCGGCGGGCATTCATCCGGCAGCGGTCATCGATGCGTCGGCCCGCATCGGGCCGGGTGCGGCCATCGCGCCGTTCGCAGTGATCGGTCCCGATGTCCGGATCGGGGAAAACGCCCGGATCGGGCCGCATGTGTCGGTCGGGCGCGGAACGGTTCTGGGCGACGATGTGCTGTTGCACGCCGGGGTGCGCATTGCCCACGGTGTCACGGCGGGCCACCGGCTGATCGTGCAACCGGGCGCCGTCATCGGCGGCGACGGCTTTTCCTTTGTCACCCCCGAGGAATCGGGGATCGAGGAAATCCGCCGCACCCTGGGCCGCCGCGACGGCATCAGGCAGCAGCATTGGACCCGCATCCATTCGTTGGGCGGGGTCGAGATCGGCGATGACGTGGAAATCGGCGCCAACGCGACCATCGACCGGGGCACCATCCGCGCGACCCGCATCGGCAACGGCACCAAGATCGACAACCTGGTGATGCTGGCCCACAACGTCGTGGTGGGCGACGATTGCCTGCTGTGTTCCCAGGTGGGTATCGCGGGATCGTCCAGAGTCGGCAACCGCGTCGTGCTGGCGGGGCAGGTCGGGGTCAACGACAACATCGAGATCGGCGACGACGTGATCGCGGGCGGGGCCAGCAAGATCTTTACGCGCGTTCCTTCGGGGCGGGTGATCCTTGGCAATCCCGCCGTCAAGATGGAAACCCAGATGGAAATCCAGAAGGCCACGCGCCGCCTGCCGCGTGTCGCGCAGCAACTGGCAAAACTTCAGGAAACTGTTACACGGCTGTTGGAAAAGGGCTGAAGTCAGGAGGCGTCATGACCGATCACATCAAGGACCGCATCACGGCCATCATTGCCGAGCAAGCCATGCTGGAGCCCGACCAGATCAGCGACGATTCGACGCCCGCAGATCTGGGCATCGACAGCCTGGGGCTTGTGGAATCCATCTTCGCGATCGAGGAGGAATTCGACATCTCGATCCCGTTCAATGCCAACGAGCCTGACAAGTCCGACTTCGACATCTCGACCATGGGCACGATCATTGCGGCCGTCGAACGCCTGGTGGCGCAAAAAGCCGCATGAATCCGAAGAAGAACGGCAAGGCGGCAAAGCTCTCTGATTCCCGGCCTTTAAACGGGCTGCGGCGCGTGGTCATCACGGGCGCCGGAACCATCAACGCCCTCGGCCACGACGTGCCGACGACGCTGGCCGCCTTTCGCGAAGGACGCTGCGGCATCAGCCAGCTGGAGTTCCGCGACGTGGACCGCCTGTCGATCCAGATCGGCGCGCAGGTCCACGACTGGCGGGCCGAGGATTACTTCAACCGCCAGCAAATCCTGCTGTACGACAAGTTCACGCAGTTCACGCTGCTGGCCGCCAAGCAGGCGGTGGCGCAATCCGGGCTGAATTTCCAGGGCGAACTGGGCCTGTGTTCCGGCGTCGTTCTGGGCACCGCCGGGGGCGGGCTGAACACCTGGGACGAAAATTATCGCGCGGTCTACGAGGAAGGGAAGAACCGCGTTCATCCCTTTGTTGTGCCAAAACTGATGAACAACGCCGCAGCCAGCCATGTCAGCATGGAATTCGGCCTGCGCGGCCCGGCCTTCACCGTGGCCACCGCCTGCGCCAGTTCCAATCACGCGATGGGCCTGGCCTTCCAGATGGTGCGTTCGGGCGCGGCGCGCGTCATGCTGACCGGCGGGTCCGAGGCGATGCTGTGTTTCGGCGGCGTCAAGGCCTGGGAAGGGCTGCGCGTCATGTCCAGGGACGCCTGCCGACCGTTCAGCGCGAACCGGAACGGCATGGTCCAGGGCGAGGGGGCGGGCGTCTTTGTCTTCGAGGATTACGACAACGCCCGTGCGCGCGGCGCCGAGATCCTGGCCGAGGTGGTGGGTTTCGCCATGTCGTCGGATGCGCAGGACATCGTGATGCCGTCGGCCCAAGGGGCGGAACGCGCGATCACCGGCGCGCTGCACGACGCGGGCCTGAACCCGGACGAGGTGGGCTATATCAACGCCCATGGCACCGGCACCGCCGCCAACGACAAGACCGAATGCGCGGCGGTCGCCCATGTCTTTGGCCATCACGCCGACCGGCTGATGATGTCGTCCACCAAGGCCATGCACGGGCATATCATCGGCGGCACCGGGGCGGTCGAGTTGCTGGCCTGCATCATGGCGCTGCGGGACGGGGTGATCGCGCCGACGATCGGCTATCAGGAGCCCGATCCCGAATGCGCCCTGGACGTGGTCCCGAACGAGGCCCGAGAGGCGCGGGTCGATGCGGTGCTGTCCAACGCCTTTGCGTTCGGCGGGCTGAACGCGGTGATCGCGCTGCGCCGGATCTAGGGCGCGCATGAAAGAACCGCGCCTGTCAAGGGCGCGGTTCAAGGCGTGGTCGGCCCTGGCTCAGTTGGCCGGGGCCTCTGCGGCGGGTTCGGCCGTCCCGGCAGCCGGGGCATCGGCGGCAGGTTCCTCGGCATAGGCCGACAGCGCCTCGATCCCGGCGGTAAAGCCCGCCAGCGAGACGGTCAGGCGCACCGGGTTCTCACGGTCGCCGCCAAAGGGCAGGAGGCTCAGCGTGGCTTCGTTCCCGCGCTTCATGGCGTCCAGTTCGGCCTGGGTGAACCCCATGCGTGCGACACAACCGACCGGGGCGCAGAAATTGAACGGATAACCCTGCGGCTCGGCCGAGCCGACGGCGAAACCAAGGCCCTGGATCAGGTCGGTTTCCAGCGGGGCCACCAGCGTCGCACCGGCCGCCACATCGCTGTTGCGCAGGGGGATCAGCGTCATTTCGGCAACCGAATTCCCCTCGCCATCCTTCAGCAATTGATACAGTTCGCAGGGATCCTTGCCCTGTTCCGCCTTCAGGCACCGGGTCGTCCAGGCGTTGTTCGTCGCCTTGACATAATACTGCCCGACCTGCGGTTCCGCGTCGGCAGCCGCCTGTCCGGCGGGCGCATCCGTCGCCGCAGGGGCATCCGCCGCCGCAGGGGCATCCGCCGCCGCAGGGGCATCCGTTGCCGCAGGGGCTGCATTCGCCGGAGCCTCGGCCGGCGGCGTTGCCGCTGCCGGGGCTTCGGTTGCCGGGGTTTCAGGCGTGGCCGGGGCGGTGCTATCCTGCGCGAAGACCGGTGCCGCGATCAGGAAAAGCGCGGCCAGAAGGGCCTGCGAGGGTTTGATTGGCATGGTTGTGTCGTCCCTTTGCTCAATGCGTGGGGCGGGCCTAGCATGTCCGTCCGGCTTTGTCAGGCGGCAACGGGGCGGGTCCGTTCACCAAGCGTTGACCCGCGCGCGGCCCGGCCGCGTTCCGTCTGTCCATGGGGAAAACCAAAGGGGCCGTGGCGAACCACGGCCCCGGCGCCAGTGGCGCGGTCTTCCCCCTGCCGGACTGGCCGGTCATCATTGATCCGCACGCTAGTCGCGCCGCCGTGATCCGTCAACTGTCCAGATGGTCAGGATCATTCACAAAAAAAGCCGCGCCCGAAGGCGCGGCAGTCCAACAGGGAGGAAGGTTCGGGATCGTCGAGCGTGATCCCCAACGATTCGCATACTGGCATGAAACCCTTAAGATTGTATTGTCGCGCAGGACGCTCGATTGACACGGGGTGCAACGGGACGGCCGGAACGCAAGGGGGGCAGGCATGGCAATGGTGGTGGATCAGGCGGCGGACACCGTGTTCGTGGGCGGCGGGGGACCGGATCATGCGGTGCCGCAGACCCTGCTGCTGAAATACGCCAACCGCCATGGCCTGATCGCGGGCGCGACCGGCACCGGAAAGACCGTCACCCTGCAAACCCTGGCCGAAAGCCTGTCGCTGGCCGGGGTGCCGGTGTTCCTGGCCGATGTGAAGGGCGATCTTGCCGGCATCGCGCGGGCGGGCAGCGCAGAGTTCAAGACGCATCAGGCATTCGCCGACCGCGCGGCGCGAATCGGCGTGTCGCTGGATTATCAGGCGTTTCCGGTCGCCTTCTGGGATGTCTGGGGCGAAAAGGGCCATCCCGTCCGCACGACGCCTGCCGAGATGGGGCCGCTGCTGCTGTCGCGCCTGCTGGATCTGACCGACGCCCAGGAAGGGGTGATGAACATCGCCTTTCGCGTGGCCGACGAACAGGGTCTGGCCCTGCTGGACCTCAAGGACTTGCAGGCGATGCTGGTCTGGATCGGCCAGAATGCCGCCGACCTGTCCCTGCGCTATGGCAATGTCAGCACGGCCAGCGTGGGGGCGATCCAGCGTGCGTTGCTGGTCTTGGAAAATCAGGGCGGAAACAGCCTGTTCGGCGAACCGGCGCTGGAACTGTCGGACATCATCCGGCAGGACGCGTCGGGCAAGGGCGTGGTCAACATCCTGGCGGCCGACCGCCTGATGCAATCGCCGCGCCTGTATGCGACGTTCCTTCTGTGGCTGTTGTCCGAACTGTTCGAGCAGCTGCCCGAGGTAGGCGATCCCGACCGCCCGCGGATCGCGTTCTTCTTCGACGAAGCGCGTCTGCTGTTCGCCGACGCGCCCAAGGCTCTGGTCGCAAAGGTCGAACAGGTCGCGCGGCTGATCCGGTCCAAGGGCGTCAGCGTCTGGTTCATCAGCCAGAACCCGACCGACATCCCCGACGCGATCCTGGGCCAGCTGGGAAACCGCGTCCAGCACGCCCTGCGCGCCTTTACCGCCAAGGACCAGAAAGCCCTGCGCTTGGCGGCCGACAATTACCGCGCCAATCCCGACTTCGTCACCGCCGAGGCGATCCAGAACGTCGGCGTGGGCGAGGCGGTGACATCCCTGCTGGAAACGAAAGGCGTGCCCGGCATGGTGCAACGGACCCTTGTCCGCCCGCCGTTCAGCCAAATGGGTCCGATCACGGACGCCCAGCGGGCCGAGGTGATGAACGCGTCGCCCATGGGGGTGAAATATGCCAAGGTGATCGATCGTGAATCGGCGCATGAACGGCTTGCGCGCCGGACCGACGAGGCGGCCGTTGCCTCTGTCAGGGCGGATGCAACGGCTGCGGACGACGATGCGTTGTTCGACATGGCGCGCGACGAATACCGCAATGCTCGCCGATACCGGCCGCGCGACGAAGATCGGCCCAGCCAGGCCCGGTCGTCGCGCAGCGATTCAATCGTGGAAACCTTTGGCAAAAGCCTTGCCCGGCAGCTTGGCACGAAATCCGGCCAGGCCATCGTCAGGGGTGTGCTGGGATCGCTGTTCCGGGGCCGCTGAGAACCGCGCCCACCGACGCCAGCATAGCCGCGCCGATTCGCGCGCTGGTCCTGACCGGCACGGGCGCACCGGCCACGGCCGCGCGCATTTCCGCAAGGATCGCGATCATCAGCATGACATGGCGGTGCATGTCGTAATCCGCCGCATGTTGCAGGCGCGCGTTGTTCAGGGCCGATTCCTCGGCCCGCAGGCGGGGCAGGCTGGTTCCGGGGGCGGGGCAATGGTCGGACCGCAGCACGCGCTTGAGGTCGCGTTCGCGCCGCCACCCGGCCTGCCCCTCGCGGGCGGCGCGGATCAGGGCGCTGGGACGGCGCAGGGGCTCGGCGGCGGGGCGGGGGCGGAAGGCGATCACGTTCGGCATGTAGCTCATGGCTGGACTGTCCCATTCGTGTTGACGGGATCAGCTTCACACAACTTTAACGGGTGTTGCCCGACCGTTTGTCGCAGCGCGCGCCGCGGAAACTTATCTTTAGGGTTTGTTAGGGAATGTTGCGGCTATGTGCTGAGGATCAGCCGTTCCATTAACCACGCTTAACGCAACCCAAGGTAGATTCGTTCCTCGGCTGCCTAGGATGATAAGGGACCGAACAGACATGACGCTTTTGACCGGTGATTTCGCTATCGACATCCTTGCCGCGGAGCACCGTTCGCCAGTCGGCACATCCAGCATCCCCCCCGACGACCTTCCCGACGATGCGCGCCTGTATCTTCGCCATGTCGAGGAAGGTCAGTCGATCCGTTCCCTGGCGCGGTCCGAAGGCTGTCATGCCTCGACCATCCTGCGCCGCATCCGCCGGTTCGAGGCGCGGCGCGACGACCCCCTGATCGATGGCGCGCTGTCCGGCGGCGCGGACCGTCCGCGCAGGCTGGACGACCGCCAGGCGATGCGTCTTCTGCGCCGTCTGGCGGAACCGGGCGCGGTGTTGGTGACGGCCGACGGCATGGACAAGGCCATCATCAGCCGCGACGACATCAGGACCGCCGTCCTGGAACGCTGGATTGCCGAGGTCATGGCGCTGCGCGGCTGGGTCACGCCGTCGGCGACGCCGGGCCGGGTGCAACGCTATGCCATCGCACCCGCGGGCCGCGATGCGCTGCGCGGAATGCTGAAATCCCCCCGTCAGCGCAAGGCCGTGCCCGGTCCCGCCGATTTCACCGATGCCAGCCCGGTTGCAAACGACACCCCCCCCGGCATGGCCGAGGCCGCCGCCGGTTTCGACCATGCCGAACAGCATCGGGTCTGGGACAGCCGCGTCATCCAGGACCCCGAGGACGGGCGCCGCCGCCGCACCCGCGTCAACATCGCCGAAAGCCCCCTGCTGCTGCTGGCGCGCCGCCGCGACGGGTCGGGCACGCCGTTCCTGTCGGCCGGCATGGTCGCGGCCGGCGAACGCCTGCGCGAGGATTTCGAACTGGCTCAGATGGGACCGCGCGTCACCCAGAACTGGACCGGATTCATGACCTCGGGCATCGATGTCAGCCGCAGCGGCGGGGGTTATCGCGGCGGATCGGAATCGGCCCGTGACCGGGTGGCCATCGCGCTGCGCGACCTGGGGCCGGGGATGGGCGACATCGTGCTGCGGGTGTGCTGTTTCCTGGAGGGGATCGAATTGACCGAACGCCGCCTGGGCTGGTCGGCCCGGTCGGGCAAGATCGTCCTGCGTCTGGCGCTGATGCGGCTGGAACGGCATTACCAGGAAACCTATGGCAGCGGATCGCGCCTGATCGGATGACGTGAGCCAGGGGGCGTCGGGCGCCCCCGTTTCGGTTCCGGGGGCAATGACGGTTTCGGTTCGGCGGCGCATCCTGCGCCGCCATTTCTTGTCCGGGATGGCGCGGATGCCTTGCGGCGTTGAACCATTCCGGACGCTTTTTCCTGCGGATCCGGCGGGCCGCATCCGATGATCGGAAATTGATTGTCGCCGCCGGTCCGATACATTCGGCGGATGAACGTCACGCTTCGCCAGCTGCGCTATTTCCTGGCCCTGTCCCGGTAGGGCCATTTCACGCGGGCGGCGCAGGCGATGAATGTCAGCCAGCCCGCCCTGTCCATGCAGATCCGCGCATTGGAAGACGAAGTCGGCGCACCGCTGGTCGAACGGACCGCGGCGGGGGTTGTGCTGACGCCGCAGGGCCGCGCCCTGGAAGTCCATGCAAGACAGGTGATGGCCGCATTGGCGGGGCTGGAGCAGGGAATGCGGCAGCCGGGGCAGGGGGGGCGGCTGATGCTGGGGATGATTCCGACCGTCGCCCCCTATCTGCTGCCCGAGGCGCTGCCGATCCTGCGCGCCCGCGACATTGGCCGCGACCTGCATCTGCGCGAGGCGCCGACCGACCGCCTGATCGATGAACTGACGGTCGGCAGGCTGGATGCGGCCGTGGCGGCCAGCGTCCCCGAAAACCCCGATCTGGTGGCGACGCCATTGTTCACGGATCGCTTCCTGCTGGCGGGAAGCCAGGATCAGATCGACAGGATCGGGGCGGTTCACCTGGGACCGCGCGATCTCGATCCCGGCCGATTGCTGCTGCTGGATGAAGGCCATTGTCTTGGCGATCAGGCATTGGAGGTCTGTGGCCTGACCCGGCGCGGCGGACGGCTGGATTTGGGGGCGGCCTCGTTGTCCACCCTCTGCCGGCTGGCCGCACAGGGGATGGGCCTGACGTTTTTGCCGCAGCTTGCCGCCCGGCAGGAACGCGCGGCGGCCCCCGGCCTGGCCGTTGTGCCCTTTCCCGAACCCCAGCCGTCCCGAAAGATCCTGCTGATTCGGCGCGCCTCGACCCCGGCGGTGGGCTGGTTTGACGACCTGGCCGACATCCTGGCGAAAGCCGGCCAAGCGGTCGTGGACTGCTGATGCCGCGACGCACCGGGACGATGTCGCCGCACGCCGCGATGGAACCGCCCGCCGCGCAACGGCTTTGCTAGGTTAGCGCATCGTCAGGACAGGAACTCATCCATGCAGGACATCATCGCCCTTATGCAGCAACCCGAGGCGTGGATCGCGCTTGCCACCCTGATGGTCATGGAAATCGTGCTGGGCATCGACAACCTGCTGTTCATCTCGATCCTGTCGAACAAGCTGCCCGCAGGGCAACGCGAAAAGGCCCGCAAGATCGGCATCAGCCTGGCGTTGATCCTGCGCCTTGGCCTGTTGGCGACCGTCGCCTGGATCGTTCAATTGACACAGCCGGTCGTCACGATCCTGGGCAACGAACTGTCGTGGAAGGACATGATCCTGATCGCCGGGGGCCTGTTCCTGGTGTGGAAGGCGACAAAGGAAATCCATCACCACGTCGATCCCACCGATCACGAGGATACGATGATCGGGGTCGCCGGCGTCACCTTCGGCGGGGCCATCGTTCAGATCCTGATCCTGGATCTGGTGTTTTCCATCGACAGCATCATCACCGCCGTCGGCATGACCCCGCATATCGAGATCATGGTGGTTTCGGTCGTCGTGGCCGTGACGGTGATGCTGCTGGCGGCCAATCCGCTGGCCAATTTCATCGGCCAGAACCCCACCATCGTGATGCTGGCCCTGTCGTTCCTGCTGCTGATCGGCACGACGCTGATCGCCGAAGGGTTCGGCGTCCATGTGCCCAAGGGATACGTCTATGCCGCGATGGCGTTTTCGGCGACGGTCGAGGGTCTGAACATGTGGGCCCGGAACGCACGCCTGAGGAAAAAGGCCGCCGAACACTGACGGCAGCGCAACGACCCTCAAAAGGCCGCCCTTGGCGGCCTTTTTCGATTCAGTGTGAAAATCTGGTACCCGAGGTCGGACTCGAACCGACATGCCTTGCGGCGGCGGATTTTGAATCCGCTACGTCTACCATTCCGTCACTCGGGCCTTCCGTCCTCCGACTAAATCGGGCGGCACGGATTTGCAAGAGGGTCAGGCGCGGCCCAGTTTCTGCAAACGCGCCTGGCGCAGCCGCGCAAAGTCGTCGCCCGCGTGATAGGATGACCGGGTCAGGGGCGTCGCGGACACCATCAGGAACCCCTTGCCATAGGCCGCCTTTTCATAGCCCGCGAATTCGTCCGGCGTGACAAAGCGGTCCACGCGGTGATGCTTGGGCGTGGGTTGCAGATATTGCCCGACGGTCATGAAGTCGATGTCGGCGGCGCGCATGTCGTCCATGACCTGCAAGACGCTGCCGCGATCCTCGCCCAGGCCGACCATGATGCCGGATTTGGTGAACATCGCCGGATCCAGTTCCTTGACCTTTTGCAACAGGCGCAGCGAATGGAAATAGCGCGCGCCGGGACGCACCGTGGGATAAAGCGCCGGGACGGTTTCAAGATTATGGTTGAAGACATCGGGCCGGGCCTCGACCACGGCCTCCAGCGCGCCGGGTTTCGACTTCAGAAAATCGGGGGTCAGCACCTCGATGGTGGAATCGGGGCTGCGATGGCGGATGGCGCGGATGGTCTGGGCGAAATGGTCGGCCCCGCCGTCGTCCAGGTCGTCGCGGTCCACCGACGTGATGACGACATGCTTCAGCCCCAGCTTCTGCACGGCATGGGCCACGCGACCCGGTTCGAACACGTCAAGCGCACCCGGCTTGCCGGTCGCCACGTTGCAAAAGGTGCAGCCACGCGTGCAGATCTCGCCCATAATCATCATGGTGGCATGGCCCTGGGACCAGCATTCCCCGACATTGGGGCAGCCCGCCTCCTCGCACACGGTGGACAGGCGATTGTCCTTCATGATGTCGCGGGTGCGCTTGTAGCCTTCGGATACGGGGGCCTTGACGCGGATCCAGTCGGGTTTCTTGGGCTGTGCCTGATCGGGCCGATGGGCCTTTTCCGGGTGCCGCTGGTCAGGGATCCGAAGGTCGCGCAAGGCCGTATCCTTTTTGCTGGCAGGTTCGCCAGAAATAACGGTTCGGCGGACAAAGCGCAACGCACAGTGCCCATGCAATGCCGCAGCCGATTTCGCGGTTCCCGCGCCGGATCATAAACTGTTGTGTTCAGGACCATTGGAACAAGCAGGCGGCTTGCGTGTTGATTGGGCAATTCAACATCTGACCGCATAGAGTGGAGACACGTGATGAATATCAAGACGCTTACCGCCCCGATTGCCTTGGCCGCCGTTCTTGGCTTCGGTCCCGCCGCCTTTGCGCAGAACATGATCGGCACCCAGCAGATCAACCAGGCGGACCGCGCCGCTGTCGCCGAACATTGCCGGACCTTGGCCATGGGGTCGGACGATCAGGCCGAAGGCGCAACCTCGGCCGGTGGCGAGGCGGGCAACAGCGGTAACGCGGATAACGACTCGGTTTCGGGAACAGGTCCGGACATGGATGCGGGAACCATGGACGGCGCGATGCCCACGACCGGCATCGAAGGCAATCAGGACAACGACAACCCCGATCCGGCCACAGCGGCGGCTGGCGATACGGATGCTGCGGTGACAGGAACGACCGGCGTGGAAGGCAATCAGGACGCCGACCAGTTTTCCGGCTCGATCAACATGGAGGTCATCACCCTGGCCGACTGTCAGGCCGCCGGTCTCTGAGATCGCTGTCCGTAGAACGCGACAGGGGCAGCCGATCGGCTGCCTCTTTTTGCATGAAAGGCACATCCCATGCGAATCTGCCTGACACTGGCCGCCCTGACGGTGGCGACCGCCGCCGCGGCGCAGGACACGGCCCCCGACGTTGCCATAGCCGCCGCCCTGAACCAGCAGGGCCTTCTGGAATACTGCGCCGGGCAGGGCCATGTCTCGGCCGAGGCCGCCCAAGTCCAGGGCCGGGTCATCGCGTCCTTTCCCCCGCCGACCGAACCCCGGATGACCGCCGAAGCCTATCGCCAGGGCCAGTCGGGGATTGTCGATGCGCTGGGGATCGATCAGCCCATCGCCCAGGCGGCGGCGGAACAGGGGCTGTCGCTTTCCGCCCTGTGCGGCCAGCTGGCCGCCGCCGCCGAACAGGCCGCCGCCCAGCTTCGGTAAGGCGGTCCATGCGTTTTCTTGCCGCTGTGGCGCCCGTTGACCCCGCTGGCCCGCAGGTCTAAACGGACCCTTAGCCAACCCGTCGCGGGCAGCCATGCTTTTCCGCGGCCGACAAGGGGAACTTGCCCGTGGAAACCTTGCTTCAGGATTATCTGCCGATCCTCGTCTTTGCCGGGATGGCCTCGGCCTTGGCGCTGATCCTGATCCTGGCCGCCGTCGTCGTCGCGGTGCGCAATCCCGACCCCGAAAAGGTCAGCGCCTATGAATGCGGCTTCAACGCCTTTGACGACGCGCGGATGAAATTCGACGTGCGCTTTTATCTGGTGTCGATCCTGTTCATCATCTTCGACCTGGAAGTGGCGTTCCTGTTTCCCTGGGCGGTCAGCTTTGCCGGCCTGTCGGACGCGGCCTTCTGGTCGATGATGGTTTTCCTGGGCGTGCTGACCGTGGGCTTTGCCTATGAATGGAAGAAGGGGGCGCTGGAATGGGCGTGATGGCCGGGGCCAACACCGCCGGTCCCGACCGAGAGGTCGCGACGGCGGCACTGAACCGCGAATTGCAGGACAAGGGCTTCCTGCTGACCACGACCGAGGACATCATCAACTGGGCGCGCAACGGTTCGCTGCACTGGATGACCTTCGGCCTGGCCTGCTGCGCGGTCGAGATGATGCAGGTTTCCATGCCGCGCTATGACGTGGAACGGTTCGGCACCGCGCCCCGCGCATCCCCGCGCCAGTCCGACCTGATGATCGTCGCGGGCACGCTGACCAACAAGATGGCCCCGGCGCTGCGCAAGGTCTATGACCAGATGCCCGAACCGCGCTATGTCATCAGCATGGGAAGCTGCGCCAACGGCGGCGGCTATTACCATTACAGCTATTCCGTGGTGCGCGGCTGCGACCGGATCGTGCCCGTGGACATTTATGTCCCCGGCTGCCCGCCGACCGCCGAGGCGCTGCTGTACGGCATCCTGCAACTTCAGCGCCGCATCCGGCGCACCGGCACGCTGGTAAGGTGATCCGATGGCCGTTTATCCCGACATCGACGCGCTGGAGCAGCTGGCCGAACATCTTGTGTCGCGGTGCGGCGACGAGGTGCTGGAGGCCCAGGTGGCCTTCGGCGAACTGACCGTCACGACCACCCTGTCCGGCGTGATCGATCTGATCGAATTCCTGCGCAGCGACAGTTCCTGCCGCTTTTCCACCCTGGTGGACATCACGGCGGTCGACTACCCCGAACGCCCGCAACGCTTCGATGTGGTCTGGCATCTGCTGTCGATGTATCAGAACCACCGCATCCGGGTGAAGGCCGCGATCCGAGAGGATGAGATCGTCCCGTCGCTGGTGCGCATCCACCCCTGCGCCAACTGGTTCGAACGCGAGATTTTCGACATGTTCGGAATCCTGTTCGCGGGCCACCCGGACCTGCGGCGGATCCTGACCGATTACGGTTTCAGCGGCCATCCGCTGCGCAAGGATTTCCCGACCACGGGGTATGTCGAGGTTCGGTACGACGAATCCGAAAAGCGCGTGGTCTATGAACCCGTTCGGCTGACGCAGGAATACCGCCAGTTCGATTTCCTGTCGCCGTGGGAGGGCGCGAAATACGTCCTGCCCGGCGACGAAAAGACCAAGGGGTAAGGCCATGGACGGCGATATCCGCACCAATACCTATGACGACGGGTCGTTCGATACCCTGGTGGGCGAACAGAAGATCCGCAACTTCAACATCAACTTCGGTCCTCAACACCCTGCCGCGCATGGCGTTCTGCGCATGGTGCTGGAACTGGACGGCGAGGTCGTTGAACGCGCCGACCCGCATATCGGCCTGCTGCATCGCGGCACCGAAAAACTGATGGAAAGCCGGACTTTTTTGCAGAACCTGCCGTATTTCGATCGGTTGGACTATGTGTCCCCCATGAATCAGGAACATGCCTGGTGTCTGGCCATCGAACGCCTGACGGGCACGGTGGTGCCGCGCCGCGCCAGCCTGATCCGGGTTCTGTATTCCGAGATCGGCCGCATCCTGAATCACCTTCTGGGCCTGACGACAGGCGCCTTGGACATCGGCGCGCTGACCCCGCCCTTGTGGGGGTTCGAAGCGCGCGAGCAATTGATGGTCTTTTACGAACGCGCTAGCGGGGCGCGGCTGCACGCGGCCTATTTCCGGCCGGGCGGCGTTCATCAGGATCTGCCGCCCGCGCTGCTGGACGATCTGGACGCGTGGTGCGATCAGTTTCCAAAACTGGTCGATGACCTGGATACGCTGCTGACCGAAAACCGGATCTTCAAGCAGCGGCTGGTCGGCATCGGCATCGTCACCGAACAGGACGCGCTGGACTGGGGCTATTCCGGGGTGATGGCGCGCGGGTCGGGGCTGGCCTGGGATTTGCGACGGTCGCAGCCCTATGAATGCTATGACGAATTCGATTTCCAGATCCCGGTCGGGCGGCATGGCGACAGCTATGACCGCTATCTGGTGCGGATGCAGGAAATGCGCGAATCGACCAAAATCATGAAGCAGGCCATCGCCAAGCTGCGGGCGGAACCGGCGGGCGACGTGATGGCGCGCGGCAAGCTGTCACCGCCGAAACGCGGGGAAATGAAGCGCGACATGGAAAGCCTGATCCATCATTTCAAGCTGTACACCGAAGGCTTCAAGGTTCCCGCGGGCGAAGTGTATGCCGCGGTCGAGGCGCCCAAGGGCGAATTCGGCGTCTATCTGGTCAGCGACGGCACCAACAAGCCTTATCGCGCCAAGCTGCGGGCGCCGGGATTCCTGCATCTGCAATCCATAGACTGGATGGCCAAGGGCCATCTTCTGGCCGACGTACCCGCCATCATTGCGACGATGGATATCGTGTTCGGAGAGGTTGACCGCTGATGCTGCGCCGTCTTTCGCCCGTCCAGCCGGACAGCTTCGAGTTCACGCCCGCCAACCTGGAATGGGCGCAGGCGCAAATGACCAAATACCCGGAAGGCCGTCAGCAGTCGGCGATCATTCCGGTGCTGTGGCGCGCCCAGGAACAGGAAGGCTGGCTGTCCCGGCCCGCCATCGAATATTGCGCCGAATTGCTGGAAATGCCCTATATCCGCGCGCTTGAAGTGGCGACATTCTACTTCATGTTCCAGCTTCAGCCTGTTGGAACGGTTGCGAATATCCAGATTTGTGGCACCACCACCTGCATGATCTGCGGGGCCGAGGATCTGATCGCGGTCTGCAAGCGCAAGATCGCGCCAGCGCCGCACATGCTGTCCGCCGATGGCAAGTTCAGTTGGGAGGAGGTCGAGTGTCTGGGCGCCTGCACCAACGCGCCCATGGCCCAGATCGGCAAGGATTTCTACGAAGATTTAACGCCTGCCAAACTGGAACGGTTGATCGACGCCTTTTCGGCGGGCCAAGTGCCGTTGCCGGGGCCGCAGAACGGCCGCTTCTCGTCCGAGCCGCTGGGCGGACCGACGGTCCTGACCGATCTTCGGGGGCAGGGCGATGACCTGAACGCCAGCGCGGCCTTGGCCCGCGACATCGGCGAGACCGTCAAGAGGATCGATGGGACCGAGGTGCCGATTCTGACGAAATGGCTGCGCCGGCCCGATGCCGCCGCCGATGACCGGAAGGGGACGGACGAAATCCCGGAAACCGATCCGCGGCCGGCCGAAGGTCATCCCGTGGACGCGACCGGTGTGACCGAACAGGAGGCGCAGGCCGCATCGGCCGCCCGTCCGGTGTCGGACCGTGAACCCGCGGGCGCGCGCGGGATCGAAAAGACGGAACAGAAGAATGAGACGACCGACCGTTAACCAGGCAGGGGCTGGCCATGCGAGGAACCGGGCAGGATCGTGACGCCGCGCAGATGCGGCTGGCCGCCATCGTGATCGCCGTTGCCATGTGCGGCTGGCTGCTGGTTCAATGGCTTGGCAGCCGGTATGGTTGGGCGGGGGAATGGGCCTTTCTGGCGGATCTGGCCGCCATGGGTGCTTTTGTCTGGTCGCTGATCGTGACCTGGCGTATCTGGCGGCGCAGGAATGCCTGACGCCCGGACAAGAGGATTGAGAGCAGGATGCTGAAAGATCAGGATCGCATTTTTACCAACCTCTACGGGATGGGCGACCGCAGCCTTGCGGGCGCGAAGAAGCGCGGCCACTGGGACGGCACGGCCGGGATCATCGCGCGGGGCCGCGACAGGATCGTGGAACAGGTCAAGGCGTCAGGCCTGCGCGGCCGGGGCGGTGCGGGTTTTCCGACCGGGCTGAAATGGTCCTTCATGCCCAAGGAAACCGATGGCCGCCCGTCCTATCTGGTCATCAACGCCGACGAATCCGAACCCGCGACCTGCAAGGACCGCGAGATCATGCGTCATGATCCGCACACGCTGATAGAGGGCGCGCTGATCGCCAGCTTCGCGATGGGCGCTCATGCCGCCTACATCTATATCCGGGGCGAATTCATCCGCGAACGAGAGGCCCTGCAATCGGCCATCGACGAATGCTATGACGCGGGACTGCTGGGGGCGAACGCCGCCGGGTCGGGCTGGGATTTCGACCTGTATCTGCACCACGGCGCCGGCGCCTATATCTGCGGCGAGGAAACGGCGCTTCTGGAAAGCCTGGAAGGCAAGAAGGGCATGCCCCGCATGAAGCCGCCGTTCCCGGCGGGCGCGGGGCTTTACGGCTGCCCGACCACGGTGAACAACGTCGAATCCATCGCCGTGACGCCGACGATCCTGCGGCGCGGGCCGGAATGGTTCGCGGGTTTCGGGCGCCCGAACAACGCGGGCGTCAAGCTGTTCGGGTTGACCGGCCACCTCAACACGCCCTGCGTGGTCGAGGAGGCCATGTCGATCAGCATGAAGGAACTGATCGAAAAGCACGGCGGCGGCGTGCGGGGCGGGTGGAAGAACCTGAAAGCCGTGATCCCCGGCGGCGCGTCCTGCCCGGTCCTGACGGCGGAACAGTGCGAAAACGCCATCATGGATTACGACGGGATGCGCGAATTGCGGTCGTCCTTTGGCACCGCCTGCATGATCGTGATGGACCAGCAGACCGACATCATCAAGGCGATCTGGCGGCTGGCCAAGTTCTTCAAGCACGAAAGCTGCGGGCAATGCACGCCCTGCCGCGAAGGCACCGGCTGGATGATGCGGGTGATGGAACGCCTGGTGCGCGGCGATGCCGAGGTCGCCGAAATCGACATGCTGTTCGACGTGACCAAGCAGGTCGAGGGCCACACCATCTGCGCCCTTGGCGACGCCGCCGCTTGGCCGATCCAGGGCCTGATCCGCAATTTCCGCGAAGAAATCGAGGATCGCATCAAGGCCAAGCGCACCGGCCGCATAGGGGCGATGGCGGCGGAATGACAGGCGGGGCGGCATATCGGCGCGGGATGCGCGTCGCGGTTGCGGCGCTGCTGGCGGCCGCCACGCTGACCGGGCCTGCCGCTGCGCTGCCGCCCCTGTCTCAGGAACGCCATGTCAACGACAGCCTTGTGCAGGCCCGCGTGGCCGACCTGCTGCGCCGCGGTTGCCCGACACTGGACGCGCGGGTCATCAGGGCCTTTTCCGAGGCGCGCAAGCTGAAACGCTATGCCCAGGACCAGGGCTACAGCAACGAACAGATCGACGCGTTCCTTGACAGCCGCGAGGAACGGCGCCGCATCTATGCACAGGCCGACCGCTACATGACCGCCAACGGGGTGGTGAACGGCCAGCCCGAGACATTCTGCCGTCTGGGGCGGCAAGAGATAGACCGGAAGACGATCGCCGGATCGCTTCTGGTTGCCAGGTAAGGAAGAACGCCGATGGCCGATGTGCGCACGATCAAGATCGACGGGACCGAGATCGCGGTCGATCCCAACCTGACCCTGATCCAGGCCTGCGAGCAGGCGGGGATCGAAATTCCGCGCTTTTGCTATCACGAACGGCTGTCCATCGCGGGCAACTGCCGGATGTGCCTGGTCGAGGTGGTGGGCGGCCCCCCCAAGCCCGCCGCAAGTTGCGCGATGCAGGTCAAGGATCTGCGCCCCGGCCCGGATGGCGCGCCGTCGGAAATCCGCACCAACAGCCCAATGGTCAAGAAGGCCCGCGAGGGCGTGATGGAGTTCCTGCTTATCAACCATCCGCTGGACTGCCCGATCTGCGACCAGGGCGGCGAATGCGATTTGCAAGACCAGGCCATGGCTTACGGCGTGGACTTCAGCCGGTATCGAGAGCCGAAGCGCGCGGCCGAGGAGCTGAACCTGGGTCCGCTGGTCGAAACCCACATGACCCGCTGCATCAGCTGCACGCGCTGCGTGCGCTTCACCACCGAGGTCGCGGGCATCACGCAGATGGGCCAGACCGGGCGCGGCGAGGACAGCGAGATCACCAGCTATCTGAACGAGACGCTGGCATCCAACCTGCAAGGCAATATCATCGATCTGTGCCCAGTGGGGGCCTTGGTCAGCAAGCCCTATGCCTTCAAGGCCCGCCCGTGGGAGTTGCGCAAGACCGAAACCATCGACGTGATGGATGCCCTGGGCAGCAGCATCCGCGTGGATGTGAAGGGCCGCGAGGTCATGCGGATCCTGCCGCGCAACCACGACGGCGTGAACGAGGAATGGATCAGCGACAAGACCCGCTTTGTCTGGGACGGGTTGCGCCGCCAGCGGCTGGACCGGCCCTATATCCGCGAGAACGGCAGGCTGCGCCCCGCCACATGGACCGAGGCGTTGCGGACTACGGCGGCGGCCATGATGGGCCGCAAGGTTGCCGGACTGGTGGGCGACCTGGCCCCGGTTGAGGCGGCGTTCAGCCTCAAGCGACTGGTCGAAGGCCTGGGCGGGAATGTCGAATGCCGCACGGATGGGGCGCGACTGCCCGCGGGCAATCGGGGCGCTTATGTCGGCACCGCGACGATTGCCGACATTGACACCGCCAAGCGCATCCTGCTGATCGGAACCAACCCGCGCGACGAAGCGCCGGTCCTGAACGCGCGGATCCGCAAGGCCTGGGCGCATGGCGCGCAGGTGGCCCTTGTGGGGCAGGCGGCGGACCTGACTTATGATTACCACCATCATGGCGACGACCGCACGGCGTTGTCGCGGCTGGTCAGCGGCGATTTCCAGGACAGTTCGGGCACGCCGGGCATCGTGATCGTCGGACAGGGCGCCTTGCGCGAGGCCGATGGCGAGGCGGTTCTGGCCAACGCCATGCGCATCTGCGAACTGGACGACTGCAAGCTGCTGGTCGTGCATTCGGCCGCATCGCGGGTCGGCGCGATGGACGTGGATGCCGTCACCGAAGGCGGTTTGACCGCCGCCATCGAGGGCGCGGACGTTGTCTACAATCTGGGCGCGGACGAGGTCGAGATCGCGGCGGGCGCCTTTGTCATCTATCAGGGCAGCCACGGCGACCGGGGCGCGCACCGGGCCGACATCATCCTGCCCGGCGCCTGCTATACCGAGGAGAACGGCCTGTTCGTCAACACCGAAGGCCGTCCGCAACTGGCCCTGCGCGCGAATTTCGCGCCGGGCGAGGCCAAGGAAAACTGGGCGATCCTTCGCGCCCTGTCGGCGGAACTGGGCGCGGCCCTGCCGTGGGACAGCCTGACGCAATTGCGCCGCGCCCTGGTTCAGGCCGTGCCCCATCTGGCGCAGATCGATCACGTGCCGCAGAACGCCTGGCAGCCCATCGAACGGCGGGATCTGGGCCGCGCGACCTTCCGCCCGGCGGTCAAGGATTTCTACCTGACGAACCCGATCGCCCGTTCCTCGCCGCTGATGGGGGAACTGTCGCGCATGGCCGCCCGGCGCAACGCGCCCCCCATGGCCGCCGAGTGATCGGGATGGTGCCAGCCCGTCGCCCACCCGGACGTGCTGTCGCAGCCCTTGCGGGCGCGGCGGTGATGGCCGGCTGCGCTGGCGATCCCGGCGACATGCGCCCCCGGCCAAAGCCCGACATGATGACGGTCAAGGTGGCGACGCCGGGGGCAGCGGATGGCAAGGCGCCTCTGACGCTGGCCCGTATTTCCACCAAATCGGGCGAGATCCTGATCTTGGAACCGGACGGCAGCGTGACCACCATGGCCCTGGACAGCCCGGAAGGGCGGGATGCCTTTGCCGTGACCGAGGCGGACCTGCTGGCCCTGAATGCCAACCTGGACCTGGATCTGGGCGGCACCGTTGCCGCCGACCTGCCGCCGCGCCAGACCGCGCAGGACAAGGCGCTGGAGGAATTTGCCGCCCGCACGCAGCCTGCGCTGCCCGACTGGGCCGATGGGGCGGCGGTCGATCCGCAGGATTTCATGGGTGTCTGGGTGGCGTCACTCGGCCCGGACGGGTCATCCGATCTGGTCGAGGTGACGGCAACCTTGCGCGAGGGGGTGGACGCCGATATTGCCTTCTCGTATGCGACCTGCGCGCTGGCCGGTTGGGCACGGCAGAACGGCGAACGCTATGGCAGGCATGTGCGCAGCTTGCAGGATACGCGGAACGGAAGGCTGACGGTCGGGGCGGCGTTCACGCTGTCGGACCAGAAGCCGATGGGCCTGCGGGTGATGGAAACGGAAGACACCTTGCGCGAATGCAAGGCTCGCGGCATCCCCGCGGCATAACGAGGATAGGACGGGCATGGCTGAATTCTGGGCATCCTCTCTGGGCATCACGGTAATCATGCTGGCGCAGGGTCTGGCGGTGATCGCCTTTGTTATGCTGTCGCTGATCTTCCTGGTCTATGGGGACCGCAAGATCTGGGCCGCCGTGCAGATGCGGCGCGGTCCGAACGTGGTCGGACCCTGGGGCCTGTTGCAGACATTCGCCGACGCGCTGAAATACGTCTTGAAGGAAATCGTCATTCCCGCCGGGTCGGACAAGTTCGTCTTTTTCCTGGCGCCCTTCCTGTCGATGACTCTGGCCCTGTTGGCCTTTGTCGCGATTCCCTTTGCGCCCGGCTGGGTGATGGCCGACATCAACGTGGGCATCCTGTTCATCTTCGCCGTCTCCTCGCTCGAGGTGTATGGCGTCATCATGGGCGGCTGGGCCTCGAACTCGAAATACCCGTTCCTGTCGTCGCTGCGCGCGGCCGCGCAGATGATTTCCTATGAGGTCAGCCTGGGCCTCATCATCATCGGGGTCATCATCTCGACCGGGTCGATGAACATCAGCGCCATCGTCCATGCGCAGTCGGGGGCGGGCCTGCTGTCCTGGTACTGGCTGCCGCATTTTCCGATGCTGGTGCTGTTCTTCATCAGCGCGCTTGCCGAAACAAACCGCCCGCCTTTCGATCTGGCCGAGGCCGAATCCGAACTGGTCGCGGGCTTCATGGTCGAATATTCGTCCACGCCCTATCTGCTGTTCATGGCGGGCGAATACATCGCCATCTGGCTGATGTGCGCGCTGATTTCGCTGCTGTTCTTCGGCGGCTGGCTGTCGCCCATTCCGGGCATCCCGGACGGCGCGTTGTGGATGTTCCTGAAGATGGTGTTCTGGTTCTGGATGTTCGCCATGGTCAAGGCCATCGTGCCCCGGTACCGCTATGACCAGTTGATGCGGATCGGCTGGAAGGTGTTCCTGCCCTTGTCGCTGGGCTGGGTCGTTCTGGTGGCGTTCCTGGCGCGGTCCGAGGTGTTCGGATCCTTCTGGGCCCGCTGGGCGGGGGTGTAAGCCATGGCCTATTCCAACAAGATCGCCGAGATGCTGGCCGCCGCGTCCGAAGCCGACAAGATCGAATTCGCGCATTTCCTGGCCAACAATCTGGATACGGCCGAACAGGCCAAAGACAGCGCCAGGGTGCGCGAGTATGTGGCGGCCTTCGACCGCTTTGCCGCGCCCAAGCAAGGGGAAGACTTCTGATGGCCTTCGACATCGCCCAAGCCACCAAGTATTTTCTGATGTTCGACTTCCTCAAGGGCTTTGGCCTGGGGGTCAAATATTTCTTCGCCCCCAAGGCGACGCTGAACTATCCCCATGAAAAAGGTCCGCTGTCGCCGCGGTTCCGGGGCGAACATGCGCTGCGCCGATACCCCAACGGAGAGGAACGCTGCATCGCCTGCAAGCTGTGCGAGGCGATCTGTCCGGCCCAGGCCATCACCATCGACGCCGAGCCGCGCGAGGATGGCAGCCGGCGCACAACGCGTTACGACATCGACATGACCAAGTGCATCTATTGCGGCTTTTGCCAGGAAGCCTGCCCGGTCGATGCCATCGTCGAAGGCCCGAACTTCGAATTCGCGACCGAAACGCGCGAGGAACTGTTCTACGACAAGCAGAAGCTTCTGGACAACGGCGCCCGCTGGGAAGCCGAGATCGCCCGCAACCTGTCCATCGACGCGCCCTACCGATGAGCGATGCCTTTACCAAGATGTTCCAGCAGATGATGCAGTCCGGCCAGGAAATGGCACGGGCGTTCAATCCCGCGCTTGAAACTCTCGACCCGCGCGCGTTCGAGAAGATGATCCCGACCATGCCCGCCGACATGCTGGAAATGTGGTTCGGGCGCACCTTCAACCGCGACGGCTTGGACGCCAAGACCCGGCTGCTGGTCACGGTCGCCGCGTTGACGGTGCAGGGCGCCCATGCCGAACCGCAACTGCGCCTGACCATCCGCCATGCCATCGAATCGGGCGCCACGGCGCGCGAGGTGGCCGAGGTCATCTATCAGATGGGCATGTTCGGCGGCATTCCGGCGATGCAGAAGGCGCTGGAGATTGCCCAGGGCGTATTCAAGGAACATGAAGGGAAACAGCCGGAATGATTGCCTTCGCCTTTTATCTGTTTGCCGTATCGGTCTGCGTCGCGGGCTTCATGGTGGTGCTGTCGCGCAACCCGGTGCATTCGGTGCTGTGGCTGATCCTGGCCTTTATCGCGTCGGCGGGGCTTTTCGTGCTGCAAGGGGCCGAATTCGTGGCGATGCTGCTGGTGATCGTCTATGTTGGCGCCGTGGCGGTTCTGTTCCTGTTCGTGGTGATGATGCTGGACGTGGATTTCGCCCAGCTTCGCGGCGAATTGGCAGGCTATCTGCCGCTTGCCGGTATGATCGCGCTTGTGCTGCTGGCGCTGCTGACCGTGGCCTTTGGCGGCTGGGAAATTGCGAACGAGGCCCCGGACCTGCGCGCCGCGCCGATCGTGTATCAGGCGCAGAACACCAACGCCCTCGGCGCGATCCTGTACGACCGGTATCTGCTGCCGTTCCAGGTGGCCGGACTGATCCTGCTGGTCGCCATGATCGGCGCGATCACCCTGACGATGCGCCATCGCCGCGACATCAAGCGCCAGGACGTGCTGGAACAGATGTACCGCGATCCGGCCAAGGCCATGGAACTGCGCGACGTGAAGCCGGGGCAGGGGCTGTAGGCCCCGGCTGCCGACCAAAATTGAACGGGTAAACTGCCCGGAGGGACGAAAGACGATGATCGGATTGACACATTACCTTGTCGTGGGGGCGATCCTGTTCGTCGCCGGGGTGTTCGGCATCTTCGTGAACCGCAAGAACGTCATCGTCATCCTGATGTCGATCGAACTGATCCTGCTGTCGGTCAACATCAACTTCGTGGCCTTTTCGGCCCATCTGGGCGATCTGGCGGGGCAGGTGTTCACCATGTTCGTGCTGACCGTCGCCGCCGCCGAGGCCGCGATCGGCCTGGCGATCCTGGTGGTGTTCTTCCGCAACCGCGGCACCATCGCCGTCGAAGACGTCAACGTGATGAAGGGCTGATCGGTCATGGTGCAATTCATCCTGTTCGCCCCGCTTCTGGGCGCCCTGATCGCAGGCTTTGGCTGGCGCCTCATCGGCGAAAAGGCCGCGCAGATCCTGACCACGGGCGTCCTGTTCGCCGCCGCGCTGTTTTCCTGGATCGTGTTTCTGGGGTTCGAGGGCGAGACACTCTACATCCCCGTGATGGACTGGGTGGTATCGGGCAATTTCGTCAGCGAATGGGGCATCCGGCTGGATCGCCTGACTGCCGTGATGCTGATCGTCGTGACCACGGTGTCGGCCTTGGTTCACCTGTATTCGATGGGCTACATGGCCCATGACGACAACTGGAGCCATCACGAACACTACAAGGCGCGCTTCTTTGCCTATCTGTCGTTCTTCACCTTTGCCATGCTGATGCTGGTGACGGCGGACAATCTGTTGCAGATGTTCTTTGGCTGGGAAGGCGTGGGCGTCGCGTCATACCTGCTGATCGGCTTTTATTACCGCAAGCCATCGGCCAACGCCGCCGCCATGAAGGCCTTCATCGTCAACCGGGTCGGGGACTTCGGCTTCCTGATGGGGATCTTCGGCCTGTGGTGGCTGACCGGATCCATCCAGTTCGACGCGATCTTCGCGCAGGTGGACGAACTGGCCCAGGCTCAGGTCCGGTTCCTGTGGGCCGACTGGAACGCCGCGAACCTGCTGGCCGTGCTGCTGTTCATCGGCGCGATGGGCAAGTCGGCGCAACTGTTCCTGCACACCTGGCTGCCCGACGCGATGGAAGGTCCGACCCCCGTGTCGGCGCTGATCCATGCCGCGACCATGGTGACGGCGGGGGTGTTCCTGGTCTGCCGCATGTCGCCCTTGTTCGAATTCGCGCCCGAGGCCAAGATGTTCGTGACGATCATCGGCGCCAGCACGGCGTTCTTTGCCGCAACCGTGGGGCTGGTGCAGAACGACATCAAGCGCGTGATCGCCTATTCGACCTGTTCGCAGCTGGGCTACATGTTCGTGGCGGCAGGCGTTGGCGTCTATTCGGTCGCCATGTTCCATCTGTTCACGCATGCCTTCTTCAAGGCCATGCTGTTCCTGGGCGCCGGTTCGGTCATCCACGCGATGCACCACGAACAGGACATGCGGAACTATGGCGGATTGCGGAAAAAGATCCCGCTGACCTTCTGGGCCATGCTGATCGGCACCCTGGCCATCACCGGCGTGGGCATTCCGCTGACCTCCATCGGCTTTGCGGGGTTCTTGTCCAAGGACGCCGTGATCGAGAGCGCCTATGCGTCCGGCGTGGGGTATGCCTTCTGGTTGCTGGTGATCGCGGCCCTGATGACCAGCTTCTACTCCTGGCGGCTGATGTTCATGACCTTCTGGGGCGCTCCGCGTCCGCAAAAGATCTGGGATGCCGAAATTAAGTCCGAGGAGGAAGTTCAGCCTTCGGCGGACCATGGCCACGGGCATGACGCGCATGGGCATCACGACCCGTTGCACGCCCATCACAACGCCCATGAAAGCCCCCCGGTGATGACGGTTCCGCTGGCGGTTCTGGCGCTGGGGGCGATCTTCTCGGGGATGATCTGGTACGGCAGCTTCTTCGGCGACGACGTGCCGCAATTCTTCGGACTTCCCGTGTCCGAATACGAACAGGCCGCAGGCGCGGAAGGTGCCGCCCCCGAGAGCGCCGAGACGGCGCCGCAGGTTCCCGCAGGTGCCGCCACCGATGCCGCCGCCGGCGATCCGGCCGAGGAGGCCGCGGCAGCCGGGCACGCGGCGGTTTCTGGCTTTGAACGGGGCGCCATCTTCATGCGCGCCGACAACACCGTTCTGCATGACGCGCATTATGTCCCGACCTGGGTCAAGCTGGCGCCCTTCGTCGCAATGCTGACGGGGTTGGGCCTTGCCTGGGTGATGTATATCCGCTATCCGACGGCCCCCGCGAAACTGGCGGCGCAGCAGCCGGCGCTGTATCGCTTTCTTCTGAACAAATGGTACTTCGACGAGATCTACGATTTCGTCTTCGTGCGCCCGGCCGTGTGGATTGGCCGCAAGTTGTGGACGGGCGGCGACGGGGCGGTTATCGACGGCGCCATCAATGGGGTGGCGATGGGAATCGTCCCGCGGCTGACCCGTTTCGCCGGGCTGGTGCAGTCGGGCTATCTGTTCCATTATGCCTTCGCGATGGTTCTGGGCATCGTGGGCTTGCTGATCTGGGTGATGACGCGGGGCGCCTACTGACATGACGAACCTTCTTTCGATCATCACCTTCCTGCCCATCGTCGCGGCGGGGATCCTGGCGGTATTCCTGCGCGGCGACGACGAGGCCGCGCAGCGCAACGCCAAATGGCTGGCGCTGCTGGCCACATCAGCCACGTTCCTGATTTCGCTGTTCGTGCTGGCAGGATTTGATCCGGCAAACACCGGCTTTCAGTTCGTCGAGGATCACCCATGGATCATGGGCCTGCGCTACACGATGGGCGTGGACGGCATCTCGGTCCTGTTCGTGATGCTGACGACCTTCCTGATGCCGCTGACGATCCTGTCCACCTGGGACGTGAAGACCCGCGTCAAGGAATACATGATCGCCTTTCTGGTGCTGGAAGGGCTGATGATCGGCGTGTTCACCGCGCTGGATCTGATCCTGTTCTATCTGTTCTTCGAGGCCGGCCTGATCCCGATGTTCCTGATTATCGGGATCTGGGGCGGCGCGAACCGTATCTATGCCGCCTTCAAGTTCTTTCTGTACACCTTCCTTGGGTCCGTCCTGATGCTGGTGGCGATGATCGCCATGGCGCGGACGGCGGGCACAACCGACATCGCGCAGCTTCTGGCCTTTGATTTCCCGTCCGACACGATGCGCGTCCTGGGCTTTACCGTTGTCGGCGGGATGCAGACCCTGCTGTTCCTGGCCTTCTTTGCCAGCTTCGCGGTCAAGATGCCGATGTGGCCGGTCCACACCTGGCTACCCGACGCGCACGTCCAGGCGCCCACTGCCGGATCGGTCGTGCTGGCCGCCGTGCTGCTGAAGATGGGCGGTTATGGATTTTTGCGCTTCAGCCTGCCGATGTTCCCGGTGGCCAGCGACATGCTACAACCGCTGGTCTTCTGGATGTCGGCCATCGCCATCGTGTATACCAGCCTCGTGGCGCTGGCCCAGACCGACATGAAGAAGCTGATCGCCTATTCCTCGGTCGCGCACATGGGTTACGTGACGATGGGGGTGTTCGCCGCCAACCAGCAGGGGCTGGACGGGGCGATCTTCCAGATGCTGTCGCACGGCTTCATTTCGGGCGCGCTGTTTTTGTGTGTGGGCGTGATCTATGACCGGATGCACACGCGCGACATTGACGCCTATGGCGGGCTGGTGAACCGGATGCCGGTCTATGCGCTGGTGTTCATGTTCTTTACCATGGCCAACGTGGGCCTGCCCGGCACATCCGGTTTCGTGGGCGAATTCCTGACGCTGATGGGCGCGTTCAAGGCGAATACCTGGGTGGCCTTCGTGGCCGCGACCGGGGTGATCCTGTCGGCGGGCTATGCGCTGTGGCTGTATCGCCGCGTGACCCTTGGCGCGCTGATACGGGAAAGCCTGAAGACCATCACCGACATGACCCCGCGCGAGAAGTGGGTCTTCGTGCCCCTGATCGTGATGACGCTGTATCTGGGCGTCTATCCGCGCGCCGTCACCGACATCACCGGCCCCGCCGTCCAGGCGCTGCTGGTCAGTTACAACGAAGCCCTGCCGCATGACGGCCGCGACGGGCTGGCCGTGACCGCACAGATGGACACGGCCGAGGCCAGCCATTGAAGGACGCACGATGACCGCGCTCGATTTTTCGACCATCCTGCCGGAACTGGTGCTGGCGATCTTCGCGATGGCCGCGCTGATGGCCGGGGCCTATCTGGGCAAGGACCGCGTGGCGCGTCCGATCCTGTGGGCGACGGTCATCGCGCTGCTGCTGGTGGGTCTGTATATGGGATATGCGGACCGTCCGGCGCAGGTGGCGTTCTTCGGCATGTTCACCGACGACGCCTTTTCCCGCTTTGCCAAGGTTACGATCCTGATTTCCGCCGCCGCCGTCCTGGCGATGAGCGCGGATTACATGGATCGTCACAAGCTGCTGCGCTTTGAATACCCGATCCTGATTGCCCTGGCCGCGATCGGCATGATGCTGATGGTGTCGGCCAGCGACCTGCTGTCGCTGTACATGGGCCTGGAACTGCAATCGCTGGCCCTGTATGTCACGGCCGCCATGCGCCGCGACAGCGTGAAGTCGTCCGAGGCCGGGTTGAAGTATTTCGTGCTGGGATCGCTGTCGTCGGGGATGCTGCTCTATGGCGCGTCGCTGGTCTACGGTTTTTCGGGCACCACCGGCTTTGCGGGGATCATCCAGACGGTCGTGGGCGGCCAACTGTCGCTGGGCCTGCTGTTCGGCCTGGTGTTCCTGCTGGTCGGGCTGGCCTTCAAGGTGTCGGCCGTGCCCTTCCACATGTGGACGCCCGATGTCTATGAAGGCGCGCCGACGCCGGTGACAGCCTTTTTTGCCACCGCGCCCAAGGTCGCGGCCATGGCGCTGATCGCGCGGCTGATGTTCGACGCCTTCGGCAACGTGCCGGGCGACTGGGGCCAGATCATCGCCGCCCTTGCGGTCCTGTCGATGTTCCTGGGGTCCATCGCCGGGATCGGGCAGCGCAACATCAAGCGGCTGATGGCCTATTCCTCGATCGCGCACATGGGATTTGCCCTGGTCGGCCTTGCGGCGGGCACGGCCTATGGCGTGCAGTCGATGCTGCTCTATATGGCGATTTATGCGGTGATGAACGTCGGCACCTTTGCCTTTATCCTGTCGATGGAACGCGACGGGCGGCCGACCGCCGATCTGGACAGCCTGAACCGTTTCGCCCAGGCCGAACCCGTCGAGGCCTTTGCCGTCCTGTTCCTGATGTTCAGCATGGCGGGTGTGCCGCCGTTCCTGGGCTTTTTTGCCAAATACGGCGTGCTGACGGCGGCGGTCGATGCCGGCATGTCCTGGCTGGCGATCCTGGGCGTCATCGCTTCGGTCATCGGGGCGTTCTATTACCTGCGCATCGTGTATTACATGTTCTTCGGGGCCGAGACCGAGGGCGTGGAAAGCCGGATGGGCGCGGTGCAGTTCGCCGCGCTGGTCGTTCCGGCCGCGATCCTGGTAATCGGCGCGGTGTCGATGTGGGGCATAGACGGGGCCGCGGCGACCGCCGCCGAATCGCTGGTCGGCACGCCGGTTGAAATGGCCGTCGCTGGCACCCCCGCGGATGAGGTTCCCGCCGTTGAGTAACGGGGCGGCTGTTTCAGCCTGGCCCGCGGGCGTCGCCCGCCATGTCATCGACCGCGTGGACAGCACCAATGCCGAGGCGATGCGCATGGCGCCCGGCCTGTCCGGCCCGACCTGGATCATGGCCCGGCAGCAGACGGCGGGCCGTGGCCGGCGGGGCAGGGCGTGGACCGATCCGCCGGGCAATTTCGCGGCTACCCTGGTGCTGCGTCCCCACGGCAGTCCCGCCGATGCGGCCCGCCTGTCCTTTGTCGCGGCCTTGGCTGTTCACGACGCGCTGCGCCGGATGTGCGGTCCGCATCTGAACCTGGCGCTGAAATGGCCCAACGATGTGCTGCTGAACGGCGGCAAGCTGGCCGGGATCCTGCTGGAAAGCATCGGATCGGGCGCGGCCATTCAGGCGCTGGCCATCGGCATCGGCGTCAATCTGGTTGCCGCCCCGGAGCCGGGCGATCTGGAACCCGGCGCCCTGCGGCCGGTCAGCCTGCGGGGCGAAACCGGCCTGGCGGTCCTGCCCGACGATCTGTTATGCGCCTTGGCGCTGTCGTTCGACGACTGGTCGCGGCAGATGCGCGATTTCGGCTTTGCCCCGATCCGCAGCGCATGGCTGGCCCGCGCCGCGCGGCTGGGCGATACGATCACCGCCCGCACCGGCGCGACCGAAACCACCGGCCGGTTCGACGGCATCGACGACACCGGCGCCCTGATCCTGACCGGGCCGCGCGGCCGGCAGGCGATCCCCGCCGCCGACATCTTTTTCGCCGGAACCTGAGCCATGCTTTTGTGCATCGACACCGGCAACACCAATACCGTCTTTTCGATCTGGAACGGCGAACGGTTCCTGGCGCACTGGCGCATCGCCACCGATCACCGCCGCACGGCGGACGAATATTTCGTCTGGCTGTCCACCCTGATCGAGGGACAGAAGTTCGTTCTGGACATCGACGCCTGCATCATCAGTTCCACCGCGCCCCGCGTGGTCTTCAACCTGCGCGTCCTGTGCAGCCGCTATTTCGACACCCGCCCCCTGGTGGTCGGCAAGCCCGACTGCCTTCTGCCGGTGTCCCCGCGCGTGGACCCCGGCACGGTGGTCGGTCCCGACCGGCTGGTCAACACCGTGGGCGCCTTCGACCGCCACGGCCCCGACCTGATCGTGGTGGATTTCGGCACGGCCACCACCTTTGACGTGGTGGATGCGGACGGCGCCTATATCGGCGGCGTGATCGCGCCGGGGGTGAACCTGTCGCTGGAGGCACTGCACATGGGCGCGGCCAGCCTGCCACATGTGGATGTGACCATGCCCGCCAAGGTGATCGGCACCAACACGGTCGCCTGCATCCAGTCGGGCATCTTCTGGGGCTATATCGGGCTGGTCGACGGCGTGGTGCGCCAGATTCGCGCGGAACGTGATCGTCCGATGCAGGTTATCGCGACCGGGGGGCTTGCGCCGCTGTTCGATCAGGGGTTTGACCTGTTCGACGCGATCGAAGACGATCTGACGATGCACGGGCTGCGGCTCATTCACGATTACAACAAGGAGATGGGCAATGGCTGAGCGCCTGATCTATCTGCCGCTGGGCGGCGCGGGCGAAATCGGCATGAACGCCTATGTCTATGGCTATGGCCAGCCGGGACGCGAACGGCTGATCCTGGTGGATCTGGGCGTCAGCTTTGGCGACATGAGCAGCAGCCCCGGAATCGACCTGATCCTGCCCGACGTGACCTGGCTGGAACAGAACCGCGACCGGCTGGACGCGATCTTTGTCACCCATGGGCACGAAGATCACCTGGGCGCCGTGGGCCATCTGTGGTCGCGGCTGAAGGCCCCGATTCATGCCCGCCCCTTCACCGGCGCCCTGATCCGCCTGAAGCTGGAGGAGCAGGGCCATCCCGCATCGGTCGTGACCATCACCGGACCTCGGCCCGAGGTCACGCAGGTCGGCCCCTTCACCGTCCAATTCGTGCCGGTCAGCCATTCCATTCCCGAAAGCGCCGCCCTCATCATCGATACGCCGGCGGGCCGCGTCGTCCATACCGGAGATTTCAAGCTGGACGGCACCCCGGTCGTGGGCGATCCCTTCGACCCGATCGCCTGGCACGACATCGCGTCCGAGGGGCAGGGCATCAAGGTTCTGACATGCGACAGCACCAACATCTTTTCCACCCATCCCGGCCGGTCCGAGGCGGTTCTGGCCAATCCCATCCTGGAATGGGTGATGGCGCAACGGAACATGATTGTCGCCACCACATTCGCAAGCAACATCGCGCGCCTGAAAACCCTGTCGGATGCCGCCATCGCGGGGGGCCGCAAGGTCTGCCTGCTGGGCCGCGCGATGCGCAAGATGGTGACGGTGGGCCTGGAAACCGGTGTGCTGACCGATTTTCCCGACACCATCGGCCCCGAGGAGGCGGCCAGCCTGCCCTGCAACCAGGTGATGCTGCTGGCCACCGGCAGCCAGGGCGAACGCCGCGCCGCCAGCGCGCAGCTGTCGCGCGGCCGCTATCTGGGACTGATGCTGAGGGAAGGCGACAGTTTCCTGTTCAGCTCCAAGACCATTCCGGGCAACGAACGCGAAGTCGGCCGCATCATGAACGCGCTGAGCGAGTTGGGCGTCGATGTCTATGACGCCGACGACGGGCTGTACCATGTTTCGGGACATGCCAACCGCCCCGACATCGAGGCGCTGCACGACCTGCTGAAACCCGAAATGGTGGTTCCCATGCACGGCGAACACCTGCATCTGCGCGAACATGTCATGCTGGCGCGGTCCAAGGGCATCGCCGCGGAAATCGCCACCAACGGCACCATGCTGGATCTGACCGGCGACCGTCCCCGGATCGTCGATCAGGTGGAAACCGGACGGCTGTATCTAGATGGCACGGTCCTGATCGGATCGATGGACGGGGTGGTGCGCGACCGCATCCGCATGGCGCTGAACGGGCACGCCCTGGTCAGCGTCATCGTGGACGAAGACGACAACGTGCTGCCCGATGCCTGGGTCGAACTGATGGGCCTGTCCGGCCGCACCCGTGGCGGCGACGATCTGGGCACGCATATCGAAGGCGAGCTGTCCGAATTCCTGGAAGGCGCCGATGCCCGCGTCGTCCGCGACGACGCCAAGATGGACGAGGCGATCCGCAAGATCACCCGCCAGGTCGCCATGGAGGAGATCGGCAAGAAGCCCGAGGTGACGGTCATCATCAGCCGCCTGATGGGGGAATAGGCCGGGCAGGGGGCCTTGACCCGGCATCGCTGCCGGTGCAATCCCCGGCCATGTCCGACATGCCCCCATCCGCCTTCGATCCGAACCCGCCGCGCCGCAATTTCTATGGCCGGCGGCATGGCAAGACCCTGCGCCAAAGCCAGAAGGGCTATCTGTCCGAGGATCTGGGCGACCTGCGTCCGCGCGGCATCACCGTGCAGGACAACCCCGACCGCCGCCTCATCGACCCGGCGGCGATCTTTGGCGACGACCGTCCCGTCTGGCTGGAGGTCGGATTCGGCGGCGGTGAACACATGGTCCATATGGCCGCCCGTTATCCCGGCATCGGCATCATCGGTTGCGAGCCGTTTATCAACGGCGTCGCCATGCTGCTGGGCAAGATCCGCAACGCGGGCGTCGCCAATGTCAGCGTGCATCCGGGCGATGCGCGCGACCTGATGGACGTGTTGCCGGATGGCTCGATCAGCCGGGCGTTTTTGAACTATCCCGATCCCTGGCCCAAGGCCCGCCACCACCGCCGCCGCTTTGTCACCCCTGAACATCTGCTGCCCCTGGCCCGCGTGATGAAGCCCGGCACCGAATTCCGGGTGGCGACCGACATCCCCGACTACATGCGCCAGACGCTGGAGGAGGTGCCCCGTGCAGGCTTCGCTCTGGTGGCCGATACCTCCGTCGCTTGGGACGACTGGTTCAGTACCCGCTATGAGCAGAAAGCGCTGCGCGAAGGGCGGGTGCCCCACTATGCCACATTCGTCCGAAAGGGCTGAACGGCTTTGAAAAAGCCCTTGTCTGCACCAGTGCCCGCCCCTATACCGACCGGCGGAGTGGTGGCCGAGTGGTCGAAGGCACACCCCTGCTAAGGGTGCAGGCGGGAAACCGTCTCGAGGGTTCGAATCCCTTCCACTCCGCCACTTGCCCTCGCGAAAGCGTTCTCCCGATCCGGCTACGGCCGGATTTTTTCGTTGTTTTCGAGGGTTATGCGGGAGGGGCTGAGCACTGCCCCCGGCGCCAGGTGGCCAGGAAGCGGTCTCTCAGGGCCGATATTCTCCGGACCTGTTGACTGCGCCGATTTGGTGGTTAGGTTGCAAGTATCTAGTATTGCAATGTTTTTTCGGAGGCCGCGCTGAACGCTTCGATGCCGGTGGCGTTCGGCGTGATGGAACCGACGTCGAACCCATGAATGCAGGAAAGCTGGGTACTCTCGTCGGCAATCAAGAAGATTAGGTCCCCGACATCCGGCACCTGTGCTTTGTCGTTGGGCCTCTTCCAGGTTGGCTTGATTGGGTTCCGCTTCGCCAGCTCCTCGACCTCCTGCTTGATGCCTGTCGGCGAGGCGTAATTTTTCTCCATGATGATCGAGGAAAATTCTTCATGGATGTGGGTTATTCCTTCGGCCGCCGGACAAGCTCGGTCATCCGCTCTATCCCCAATCCATAATCGGCTTTAAGATTATCAAGTTGCACCGGCTGTTGATTTCCACCCAGAACTGAGCCGGATAGGCGCGTAATTTCCACTGAGAATTGAGCCATGTGAACCTTTCCCCAGAGCGGTGAGCGACGGGGGGCAACGGAGTGATCCACATGGGACTTTTGAACATCATCCGGCGCATGTATTTGCGGGAGAAGTTGTCGATCCGCGAGATCGCGCGACGCACCGGACTGTCACGGAACACGGTGACGAAGCATCTGGCTGCAAACACGATCGAGCCAAAGTTTGCCACGCCGGATCGGCCAAGCAAGCTTGATCCTTTCGCCGAGAAGCTGGCCGGCTGGTTGAAGACGGAAGCCGGCAAGTCGCGCAAGCAGCGGCGGACGCTGAAGCAGATGCATGCCGATCTCGTGGCGCTCGGCTTCACCGGCTCCTACAACCGGGTTGCGGCCTTTGCGCGGGACTGGCGGACAGATCGCCAGCGCGAGCAACAGACCACGGGCCGCGGCACCTTCGTTCCGCTGTCCTTTCGCCCGGGCGAAGCCTTCCAGTTCGACTGGAGCGAAGACTACGGACATCTGACCAACGAGCGCACCAAGCTTCAGATGGCGCATATCAAGCTGTCCCACAGTCGGGCCTTCCTGTTGCGCGCCTACCCGCTCCAGACCCACGAGATGCTGTTTGATGCCCACTGGCACGCGTTCCGCGTCTTTGGTGGTGTGCCCGAGCGCGGCATCTACGATAACATGAAGACCGCAGTGGATCGTGTCGGCCGTGGCAAGGAGCGGCAGGTCAACCTCCGCTTTCTCGCCATGGCCAATCACTATGTCTTCGAGCCGGAGTTCTGCAATCCGGCCGCAGGCTGGGAGAAGGGTCAGGTCGAGAAGAACGTTCAGGACTCCCGCCATCAGGTCTTGCAGGGGATGCCGGACTTTCCCGACCTTGCCACGATGAATGCCTGGCTGGAGCAGCGCTGCCTGGAGGTGTGGCAAGAGACCCCGCACGGCACGCTGCCCGGCACCATTGCCGATGTCTGGGCTGAGGAGCGGGCCGCATTGATGCCGTTGCCGCCGGCCTTTGACGGCTTCATCGAACTCAGCAAGCGCGTCTCGCCCACCTGCCTGATCAGCTTCGAGCGCAATCGCTACAGTGTGCCGGCGTCATTCGCGAACCGGCCTGTCAGCCTGCGGATCTATCCGGACCGGCTGGTCGTGGCGGCCGAGGGCAACATCCTATGCGAGCATGGCCGCATCATCCAGCGCAGCCACAAGCTGCCACCGCGGACGATCTATGACTGGCGGCATTACCTGGCTGTTCTTCAGCGCAAGCCCGGGGCGTTGCGCAATGGCGCGCCCTTTGCCGAGTTCCCGCCAGCGTTCCGGCAGTTGCAGGAGCAGATGCTGCGCAAGCCCGGCGGTGATCGCGAGATGGTCGACATTCTCGCACTGGTTCTTCAGCACGACGAACAGGCCGTGCTTGCCGCGGTGGAATTGGCCCTGGCCGAGGGCGTGGCAACCAAGACCCATGTGCTGAACCTCCTGCACCGGCTGATCGATGGAAAGGTCATCGGCGGGCCGCCCCTCGATACCCCGCAGGCCCTGGCCCTGCGCCGTGAGCCAAAGGCCAATGTGGAGCGCTATGACGGCCTGCGCACCCAAGCTGCAGGAGGCCGTCATGCGTCATGATCCTGCCAGCGGCGCCATCGTCATCATGCTTCGCAGCCTGAAGATGCACG
>NZ_FZNM01000008.1 GCF_900188295.1 Paracoccus sediminis
CCGGCACGGGTTTCACGCGCAGACCGACGGGCGGATTCGCTGGGGCGGGCGTCCGAGGCGCGCGAACGAACCTCGCCCAAGGTTTCCCGGTTGGCCCGCTGGGGGGTGCCTTCGCCTCGGGTGGTTATATTGCGTTGGGTCTGTTGCTCGCGCCGCCGCGAGTCATCCAGGATTTGTTGGCTGTCAGTTCTGTCTTGCCTGCGGGACGCGGGTTGGCGCGCCGGTCGTTCCACAGGCTGATCTTGGCGCGTTGCGGCACGTTCCGCATCTTCGCCGCGGGGTTCGGGGCGGTCCCTGTTCCGTTCGCGTTCAGCCTGGTCTTGGCGTTCGGTCCTGTCGCGGCGCGGGGATTGGTCCGTTTCGGATCGGGGCCTTGGGCCTTGCTCTGATCGGCCGGGGCGTTCGTTCCGGGAATTACGATCAGCGCGGTCCGGCCGTTGTTCGGATTGACGTTCTTGCCGCGCGTTCTCTCGCGCCGGCCGCTCGTCATTGTTCTTGGCATTGTCACGATCCGGGCGTTCACGTCGCGGCTGATCCCCTGCGCGACGGACAGACGGCCCATCGCCGGATTCGGATCGAGCCTCGGCACCTGTGGACGCCTCTTTCGATGCGTCGCGGCCCCGACGAGGTTGTTCATCTTCCTCTTTCGTTTCCGCACGCTGCTTTTGTTCGGCTTGGGGCTGATTTCTGTTTTCGCCCTGCGGTTCGGAACGTTGCGTCTGGCCCCGGCGCACCGGCGGCTCGTCCCGTTCGGCCTGCGCCAGAAGCAACAAGCCCCTGGCCCGGCCCGGCATTGCATCCTGCCCGATTGTCACAGCGACCGGCTGGGCCGGTGCGGCATGAGGCAGCAGCATTGCAAGACATGTCATGATCGCAGTCGTGTTTCGGATGGCCCGATGCATGGCGTCTTCCTTCACTGGAACGGGTTCGGCATTCGGCAGAAACAACCCCGCGGCGGGGACGTCAGTTCCGCAAGCGGGCCAGTGTCAAGATGCCGACGGGCGATCATCAAAGGGAATATCGGCGCCTTGAAAACTTGCGCGGGGGGTCCTGTGGAAATCAAGAGAGCTTGAGCCTGTGCGGAACGGTTATCCTTGACGAATCCGATCTGGCTTTCTGGGTGCGCGGCGGCAAAAGATGAACCACAGCCAGATCACCGCCTGCCAAAGATAGGGCTTGATGGCGTGAACGAGATTTTTCGGGAAAGGCTTTTCTGCATTCGACACATGCCAATTGAACACTCCATCCGGTTTTATCGGATGCCAGAGGGTATTCTCCTGTTTGTGCGGGAACAGGAACGACGGGCGAAAGACGAAGGTGCCAGGGGACATCGACGGCGTAGCGGGCGTGTTGAAATAAAAGGCGTTCCGGTTGTGCGGCTTTACATAAGCGCCTGTGCCGCCAATGTCCTCGATCTCGTACCCCATCGATTTCGCCAAGGTTCCCCAGGCGACCTCGTAATGACCCGTCCAACCCATCCGATACGCCGCATCCACCGCCGCCAGAAATCGGTTGCTGGCACGAAACAGCGGATAGAACCCGCGAACCAGAAACTCGGGTTCCGGAATGTCCCCCTCCGGATTTCTGACCAATGGATTCAATATCTTTTTTGGCGTTTCCGCCGCATTATACAGGGCTGTCGCAAGGATGTCTGCCCGGCTCTGCTCGAAATGCCGGAAAAGAAAGGACCAATGCCCTTCGAAATGTACATCGTATTCGATGCCCCAATAGTAATCGAAATCCGGATAGTTCTTATAGAAACATAACATGTTCGTGTCTTCATGTCCCGGCATCTTCCACCCCAAGCCATTCCAACCGGCGGGATCGACCTTGGCCGGGTATGGCAAGGCCATGATCTGCCTGAAGTTGCAAAGGTGGATGTGATCGGCATGGGGCAGCGCAGCCTTTGGCATGTCCAGGGAATTGGCGCCGCAATTGATGTTGATAAAGACTTGATATCCCTCAGGCGCTTCGGACGTCAGCCGCTCGAACAACTGCCGGATGTGGTCGTTGAAAAAATGCGTCAGTATGACAACAGCAACTCTTGCCATGAAGGGGTCCACTCGAAATGTCTGTAGCCTGCCCATATGGCGGCAGGAAATTCCGCCTTGTCAACGGCATCCGGGCAGACGAGCCTCTGGCGGGTGTCGAGTGAATCGGGCATATTCTACCAAGGATTGAAGTCCGCCGTTCCTGGGCGGAATGGCCCTGATGCCCCTCATCGACGATGACATTTTGTCTTAGCGTGTTATCGCCGGAAATCGGGGTCCCTTGGCAGGATCAGGCCATACTTGCAGTTGAGTAAGCAAGGATCCGCCTTGCCTGGATTCTTTTGCAGGGCGATGATGAAGCCGCCGCGATGTTTTCCCAAGTCAATGCGTTGCTGGGGGCTGAGATCCACGGCCAAAGAGGCGGCACCAGGGGAATATTTCACGCCGACGGTCAACGCCGACTGCGCGGGCCGCCGGGCTTGCCTTCGGTCACAAATACTTCGGAGGGGCCGTTTCACGATTCGCGATCCTGCGACGACTTTGGCCCGTCCCTACGCGCAATCACAGAATTTGCTTTATCAAGGTTTTTGCAATCCCTCCGAATTCCCTTATTCCGTTGAACATCGTCGCAAAGCTGTATGTGACGAAAAAGAGGAAGGGATAGACAAGATAATCAGGATATCGATCCTGATTAAACCGGGCATCCAGAACCCTCGAAACTAGGGGAACCAGCAGGATCGACAACATCACGCCTATCGCCGCCCCGACAAGGATGTCAGAAAGATAATGCAATCCCAGCAGCAGCCTTGGCAGGCACACGATCAGCGCCGCATGGGCAAACGCCAGAAGTCCGACCTTTCTGGATATCAGGAAAAATCCGGTGGCAAGCGCGAAAAACATGATCGCATGATCGCTTGGCATCGAACTCCAATCTTCAAAGAAGGAGTTCTGTGAGATTGCGCTTCCGACAACTTCGGGATTTGCCCGCGGCCGCGGCCGAAAGGGAAGGGAATTCGCCAGTATCCTTCCAAGCGTGATGGAAACGACCGTCGTAAAAAGAACTGCCCACAGCTTGCTTCGGTGGCGGCCATCACCTTTCGACGGATAAAACCACAGGAACCAGAAGATGATCGCGGAAACCAGACCCTTGACTTCGTGTGCATTCGCGATCTTGTTTATCAAGTTATTCGCAAAAGGAAAGTCGTTCATATGCTCCAGCAAGGACCGTGATAAATTGTAATCGAATTGTTCAATGAAATTAATCACTTTACCTCACGGGCTTATGTCGCCATGCGTTATGTAAAATCTGTATGACAGAATATTCACGCGATCAAGACATCTTGATGAACGCCCTTGCAAGGGTCGCCGCACGGCACCGGCCGGCGACGGGGCGCCGGACACGCTGTCCCAAGGAGTCGAGGTCGGTCTTGGCGCCCATCGCGTGTGGCCCGCCCCGATCGATGATGCCGGACCGGCCGGGATTGGCCCGTTGCCGCGATTCGCGTTGCAAAGGCGTCTGCGGAAATCCCAGGAACTGGGACCGACACCCTGTCAGCGCACCCGTTCCATCAGCACACGCGGACGAGAACAGTCCCGCCGCACGTCCGGCGCGCAGCGGCGCGGGTCCAGGTCGCGGGTCAGGCAGATGCGCACCTCGCGCAGCGCGTCGCCCTGACAGGTGACGGTGGTGCCGTCGAAGGTCAGGTCGGGATTGGCCTCTAGAAAGGCGTCCTCGACCACGGCGGGCGGCAGGGCGATGTCGCGGCTCAGACCGTCGAACAGCACGGGAACCGCGATCCGGTCCGCAGCCTCGCGCATGGCGTCGTAATAACCGGCCGCCGAAAGGCCCGAACAGCGGCCGTGCTTTTTCCACTGATGCAAGGCCAGGCCCGGCGCCATCAGGTCGGCCATGGCCTGGGTTTCGCGCCGCGAGGGATCGCGTTCGTCGGTGTCGCAATATTCAGGATAGCCTTGTTCGTATTGCGGCCAGAGACCATGGACCACGAAATCCAGCCCGCTTCCCCGTTCGCATTCGTCCGCATCGCGTGCATCGCCTGTCGCGCGGCACCAGCTTGGCGACCAGCTGAGCGTCAGCACATAATAATCGAAATCGCCCGCCATGTCCTGGGCGGGGGCGGCGGCAGGCCACACGCTGAGCAGGAGCGGGATGACGGATAGGGCGCGCATGACGCCACCTTGCCCGGCCCGAGGGCCTGCGTCCACAGGGATATGCGAATCCTCTTTTCCCCGCGCGCCGAAATCGCTATAGCGGCTGGCAATTCCCCCCGAAAACGAGGAATGGCATCCGCCAAAAGCCGTTTTTCCGGCCCAGGTTCGATATTGTTCGGGGCAGACACGCGAAGGAGATTGACATGAGCAAGCCGCTGATGGCCAAGGCGACCGCCGTCTGGCTGGTGGACAATACCACGCTGAGCTTCAAGCAGATCGGCGATTTCTGCGGCCTGCACGAACTGGAGGTGCAGGGCATCGCCGACGGTGACGTGGCGGCGGGGGTCAAGGGTTACGACCCCGTGGCCTCGCACCAACTGGACGCCGAGGAGATCAGGAAAGGCGAGGCCAGCCCGGCCTATCGACTGCGCCTGAAGCACAATCCCGCCGCCGAGGGCGAGGAAAAACGCCGCGGGCCGCGCTATACGCCCCTGTCCAAGCGGCAGGACCGGCCGAACGCGATCCTGTGGCTGGTCAAGTTCCACCCCGAGCTGCCCGACGCGGCCATCGCCAAGCTGGTGGGCACGACCAAGCCGACCATCGCCTCGATCCGCGAACGGACGCACTGGAACATCCAGAACATGCAGCCCATCGATCCGGTGGCGTTGGGCCTTTGCCGTCAGACCGAACTGGATGCGGCTGTCCAGAAGGCTGCCAAGAAGGCCGCAGGCACCGGCGAGCTGATGAGCGACGACGAACGGCGCAAACTGGTCAGCACCGAGACGTCCCTGGCGATGAGCGACGAACCGCGCCTGCCGTCCTCGATCGCGGGACTGGAAAACTTTTCGCTGACCCGCGAGGAGGAAAAGGCGCCCGAAGGCGATCTGGACGCGGACAGCTTCTTCAACCTGCCCGATGCGGATGACGAGGAAGACGACGGCGACGACAACCGCCGTTAAGCCCGGCCGGCACGAACGGTTCATAAGGAAAAGGCCGGTGGAACGAACCACCGGCCTTTTCCTTTGATACGCTTCCGCCTTCAGGTCTTGCGGCGGATGAAGCGGCCGATGGCGATCAGGATGCAGGCGCCGATCACCGCGATGACAAGCTGACCGATCGCCCCGCCCGCCGTGGTGCCGAAGATGGCATAGGCCAGCCAGTTGCCCAGCAAGGCGCCGACGATGCCCAGGATGATGTTCATCAGCAGCCCGGTATCGGTCTTCATGATCTTTTCCGCGATCCACCCGGCGATTGCCCCCAGGATGATCGACATAATCCAGCCAAAACCTTCCATGCACTTCCCCTTTTCCAAATGACCCCGATGGAACCGAACGGCGGGGCCTTCGCCAGTCAATGCGCGATCCCCGCCATGCGTTCCCGCAAGCGACGGATTTTGCTGCGATCTGTCAAATCGACAGGCAGATGTATTTCAGTTCCAGGTAATCCTCGATCCCGTGCCGGCTGCCCTCGCGTCCCAAGCCGGACTGCTTGACGCCCCCGAACGGCGCCACCTCGGTCGAGATGATGCCGGTGTTCACCCCCACGATGCCGTATTCCAACGCCTCTTGCACGCGGGTGATGCGGCCGATGTCGCGGGCATAGAAGTATGAGGCCAGTCCGAAGATCGTGTCGTTGGCCTTCTGCACGGCCTCCTCCTCGGTGTCGAAACGGAACAGCGGGGCCAAGGGACCAAAGGTTTCCTCGGTCGCGACCTTCATGCGGTCCGTGACGCCGGTCACGACCGTGGGCTGAAAGAACAACCCGTCCATCCGTTCGCCGCCGGTGACGATCCGGCCGCCGCCGTCCAGCACGTCGCGGATATGTTCCTCGACCTTTTCCACCGCACCCTCATTGATGAGGGGACCGGTGGTCACGCCGTCCTCCAGCCCGTCGCCCACGCGCAGCTTGTCCACCGCCGCCGCCAGTTTCTGCGCGAACGCGTCATAGACCCCGGCCTGGACATAGATGCGGTTGGCGCAGACGCAGGTCTGGCCGTTGTTGCGGAACTTAGACGCCATCGCGCCGTCCACCGCCGCATCCAGGTCGGCATCGTCGAAGACGATGAAGGGTGCGTTGCCGCCCAGTTCCATGCTGCATTTCAGAACCTGGTCGGCGGCTTGGCGCAGCAGGATGCGCCCCACCTCGGTCGAGCCGGTGAAGGTCAGCTTGCGCACCAGCGGGTTTTCGCAGAATTCCTTGCCGATGTCGGAGGACCGCGACGAGGTGACGACCGACAGAATGCCCTTGGGCAGCCCGGCGCGTTCGCCCAGCACCGCCATGGCCAGCGCCGACAGCGGCGTTTCCGCGGCGGGGCGGGCGACGAAGCCGCAGCCCACGGCCAGGGCGGGGGCGGCCTTGCGGGCGATCATGGCGTTGGGGAAATTCCACGGCGTGATCGACCCCACCACGCCGATCGGCTGGCGGATCACGGTCAGGCGCTTGTCGGGCATGTGGCCTGGGATGGTTTCGCCGTAAACGCGCTTGGCCTCCTCGCCGAACCATTCGACGAAGCTGGCGCCATAGGCGATCTCGCCCTTGGCCTCGGGGAAGGGCTTGCCCATTTCGGCGGTCAGGATGCGCGCCAGGTCGTCCTGGTTGGCCATCATCAGGTCGAACCATTTGCGCATCACCCCGGCGCGGTCCTTGGCGGTCCGGGCGGCCCAGTCCTTCATCGCCTGGGCTGCGGCCTCGATGGCGCGGGCGGCCTCCGTGCGGTCCATGTCGGCGACCTTGGCGATGACATCGCCGCGCGCCGGATTGACGACGTCGAAGGTCGCGCCGTCGGCGGCCTCGATCCATTCGCCCGCGACATAGGCGCGGGTTTCCAGCAGCGATGGATCGCGCAGCAGGGTTTTCAGATCGGTGGAATGCTTGGTCATGGCTGGCTCCTTGGGCTTGGCCGCATGATCGCCTTGCGGGCGGCGCTTGTCAAAGCGCAGCTCTGCCGGGCATGTCCGCGAAAAAAGAACGCGACCAGGGGAAACTGGCGAGGGGCTGTCGCGTTGAACCGACATCGCTAGGCCTTCCCTCTTGGCGACCCTCTCTGACGGGGCGGTGTGCCGGTTGCGCGCCGCCCCGATTTCCTGTTCACGGTCCCGATTGGCGCCAGCAGGGTTGCCGATCGTCCGGTGCGGGTTCTGCGGCATGGACCCCCCGCGCAATCGCGCGGGCCAGCGTGCAGGCCACCGCATGGCCCAGCAGGAACGGATCGGTCGCGGGATCGGGCAGGGATCGCGCCCCGGTCGAAACCGCAAAGATCAGATCGCCGTCAAAGGGCGTATGGCTGGGCACCAGGGCGCGGGCCATGCCGTCATGGGCGGCGACGGCCAGGCGATGCAGGGCGGGCTTGTCCAGCGCGGCGTCGGTGGCGACGATGGCGATGGTGGTGGCCTCGCCCAGGCGCTTGGCCGGAACCGGTTCCTCTGCGGCGGGAAAGACGGGGGGCAGGCCATGCCCGCCGAATTCGCCGTCCAGTTCCCAAGGCGCGGCCCAGAAATGCCGGGTATCCCCGACGGTCGCTTGACCGACCGCGTTGACCACCACCAGGGCGCCCACCGCCAGCCCGTTCGACAGCCGGGCGGATGCCGATCCCAGACCGCCCTTGAGGTTCCCCGTGGTCGCCCCGGTCCCCGCGCCCGACGTGCCTATGGCGAAATCCACGGCGGCGGCGGCGAACGCGGCCCGGCCCAGCGCCGGATAGGGATTGTCGGCCCAACCCTTGTCCCCGCCGTTCAGCAGATCGAAGACGATGGCGCCGGGCACGATGGGCACCCGCGCCGCGCCGACGGCAAAGCCCCGCCCCGCGGCGCGCAGCCCCGCCATCGCGCCGTCGCAGGCCGCCAGTCCAAAGGCCGATCCCCCCGACAGCACCAGTGCATCGACCTGCGACACCAGCTTGTCGGGCGCCAGCAGGTCCGTTTCGCGCGTTCCCGGCGCACCGCCCATCACATGGACCGCTGCCCGGAACGGGGCATCGGCGGTCAGCACCGTCGTCCCCGATTTCAGACGCGCATCGGCGGCATTGCCGACCCGCAGGCCGGATATGTCGGTAATCAGGTTCAGCGTTCCCGGCCTCATGCGTCATCCTTGGTGAATTCGATCTGGCGCACGCGGACATGGCGCAGCGATTCGATCATCAGCGCGGTCATCAGGCCAAAGGTCAGCAGCCCGTTGGCGGCGGCCAGACCGCCGAGAATCCGCCATTCCAGCGGCATCAGCACATCGCCATAGCCAAGCGTCGTGAACGTCACCAGGGTGAAATACATCGCCTCCTCGAAATCGGAAAAGACGCCCAGCAGGTGAAAGGCCGCGGCCCACAGCCAGACCGACATCGTGACCATCGCCAGTACTGCCAGGCTGGAGGCCAAAACGACCAGGATCAGCTTGGGCCGATGCGGGGCGCGGATCAGCCACACCTCCCACCGGACGAACCCGATTTCCAGCAGCCATATCCACACCCCCGCGATGCCTATGCTGCACAGCATCAGGGCCGAACCGAACGTGATCTGTTCCAGCATGGCGACGCCATCCTTGCGCTTTTTGCAAGGGCTAGCCCACGGCCCGGCCGCCACGCAACAGCCGTGCATCTTTACACCCTGCCCCGGCCCCCCTATCTAACCCCCCTCATGACCAGCGATCCCGACAACAAGAACTACAAGATCATCGCCGAAAACCGGCGGGCGCGGTTCGATTACTTCATCGAAAGCGACATCGAGGTGGGCATCATGCTGACCGGGTCCGAGGTGAAGTCCCTGCGCACCGGACAGTCCAACATCGCCGAAAGCTATGCCTCGGTCGAGGGGGGCGAGCTGTGGCTGATAAACGGCTATATCGCCGCCTACAAGCAGGCGGGCGTCTGGGGGCACGAGGAACGGCGGCGGCGCAAGCTGCTGGTGTCGCGCAAGGAACTGGCGCGGCTGTGGCAGGCCGTCGGCCGCGAGGGAATGACCCTGGTGCCGTTGGTGATGTATTTCAACCACCGGGGCATCGTGAAGCTGAAGATCGGCGTGGCCAAGGGCAAGAAGGTCGCCGACAAGCGCGAAACCAGCGCCAAGCGCGACTGGAACCGGCAAAAACAGCGGCTGCTGAAGCAGGGCTAAGCCATTGCAAGGGGGGCATCGGCCTTGTAGATCAGGCCCGCGCCATGAGGGGAGGGGCCATGCAGGACGATCCGAAAACGCTGGTTTCGACCGATTGGCTGGCAGCCCACCTCAACGACCCCGATCTGCGGATCCTGGACGCAAGCTGGCATATGCCCGCCGCCGGGCGCGACGCGCGGGCCGAATACGACGCGGCCCACATCCCCGGCGCGCGGTTCTTCGACATCGACGCGATTTCCGACACGCGCAGCGCCCTGCCGCACATGGCCCCGCCGGTCGAGATGTTCGTGTCCCGGATGCGCGCCATGGGCGTGGGCGACGGGCATCAGGTCGTGGTCTATGACAATTCCGACGTGCGCAGCGCCGCGCGGGTCTGGTGGACCTTCCGCCTGATGGGCAAGACCAACGTGGCGGTCCTGGACGGCGGTTTCGCCAAATGGCAGGCCGAAGGACGGGCGGTCGAGGACATGGCCCCCGTCCTGCGCGACCGCCACATCACCGTGCAGCGGCAGGCGGGCCTGGTGCGCGACGTGACGCAGGTCGCCCTGGCCAGCAAGCTGGGCGATCACCAGATCGTCGATGCCCGCGCCCCCGAACGGTTCCGGGGCGAGGCGGCCGAGCCGCGCCCCGGCCTGCGGTCCGGCCACATCCCCGGCGCACGCAACGTCCCCTTCGGGCGGCTGCTGAATGCGGACGGCACGATGAGGGCGCCCGATGCCCTGCGCACGGAATTCGAGGCCGCAGGCGTCGATCTGAAAAAGCCCGTCATCACCAGCTGCGGCAGCGGCGTGACGGCGGCGGTTCTGGCGCTGGCGCTGGAGCGGATCGGGCACCGCAACCACTCGCTCTATGACGGAAGCTGGGCCGAATGGGGCAGCTTCCCGGACCTGCCCATCGCAACCGGAGACGCCTGATGCTGTCCAACCTGCAACCCCAAGCCCCCGATTCGATCCTGAAGCTGATCGAGGAATTCAAGGCCGACACCCGGCAGGGCAAGATCGATCTGGGCGTCGGCGTCTACAAGGATCCGCAGGGCGTGACGCCGGTGATGCGGGCCGTCAAGGCGGCGGAACAGCGGATCTGGGAAACCCAGACCACCAAGGCTTATACCGGGCTGGCGGGCGAACCCGATTATCGCGACGCCATGGCGCGGATGGTGCTGAAGGACGTGCCCGCGGATCGTCTGGCGTCGCTGGCGACGGTCGGCGGCACCGGCGCGATCCGGCAGGCGCTGGAGCTGGCGCGTTTGGCCAATCCGGGGGTCACGGTCCATGTGTCGAATCCGACCTGGCCCAACCACCTGTCGATCATGAAATTCATGGGCCTGCCCTTCGTCGAATACCGCTACTTCGACGCGGCCACGCGCGGCGTCGATTTCGACGGCCTGAAGGCCGACATCGCCCGCGCGGGCAAGGGCGACATCGTGCTGCTGCACGGCTGCTGCCACAACCCGACCGGCGCGAACCTGTCGATGGACCAATGGAACGAGGTCGCGGCGATCCTGGGAAAATCGGGGGCGATCCCGCTGATCGACCTGGCCTATCAGGGCTTCGGCGACGGGCTGGAGGAGGACGCGGCCGCCACCCGGATGATCGCGGGGCGCCTGCCCGAAGTGCTGATCGCGGCCTCGTGTTCCAAGAACTTCGGAATCTACCGCGAACGCACCGGCATCCTGTTCGCCCTGGCGGAAAACACGGCCGCACGCGATCTGGCGCAGGGGTCGATGGCTTATCTGAACCGGCAGACCTATTCCTTCCCGCCCGATCACGGCGCGCGGATCGTCAGCACCATCCTGTCTGACAATGCCCTGCGCGCCGACTGGGCGGCAGAGCTGGAGGAGGTGCGGGGCACCATGCTGGGCCTGCGGGCGCAGCTGGCGTCCGAACTGCGCGACCTGTCGGGCAGCGGCCGTTTCGATTTCGTCGAACGGCACCGCGGCATGTTCTCGCGCCTCGGCGCCACGCCGGAACAGGTGCAGCGCCTGAAATCGGATGCGGCGATCTACATGGTGGGCGATTCGCGGCTGAACATCGCAGGGCTGAACCGGCATACCGTGCCGATCCTGGCCCGCGCGATCATCGACGCCGGGATCTGACCGGGCCCCGCGTCGCGGCGGGGTCAGCCCGGACTGCGCAGCAGGTCGTTCACGCCGTGCAGCACGGGGCCGTCAGCGCCCATCCCGACCACAACGGCGCCGGTTTTGCGCAACCGGCCCAAATCCAGCATCACGCAGGTCCATTCGGCGCCGGTCGGCAGCTTTTCCGACACCACGACAATGCGCTGCGGCCGGCAGGCGGCAGGGGCACGATCGGCCGCGCCCTTGCCGGTGAAATGCCAGACCTGCCAGCCCCCCGGCAGCGAGGCCATCCGATCGCGCCTGTCGCCCCCCCAGGCGGGGCGGGCGGCCGATTCTTCCTGGCTGGCGATGTCGCCGTCTTCCTGCAACCATGTGCCGATGATGAAGGCCCCGCCAGACGGCTTGGATGCGGCGCGGCCCTGCGGGGTCATCAGGCCCACCGCCTCTCCCTCGGGCGCGATCAGCAGCAGGGGACGATCGGCCGTGATCCAGATCGCGGCGGATGCCACAAGCATCGCGACCCCGGCCAGAAAGCCCAACGCTCCCGGACCAAGGCGCCGGATGCGCAGCCCCCCACCCCAGCACAGGACCGCCAGGGTCGCGCCAAAGCACATCAGCGGGATCACCGGGCCGGGCGGCAGGGGCAGGGCCGTCACCGACCCGCCCAGGCCCGCGATCCATTCGGCCACCCACAGCATCCATTTCGTTCCAAGGCCCATCACCCACAGCGCCGGTCCCGCCAGCCCGACGGGCGCCAGCAGCGCGCCGATGACGCCGGCGGGCATCACCAGGGCGCCCATCACCGGCACCACCAGCAGGTTCGCCAACAGCCCGTACTGCGCCATCCGGTTGAAATGCGCCGCCGCCAGCGGCGAGGTCGCGATGGACGCCACCAGCGACGACACCAGCAGCATCGCCACCGGGCGCAGCCAGAACGGGACATGGGGCGAGACGCGCGACCAGGGGCCGGCGGACAGGATCAGCGCGACCGTTGCCGCAAAGCTCATCTGGAAACCGGGCTGGGTCACGGCTTCGGGCGAGTAGATCAGGATGATGGTCGCGGCCAGGGCGATGGTGCGCAGCGAAATGGCCCGCCGGTCGGCCATGATCGCCAGCAGCATGACCGCCACCATGACGAAGGCGCGTTCGGTGGCCACGCCGCCGCCCGACAGCCACAGATAGGCCGCCGACGCCAGCAGCGCGCCAAGTGCCGCGACCTTGTGGACGCCCTGCGGCAAGGGCGCGCCCAACCCTTGGCCCAGCACCAGCGCCATGCGCAGCGCGGTATATACGAACCCCGCCAGCATCGACATGTGCAGCCCGGAAATGGAAATGATGTGATACAGGTTCGATGCCCGCATCACCTCGTTCGTGGCCTCGGCGATCCCGGATCGGTCGCCGGTCATCAGGGCGGATGCGACCGCGCCTTCCTGTCCGCCGATGCCGTCCCGGATCGCCTGACTGACCGCCATTCGCGCGCGGTGCATGGCCCATATCCCGCCTTGGGCCGGTTCGACGGTCATGATGGGCGTGCGGGTATAGCCGACGCCTCCCAGCCCCTCGAACCAGGCCAGCCAGCGGAAATCGAAGCTGCCGGGGGATGCCGGGGCCGGGGGCGGGCCAAGGTGGCCGGTCAGCATGACCCGTTGGCCCAGCGGCGGCAGGGGGTCGGTGTTGTCCATCAGCGACAGGCGCACCTTGGCAGGCGTGCGGTCGGGGGCGGTGTCGTGCAGCACGACCCGATCCAGCGTCAGGCGGATGCGGTCGCGGGCGGATCGGTCGATTTCCACCACCCGACCCTCGACCGGGCCGTAGTACCGCCATTCCATCACCGGCGCCGCAACCAGCGCGGACCGCATCCCGATCAGGCCGAAGCCCGCGACGACCAGCAGCAGCCCCGTCGCGCCGGTCCGCAGAGCGTCCGCCAGGGACCAGCCGATCCGGCCCCGTTCGGCCCAGGGCAGGGCCATCCGGCCGATCGCCAGGCAAAGGCCCGCCAGCGCCCCGGCCGTGATCCAGTGCCAGCGGTCCGGGGCGACCGGCAGCGCGAACCACAGGGCGATCCCGGCGGCCAGGCAGACGGGCACCCATGCAAACAGCCCGGCGCGCGACGTGGCCGCCATCCGGGCGGGACGCGCCGTTGCGTGGCGCGATGCCCCGCGCGCGCCGGACAATCCCGGAGGGGCCGTCATGTCGCCCGAGATGGCGGCCATTCTTGTCCTTTCGCGGCGGCTTCTCTATCTCTCGGCCAACGATGGCATGGACTGCTTACCAAAGCGTTAATGTCCGTCCGTCCCTGATTCATGAAAGTTGCCATGTCCGATACCCCCGCAGATCGCCCTGTTGTCACCCGTTTCGCCCCTTCGCCCACCGGATACCTTCATATCGGCGGGGCACGGACGGCGTTGTTCAACTGGCTTTATGCGCGCGGCCGGGGCGGGAAATTCCTGCTGCGGATCGAGGATACCGACCGCGCGCGTTCGACCCCCCAGGCGACCGAGGCGATCCTGAAGGGCCTGACCTGGCTGGGTCTGGACTGGGACGGCGATCCGATCAGCCAGTTCGAACGCAAGGACCGCCACGCCGAGGTTGCGCGGCAGATGCTGGCCAGCGGCGCGGCCTACAGGTGCTTTTCCACCCCCGAGGAGATCGCGGCCTGGCGCGAGGCCAACCCACGCCAGCCGTTCCAAAGCCCTTGGCGCGACGCGACCGATCTGCCCGACGCGCCCTATGCGATCCGCCTGCGCGCGCCGCGCCAGGGCGAGACTGTCATCGACGATGCCGTGCAGGGCCAGGTGCGCGTGGGCAACGACCAGCTTGACGACATGATTATCCTGCGGTCCGACGGAACGCCCACCTATATGCTGGCGGTGGTGGTGGACGATCACGACATGGATGTAACCCATGTGATCCGGGGCGACGACCACCTGACCAACACCTTTCGACAGGTGCAGATCTTCGACGCGATGGGCTGGCCGCGCCCGGTCTTTGCCCATATTCCGCTGATCCATGGCGAGGACGGCAAGAAACTGTCGAAACGCCACGGCGCGGTGGGCCTGCACGAATTCGCGGCCTTGGGGTATCCTCCCGAGGCGATGCGCAACTATCTGGCCCGGCTGGGCTGGAGCCATGGTGATGACGAGTTGTTCGTGGACGAACAGGCTCGCGGCTGGTTCGACCTGTCGGGCATCGGGCGCGCCCCCGCGCGGCTGGATTTCAAGAAACTGGAACATGTCAGTGGCCACCATATCGGCATCATGCCGGACGCCCGGTTGCTGGCGGCCTTGGACGCCTTCCGGTCGGAAACCGGCGCCGCATCCCTGACGCAGCGTCAGAAGGATCGGCTGATGCCTGCGCTGCCCGCCTTGAAAGAAAAGGCGAAAACCCTGCCGCAATTGCTGGAACAGGCGCGGTTTGCCTTGATCGATCGGCCTGTCGATCCGGACGAAAAAGCCTCAAAGTCTCTGGATTCGGTATCCCGTGGTATGCTGGCCGCGTTGACTGCCGCAGTGCAGCATGGTAGCTGGACCCGAGACGAGCTGGAGCGGGCGGCTAAGCGGGTCGCCGAGGATCACGGCGCAGGCCTGGGCAAGCTGGCGACGCCACTGCGCGCAGCCCTGGCTGGCCGGACCGCGACCCCCAGCGTGTTCGACATGATGACGGCGCTAGGCCGCGAGGAATCGCTGGCCCGGTTGCAGGACCAGACGGATTTGGCGGGCTGAAGCCTGCCCCTACATGCCAGGGTCGTCCCGCGTTCAGTCGAAGGATCGGCCCGGCTTACCCGGAAAGGACGCTTTGGATGGCCGACGCGACGACCGCCACACTCAAGATCAACGACGCCGAATACGATCTGCCGATCCTTCGCCCGACGCAGGGGCCGGACGTGCTGGACATTCGCAAGCTGTACGGGCAGGCGGACGTGTTCACCTATGATCCCGGCTTCACCTCGACGGCCAGCTGCGATTCGACCATCACCTTTATCGACGGCGACAAGGGCGAACTGTGGTATCGCGGCTATCCCATAGAACAGCTTGCCGCCCGATCCCATTACCTCGAGGTCTGCTATCTGCTGCTGTATGGCGAACTGCCCACCGCCGAGCAGATGGAGGATTTCGAGCGTCGCGTGACCCGTCACACGATGGTGCACGAACAGATGCACAACTTCTTCCGCGGCTTCCGCCGCGACGCGCATCCGATGGCGACCATGGTGGGCGTGGTCGGCGCCATGTCGGCCTTTTATCACGATTCGACCGACATCAACGATCCCTGGCAGCGCGAGGTCGCCTCGATCCGGCTGATCGCCAAGCTGCCCACGATCGCGGCGATGGCCTACAAGTATTCGATCGGCCAGCCCTTCGTCTATCCGCAGAACGAACTGGATTACGCCAGCAATTTCCTGCACATGTGCTTTTCGGTCCCGGCCGAGAAATACAACGTCGATCCGGCCCTGGCCCGCGCCATGGACCGCATCTTCACGCTGCACGCCGATCACGAACAGAACGCGTCCACCTCGACCGTGCGTCTGGCGGGATCGTCGGGGGCCAATCCCTTTGCCTGCATCGCGGCGGGCATCGCCTGCCTGTGGGGTCCGGCCCATGGCGGCGCGAACCAGGCCTGCCTGGAAATGCTGCGGGAAATCGGGACGGTGGACCGTATTCCCGAATACATCGCCAAGGCCAAGGACAAGTCCGATCCCTTCAAGCTGATGGGGTTCGGCCATCGGGTCTACAAGAACTTCGACCCGCGTGCGACGGTGATGAAGGAATCCGCCGACGAGGTTCTGGAACTGCTGGGCATCCACAACAATCCGACGTTGCAGGTCGCCAAGGAGCTGGAAAAGATCGCGCTGGAAGACGAATACTTCGTCGAGAAGAAGCTCTATCCCAACGTCGATTTCTATTCGGGCATCATCCTCGAGGCGATGGGCTTTCCGACCTCGATGTTCACGCCCATCTTCGCGCTGTCGCGCACGGTGGGCTGGATCGCGCAGTGGAAGGAAATGATCGCCGATCCGCAGAACAAGATCGGCCGCCCGCGCCAGCTGTATGTGGGCGAGGACAAGCGCGACTATATCGAGGTCGGCGCGCGCTGATCCGCCCCGATCCGTGAAAGGCCCCTGTGGGGGCCTTTTTCGTGGTTGGCCTTGCGAAGGCAGCGGGCGGGTGGCAAGGGATCAACCATGACAAAGACACCGAAAATCGCATTGGTGACGGGGGCGTCGCGCGGCCTTGGCGCGGCCCTGTCCGAGGAACTGGCCGCGCGCGGCTTTCATGTCCTGGCCGTGGCCCGCACCGTAGGCGGGCTGGAGGAACTGGACGACCGCATCCGCCGCGCGGGCGGTGCCGCGACCCTGGCGCCGATGGACGTGGCCGAGGCCCCTGCGATGCAGCAACTGGCCCATGCCGTGCTGGGCCGCTGGGGCGGGCTGGATCTGTGGGCGCATTGTGCGGTGCATGCGGCCCCCTTGGCCCCCGCACCGCATGTGGATGGCAAGGACTGGGCCAAGTCGGTTCTGGTCAACATGGACGTGACCCGCGGACTGATCGCGCTGCTGGAACCGCTGCTGCGCGCGAGAGGCGGCACGGCGCTGTTCTTTGACGATCCGCGCGCGGGACAAAAATTCTTTGGCGCCTATGGGGCGACCAAGGCGGGCCAGATTGCGCTGGCCCGCAGCTGGCAGGCCGAGGCCGCGTCCGTCGGCCCGCGCGTGGTCATCGCCGAACCTGCGCCGATGCCCACCGCCGTTCGCGCGCGGTTTTTTCCGGGCGAGGATCGGGCGGCGCTGACCTCCTGCAAGGACGAGGCGGCGCGGATCCTGGACGCGCTGTGATTGCGTCCCGCGAAGGCCGGGGGCGCTTCGCCCCCCCGGACCCCCAGAGGATATTTTTACGAGGGAGAAACGGCGAGCGGCCTGGTGGCCTGATCGAGCCATTGGCGCGCGTCGTCGTCCAGATGCGGCGACAGCGTGTCGCGGACCTGCGCGTGATAGGCGTCCAGCCAGGCGATTTCGTCCCGCGACAGCGCCGCCACGTCGATCAGGCGGCGATCGATGGGGCACAGGGTCAGCGTCTCGAACTCCAGCAGGGCGCGGCCGGGTTCGGCTTCGGCCTGATTGATGGCGACCAGATTCTCGATGCGGATGCCGAAGGCGCCCTCGCGGTAATAGCCCGGTTCGTTGGACAGGATCATGCCCGCTTCCAGCGGCAGAGTGCTGACGCGGCTGATCCGCGCCGGGCCTTCATGGACGCACAGCGCCGCGCCGACGCCGTGGCCGGTGCCGTGGTCATAGTCCAGCCCCTGCGCCCACAGATGCTGCCGCGCCAACGCATCCAGATGCGCCCCCCCCACGCCCTGCGGAAAGCGCGCCCGGCTGAGCGCGATCATGCCGCGCAGCACGGCGGTATAGGGGGCGATGGCGTCAGGCAGGGGGTTGCCCAGGGCCACCGTGCGGGTGATGTCGGTGGTCCCGTCGGGATATTGCCCGCCGGAATCGATCAGCAAAACCTCGCCTCGCGCCAGGCGGCGGTTGCTGGCGCGGGTGACGCGGTAATGCACGATGGCGCCGTTCGGGCCTGCCCCGCAGATCGTGTCGAAGCTGATGTCGAGGATCCCGGCCTCGCGGCGCAGCGACTCCAGGTGTTCGACCACATCGATTTCCGTCAGGCTGGCCGGATCCTGGGCGTCCAGCCAGGCCAGCAGCCGCACCATCGCCACGCCGTCGCGCCGGTGGGCGGCGCGCATCCCGTCCAATTCGGCGGCGTTCTTGCGGGCCTTGGGCAGGATCGCAGGATCACTCGCGCGGGCGATCTGGGTGTTGGCATCCTCGAGCAGGCGGAAGGCGGCCTCGGGGGCGGTGGCGGGATCGACGCGGACGGGGCCTTCCAGATCCAGCAAGGCGGGCGCCAGGCCTTCGGGATGCAGGATCGCCACCTGATTGCCCAGATGGGCGCGCAGGGCATCGTCGAATTTCTCGGGGTCGGCGAACAGCGCGACATGGCCGTCGTCCGACAGCACCGCAAAGGATTGCACCACCGGATTCTTGGGCAGGTCGCTGCCCCGGATGTTCAGCAGCCACGAGATCGAATCGGGTAGAGTCAGCAGGGCGGCAGCCTGCCCATCCTGGCGCAGTTGGGCGGCAAGGCGGGCGCGTTTCCCGGCCGCGGTTTCCCCCGCCACCGCGTCGTCATGGACCCGCGCCCGGCCCACGGGCGGGGCGGGGCGGTCGGTCCAGATCGCGTCCAGCGGGTTGCGGTCCACCGCGATCAACCCAATGCCGCTGTCGGCCAAGGCCTTGTCCAGCGTCTCAATCTCTTGCTGAGTGTGCAGCCAGGGGTCGAAGCCCAACCGCCCGCCTGCGGGAAGGGCCTCGCGCAGCCAGTCCGAGGGCTTGGTCTCGGGCCAGTTGACCGGCGTGAAATGAGCCGGATCGACCTGTGCCTTGACCTGCACCCGGTAACGTCCGTCTATGAACACGCCCGCGCGGTCAGCCGTCACGATGGCAAAACCCGCGCTGCCGGCAAAACCTGTCAGCCAGGCCAGCCGGGCATCGGCATCGGCCACGTATTCGCCTTGATGGGCGTCGGCACGCGGGACGACGAAGGCGTCCAGGCCCTCGGCCGTCAGGCGGTCGCGCAGCGCGGACAGCCGGGCGGGATGATCGGCGCCGCCCGCCGGATCGTCAAAGGATTGAAAGCTCACAGCGTGATGGCCTTCATGATCTCGGGCTCGATCACCTGCACGCCCGGCAGCCCGTCGATCAGCGCCTGCGCGGATTGTTCCAGCATCGGAAAGGTCTTGTAATGGCAGGGGATCACCGTCTTGAAATCGAAATACTTCTTCGCGGCCCAGGCCGCGCGGCGCATGTCCATGGTGAAATGCCCGCCCGCGCACAGGATGCCGATGTCGGGCTGGTGGTATTCGCCCATCCAGCCCATGTCGGCCATGATGTCGGTATCGCCCGAGACATAGATCACATGGCCGTCGCCCGCGATCATGTAGCCCGATTCGTGGCCCGCATAGATCGGCCCGTCGGCGCCCTCGATGGAACTGGAATGGCTGGCATTGACCATCGTGACCTTGGCCCCGCCCAGATCGACGGTGCCCCCCTTGTTGAAGCCGATGCCGCCGATGTCGTGATGGGTGGTCCAGGTGTTGACCAGATCATAGATGCCCGCGACGGGGATCCTCAGTTCCTTGGCGATGGCCAGCGTGTCGCCCGAATGATCGCCATGGCCATGGGTCAGCAGGATATGGGTCGCGCCCCCGATGGCCTCGGCGCGCCGATCCTCGGGGAAGACCGGATTGCCGGAAATCCACGGATCGATCAGGATCACGGCATCCTCAATGTCCAGGCGAAAGCCGGAATGTCCAAGCCAGGTCAGTTTCATCGCGTTCCCCTTGCCGGTGTCGCGGACAGGTTAGCGGCGGGGTCTGGCCGTGACCAGACGCGATCAGACTGGCGCGGCGTCCTCCAGCCGCAGGCGCAGGCGTTCGCGCCCGTTCCAGGTGGACAGGTCCAGCCGGCCCGCCAGGTGGAACCGCCGCCCCCGCGCGCCGATCAGCGCAGGGCCGAGCGGTCCGTTCATCGCCCCCCAGGCCACGGCCTCCAACGCGGGGCCGCCGCCGCTGCGGAAGGACAGGCGCAGGTGGCTGTCGCCCATGGTGGACGCGCTGTCGATCATCTGGTCGGCGAATGCGAAACGCGGCGCCGGGGCGGCCTGGCCGAAGGGACCGGCATCCTCGATCCGGCGATACATCTGCGGCGTGGCCCCCGCGCCTTCCATCAGGCCGGATATGCGCAGATCGCGCCCGCCGGTCCGCTGCGCCAGATCGGCCGCGATCAGGTCGGACAGGCGCGCCATGGCGGCAGGAATGCGGTCCTCGGCCACGGTAAGGCCGGCCGCCATGGTATGCCCGCCGCCCCTTATCAGCAGCCCTTCGTCCGCCAGGCGGTGGATCGCGCGGCCCAGATCGACGCCGGGAACCGACCGCGCCGATCCCTTGCCGATCCCGGCTTCGATGCCGATCACGACCGAGGGGAGGTCGGTCGCCTCCTTCAGGCGGGCGGCGACGATGCCCACGACGCCCGGATGCCAGCCCTGGTCCGCCGCCCAGGACAGGCGCGCATCGCCTCGCGCCTCGACCTGGGCCAGGGCCTGATCGCGCACGGCGGCTTCGATGGCGCGGCGGTCGCGGTTAAGCCCGTCCAGTTCCGCCGCCAGCCGCCCGGCCTCGCGCGGGTCGCGGCAGGCCAGGCACTGCGCGCCCAGATCGGCGCGGCCCACCCGGCCGCCCGCATTGATGCGCGGCCCCAGCAGGAAACCCAGGTGAAAGGCGCTGGGCGGGCCATCCAGACGGGCCACATCGGACAAGGCCACAAGACCGGGGCGCCGCCTGCGCCCCATGATCGCCAATCCCTGGCGCACGAAAGCGCGGTTGACCCCCACCAGCGGCGCCACGTCAGCCACGGTGGCCAGCGCCACCAGATCCAGCATCGCCATCAGATCAGGCTCGGGCCGGCCCATGCCCCGCAGCACGCGGCCCGCCTGCACCAGGGTCAGAAACACGACCCCCGCCGCGCAGAGATGACCCAGGGATCCATCCTCGTCCGCGCGGTTCGGGTTCACGACCGCCAACGCGGGGGGCAGGGTCTCGCCGCCCAGGTGATGATCCAGAACGATGATGTCGGTGCCTGCGGCGGCGGCCAAGGCGTCATGGCTCAGCGTGCCGCAATCGACGCAGACGATCAGGTCGTGATCGCCCGCCAGCGCGGTCATGGCGGGCACGTTCGGGCCATAGCCCTCGTCGATGCGGTCGGGGATATACAGCGTCGCGTCGCGTCCCTGGCCGCGCAGCCAGTCCAGCAGCAGGGCCGCCGAACTGCCGCCGTCCACGTCGTAATCGGCAAAGATGGCGATCCGTTCGCCGTTGATCGCCGCCGCCACCAGCCGTTCGGCCGCAACGCCCATGTCGCGCAACGCAAGGGGATCGGGCAGCAGGTCGCGCAGGCGCGGCGTCAGGAAGCCTTCGGCCCCCTCGGCCTCGACCCCGCGTTCGGCCAGGATGCGGGCGATGGGCAGGGGCAGGCCGGTGCGCTGCGCCAGCCCCTCGGCCAGCCGGTCGGCCGCGGCGTCCGGGCCGATCCATCGCCGATGTGTCAGCGACTGCTCGATTCCCAGAAACGCCACGACCGCACCTTCTTCTTCACTTAAATATCCTGGGGGAAGTCCCGCAGGGACGGGGGCGAAGCCCCCTTATTTCACCGGGTTGCGATAGATCATCCTGCGAACCGATCCGGTCTTGGACCGCATCAGGATCGTTTCGGTCTGAAGATACCCCGGTTCGCGCTTGACCCCCGCCACGATGGACCCGTTCGTCACCCCGGTCGCGGCAAAGATCACGTCGCCCGTGACCAGTTCGTCCCGCGCATAGATGCGGTCCAGGTCGGCGATGCCCGCCTTGCGCGCCCGGCCGCGTTCGTCGTCGTTGCGAAACAGCAGCTTGCCCCACATCTGCCCGCCCATGCATTTGAGCGCGGATGCCGCCAGAACGCCCTCGGGCGCGCCGCCCGATCCCATGTACATGTCGATGCCCGTCAGTTCGGCCTCGGCGCAGTGGATCACGCCCGCCACGTCGCCATCGGTTATCAGCCGGATGGCCGCGCCGGTGGACCGCACCTCGGCCACCAGATCCTCGTGGCGGGGGCGTTCCAGGATGCAGACGGTGATGTCGCTGTTTTCACAGCTTCGTGCCTTTGCCAAGGCCCGCACCCGTTCCGAGGGCGTCATGTCCAGGCTGACCACATCGGTCGGATAGCCCGGCCCGACGGCCAGTTTTTCCATGTACACGTCCGGCGCGTGCAGCAGCGTGCCGCGCGGGGCCATGGCGATCACGGTCAGCGCATTGGGCATGTCCTTGGCCGTCAGGGTGGTGCCTTCCAGCGGGTCAAGCGCGATGTCCACCTCGGGGCCGTCGCCGGTGCCGACCTCCTCGCCGATATACAGCATCGGCGCCTCGTCGCGCTCACCCTCGCCGATCACCACGACGCCCTGGATGTCCAGCATGTTCAACTGGTCGCGCATGGCATTGACCGCAGCCTGGTCGGCGGCCTTTTCGTCGCCCCGCCCGATCAGCCGGGCCGACGCATGGGCCGCCGCCTCGCTGACGCGGGCCAGGCCCAGGGAAAGCATCCGGTCGTTGAAATCCTTGGGCGCGGTCATGTCCATCCCTTTGTGACGCAGGTCCGGCCCGGTCTTACGCGCGCGGTGCCGCAGCGGCAAGCCTGTCGGCGCTAACGGATCAGGCCTCCGACAGATCCAGGGCCAGGGCGTGGATACGGGGAACGATGTCGCCCAGCGTCCGGTGGACCAGCCGATGCCGTTCGATGCGGCTCAGTCCCGCGAAGGCGGGGCTGGCCATGCGGATGCGGAAATGGCTTTCGCCGCCGTCGCGGTATCCGGCGTGGCCGCGATGGGCTTCGCTTTCGTCGACGACCTCGATCCGACTGGGCTCCAGCGAAGCCAGCCTGTCGCGCATTTCATCCGCAATCATTCGTCAAGACCTTTCATGTCGCGTCAAAAACCCTAAACTGCCGCCTCCGAGTCGCAAAGGTGCCCCCAATGAGCAGTAACGACCCGTTCGGATTCGACATTTCGGCCGCCAAGGACAAGAAGCGCAAGACCAAGGGCCGGCGTGGCATGTCCGGGGCCTTCGAAACCTCGACCCGCATCTGCGACAAGCAGGGCTGCGACGAACCCGGACAATACCGTGCGCCCAAGAATCCCCGGCACCTGGACGACTATTTCTGGTTCTGCAAGGACCATGTGCGCGAATACAACGCGAACTGGAATTATTTCCAGGGCCAGTCCGAGGAGGAATTCCAGCAGTTCATCGACAACGCGACCGTCTGGGAACGTCCGACCAAGCCTTTCGGACGCGCCGCGGCCGAGGACAAATGGGCGCGCCACGGCGTCAGCGACCCGCTGGAGATCCTGGGCGCCAACGGCACCGCCCCCGAGGCGCGGGCCAGGGCGGGCCGCAAGCTGCCGCCCACGGAACGCAAGGCCCTGGACATCCTGGAAGCCAAGGACGGCTGGACGCGGGCCGAGATCCGCAAGCAGTACAAGTCGCTGGTCAAGGATCTGCATCCCGACATGAACGGCGGGGACCGATCCGACGAGGATCGCCTGGCCGAGGTGGTCTGGGCATGGGATCAGGTCAAGGACAGCCGGTTCTTCAAGGACTGACATCGTGTCAGGGGGCTGCCGCCCCCGTCCGCTGCGCGGACCCCCCCGCGGATATTTGAGTGAAGAAGAAGCCGTCAGGCCGGTCTGCGGCGGACACGCGCTGCGGCCAGGGCAAGCAACGCAAGCATGACGGCCGGGGTGTTTCCCCATGCCATCCAGGCGGTTTCCGGCAGGGCGCCCGGCAGGGCCGCGTCGATCTTGCCCTCGACGCCAAGCCCCAGGGATTGGCGGACGCGACCATAAGGGTCGATCACCGCGCTGATGCCGGTATTCGCCGCGCGGATCAGCGGCAGGCCGGATTCGATGGCGCGCAGGCGGGCCTGGGCCAGATGCTGGTAGGGACCGGAGAACTGTCCGAACCAGGCGTCGTTCGTGGCCTGCAAAAGCCAGGCCGGACGGCTGTCGAGGCCGCGCAGATGCTGCGGGAAGATCGCCTCGTAGCAGATCAACGGCTGGAAATCGGGAACTCCGGGGGCGGACATGATGGCGGGGCCGGCTCCGGGGGAATATCCGTTGCCCTGCTGCGCGGCAAAGGCCGTGATGCCGACCCTTGCCAGCGCATCGCCCCACGGAATGTATTCCCCGAACGGAACCAGGTGGAACTTGTCATAGGTGGCGCCCACGGTCCCGTCCGGATTTAACGTGACAAGGCTGTTATGGTATCGGCTGCCGTCGCGCCGCTGAATGCCCATGACCAGGGGCGCCCCTGCCGCCCGAGCCATGGCGGGCAGCACCGGGCCCGCGTCCTCGAGCAGGAAATTGACGGCCGTTTCCGGCCAGATGACCAGATCGCGCGGGCCGGGTGCCGCCGACAGATCCAGCAGGCGCTGAAAAAAGACCGCGGCCCATTCGGGATCCCATTTCAGATCCTGCCGGGCGTTCGGCTGAACGATCCGCACCATGACCGAGGTGTCGGGCGGCAAAGGCCAGGACTGGCGCACGAGGCCCGCGCCCCACAGTCCCCCGGTCAGCGCCATCGCCGCCAGAGCCGAGGACACAGGCCGCAGCAGGGATGGAAGCGCGGCCAGGGCCAGGGTAATCAGGCACAGCCCGATGGCGCCCCCCCAGGCGGCGGTCTGCGCGACCGGCGTGTCGATCCAGACATGGCCGGTCAGCGCCCAGGGCAGACCGGTGAAGATCCACCCCCGCAGCCAGTCGGACAACAGCAGCGCCGCGGCGATCGCCACGGCCCGGCGCCCGGGATCGCCAGCGAAACGCGCAGCCAGGCCCGCGGGGATCGCCCAGAACAACGCCCCGCCAAGAGCCATGAAAAACAGCGCAAAGGGCGCCATCCAGCCATAGATTTCCGGCTCGACCAGGAACGGCTCGACGATCCAGGACATCGACAGGGCGAACCATCCGAACCCGGCGACCAGCATGGGCCAGAACGCCCCGTCTGCGCGCGACGCGCGGTAGATCAGCAACGCCAGTGACAGCGGTGTCGCGATCCACAATCCGAAGGGAGGCAGGCCAAGCGCGGCGATCAGGCCAAGCGCGAAACCGGCCAGAAGATGCCGCAAGGGCGGGTGGCCGGATCGGATGCGCATCGGCCGGGATCAGGCGTCCGCGCTGTCCTGGGACGCGGCGACCGGAACCTCGTCCGCCTTCTTGCGGCGGGTGCGTTTCGGCTTGGGCGCATCCTCGGCCACGGCGTCCGGGGCGGGTTCGACGGCGGCGTCGGACTTGGCGCGCCGCGTCCGCTTGGGCTTTGCGGCCGGTTCGGCAGCGGGAGCGCCGTCGGTTTCCGGCTCGGCCTTCTTGCGGCGGGTGCGCTTGGGCCTGGGCGCGTCTTCAGCCGCCGGTTCGATGACCGGCTGGTCAACCGGCGAAACATCGGCAGCCGGTTCCACGGCATCCGGTTGGACCGCCGCGATCTGCGGGGCGGATTCCCCGAGGGCTTCGACGGCGGCCGCTTCGGGCGATGCGGACTCGGACCGGTCCTCGGCGCGCTTGCGGCGGTTCCGGCTGCGGCGCGGCTTGTCCGCCGAAGCCTCGGCCTTGGCGGGCGAGGCAGCCTCGACCGGCTTTTCCGGGATGGCGCCGTTGTCGTTCGCGACCGAGGCCAGCGCCCGCCGCAGTTCCACCAGCATGAATTCGGGAACGTGATCGCCCATGCCGACCACAGCGGGGCCGCGATGGTGGTCGTCACGGCCGCCGCGCCGGTCGCGCCCGTGATCCCGGCGATCCTCCCGACGTGCCTCGCGCTTCTCCTCGCGGGCCGGCTCGCGCCGTTCCTCCGCCGCGGGGGCTTCGCGCTGCGGTTCGGGGGCGCGGTCCTCGCGCGGCTCGCGGCGGTCTTCTTCGCGGCGGCGGCCACGGCCTTTGTCCCGGCCGGGGCGGCGTTCCTCTCGGCCTGCGTTGCGATCGTTTTCGGACAAGGTGAATCCTTCAGGCAGGGGCGCGCGGGGCAAAGGCTGTTTCACAAGGTTCTCGATGGCGGCCAGATATTTGTCGTCGGACGGCGTGGCGATGCTGAAGGCGCTGCCCAGACGCCCGGCCCGGCCCGTGCGGCCGATGCGGTGGACATAATCCTCGGCATGGGACGGCAGGTCATAGTTGAACACATGGCTGACCGCCGGAATGTCCAGGCCCCGCGCCGCCACGTCGGATGCGATCAGGAATTTCAGCTTTCCCTCCCGGAAACTTTCCAGGGTGCGGGTGCGGTGGCTTTGGTCCAGGTCGCCATGGATCGGCGCCGCGTCATAGCCGTGCTTGGCCAGCGATTTCGCCAGAATGTCCACGTCGGTCTTGCGGTTGCAGAAGATGATGGCGTTCTTCAGCCCGCCGTTTTCGGTCTCCGGGCCTTCGGCGTCGATCAGCGCCCGCAGCAGGTCGCGTTTCTGCTTGGCGGCCAGGTCGCGGCGGGTGGGGGCCAGTTCGACCAGCTTCTGGGCGATGGTTTCGCTGGCCGTGGCCTGGCGCGCGACCTCGATCCGTTCGGGGGCGTGCAGGAAGGTGTCGGTGATCCGCTCGATCTCGGGCGCCATGGTGGCGGAAAAGAACAGGGTCTGCCGGGTGAACGGCGTCAACTGGAAGATGCGTTCGATGTCTGGGATGAAGCCCATGTCCAGCATCCGGTCGGCCTCGTCCACCACCATGATCTGCACGCCGGTCAGCAACAGCTTGCCGCGTTCGAAATGATCCAGCAGCCGGCCCGGCGTGGCGATCAGCACGTCCACGCCCCGGTCGATCAGCTTGTCCTGTTCGCCAAAGGACACGCCGCCGATCAGCAGAGCCTTGGTCAGGCGGGTGTGCTGGGCATAGGTGTCGAAGTTTTCGGCCACCTGGGCGGCCAGTTCGCGTGTCGGGCACAGGACCAGCGACCGCGGCATTCGCGCCCGCGCGCGGCCCCGGCCCAGCAGCGTAATCATCGGCAGCACGAAGCTGGCGGTCTTGCCGGTGCCGGTCTGCGCGATCCCAAGAACGTCGCGGCCTTCCAGCGCGGGGGGAATGGCACCGGCCTGGATCGGCGTCGGCATCTCGTACCCGGCCGCGGCAATGGCCTTCAACACGCTGGGATCAAGCTTCAGATCGGAGAATTTCGTCATTCAGGGGCTTTCCAAGGCTGCGGCGCCGGTCATCCGGCGCGATGCGTTCCACCGCCGCGAAGCCCGGATGGCTGGTGCGGCCTGTCATGGGACGCAGACTCGCACGCCCCTTCAGTCGGTCCGCCGGATGCGGGCCATGCCACGCGTTAGACCAAGCCGACGCTCACGTCAATGTTTTGACGGGTAAACCTTGCGTAAAAGACAGGTTTCAACAGAGTTTCCGGGCTTTCGGTTGACCAGGCCCTGCCCCAGACGCTAACCGGCAGGGGACAGTCAGGAAAACGATCATGAACCTTTTTACCGATCTGCGCGGCGTCGTCCTGGCCGCGCTGGACCAGATGGTGCGGCTGGGCGAATTGCCGCGGGGCCTGGATTTCGCCAATGTCGCCGTCGAGCCGCCGCGCGATCCGGCGCATGGGGACATGGCGACCAACGCGGCGATGGTGCTGGCCAAGCCCGCCGGGATGAAGCCGCGCGAGATCGCGGACCGTCTGGCCGCCCGTCTGACCGACCCGCGCATCGCGGCGGCCGAGGTCGCGGGACCGGGGTTTCTGAACCTGCGGCTGTCGCCTGCCGTCTGGCAGGGCGTTGTCGCCGCCGCCATCCGCGCGGGCGCGGATTTCGGGCAGTCCGACATCGGCGCGGGGCAAAAGGTCAATGTGGAATTCGTCAGCGCCAACCCCACCGGGCCGATGCACGTGGGCCATGTGCGCGGCGCGGTGTTTGGCGACGCGCTGGCGAACCTGCTGGCCTTTTCAGGCCATGACGTGACGCGCGAATACTATATCAACGACGGCGGCGCGCAGGTCGACGTGCTGGCCCGGTCGGCCTATGAACGCTATCGCGAGGCCAACGGGCTGGAGCCGGAAATCCGCGAGGGGCTGTATCCCGGCGACTATCTGATCCCGGTGGGCGAGGCGTTGAAGCAGAAATACGGCGACCGCCTGCTGGACCGCCCGGAATCGGACTGGCTGGCCGAGGTGCGCGATTTCGCGACCCAGGCGATGATGGAGATGATCCGGGGCGATCTGGCCGCGCTGGGCGTGCGTATGGATGTCTATTCCAGCGAAAAGGCGTTGTATGGCACCGGCCAGATCGAGGCCGCGATCGAACGGCTGCGGTCCTTGGATCTGATCTATCGCGGCGTGCTGGAGCCGCCCAAGGGCAAGCTGCCCGAGGATTGGGAGGAGCGCGAGCAGTTGTTGTTCCGGTCCACCGCCCATGGCGACGACGTGGACCGGCCGATCCAGAAATCGGACGGGGCCTGGACCTATTTCGCGCCCGACATCGCCTATCACTGGGACAAGATCGACCGGGGCTTCGACCAGTTGATCGACGTGTTCGGCGCCGATCACGGCGGTTACGTCAAGCGCATGAACGCCGCCGTTGCGGCCCTGTCCAACGGCCGGGTGCCGCTGGACATCAAGCTGATCCAGTTGGTCAAGCTATTCAGGAACGGCGAGCCGTTCAAGATGTCCAAGCGCGCGGGCACCTTCGTCACGCTGCGCGACGTGGTCGAGGAGGCGGGCGCCGACGTGACCCGTTTCATCATGCTGACGCGCAAGAACGATGCGCCGTTGGATTTCGACTTTGCCAAGGTGCTGGAACAATCCAGGGACAACCCGGTCTGGTATGTCCAATACGCCAGCGCGCGGGTGCATTCCGTGCTGCGCCGGGCAGGTGATTCGGGGATCGATGTGGGTGATTCGGTTTTGGCCGCCGCCGATCTGACCCGCCTTTTCCATCCCGCCGAACTGGAACTTGCGCGGAAGGTCGCCGAATGGCCGCGACTGGTCGAACACGCGGCACGGGCGCATGAACCGCATCGAATCGCGTTTTTCCTGTATGAAATCGCGTCCGACCTGCATTCGTTGTGGAATCGGGGCAATGACGACCTGTCGCTGCGGTTCGTGCAGGATGGTGATCCGGCCACGTCCCAAGCAAAAATTGCGCTGGTGCGTGCAGTTGGCGTTGTTATTTCAAGCGGCCTCGCTATCCTTGGGGTCACGCCGGTCAAGGAAATGCGCTGATCTCACAAAGCGCCCCAGCCGGATGGAACGGGCAGTCAAGTTCAAGCCGGGTCAACCGGCAGGCAGGCAGGCTATGGCAGTGATGGATTTCCGCGAAGGCGGCTATGTGTTCTCGCGTCACAAGGTGAAGCGCGAATTTTCCTATGACGGGGGCTGGGACGACCGGCAGCAGGGCGGCAGCGCCGGTCCTGCCGATGCCCAGGGCAACGACAGCCTGACCACGCGTTTCGCGCGGCTGACGCATTATCTGGGCGCGGTCGCATCCGTTGCGCTGATGGTGGGGCTGATGGTCTGGGGCTGGCAGCTGGTGTCGCGCGACGTGTCGGGCGTGCCGGTGATCCGGGCCATTGCCGGGGATGCCCGCACCACGCCATCCGAACCGGGCGGGGAACTGACGAACTATACCGGCTATGCGGTGAACACCGTCGCCGAAGGCGTGGAACAACAGCCGACCCAGCAGGTCGCCATCGCTCCTGCCCCGGTCGGCCTGTCGGACGAGGATGTGGCCATGGGCCAGCTTGGCGCGACCGCCCGCGATCCCGCCGTCACGTCCGAGGTTCCGCTGAGCTTTGCGGGCGATCCCATCATACCCCTGTCCGACAGCGAGGCCCGCGCGCAGGCCGAGGCCGAGGCGCAGCGTCTGGCCATGGCCGACAGCGCCGTCCAGGACGCCACGATCATCGACATCCCCGCCACCGAAGGCCCCGTGAACGAGGCGCTGACGGACGAGAACGGCGTACCCGCCCAGGCCGCCGCCATCGCCGAAGCCCTGGTCCAGGCCCAGGCCGAGGCCAATCCGGGCGTGCTGACCGCCTCGACCCGGCCCGCGCCGCGTCCGCGCAGCACCCGTGTCGCGTCGGCGGGAACCACCGCCACCGACGCCCGCCCGGTCCCCCCCGAGGAGCGCCCGGCCGAAGCCCCCGCCGCCCGTCCCGACGCCTCGCCCGTCGCCGCCGTGTCGCAGGCCAGCGGCCCGCAAGTCCAGCTTGGCGCCTTTGACAGCGATTCCATCGCGGCCAGCGAATGGAACCGGCTGATGAACAAGCATGTCGTCTTTGCCGGCAAGCAGCAGGTGATCCAGCAGCACCAGTCCAATGGCCGGACCTTCTGGCGGCTGCGCGTTGCGGGTTTCGGGTCGCTGTCCGAAGCGCGCCAGTTCTGCGCGGCGCTGAAATCGGCGGGCACGGACTGCCTTGCCCTGAACTGATGGGTGCAAGCGCTACCATCCTGGGCGGCATCGCCGGAATGGACCTGACGGCGGCCGAGCGGGATTTCTTTCGCGCGGCCGATCCCTGGGGCTTCATCTTGTTCGGGCGCAATGTGGGCAGCCCCGACCAGCTGCGCCGCCTGACCGGCGACCTGCGCGATGCCGTGGGCCGCGATGCGGTCGTCACCGTCGACCAGGAAGGCGGCCGGGTGCAGCGCCTGCGCGCCCCGCATTGGACCGATTGGCCCGCGCCCCTGGATCAGGCCGCCGCCGGGCCGCGCGCGATGTGGCTGCGCTATCACCTGATCGGGCGGGAACTGCGCGCGGTGGGCATCGACAGCAATTGCGCGCCCACGCTGGACGTGGCGCAGGCCGATACTCATCCCTTCCTGCGCAACCGCTGCCTGGGTGCCGATCCCGGAACGGTCGCCATGCTGGGCCGCGCCGCCGCCGACGGGATGCTGGCGGCGGGCGTGCTGCCGGTGATGAAGCACATGCCCGGCCACGGCCGGGCCATCGCTGACAGCCACCACGGCCTGCCGACCGTCGCCGCCGCGCCCGAGGAACTGGAGGCGATCGACTTTGCCCCCTTTCGCGCGCTGAACGACCTGCCGATGGGCATGACCGCGCATATCCGCTTTACCGCGCTGGACGACGCGCCAGCAACGGCATCGACCCGGATGATCGGCCTGATTCGCGACCAGATCGGCTTTGACGGGCTGCTGATGACCGACGACATCACCATGAACGCCCTGTCGGGGACCGAGGCCGAACGCACCCGCGCCTCCATCGCCGCGGGCTGCGATCTGGTCCTGCATTGCAACGGCACGATCGCCGGCATGGAGCCCGTGGTCGCCGCCGCCGGTGATCTGTCGTTCACGGCGCAGCGTCGCGCCGACGCCGCCCTGGCGCAGCGTCGCGCGCCCCTGGATCACGACCCCGCCGCCCTGATGGCCGAATGGCGTGGCCTGACCGCGGCCCTGGCCTGACCGGCCGCTTGACAGGATCGTTCCGTCGGCGGACGTTGCCACCCTGCCTGGATACGATGCGCCCGTGACCCGATCCCCGACCGACAGCCCCCATCCTTGCCGCACGCCGCCTGACGGGGATATCGCGCGGCGCCGGGCCGACGAGGCGTTGATCGTCGAACTGGAGGGTTATGAAGGCCCGCTGGATCTGCTGCTGACGCTGGCGCGGACGCAGAAGGTGGATCTGATGCGGATCTCGGTTCTGCAACTGGCCGAACAGTACCTGTCCTTCGTGGAACAGGTGCGCGCCCTGCGGATCGAACTGGCCGCGGATTACCTGGTGATGGCCGCCTGGCTGGCCTTCCTGAAATCCCGCCTGCTTCTGCCCCCCGACCCCGAATCCGACGAGCCGTCGGCCGAGGACATGGCCGCGCATCTGGCATTCCAGCTGGAACGGCTGGCGGCCATGCGGCAGGCGGCGGGGCAACTGATGGCGCGCGACCGCCTGGGAATCGGCCGGTTCGCGCGCGGCAGGCCGGAAACGGTGGCGCGCAGGCGGCGGACCGAATGGCAGGCGGGACTGATCGACCTGATGCGCGCCTATGCCCGGCTGAAGACGCGCGACGAATTCCGCCCTTATGCCTTCGACCGCCATGACGTGTTCACGATGGAACAGGCGTTGGACCGGCTGCGGCGCCTGATCGGCTTTGCGGGCGACTGGACCGATCTGGCCGATGTCCTGCCGGACGGCTGGGTCGAACAGGGCGCCCGGCGCCGGTCGGCCACGGCCGCGACATTCGCGGCGTCGCTTGAGCTTGCGCGTCAGGGCCGGATCGAGATACGGCAAGCCGATGCCTTTGCCCCGATCCGCTTTCGCAGCAAGCCCGACCTGACCGATCCGCCATGACCCGTCCCGCCATGACCCGTCCCGCCGCCGAAACAGACGATCCGACGCCATCCCTTGCGCAGCAGGAACGGATGGTCGAGGCGATCCTGTTCGCCTCGGACCGGCCGATGGCCCTGCGGGAACTGGCTGATCGCCTGCCCGCAGGCTGCGACCCGGCACAGGCCCTGGACGGATTGCGCCAGACCTATGCCGGGCGGGGGGTGGCGCTGGAACGGATCGGCGAAGGATATGCCTTTCGCACCGCATCTGATCTGTCCTTCCTGATGCAGGCCGAAACGGTGGAACAGCGCCGCCTGTCGCGTGCCGCCGTCGAGACACTGGCGATCATCGCCTATCACCAGCCCGTCACCCGCGCCGAGATCGAGGAAATCCGCGGCGTCGCCGTCAGCCGCGGCACCCTGGACCAGCTGATCGAAATGGAATGGGTGCGTATCGGCCGCCGCCGGATGACCCCCGGCCGCCCGGCCACCTTTGTGGTAACGGAAGCCTTTCTGGATCATTTCGGCCTGGAATCGGCGCGCGATCTGCCCGGCCTGGCCGAATTGCGCGCGGCAGGGCTGCTGGAATCGCGCCCGCCGTCACCGGCGGCGCATGCCCCCCTTGCCTTGGGCGACGAGGATGACGATATGGCTGCCGCAGAACCCGCCCATCCGGCGTTCAAGGACGACTGACCCATGAACCTGAGCAAGATCCTTTCCGCCCTGACTCGTCTGGTCATGCGCCGCGCCGTGACGCGGGGCATCAGCAAGGGCATCGACCGGATCGCCAAGTCCGGCACAAAGCCCGCCCCCGTGTCGGCCAAACAGGCCAAGGACATGCGCGCGGCGGTCAAGCGCGCCCGCCAGGCCGCCCGGCTGACCCGGCGCATCGGGCGCTGACGCATGGCCTTTGACGCGCGCCCGCGCTAGGGCTGCGCGATGGATGACCGATTCGCGATTTTCCTGGTGGCGACGCCGGGCCTGGAGGCGCCGCTGGCGGCCGAGGCCGCGGCCCTGGGCTGGCAGCCGGTCGTGCAGCCGGGCGGGGTGACGATCACCGGCGGCTGGCCCGATGTCTGGCGCGCGAACCTGTGGCTGCGCGGCGCGACGCGGGTGCTGGCGCGCGTGGGCCAGTTCCGCGCGCTGCATCTGGCGCAACTGGACAAGCGGGCGCGCCGGTTTCCCTGGTCCGAGGTGCTGCGCCCGGACGTTCCGGTCCGCGTGGAAACCACCTGCAAGGCCAGCCGCATCTATCACGCGGGCGCCGCCACCCAACGGATCGAACGGGCCATCGCCGAGGAGCTGGGCGCGCCCCTGGCCGCCGATGCGGCCCTGGTCGTGAAGGTGCGGATCGAGGACGATCTGGTCACGATCAGCCTGGATACGACCGGGGAATCCCTGCACAAGCGCGGCCACAAGGAAGCCGTTGCCAAGGCGCCGATGCGCGAAACCATGGCCGCGATGTTCCTGCGGGAAATGGGGTTCGACGGCAGCCAGCCGGTTCTGGACCCGATGTGCGGTTCGGGCACGTTCGTCATCGAGGCGGCCGAAATCGCAGCGGGCCTGGCCCCCGGCCGCAGCCGCAGTTTCGGGTTCCAGCAGCTTGCCGGATACGATCCCGTGGCCTGGGATGCCATGCGTGCATCCGTCACGCCGCGCCCGGCACCGGCGCAATTCATGGGCAGCGATCGGGACGCGGGCGCTGTGCGCATGGCCCAGGCGAACGCCGATCGCGCAGGCGTCGGGGCGCTGACCCGGTTCGAATGCCGTGCCATCGGCGATCTGCAACGCCCCGACGGACCGCCCGGCATCGCCATCGTGAACCCGCCCTATGGCGCGCGGATCGGCAACAAGGGGCCGTTGTTCGCCCTGCACGCCGCCATGGGCGCCGTGTTTCGAGAACGATTTCACGGCTGGCGCGTCGGAATCGTGACCAGCGAAGGGGCATTGGCCAAGGCCACCGGATTGCCGCTGGAATCCGGGCCGATCGTGGCGCATGGCGGGTTGAAGGTGCGGCTGTGGCGGACAGGGCCGTTGTAGCCGGACCGACGCGGGCCAGGATGGCCTTAACGGAACTGCTTGGCCAGTTTCAGGCCTTGGCCCTGGTAATTGGATTTGATGCCTGCGCCATAAAGCCGGTCAGGGCGCGCGGTCATGCGTTCATAGACCAGGCGTCCGACGACTTGGCCGTGTTCCAGAACGAACGGCGCCTCGTGGCAGCGCACCTCCAGCACGCCGCGCGCGCCGGTTCCTGATTCCCCGATGCCGAAGCCGGGGTCGAAAAATCCTGCGTAATGAACACGGAATTCGCCAACCATGGCCAGATAGGGCGCCATCTCGGCCGCGTAATCGGCCGGGATCGCCACGGATTCCCGGCTGACAAGAATATAAAAAGCGCCGGGGTCCAGGATCAGGCGCCCATCCGTTGTGCGCAATTCATCCCAGAAATCGCGCGCGTCATAGGCGCCGATCCTGTCAAGATCGATCACTCCGCTGTGGGGACGGGCGCGATATCCCACCAGATCGCCCGATGCGGGCCGCAGATCGACGGAAAAGCCAAGCCCCTGGTCGATCAACGCCTGACCGGCGACAAGGGGGTCGCGGGCGTTCAGATCGCGCAGTTCGGCATCGGACAGCACCGCCTGGCCCCGCCGCAACCGCAACTGGTTCAGCCGCATTCCGGGGCGCACCAGGACGGAAAAGCTGCGCGGGCAGATCTCGGCATACAGCGGGCCGTCATAGCCTTCGGGCAGCCGGTCGAATTCGGTGCCGCTGTCGGCGACCAGGCGAGTCAGGAGATCCAGTCTGCCGGTCGAGGATTTGGCGTTGGCTGCCGCCGTCAGGCCAGCGGGCAGGGCGACGCGTTCCATCAGCGGGATCAGATACACGCAGCCCCGTTCCAGCACCGCGCCCCCGGTCAGATCCATCTGGTGCATCTGGACATCGGCCAGCCGATCCATGACCCGGTTCCCGCGCCCCGCCAGAAAGCTGGCGCGCAGGCGATAGGCCACGGTCCCCAAGCGCAGGTCCAGCGACGCAGGCTGGGTTTGTTCAACGATGATTGGGGGATCGGCCGCGATGGCCCCCGACCGGATCAGGTCATGGATGCCGCTGTCGGGAAGAACGCCATTCATGCCGAAACCTTTCATGCGAAAACGCCCACCCCCGGACAGGAATGGGCGTTTTCGAAATGGTCGGGCCGGAGAGATTCGAACTCTCGGCCTTCCGCCCCCCAGACGGACGCGCTAACCAGACTGCGCCACGGCCCGACGCGCACCGTATAGTGCGATCCTGCCGGAATGCACAAGGGCCGCAGTGCGGAAATCTGCTGCCCGGCGCAGGCGAGGTTCAGCAAATCCGCGCCAAGGCATCACGCAGCCGCGACAGCGATGCCCGATGATGTGGCGCCGCGGCATCGGACGGGCGAAGGCCGCGCAGGCGGGCGTTGAGGGCCATCACCTCGGCCAGCCAGCTTATGGGACGTTCCTGGCTGCGGCCGTTCAACGACACGCCGGGCGACATCCCCACGGCGCGGCGGCGGCGATGGCGGGACCGGGGTTCCTGGGCCGGTTCGGGCCCGGCGTCGAGATCGTCGTCGGCCCCATCCAGATCGAGGTCTGGGGCAGGATCGACCGGTTCTGCCAGATCGGCCAGACGTAACAGCCCGCGCTCCCGGACCGACGCCCCGCGATCGCGGGCCAAGAGCTTCTTGGCGCCCCGGATCGTCAACCCCTCGTCACGCAGCACGATGCACAGTCCCGCCGCCAAGCGCACGTCGTCGGGACGGTAATACCGCCGCCCGTCCGGGCGCTTCATCGGTTTCAGCAGGGGGAACTGGGTTTCCCAGTATCGCAGCACATGCGGGGCCACGCCCAGAAGCCGTGCAACCTCTCCTATCGACCGGAATGCGTCTGCGCCCTTTGTCATTCAGTTCGGACCGCCCCTAGCCCTTGTTTCCGGCCGCGACGCGATCCTTCATCAGGTGCGAGGGGCGAAAGGACAGGACGCGGCGGGGGGTAATCGGCACTTCCTCTCCGGTCTTGGGATTGCGGCCGATGCGTTCGTTCTTGTCGCGCAGGCTGAAGGTGCCAAAGGACGAAATCTTCACCTGTTCGCCCTGCACGAGCGCCTCCGAGATATGGTCCAGCACCGATTCGACCAGTTGGGCGGATTCATGTCGCGACAAGCCGACATCGCGAAAAACGGCCTCGGCCAGATCCATCCGGGTCAGCGTCTTGTCACTCATGACTTTCCCCTTTGATTTCACAAGGATGGTTGGATTTCTTCCATATGTCAACGAGAAGCGCGGGTTTTTCGTTCCGGCACCTCCCGCCATGCACAGGATTGTGCATCCGGCCCGAGTCGCAGACGGCGTTGCAGAACCGCGGTCGCGCCCTATCTTGAGGGACAATGGCAGGAGAAGAACATGGCCGGTGGATGGGCGCGCGACGACGCGGTGAACGACCAGATCGAGATCAGCACGGCCGAAGCCGTGGCCCGCGCGCGTCTGCGCGCCACCCAGGCCGGTGCCCGTGTCAGCGCCTTGGAATGCGTGGACTGCGGCGAGCCGATACCCGAACCGCGCCGCTTGGCCCTGCCGGGGGTTCAGCTTTGCGTGGAATGCCAAGGGGACCGCGACCGGGCGTTTCGTCCGCTGGCCGGCATCAATCGGCGCGGCAGCAAGGATTCGCAGCTGAAATAGCGCCTACCAGCGAAGAACGACGGAACCCCAGCTCAGCCCGCCGCCAATCGCTTCGGTCACGATCACGTCGCCTTGCCTGAAACGGCCTTCGCCATCGGCCACCGACAGCGCCAGAGGAATCGATGCGGCCGAGGTGTTGCCGTGATCGGCCACCGTCAGGATCACCTTGTCCATCGGCAGGCCCATCTTTTGCGCGGTGGCGGTGATGATGCGGGCATTGGCCTGATGCGGCACCAGCCAGTCCACGTCGGCTGCCGCCAGGCCCGCCTTGTCCAGGGCGGCATGCGCCGTCTTGGCCAGCTTTTCAACGGCATGGCGGAACACCAGGTTTCCCTGCATCCGCAACTGCCCGGCAGTCCCGGTGGTGGATACGCCGCCATCGACATACAGCAGGTCGCGGTACCGGCCGTCGCTGTTCAGGTCGCAGGCCAGAATGCCTTGGTCGTTGCTGCTGCCCGTGCCCTTCTGACCCTCCAGCACCACGGCACCGGCGCCGTCGCCGAACAGCACGCAGGTTCCCCGGTCGCTCCAGTCCATGATGCGGGAAAAGGTTTCCGCCCCGATGACCAGAACGCGCCGGGCCAGCCCGCCGCGAATCATCGCATCGGCATTGGCAAGGGCAAAGACGAAACCTGCGCAGACGGCCTGCACGTCATAGGCAAAGCCGTGGGTCATCCCCAGGCCGTGCTGGATCATGGTCGCGGATGCGGGAAAGGTATGGTCGGGGGTCGATGTCGCCAGCACGATCCCGTCGATGTCGTCGGGTTTCAGTCCCGCCCGGTCCAGCGCCGCACGGGCCGCGCGCAGGCCCATGTCGCTGGTGGCCTGCCCCTCTGCCGCGAAATGGCGCCGTTCGATCCCGGTGCGGGTGCGGATCCAGTCGTCCGTGGTGTCCAGCCGTTCCTCGAACCAGCTGTTCTCGATGACGCGGTCGGGCAGGTAATGGCCCGTGCCCCGGACGACGGAACGAATGGTCACGATGCAGCCTCGGTTCCCGGCGCGGATGCGGCCGCTTGGGCCACGCGCGCCGCCAGACGATCCTGAAAGCCCGATTGCGCCAGCGTGAAGGCCAGCTTGATCGCCGCCGACACGCCCGTCGCATCGGCGGACCCGTGCGATTTGATGACCGTGCCGTTCAGGCCCAGGAATATCCCGCCGTTGACGCGGCGCGGGTCGATCCGCTTTTGCAGGCGTTTCAGGGATGTCATCGCCAGCACGGCGGCAAACTTGGACATGATGGAATTCGCGAAGGCGTCCTTGAGAAGCGTCCCGACCAGCTTGGCCGTGCCCTCTCCGGTCTTCAAGGCGATGTTTCCGGTAAAGCCGTCGGTGACGATCACATCCACGCGCGCCGAGGGCAGGTCGCCGCCTTCGACGAAGCCGACATAGTCGAACTTGCCCGCCTCGGTCGCGGCCAGGATCATATCCTGCGCCTGCTTCAGTTCGGCCCGGCCCTTGTGTTCCTCGGTCCCCACGTTCAGCAGCCCGACGCGGGGCCGGTCCAGGCCCAGGCCGTTGCGGGCATAGGATGCGCCCATCAGCGCGTATTGCAGCAGGTCATGCGCGTCGGCGCGAATGTCGGCGCCCACGTCCAGCATGATGTTGAAGCCCTGGGGGTTCAGCGACGGCCACAGGCAGGCGATGGCGGGTCGGTTGACGCCCGGCAACCTGCGCAGGCGCAGCATCGACAGCGCCATGAGCGCGCCGGTGTTGCCGCAACTGACGGCGGCGCCCGCCTCTCCGGTCTTGACGGATTCGATGGCCGACCACATGGAGGTGCCGTCGCCCTTGCGCACGATCTGGCTGGGCTTGTCGTCCATGGTGACGACACCCCCGGCATGGCGGATGTCGCACCGCCCGGCCAAGGCCTTGCGCCGCCCGACATGACGGCGCAGTTCGGTTTCGTCGCCATGGACGATGAACCGGATTTCGGGATTTTTGGCCGCGCTTTCGGCCATGCCCGCAACGACCGCCGCAGGGCCGCGATCGCCGCCCATGGCGTCAACCGATATCACCACGCTGCCCCGGTGATCGGGGGCAGGCGGTGCGGCAGGGGTCACGTCACGATCGGTCATCTGGCGCGGATGCCACGCCCGATCAGGCGGCGTCGTCGTCCAGGTCGGTGTCGTTCGCCTGGGCCACGACTTCGCGGTCGGCGTAATGGCCGCAGGACGGGCAGACGTGGTGCGGACGTTTCAGTTCGCCGCAGTTCGAACATTCGTTCGGATTGCCCGCGACCAGGGCATCGTGGGCGCGGCGCATGTTCCGGCGGGACCGGGTGACGCGATTCTGAGGGACAGCCATGTCACAACCTCGGGTTTGGACGGGGTGCGACGCTGTGGCGTCTTGCGCACCTCGGGGGATTGAATTCGAAAATGAACCGCGCAGATACGCCATGACGGTCCCGCCCGCAACCCCTTGCGTCGGGGCAGCCGGGGCTTATTGCGGCCGGGATCCGCTTTCCCTTGGGGTCAGGGATGACAGAATCGGCCCGCGCTGTGGCAGGAACGCAACGCATCGCGCTGGCTGGCGCCGTCAATCGTCATCGCGATGGCGCAGCAGCTTGTCCAGCCCTTCGAAGGGGCGGCGGGTGTCGGGAGCGGGAACTTCGGGCGCGGCTTCGAATTCCGCGCCATCGGCGCGCGGATAGGGGGGCAGCGCCAGGGCCAGTTCCTCGATCATCACGGCCGCCAGGTCGATGAACTGGCCAAGGGGTTCCAGCGTGTCGTCGGGCATTTCGACCTCGTCGCCTTCGGGCGTGGCGAGATGGGGGGAATAGTGGCGCGCGACCGCCTCGTCCAGGGTGGTCTTGACCGGCTTCAGCGTGACGACGCACGGCTGCGTGACGCGCGCGCGCAAACGGCCGGACAGCGCCCAGCCATCGCCGGATTCGGCCCGGATTTCGCCCGAGAAGGTCAGCCTGGACAGCGCGCTGATGCCCAGTTCCGCCGCAATGGCGGCGCAGCGGTCGGCGTCGGGCGTCAGGTCGAAGACGGTCGGCGCGCGCGGGTTCAGATGCGCCACGCGCAGGCGCTCGGACGGGGGAAGGGGGGCGGTCATGGCTGGCCTCTTGGTGGCATGGGGCGCGGCGGCCTGCGGCGCAAACCGCGACGGGATTGAGCGCGGTGCCCGAGTTTGCTAAGCCGGGCGGGCCGCGTCAACAGCCCCTTGCAAAGGAAAGACGGAATGACCGCCATCAGGAACCTTGTCGTCCTGGCTTTCGTGGCCGTTCTGGGCCTTGCCGCCTGTTCGCCCGTGTATCGCAACCACGGCTTCATCCCCGCGCCCGAGGATCTGTCCCAGGTCGTCGTCGGGCAGACCACCGTGGACGAACTGGCGGGGCTGATCGGGCGCCCGTCCGCGCAGGGGCTGCTGACGGGATCGGGCTGGTATTACGTCGGGTCGCGCTGGCGTCATTTCGGCGCGCTGGAACCGCGCGAGATCAACCGCGAGGTCGTGGCCGTGTCCTTTACGCCCGGTGGCGTTGTCAGCAATGTCGAACGCTTCGGCTTGGAACGGGGCCGCGTCGTCCCCCTGTCGCGCCGCGTGACCGAGGGCAGCGTAACCGAAATCTCGCTGATCGGACAGCTGCTGGGCAACCTGGGGAATTTCCAGGCGGCGGATATTGTTGATTGATAGGGGCGGGTGCGGTGTGGAAGGACGGCTTTGCGAACAAACCTATCAGTTCAAAGGTCAGCGAAGTTTCTTGCGGAAGGTGATCTTATCATCGCCATCCGCCCAGAAGTCACGGATCCTGGCCTCTAGCTCGTACCCGTTTTTCTCGTAAAAGTTTCGGGCGCGGGCAAAGGCGTCGCTGCTGGATGTGTCAACGATGATGATGCGCGCGCCCTGCGCCTGCAACCTGTCTTCCAATGCTGCCACAAGCGCCGATCCAAGCCCTTGCCCATGCAGGTCGGCGGCGACCCCCAACGCAAGCATGTTCCAAGTGCCTTCGGTCATTTCTTCGGCGCGCGCGTAGCAAAATCCGGATGCAATTCCGTTGGAAACACACCCCAGCCACAACTCCGATGAGGCTCCGTCCAGAAATGGCGCAATCATTTCGGGCAACATGTCCGCAGGAAATAGCTCGATGCCCATAAGCACCTTTTCGATGCCGGCCAAATGTTCAGGAAGGCAGACCTGGATATTAGGCGAGGGCACGATAAATCCTTCGAGTGCTGAGAAGTCAGGTGGTTTGGCGTTACGAAGAAAATAATTGCCATATCCGGATGTCCATTCGCAATGGACTCAAAGCAACCGCATCGTTCCTACACCACCCTTACGATCCGGTCCGCCAACCTGTGCAGGTCGTTGCGATAGCCCGTCCGCGCCGATGGCTGGTCGGGGTCCGAGGTCATGGCGACCGCCGCCGCGGGCTGGCGTCCGGTCGCCGGAAAGACAAAGATCATCTGCCCGCCATAGCCCCAGCCATAACGCACCGGACGCCCACCGGCCTCGCCCACGAACCAGCCGTATCCGTAGCCCTGACCGCTGAAGATCGACGACGTGCGCGACCGCCAGCTGTCCGCGATCCAGGTTTCGGGCACCACCTGCCGTCCGCCCGCGCGGCCCCGGTTCGCATACAGGGCGCCGAAGGCCAGAAGGGATCGCGTGCTCATCGCCATCTGGTTGCCGCCCAGATAGATGCCCTGGGGATCGCGTTCCCAGCCGGTGATGGCGAAGCCGGGCACCGCGTCCAGCCAGTCGCGCGCCAGATCCAGCGTGGACCGGCCCGTCACCCGCGTCAGGATGGCCGACACCAGATGCGTCGAGGCCGTGGAATACTGCATCCGCCCGCCGGGATCCTGGGTAAAGGGCGCGGCCAGGGCGGCGCGGACCCAGTTGCGGCTGCTGACCCAGGCGCCGTAATTCGGACCCGACTGCCGTTCCAGCCCCGCCTGCATGGACAGCAGGTTGCCCAGCGTGACCCTGGCCAGCCGGGGGTCGGGATCGTCGGGCAGGTCCGCACGCAGGATCGGCGCGATGGGCTGGTCGGGTCCGTCCAGATCGCCCCGCTGGATCGCGATTCCCGCCAGGGCCGAGATGATCGACTTGGACGCCGACTTGATGTTCGTCGGGCTGTCCGGGGAAAAGCCGCCATAGCCCTGGGCGGCGATCTCGGATTCGTCCGCCCAGACCGCGATGGCGCGCAGGTTCTCCAGACGCGCGGCGTCGTCCAGGATGGACGTCAGGCCGGCCTGGCCCAGGGCGGGCGCGGCAAGCAGCGGGGACAGGCCGGCGGTCAGCAAAAGGATGCGTCGGTTCATGCCTTTGATATGTGCGCGCGACCGGTCCCGGCGGAATCACGGTTGCGTCAGCACGGTCTTGTTTGCCGGTCGGGGCGCCATTAGGGCAGGGAAACGCCCTTTTCCGCAGCACGAAGGCCCGCCATGACCGCGCTTGACGACCTTGCCCCGGTTCCCTTTCACGATGCCGACGCCCCGCAGCGGGCCCGGATGCTGTCGCGGCTGGCCGACACGGAGCTGGTCGTGGCGCTGCGGGCCGAGCCTGCGGGCGACACAATTGAATTGCGCATGTTTCCTCTGGATGGCGGCCCGGTGGCCCTGGCCTGCGATGCCGAGGACCGGCTGGCGGGGTTTCTGGGCGGCCCCGTGGCCTATGGCGCGATGCCGGGCCGGGTGGTGGCGGGGCTGTTGAAATCCCAGGGCGCGGGGCTTCTGGTCAATCCGGGCCATCCATCGGAAATGCTGCTGGACGCGGCGATGCTGGACTGGCTGGTCGGAGCGCTTTCGGTCGTCCCCCAGGCGACGGATGCCCGCCTGCGCCCGACCGCCCCCGCGCCTGCCGTGGTTCAGGCCCTGGCGCAGCCCCTGGCCGAACGGCTGGGCGACATGCGCGGGCTGATCGCGGGCGCCGCCCTGGCGGGAACGGAAGAAGGCCATGCCGTCCTGATCGCGGGCGCCGACCCCGCCCATCAGCCCGCCATCGCCAAGGCCCTGGCCGAGGCGCTGGCCTTTCTGCCCCCCCAGCCCGGCGGCGTCGATGTCAGCTTTACCGATGCGGTCCTGCCCCCGGCGGTGCTGCAATTCGACCTGGCGGTCCCCAGGGAACCCGCGCCCGCGCCGCGCCCGAAAGGCCCGCCGAATCTGCGCTGACGCCCCAAGCACGGTTGCGTGATGGGCGCCAAGCTGCCAGAACCGGTCCATGAAGACGCAACACAAAGCCCTGTCCGTCCATCTTCTGACCGCCACCGGCGCCGTCCTGTCCATGCTGGCCATGCTGGCCGCCGTCGAGGGAAAATGGTCGCTGATGTTCCTGTGGCTGGTCGTGGCCCTGGTCGTCGATGGCGTCGACGGTCCCTTGGCGCGGCGTTACGATGTCAGGATTCATTCGCCGAATTACGACGGCGTGCTGATGGATCTGATTATCGACTATCTGACCTATGTGTTCATCCCGGCCTATGCGCTGTTCAAGTCGGGGCTGCTGTCGGGCTGGACCGGCTGGTTCGCGATCATCGTCATCGTCTATGGCAGCGTCATCTATTTCGCGGACAGCCGCATGAAGACCAAGGACAATTCGTTTTCCGGCTTTCCGGGCTGCTGGAACATGGTGGTGCTGGTCCTGTTCGCGACCGATCCGCACTGGACGGTGATCCTGCTGATCGTGGTGGCTCTGACCGTGGCGATGTTCCTGCCCATCAAGTTCATCCACCCGGTCCGCACGGAACGCTGGCGCGCGGTGTCGCTGTCCATCGCGATCCTGTGGTGCGTGTTCGCCGCCCGCGCCGCCTGGGTCGATTTCCATCCCGACAGCTGGGCCAACTGGGGGTTGGTCGTCACGTCCCTGTGGCTGCTGCTGGCCGGGGCGGCGCAGCAGCTGCTGCCGGAACGCGCCTGATGGGACGCCCATGATCCGCGCGCGGATCGGCTCGGGAAAACGCCCGGTGCAAAAGATCGGACCGGGGCAGGGGGAAGGGGTGCGCGGCACCACGCCGGGCCGCGGCCTGACACGCCTGAGACGGGTCCGCTGACATGTCCCGCCTGCGCTGGATCCTGTCGCGCCTGCGCCGGACGCTGTGGGTCCGGGTATCGCTTTATGCGGTGCTGGGCGTGGTGGCGGCTGTCGCGGCGACGCTGGCGTCCTGGCTGCCTTGGCCCCTGCCCATCTACATCAGCGCCGAGGCGATCGACAGCCTGCTGAACGTCATCGCATCGTCCATGCTGGCGGTCACGACGTTTTCGGTCACGGCCCTGACCTCGGCCTATGGATCGGCTACGTCGAACGCGACCCCGCGCGCCACGGCCCTGCTGACCGAGGACGAGTTCATCCAGTCGGTGCTGGCGACCTTTATCGGATCCTTTCTGTTCAGCGTCGTGGGACTGGTGGCGCTGCGGGTCAGCATCTACGGACCGCAGGGCCGGGCGCTGCTGTTCGTGACCACGGTGCTGGTCATCGTCCTGATCGTGCTGGCGCTGCTGCGCTGGATCCATCAGCTGACCAAGCTGGGGCGCGTGGGCGACACCCTCGACCGGCTGGAACAGGCCACCGACCGGTCGATCCGGGCGCGGCTGGACCTGCCCTTTCTGGGCGGCCTTCCCTTGCCGGATGATGCCCCCGACGGGCCTGCGGTGCTGTCCGACCGGGTCGGCTATGTCCAGTTCATCGACACCGCCGCGCTGTCCAAGTTGTGCGAAAGGCATGGCCTTTACCTCGACATCCTCGTCTTGCCGGGGGCATTCCTGTATCACGGCAGCCCGCTCGCCATGATCCGGGACGGGTCCGCTACCGAAGATATTGCCGCCGAAATTCGGGATACCTTTACTGTCGACAGCGCGCGGTCCTTCGACCAGGATCCCCGTTTCGGCATCATCGCCCTGACCGAGGTCGCGCTGCGCGCCCTGTCGCCCGCTATGAACGACCCCGGCACCGCCATCGATGTGATCGGCCGGCAGGTGCGCCTGCTGACCCTGTGGGCCGAAGGCTGGCACAAGGCGGAACTGCAAAAGGCGGAATACCCCCGCCTGCGCGTCCCGCCGCTGCGCTACGACGACATCTTTGACGACGCCTTCCGCCTGATCGCGCGGGACGCGGCGGGCCAAATCGACGTGCTGACCCGTGTGCTCAAGGCCCTGGACGCCCTGACCCGTACCGGCCCCGAAGCCGCCCGGCAGGCCGCGGCCGCGCAACTGGGCATTGCCTGCGCTCGGGGCCTGGACGGTCTGCCCCCGCCGGATCAGGACCGGCTGCGGCAAGTGCTGAACGATCTGGACGGAGATCAGAGCGCGGCATGATGTCCGGGTTGGCGTTTGCAGGAAACCTTTCAAAGCTCATCGCTTGTGTCTTGGGCTTGCTGCTGATTGGTCTGGTGGGATGGTTGCTGGCGCGGCCCGACGGTGCTGGTCTTTTCAACCGCGCCACCATTCGTAGCCTACGTGCCGAAGCAGTCACGGTAAGCCGGATCGCGTCCTTGTTTCTGACGCCGCGACGGTCTGCATCGTCGCGCCTTATTTCAACATGACGTTCTATGATACCCCGCATTCGGCCCTGATCGGCCAGATGGATCAGGACTTCGGCCACGAGGGCGTCACCCGGATCGGGGTGTTCGACAATAAGGGCGAAATGCTGGCGGATCGTTCCGCTTCAAGACGTTTGCTGGATCTGGCCCAAGGGCTTCGTTCGGATTGCCGAACACCAGAACGTTTCGTTGTCCGGTTCGATGGAAACGCCCGGTCGCGGATGGTGATCCTGCGACAGCAGCCATAGGGCAATTTCCCCTTTTCAAACCGCGACCATGGCGGCATAGTCCGCCCCATGACCCGGATGCTGCATATCCCCGCCGCCCCCGCCGCGCCCCTGGGCGCGCGTCTGGCCGTGACCCTCCGCGGTCTGCTGCTTCTTACGCTGCGCTGAGCGGGTCTTCCGGGCCGCCGCTCAGCCAGGACCGTGCCCGGTTCCCCTGAACAGCGCAGAAGAAAGCACCCATCATGTCCGACAAGAACCGCGTCGTCATCTTCGACACCACCCTGCGCGACGGCGAACAATCGCCCGGCGCCACCATGTCCCACGAAGAAAAGCTGGAAATCGCCCAGATGCTGGACGAGATGGGCGTGGATATCATCGAAGCCGGGTTCCCCATCGCGTCCGAAGGCGATTTCGCCGCCGTCAGCGCGATTGCGCAGCAGGCGCAGAACGCCGTGATCTGCGGCCTGGCCCGCGCGCAACTGCCCGACATCGACCGCTGCTGGGAGGCCGTGCGCCATGCCCGCCGCCCGCGCATCCATACGTTCATCGGCACCTCGCCGCTGCACCGGGCGATCCCGAACCTGGACATGGACCAGATGGCCGAACGGATCGAACAGACCGTGACGCACGCCCGCAACCTGTGCGACAACGTGCAATGGTCGCCCATGGACGCGACGCGGACCGAACACGATTACCTGTGCCGCGTCGTGGAAATCGCCATCAAGGCGGGTGCCACCACCATCAACATCCCCGACACCGTAGGCTATACCGCGCCGCGCGAATCGGCCGACCTGATCCGGATGCTGCTGGAACGCGTGCCGGGGTCGGAAAACGTGATCTTCGCCACCCATTGCCACAACGACCTGGGCATGGCGACCGCCAACGCCCTGGCCGCGGTCGAGGCCGGGGCGCGCCAGATCGAATGCACCATCAACGGCCTGGGCGAACGCGCCGGCAACACCGCGCTGGAGGAGGTCGTGATGGCGCTGAAGGTGCGCCACGACATCATGCCTTTCGACACCGGCATCGACACCACCAGGATCATCGGCATTTCACGCCGCGTGGCCCAGGTCAGCGGCTTTCCGGTCCAGTTCAACAAGGCCATCGTCGGCAAGAACGCGTTCCTGCACGAAAGCGGCATCCATCAGGACGGCGTGCTGAAGAACGTCGAGACGTTCGAGATCATGCGCCCCGCCGACATCGGTTTGAACGAAACCAACATCGCCATGGGCAAGCATTCCGGCCGCGCCGCGCTGCGCGCCAAGCTGTCCGACCTGGGATACGATGTGGGCGACAATCAGTTGAAGGACATTTTCGTCCGCTTCAAGGCCCTGGCCGACCGCAAGAAGGAGGTCTACGACGAGGATATCGTGGCGCTCCTCCAGGACGCCTCGGCCAACACCGGCGACGATGTCCTGCAAGTGAAGCATCTGCGCGTCGTCTGCGGCAGCGACGGGCAGTCGGCCGACCTGACCATGATCGTGGACGGGCAGGAAAAGACCGTGCACGCCACCGGCGACGGCCCGGTCGATGCCTGTTTCAACGCGGTCAGGCAGATCTTTCCGCACAACGCCACATTGAAGCTGTATCAGGTCCATGCCGTGACCGAGGGGACCGACGCGCAGGCCACCGTGTCCGTGCGGATGGAGGAGGACGGCCGCATCGTGAACGGCCAGGCGGCCGACACCGACACGATCCTGGCATCGGTCAAGGCTTATGTCGGCGCGCTGAACCACCTGATCGTGCGCCGCGCACGGGCGGGCCGCGACGGCAAGGAAATCAGCATGTATTCGCATTGACGCTGGTGCGCTGCCGCCCATCCGGGCGGCATCCGGATCAGGTCACGCCGACGGATGTGATGTCGGGACCGGCGGGTTAACCGCCGGTTCTTGTTTTGCGGTTACACCCCAAGGGTGTTCTTTTGCCAAGGAAAGACGATGCGGGCCTCTTGTCTTGCTTTTGCGTTCGCCCTGCTGACGGCCGGCACCGTCGGCGCCTCTACCCTGACCGAGGGGGCGGGGTCTGCCGAATTCTCGGGCGACTGGAAATCCCCCACACTTGTCGGTGCCGGCCCCGACCGGATCGCTGGCCGCTGGAGCGGCGGGAACGATCATGACCTTTTGGGCTTCACCGGCCTGCGCAAGGGCGCGCAGACCGTCACCCTCCGGTTTTCGCCCCTTGCCCCGATCGGCGCCACGGATTGGAGCTTTTCCGCCGGAGGCAGCCTTCGCTACCAGTTCGAGGCTCCCCGCTATGGCGCCTGGGAAGGCAGGGAATTCGGGTCGGTGAACATGCAGCACTGGAACCGCAACGGCGATTTCACCTATCTGCTTCAGCTTGGCGAGGACTTCATGGGCGTTCTGTATCTGGGCCTCTACGGCACTCATGGCAGCCTGAACTATGACATCGGACTGCCCGGCAATGCCGTGGCCGATCAGGATGTCCAGCCCGCCCCGGTGCCGCTGCCCATGGGCGGGGCGCTGCTGCCCGCCGGTCTGGCGGCGCTGGCCCTTTTGCGCCGCCGCCGATCCCGCTGAGGCCAGGCGGCGACAGGGGCGCCCGATCCTTTGCTCCGGGACGGGAACGGGGCTTTCCCGCTGCAACCGGGGATTCTATACGGGGACACACCGCCGCCCGCCGATTCCGCGGGGCGGGCGGCAACGCGGACAAGAATGGGCAAAGCCGGTAAACCGGCGCGAAAGGAAAACGGGCATGGCATTCGGCGGGTTGTTTTCGACCGACATCGCAATCGACCTCGGGACGGCGAACACGCTGATCTATGTCAAGGGCAAGGGCATCATCCTGAACGAGCCCTCGGTCGTGGCCTATCACGTCAAGGACGGCAAGCGTCAGGTTCTGGCCGTGGGCGAGGATGCGAAACTGATGCTGGGCCGCACGCCGGGCAGCATCGAGGCGATCCGGCCCATGCGCGAAGGCGTCATCGCCGATTTCGACAGCGCCGAGCAGATGATAAAGCATTTCATCAAGAAGGTCTTCAAGCGCACCAGCTTTTCCAAGCCCAAGGTGATCGTCTGCGTGCCCCATGGCGCCACCCCCGTCGAAAAGCGGGCGATCCGCCAGTCGGTCCTGTCGGCGGGCGCCCGCAAGGCGGGGCTGATCGCCGAACCCATCGCGGCGGCCATCGGCGCGGGAATGCCCATCACCGAACCGACCGGTTCCATGGTGGTGGACATCGGCGGCGGCACCACCGAGGTGGCGGTCCTGTCGCTGGGCGACGTGGTCTATGCCCGGTCGGTCCGCATCGGCGGCGACCGCATGGACGAGGCGATCATCAATTACCTGCGCCGCAACCAGAACATGCTGATCGGGGAAAGCACTTCGGAACGGGTCAAGACCTCCATCGGAACGGCGCGGATGCCCGACGACGGGCGCGGGGCCACGATCATGGTGCGCGGCCGCGACCTGCTGAACGGCATCCCCAAGGAAATCGAGATCAGCCAGGCCATGGTGGCCGAGGCGCTGGCCGAACCCGTCCAGGCCATCTGCGAGGCCGTGATGGTCGCGCTGGAGGCCACCCCCCCGGACCTGGCCGCCGACATCGTGGATCGCGGCGTGATCCTGACCGGCGGCGGGGCGATGCTGGGCGATCTGGATCTGGCGCTGCGCGAGCAGACCGGGCTGTCCATCACGCTGGCCGACCAGCCCATGAACTGCGTGGCGCTGGGCACCGGCAAGGCGCTGGAATTCGAAAAGCAATTGCGCCACGTCATCGACTACGACAGCTGAGGGCGGCCCGGAAAGGGGCTGCGTGAATGGCACACAAGGGACCAGATTTCGCCACGCCTGTCCGGCGCGTCCTGATCGCGCTGCTGACGCTTGTGCTGATCGCGCTGTTTTTGTTCTGGCGCATCGACAGCCCGCGCGCCGAGGCGATGCGCATCGCCATCATCGACCGCGTGGTGCCCGGTTTCGACTGGGCCATGGCCCCGGTCACCCGGATGGGCCAGATGATCGGCGGGTTCCAGTCCTATGCCCGCATCCATCAGCAGAACCAGGAATTGCGCCGCGAACTGCAAAAGATGCAGGCCTGGAAGGAGGCCGCGGTCCAGCTGGAACAGGAAAACTCCAAGCTGATGGCCCTGAACAACGTCCGCATCGATCCGGCGCTGACCAGCGTGACGGGCATGGTGATGGTGGACAGCGGATCGGCCTTCCGCCAGTCGGTGCTGCTGAACGTGGGCGCGGACGACGGCATCGTCGAAGGCTGGGCCACGATGGACGGGCTGGGGCTGGTGGGGCGCATCTCGGGCGTGGGCCGGCGGACCAGCCGGGTGGTGCTGCTGACCGATCCGTCGTCGCGCATCCCGGTGTCCGTCCTGCCCTCGGGCGAACGCGCGCTGCTGACGGGCGACAACACGCCGCTGCCGTTTCTGGATTTCATCGAGACGCCGGGCAACGTGCGCCCCGGCGACCGGGTCGTCACCTCGGGCGACGGGGGAGTGTTTCCGCCGGGGCTGCTGGCGGGGCAGGTGGTCCAGGGCAGCGACGGGCGGACGCGGCTGCGCATGGCCGCCGATTACGGACGGCTGGAGTTCCTGCGCGTGCTGCGGTCCCATCCGGCGGAAACGGTGGTGGATTCGGGGGCGGTCATCACGCCGGGCGACGGGGGCCTGATCGGCCCGCAGATGCCCGCCTCTCCGGTCGAGGCGGCGGCCGCGGATCCCCTGGCGACGGGGGCCGAATGATGAACCGGCGGACGCTGATCGGCACGGCCCTGTTCTGCGGCGCGATGGCGTTTCTGCTGTTCCTGCGCCTTTTGCCCCTGTCGGCGGGAACGGTCCGCCTGCCCGGCCCCGACCTGGGCCTGTGCCTGACGCTTGCCTGGGTGCTGCGCCGCCCAGACCAGATCGCCGCCCCGGTGATCGCGCTGGTATTCGTGGTCCAGGACATCATCCTGTTCAATCCCCTTGGCCTGTGGCCCGCCATCGTCCTGATCGGATCCGAGGCCGCACGCTTGCGTGATGGGCGTTGGCGCGACGCGCCGTTCATGGTTGAATGGCTGCGCATCGCCATCCTGATCGGTCTGATGATGCTGGGCTATCGCGTTCTTCAGGTGCTGTTCATGATGCCGGTTCCGGCCCTGGGTCAGGCGATCCTGCATTTCATCGCCACCGTGGTCGCCTATCCGCCCGTGGTGCTGGCGGCGCGGGCGCTGGTTGGCTTGCGCCGGATCACGCCGGCCGAGGCCGAGCAGACGAGGTTCGCACGGTGACGACGTCTTCCCGTCAGGACGATGAAAAGGGCAGGATCGGCCGCCGTGGCCTGATGCTGGCGGGCATCCAGTTGGGCGTCATCACGACGCTGGCCTTGAGGCTGCGGTCGATGCAGGTCGAACAGGCCGAGGAATACCGGGTGCTGGCGGACGGCAATTCCATCAAGATCCGCCTGCTGGTGCCCGCGCGCGGGTTAATCCACGACCGCAACGGTATCGTCATCGCCGGCAACGAACAGAATTACCGCGTCACCCTGACGCGCGAGGAAGCGGGCGGCGACGTGGAACCCGTGCTGCGCCGTCTGGCCCGGCTGATCCCGATCAGCGACGCCCGCATGGCCGAGCTTCTGGCGGAATTCTCTAGGCGCAGCGCGGTCACGCCCATCGTGCTGGCCGACCGGCTGAGCTGGGAACAGTTCAGCTCCATCGCCGTGAACGCGCCGTCGCTGGCGGGGGTGACGCCCGAATCCGGCCTGTCGCGCGCCTATCCCCGCGCGGGCGATCTGGCGCATGTGCTGGGCTATGTCGGCCCCGTGTCCGATTACGACCTGTCCAAGATCGCGGATCCCGACCCGGTCCTGATGCTGCCCGAATTCCAGCTGGGCAAGGTCGGCTTCGAGGCGCGGATGGAGGATGTCCTGCGCGGCAAGGCCGGTCAGCGCCGGGTCGAGGTGAACAGCGCCGGCCGCGAGATGCGCCAACTGTCCCGGCAGGAGGGCGAGCAGGGCGCGACCGTCCAGATGACCATCGACGCGCGGTTGCAGAACTATGCCGCGCAGCGCATGGGCACCGAAAGCGCCGCCGCCGTGGTCATGGACGTGCGGACCGGCGACATCCTGACGATCTGTTCCTCGCCCAGCTTCGATCCCAACAAGTTCGTGCGGGGGATTTCATCGCCCGACTACAAGGCGCTGATGAACCATGACCATCGCCCGCTGGCTGACAAGACGGTGCAGGGGGTCTATCCACCGGGATCGACCTTCAAGATGATCACGCTGCTGGCCGGCCTGGAAGCGGGCGTCATCAACGCCGGGACGCGGTTCTTCTGCCCCGGCTATACCGTGGCGGGCGGACGCCGGTTCCATTGCTGGAGCAGGAGCGGCCATGGCAGCGTCGATGTGGTGACAAGCCTGTCCCGCAGCTGCGACGTCTATTACTATGAACTTGCGCAAAGAGTCGGCATCGACCCCATCGCCGCCATGGCCCGCAGGCTGGGCCTGGGACAGCGCCACGACCTGCCGATGTCCGCCGTGGCCGAAGGCACTGCGCCCGACCGCGCCTGGAAACAGGCCCGCTATGGCCAGGCGTGGCAGGTGGGTGACAGCCTCAACGCCTCGATCGGGCAGGGCTATGTGCTGGCCTCGCCCTTGCAGCTTGCGGTCATGACCGCGCGCGTGGCAACCGGGCGGCAGGTGGCGCCGCGCCTGGTGCGCGCCATCGGCGGGGTGGCGCAGCCGGTTCCCGAATTTCCAGACCTGGGGCTGACCCCGGCGTTCCTGCGGCTGGCGCAGGCGGGCATGGACGCGGTGATGAACGGTGACGGCGGAACCGCCCGCCGCTCGCGCATCCTGCGCGAGGATTGGCGCATGGCCGGCAAGACCGGCACCAGCCAGGTGCGCAACATCACCGCCGCCGAACGGGCGGGGGGCGTGGTGTCGAACGACCAGCTGCCGTGGAACCGGCGGGACCACGCGCTGTTCGTGTGCTATGCCCCCTTCGACGCGCCGCGCTATGCCGTATCGGTGGTCGTCGAACATGGCGGCGGCGGATCGGCGGTGGCGGCGCCAGTGGCGCGCGACATCCTGCTGTTCGCACTGGCGGGCGGGCTGCCGCCGCTGGACGCCGTTCCCGACGATCAGCGCGCCGCGATGGAGGAGCGCCACAACGCCATGCAGCTGTTCATACCGGATGCGCCCCGGCTGACGCGGGCCTGACGCGATGTCCTATCTTGGTTATGGCGATGCCCAGACGCCCACCGGCATCCGCAAGATCCTGTATCTGAACTGGCCGCTGGTCTTTCTGATCGCCGCCGTGGCCGGCATCGGCTTCCTGATGCTGATTTCGGTCGCGGGCGGCGATATCAAGACCTGGGCCGAACCGCAGATGTACCGCTTCGCGGCCGGCATGGTCATCATGATCGCGCTGGCCTTCGTGCCGATGTGGTTCTGGCGCGGTATTTCCATACCCGCCTATGTCTGCTGCTTTCTGCTGCTGATCGCGGTGGAACTGGTGGGCACCGTCGGCATGGGCGCGCAACGCTGGATCGACCTCGGCCCGCTGCGCATTCAGCCGTCCGAACTGATGAAGATCGCCTTGGCGCTGCTGCTGGCGGCCTATTACGACTGGCTGCCCGCGCGCCGCGTGTCGCGTCCGCTGTGGGTGCTGATTCCGGTGGTGCTGATCCTGGCGCCGACCGGGCTGGTGCTGAACCAGCCCGACCTGGGCACCTCGATCATGCTGGTGGCGGGGGGCGGGATCGTGATGTTCGCGGCGGGCGTGTCGCTGTGGTATTTCGGCGCGGTGATCGCGGCCGCCGTGGGGCTGGTCATGGCGGTGATGAACAGCCGGGGCACCGACTGGCAATTGCTCAAGGACTATCAGTTCCGCCGCATCGACACCTTTCTGGATCCGACCGCCGATCCCCTGGGCGCGGGCTACAACATTATCCAGAGCCAGATCGCCCTGGGATCGGGCGGCTGGTCGGGCCGGGGTTTCATGCAGGGCACGCAGTCGCGGCTGAACTTCCTGCCCGAAAAGCACACCGACTTCATCTTCACCGTCCTGGCCGAGGAATTCGGCTTTGTCGGCGCCATGTCGCTGCTGGGGCTGTACACGCTGATTATCGGGTTCTGCCTGTATTCCGCGCTGACCAACCGCGACCGGTTCGCGGCGCTGATTACCGTGGGCATCAGCGGGACGTTCTTTCTGTATTTCGCGATCAACATGGCGACCGTGATGGGAATGCTGCCCGCCAAGGGATCGCCCCTGCCGCTGGTCAGTTACGGGGGAACCTCGCTGATGATCCTGATGCTGGGATTCGGCCTGGTGCAGGCCGCCCATGTCCACAGGCCGCGATGATGCGCGTCCTGTTCGCCGCCCCCGACGCGCTGTGGCCCGCATGGGCGCCCGTCCTGACCCGCCTGGCGCCCGAGATGGATCTGGTCCGCGACGCCGATGCCGACCCCGCCGGCATCGACGCGATCATCCTTGCCCCCGGCGGGCCGGTCGGCGATCTGTCGCCATTCGTGAACGCACGGCTGGTCCAGAGCCTGTGGGCCGGGGTCGAACGGATCGTCACCAATCCCACGCTGACGCAGCCCTTGGCGCGCATGGTCGATCCGGGGCTGGCGCGCGGCATGGCGGAATACTGCGCCGGCTGGACCCTGCGCGCGCATCTGGGGATGGACGCCTATGCCCAGGATGGCGTCTGGCGCAACGACCTGACCCCCTCGCTGGCTGGCGCGCGGCAGGTGACGATCCTGGGGATGGGCGAACTGGGCCGCAGCGTTGCCGCCATGCTGGGCGGGATCGGCTTTCGGATCGCGGGCTTCAGCGCCTCGGGGCGCGCTGTTCCGGGGGTCGAGGTGGTCGACCCCGCCGACCTGGGCCGTGCCCTGTCCGGGGCCGAAATCCTGATAAACCTGCTGCCCGACACGGACCGGACCCGCGGCCTGCTGGATGCCGGACGGCTGGCGTTGCTGCCGGGGGGCGCCTGGCTTATCAACCCCGGCCGCGGGACCGTGCTGGACGACGACGCGCTGTTGGCCGCCTTGGATCGTGGCCGTCTGGGCCATGCCGTCCTGGATGTGTTCCGAACCGAACCGCTGCCCCCCGGACATCCCTTCTGGACCCATCCCCGCATCACCGTCACCCCCCATGTCGCCGCCGAAACGCGGGTGGAAACCGCAGCCCCTGTCGCGGTGGAAAACCTGCGCCGCGCCATGGCGGGCCGCCCGGTCCTGCATCTGGTGGACCGGCAAAAGGGATATTGACGGCCATCCGGCTAACTTTCGTTAAGTCATCGTTCCAAATGGTCTATTGCGGCGTTTCGGCAATGGTCGCTATGTCTGGGCGGAAAGATTTAAGCTGGTAAGGGATTCGATGCAGGACGGCACGCTTCGCCGCGTTCTGATGACGCAAACGCAGGATCTGCATCGATGCCTGGACCGGGAAATCGGGGCCTTTGACGACGCATCCGCATATCATGCCTTCTTGTCCGGCAGCCATGCCTTCCGCGCGGCCATCGAGCCGCAGTTGACGCAGCGCGCGGACTGGCGGATCCAGCCGCTTGCGCCGCTGATCGCCCAGGATCTGGCCGACCTGGGCCAGCCGGTCCCAGGCGCCGCGGGCGCCGTGGCCTTGCCCGATCCCGCCGCGCGGGCTGCGGCCTGCTATGTGCTTGAAGGATCCGCCCTGGGGGGGCGGCTGCTGGCGCGCCGCGCGGCAGGCCTGGGGTTCACAGCCCAGCACGGCGCGCGGCATCTGGCGATCCAGACGGCGTCCGGCGCGCGCTGGCGGCAATTCCTGGCCTGGCTCGAAGCGGGCGGGTTTTGCGTGGCCAGCGCCGTCGCAGCCGCCCGCGACGTGTTTGCGCTGGCGCTGCGGGCTTACGGCGTTAAGGTCGCTGCATGACACGAAACGCCGTTTCCGACGCCTCGCTTGCCGGCCAGCCCATCGACCTGACAAATTGCGATCGCGAGCCGATCCACATTCCCGGATCAATCCAGCCGCATGGTTGCTTGCTGGCGTGCGACAATGCCGCGCGGACGATCCTGTTCCGTTCGGAAAACGCGCCCGCGATGCTGAACCTGACCGAAGATCCGCTGGACCGCACGTTGGCCGACACCATCGGCAGCGACACGGCCCATGCGCTGTTGAACGCGCTGGCGGTGTCGGGCAACCGGCCGCGCCCGGCGCTTCTGTTCGGCCAGACCGTCAACGGCCGCCGGCTGGACGCCACGATCCACCGTTTCGACAATCGCACCATCATCGAATTCGAACCCGCCTCGCTGCGGTTGGGCAAGACGATCAGCCTGTCGCGGACGGTGATCGAACGGTTGCGCGCGGCCCCCGACGCCGACCGCCTGATCCAGCAAGCCGCGATGCTGATCCAGGCGCAGCTTGGCTATGACCGGGTGATGATCTATCAGCTGGGCGAGGACGGCGCGGGCAAGGTCGTGGCCGAAGCCAAGCTGGACTGCCACGAAAGCTTTCGCGGCCAGTATTTCCCCGCCAGCGACATTCCCCAGCAGGCACGGGCGCTGTACGTGCGCAACCCGATCCGCGTCATCGGCGACATCGCCTTCACGCCGGTTCCCATCCTGGGCCGCGACGGCAACGCCGAACCGCTGGATCTGTCCTATGCGCATCTGCGCAGCGTGTCGCCCATCCATTGCGAATATCTGCACAACATGGGCGTCTCGGCGTCCATGTCGGTGTCGATCATCATCGACGGGGCGCTGTGGGGGCTGATCGCATGCCACCATTATTCGCCCAAGATCCTGTCCATGGCCGACCGCGCCGCGGCCGAGATGGTGGGCGAATTCTTCTCGATGCATCTGGATGCGCTGCATCGCAAGCATACCCGCGACACGGAACTGGCTGCCCGCCGCACCTTGGACGACATGCTGGTCACGGCCAGCCGGAACGAGGATGCAGGCATCGCCTTGCAGGACCGCCTGCCGCAACTGGCCGAACTGATCCCGTCCGATGGCGCCGCGATGTGGATCGACGGAACCTGGACCACCCTCGGCCATGCCCCCACCGCGGCCCAGGCGGCGCCGATCCTGGCGCTGGCCAACGGGCTGTCGGAGGGCCAAGTCTTTCAGACGGCCTGCCTGTCGGGCGTCCTGCCCGACGCGCAGGAACTGACCGCCCTGGCCGCGGGTGTGATGATTATTCCCCTGTCCAAGCGGACACGCGATTTCCTGTTCTATTTCCGAAAGGAAGCGATTCAGACGCTGGACTGGGGCGGCGATCCGAACAAGACCTATGAAACCGGCAGGTTCGGCGACCGGCTGACGCCGCGGAAAAGTTTCGCGATCTGGAAGGAAACCGTCCGCCACACGTCCCAGCCCTGGTCCGAATCCGACCGCCGCTTCGCCGAGGCGCTGCGCATCGCCGTGGTCGAGGTTTTGCTGTTCAACAACGAGGTTCTGGCCGACGAACGCACCCGCGCGGCGATCCGGCAGCGGGTTCTGAACCGCGAATTGAACCACCGCGTCAAGAACATCCTGGCCATCATTCAATCGCTGGTCGGCCGCAGGTCCGGCGATGGCGAAACCTTGCAGGATTATGTCCAGACGCTTCGGGGCCGGATCCAGGCCTTGGCCTATGCGCACGATCAGGTTGTGCGCGATGACGACGGCGGTCTTCTGGGTGATCTTCTGTCGGCCGAACTTGGTCCCTATGCGGGCGAGGGGCGGTTCATCGATCTGGACGGCCCGGCGCTGGCCCTGGAAGGACGGGCCTTTTCGGTGATGGCGCTGATCTTTCACGAAATGGCGACGAATGCCGCCAAATACGGGGCCCTGTCGCATCCCGAGGGGCGTTTGTCCGTGGCATGGCGCGTCGATGACGGCGGGAATTGCCGGATCGCATGGACCGAAGACGGGATGGAGGGGCTGACGGCGCCCACCCGGTCGGGGTTCGGATCGGCCCTGATCGAACAGTCGCTGCCCTTCGATCTTGGCGGCGAAAGCCAAGTCGCGTTCCATCCGACCGGAATCGAGGCCTGTTTCATGCTGCCCGCGCGCTTTGTCCGAACGGCGCCCGATTCCGCCCAGCGGCCCGGCCGCGCCGTTCAGGACGGTCCGGCACCCGCCGCCCCCGTGCTGGCCGGACGCCGCGTCCTGTTGGTCGAGGATCAGACCCTGATCGCCATGGCCCTGGAAAGCGAACTGCAAGATCACGGCCTGCATGTGACCGGACGCGCCGGCACCGTCCAGTCCGCCCTGGACATGATCGACCGCGACCCGCCGGATCTGGCGGTGCTGGACGTCAATCTTGCCGACGGGGATTCGCTGGCCGTGGCCGAACGGTTGCAAGCGGCGGGCATCCCGTTCGTTTTTGCCACGGGTTATGGCGCGGATCTTGGCCTGCCGGACAGCTTTTCGGACACGCCCGTCGCGGGCAAACCCTATCAGGCGCGCGACATCGTGCAAAAGCTGGCAGAGGCCGAACAGCAAGAGGCCGGGCGCGGCTGAACGGCCGCGTGGCTTTTTCCGCCCCGGAAGGCGACAGGATGACAAGCGGTGTGCGGGTGCGGCAGGCGGTCACGGTGCTGATCGGCGCGGCGGGGGTGGCGGCATTCTGGGCGCTCGGCCTGCCGCTGCCGTTCCTGTTCGGACCAATGATCGCGTCCCTTGCCGCGGCCTTGGCCGGGGTGCGGCTGATGGGCATGGGCGAGGTTTCGGTCGCGGCGCGGTCGGTGCTGGGGGTCGCCATCGGCGCGTCGGTGACGCCCGCCCTGATGGTCGAACTGCCGTCGATGCTGGCTTCGGTCGCCATCATTCCCGTCTATATCGCGGTCATTGGCCTGGTGGGCGTGCCCTTTTTCCGCCGGTTCTGCGGCTTTGATCCGGTCACGGCCTTTTACGCGGCAATGCCGGGGGGCGCGGCCGACATGACCATCTTCGGGGCCGAGGCCGGGGCGAACGTGCGGCAGGTGTCGCTGATCCACGTCACGCGGTTGCTGGTCATCATGATCGTCGCGCCATTGGTGCTGGCCGGGATTTACGGGATCGAGCTGACCCACCCGATCGGCCAGCCCGCCGTGGACATTCCCGTGGCCGACCTGGCGGTCATGATCGGCGCCGGGCTTGTCGGCTGGAAAACAGCCGAAGGTGTCGGCCTGTTCGGCGCGGCGATCCTGGGGCCGCTGATCGCCGCCGCCGTCCTGTCGCTGCTGGGAATCCTGCACATGCGCCCCCCGCGCGAGGCGTTGCTGGCCGCGCAATTCCTGATCGGCGTCGGCATCGGTGTCAGCTATGTCGGCGTCACCCTGCGCGAACTGCGCGAAACCGTCGCGGGCGGCGCGGCCTTCGTGCTGATCCTGGCCGTCATCGCCGGGGCGGTCACGGAATTCGTGACCCTGACCGGCCTTGCCCCGCCGGTCGAGGGGTTTCTGGCCTTCATGCCGGGCGGACAGGCGGAAATGTCGATGCTGGCGCTGATCGCGGGGGCCGATCTCAGCTTTGTGGTGGTCCACCACATCGCCCGAATCGTCATCGTCCTGATCGGGGCGCCCATTGTGTTCCGGCTGGTCCGCCGCCGTCAGGGGCGCTGAGACAGCATCCCGCGCAGGACCGCGATCAGGTCGTGGAAGCGGTCGCCTTGCACGATCACATGATCGCGCAGCGCCTTTGCCGCGCGGTCGGCGTCACCCGCCTCGATGGCCGCGACGATGGCGTCGTGTTCCGCAAACGACCGGCCCATCCGGTTCCTGACCTGCAACTGCATCCGCCGATAGGGTTGCAGCATCGCGTGCAGCCGCGCGGCCTCCTGCATCAGGAAGGCGTTGTGGGTGGCGCGATAGATGCAGTGGTGGAATTCGGAATTGCGCGCGTAATAGCCCTCGACCTCGCGCGCCCCGGCCAGACGGCGGCAGTCGTCGTGGATGGCGCGAAAAGCCGTCAGTTCCGCGTCGGTGATCCGGCGCGCGGCCAGACGGCCGCAGCTTGCCTCGACCTCGGCCATGACCTCGAAACGTTCGGCCAGTTCCTCGGGCGACCACTGGCTGACAAAGGTGCCGCGCTTGGGCAGGACGCGCACCAGGCCCGAGGCCTCGAGCTGCTGGAACGCTTCGCGGATGGGGGTGCGGGAACAGTCGAACTCCGCCTCCAGGGCCTCGGGGTCCAGGCGGGTGCCGGGCAGGTATCGACCCTCGACGATGGCATCTTCCAGGGCGCGACGGATGCGCAGGGTATTGGGAACGGTGGGCACGGGATCCTCCTGAGGCGACCCTATCAGGGGCGAAGTGAAAAATCCATCGATGGATATGTTATATACATCAATAGACGAAAAGCGTATAACGGTCGTGGGAGGAGGATTCGTTTGGAGGCGGATCCCCGACGCCGATCATGCAGGACAAGGGGGAAACGCCGCATGACACCACATCTCATATCCATCTATGCGCTGGTCCTGATGTTTGTGATCGCGACCATCTGGCCGATCAACATGGGCGTGCTGGCCTTTGTCGGGGCCTTCCTGGTCGGCACGCTGCTGGCCGCGCAATCGACCAAGGACATCATCGCGGGCTTTCCGGCCGGGCTGTTCCTGACGCTGGTGGGCATCACCTGGCTGTTCGCGCTGGCCCAGAACAACGGCACCATCGACTGGCTGGTGCGGATGGCGGTGCGCGCGGTCAAGGGCCGGATCGGCGCAATCCCCTGGATCATGTTCGGGATTTCCGCGATGCTGACCGCCGTGGGCGCCGTCAGCCCCGGCGCGGTCGCCATCGTGGCCCCCATCGCGCTGGGCTTTGCCTTCCGCTATCACATCAGCCCGCTGCTGATGGGCCTGATGGTGGTCCACGGCGCGCAGGCCGGGGGATTCTCGCCCATCAGCATCTATGGCGGCATCACCAACGGCGTGGTGGAACAGGCCGGGCTGCCGCTGTCGGCCATGACCACCTTCGCGGCCAGCTTCTTTGTCAACGCCGCCGTGGCAGGGATCCTGTTCGCGATGCTGGGCGGGCGCCACCTGATGGCCGCCCGCGACATCGTCGAGGCCATTCCCGTTCCCCATGTCGAGATCGCCCGCGCCGCCACCGGCCCGCAGATCTTCGGCGACAGCGAAGCCGAGGCGCTGAGCCGCCGCATCGGTGCCGAGGCGGGCGGCGATTCCAACCGCCTGGTGGCCGAGGTCGAGGAAGGCAACCAGCCCGACGGCACGCCTTACCAGATCTTCACCCTGGCGGGGCTGGCCCTGCTGGCGGTTCTGGTGCTGGCCTTCAACCTGGATATCGGCTTTGTCGCGCTGACCATAGGCCTGGCCTTGGCCTTGTGGAACCCGACCATGCAGAAACGCGCCATGGCGCAGGTCGCCTGGCCGGAAATCATGCTGATTACCGGCGTCAGCACCTATGTCGCCGTGCTGCAAGCGATGGGCACCATCGATTTCGTGGGGGATTCCGTGGCGGGCATGGCCTCGCCCCTGCTGGCGGCGCTGATGCTGTTCTTCATCGGCGCGGTGGTGTCGGCCTTTGCCTCGTCCACCGCCGTCCTGGGATCGCTGATCCCGCTGGCGGTGCCGTTCCTGCAAGGCGAAAACGGCGTCGGCGCCATCGGCTTCATCGCCGGGATGGCGGTGGCCTCCACCATTGTCGATGTCAGCCCCTTTTCTACCAACGGCGCGCTTGTGCTGGCCAACGCCCATGGCACCGACAAGCAGGCGTTCTTTCGCAAGCTGCTGAACTATGGTGCCATCGTCACCGTCGTGGCGCCCGTGGTCCTGTGGCTGATCTTTGTCGTGCTGCCGGGATGAACCCCGGCCGCCGCCCTTTTCCCAAAAGGAGAGCGCCGTGACCAAATCCGATGCTGCCCAGCGTCCGTCCCGTCCCGCCTTTCTGGGCGATCTGTTCGAAACCCTGACCGACCGGGGCCGCGCGCTGCTGCGCTGGCGCGACCCGGCGGGGCGGATCACGGCCCCGCCGGGCCTGCCCGAGATGGGCGACCTGCTGCTGTCGCGGCGGGGCGAGGCGTCGGGCGTGGCCCTGGCCCGCGCCCTGGTCACGGCGTTCGAGGACGCGGAGTCGGACACGCGCCGGGAATTCCTGATGACGCTGGCCGACCGCTTCGGTCCCGATCCCCAGGCGGTCGCCAAGGCCCTGGCCGCCTTGCAGACCGAGCCTGAATCCGTCGAGGCGGTCGAGGCCCTGCACAGCGCCTCTGAACCCCGCCGTCAGGAACTGTTCCGCCGCCTGAACCTGGCCCCCGGCGGCACCGCCGCCCTGGTCAGGATGCGCGAGGAACTGCTGCGCCACCTCAGGGGCAATCCGTCCCTGCGCCGGGTGGACGGCGATTTCGCGCATCTGTTCGCGTCCTGGTTCAACCGGGGCTTTCTGGTGCTGCGCCACATCGACTGGAACACGCCTGCCGCGATCCTGGAAAAGATCATCCGCTATGAAGCCGTCCACGCGATCCAGAACTGGGACGACCTGCGCAACCGCCTGCAACCGTCCGACCGGCGCTGTTACGGCTTTTTCCATCCGCAACTGGTGGACGAACCCCTGATCTTCGTCGAGGTCGCGCTGACCAAGGGCATCCCCGACACCGTGGCCCCGCTGCTGGAGGTGGACCGCAAGCCCATCGACGCGGACCGCGCCGGCACGGCGGTGTTCTATTCCATTTCCAACACGCAGCGCGGACTGGCGGGGGTGTCCTTCGGCAATTTCCTCATCAAGCAGGTGGTCGAGGAGCTGAAGGCCGAACTGCCGAACATCCAGACCTTCGTGACCCTGTCGCCGGTGCCCGGCTTTGCCGCCTGGCTGGCCCGCGCGCGCGAAGGGGGCGGCCTGCTGGACGACGCCCTGCGGGCCGACCTGAAGCCCCTGGACCAGCCCGGTTGGCATGTGGACCCCGACGCGGCGCAGGCGCTGCGCGAACCGCTGCTGGCGGCGGCCGCGATCTATTTCCTGCGCGGTCGCGACGGCAAAGGCCGGGCGGTCGATCCCGTCGCCCGCTTCCACCTGGGCAACGGCGCCTGTCTGGAACGGCTGAACTTTCTGGGCGACGTTTCGGCCAACGGGTTGAAGCAATCGCATGGCCTGATGGTCAATTACCTGTACGATCCCGACCGGATCGAGACGAACCACGAAGCCTTTGCCGAACGCACCGACATCGCCGCATCCGACGCGGTGCGCCGCCACCTGCCCGCCGCGCAAGCCATCACGAAGGAAACGCCATGACCGCCAACCTGTTTCATATCCTGGAAACCGGCATCGCCGATCCCCATGCCACCGCCATCGAAACCGCCGGCGGCGAACGCATCAGCTATGCCGACCTGATCGCCCGCACCGGACGCATGGCGAATGCCCTGGCCGGAATGGGCGTGAAGCCCGGCGACCGGGTGGCGGCCCAGGTGGAAAAGTCGGTTCAGGCGATCATCCTCTATCTGGCGGCGGTGCGGGCGGGGGCGGTGTTTCTGCCGCTGAACACCGGCTATACCTCGTCCGAGATCGACTATTTCATCGGCGACGCGACGCCCGCCGTGTTCGTGTGCGATCCTGCACAGGTGGACGCACTGGCGGACGCGGCATCGCGCGCAGGCGCGCGGATCGTCACGCTGGACGCGGGCGGCCAGGGCAGCCTGACGGATGCCGCCGCAGCCGCGCCCGCCGATTTCGCCACGGTGCCGCGTCAGGCGGACGATCTGGCCGCCCTGCTCTACACCTCGGGCACCACGGGGCGCAGCAAGGGCGCGATGCTGACGCATGGCAATCTGGTGTCGAACACCACCGCGCTGCGGGACGCCTGGCGTTACACGGCCCAGGACGTGCTGATCCACGCCCTGCCGATCTTTCACACGCACGGGCTGTTCGTGGCGACCAACGTGACGCTGTTTTCCGGCGCGTCGATGATTTTCCTGGCGAAATTCGACCCGGACCAGATCATCGGCCTGATGGACCGGGCGACCGTGCTGATGGGCGTGCCGACCTTCTATGTCCGCTTGCTGGGCGACGGCCGGCTGGACCGCGGCCGGACCGCGCATATGCGGCTGTTCGTTTCGGGATCGGCGCCGTTGCTGGCGGAAACGCATCGCGAATGGCAGGCGCGCACCGGCCACGCGATCCTGGAACGCTATGGCATGACGGAAACCAACATGAACGCCTCCAACCCCTATGAGGGCGACCGGATCGCGGGCACCGTAGGGATGCCCCTGCCGGGGGTAGAGATCATCGTGACCGACCCCGACACCGGGGCCGAACTGCCCCAAGGCGAGATCGGCATGATCGAGGTGCGCGGCCCCAATGTCTTCAAGGGCTATTGGCAGATGCCGGAAAAGACCGCCGCCGAGCTGCGCGACAACGGGTTCTTCATCACCGGCGACCTGGGGAAATTCGACGAATGCGGCTATCTGCATATCGTCGGGCGGGGCAAGGATCTGATTATCACCGGCGGCTACAACGTCTATCCCAAAGAGATCGAGACCGAGATCGACGCCCTTCCCGGCGTGGTCGAATCCGCCGTGATCGGCCTGCCGCATCGCGATTTCGGCGAAGGGGTGACGGCGGTGATCGTGCCGACCGGCCGGGATGCCCTGTCCGAACACGACGTTCTGGCGGCGCTTGACGGACGGCTGGCGAAATTCAAGCAGCCCAAGCGCGTCCTGTTCGTGGACGACCTGCCGCGCAACACCATGGGCAAGGTGCAAAAGAACCTGCTGCGCGACCGCTATGCCGATTTGTATCGCGGCTGATCGTCAGGGCGTGCGGGCCAGCAGCGCGCGAAGCTGGGACGGAAACAGTTGCAGGATCAATGTTTCCGTCATGGCCGTGCCCGCGCGGTCCACATAGGCGCGCAGGTCGATGGGGGCGTCGCCCGCCTGTGCCACGGTCAGGTCGAACAGCGCGCGCCAGTAATCGGTGCCAACCACCGGATAGGCTGCCGTGTTCGACGCCTGCGCCCCGCTGGTCGAAACCACGACCGACAGGCCATCCCCTCGCGTCAGGCCGGAAAGGTTCGGCCCGGCGAAATCGCACACCACCTTGATGACGCCCTTGGGCCGGGGCTGGCCGGGCACCCCGCCCGCGCCCAGCCGGATGGCCGTGAACCGTGCGACCTCGCTGGCGGTCGGATTGTCCCGCACCCAGTCCAGCCGATAGGCGAAATCATACCGCCCGCCCGCCGCCGTGGGACCGGCGGGTTGCCAGAATGCCACGATGTTGTCATGGATTTCATCGTCGGTGCGCAGTTCGGACAGCACCACCGCCCCGTCGCCCCAGTCGCCCTGCGGCGTGATCCAGGCGCTGGCGCGTTTTTCATAGAACACGCCGTCGTCCTGATACTGCGCGAAATCGCGTTCCCGCTGCATCAGCCCGAATCCCTTGACCCCCGGCGCGGCAAAGCTGTTCACGGTCGTTCCCGGCGGGTTGTTCAGCGGCCGCCAGATGCGTTCGCCATTGCCGGCCAGAATCTCCAGCCCGTCGGAATCATGCACCTCGGGCCGCCAGTCGGGCGAGACATGGGGCGTGTTCTTGCCGAACCAGAACATCGAGGTCAGGGGCGCGATCCCCAGCCGTTCCACCGCGTCGCGCAGAAAGACGGTGGCGGTGATATCCTGCGCAATGCCATCGCCGCGCCGCGATTGGATGCGATAGGCGCCGGTCGCGCGCGGGCTGTCCAGCAGCGCATAGGCGGTCAGGTCGCCGTTCGCTGCGGGTTCCAGCCAGAACTGCGTGAACAGCGGAAATTCCTCGGGCCCGTCCGGGATGGCGGTGTCGATGGCCAAGCCGCGCGCTGACAGCCCGAACTGTCCGCTGTACCCCGAGGTCCGCCAGTAGGACGCGCCCAAAAAGGCCATCCAGTCAGTGCCGGTCCGGGCGTCCTGGACGCGAAACCCCGCAAAGCCCTTGGTGCCGGTCAGCCGGCGGGCCGGGTTGTCTTCGGGAATGTCGAACAGGTCCAGCGAGAACGGCAGCTCGGTCGCCATGCCGTTTTCGACGGTGTGAAGGCGCACCGGATTGCGGAAATAAAGCCCCGGAAAGAATGCCTGCACGGGCGAGATGCCGCCCCGGCCACGCCACAGGCTGCGGTCGGCCCGGAAACGGATCTGGTTGTGGCGGTCGTAGTCCAGCTGATCCAGGATGTCGGGATCGGCGACCTCGGGCGCGGCATGGGGCCGGGTGGCCAGATCGCGTGCCATGGCGCGCAGCCAGTCCAGGGAAAACGGCTGGCTGCTTCCGCTGCTGGTCATCTGCGCCCGCGCCACATGCGGCAGCAGAAAGAACGCCCCGCTGCCCAGGGCGGCAAGCAGGACAGCGCGGCGGGACAGGGGATCGGTCGGCATGGACATCCTGGTGGCGGGCATATGCAAGCCATCAAATGTTTGCCCGCCGCCGAAAATGCAAGTCCCCGCACGAGGCCGGGCGGGGACTTGCCATCATTTCGGGCGCCCTCGTCGCGGCGGTGCCACGGGTTCGGTCAGGCCTTGGCCCGGCGCGTCACCAGATGAAGTCGTCGCTGTCCAATGCGTTCAGGCGCGCATCCTCGATCACCAGGCGGTGGGTGCCCGCCCGCAGGACGACATCGTCGCCCGCTTGGGACAAGGCGTTTCGGATGCTGGCAAAGCTGGCGAATCCCGAAAAGGCCGACACGTCGATGCGGTCGTCGTCATCGTCGAAATCGATGATCCGGTCCAGTCCGCTGTTGAACACGAATCGGTCCGCGCCCTCGCCCCCGCCCATTAGATCGTTGCCCGCCCCGCCGTTCAGGATATCGTCGCCTTCGCCGCCCGACAGGGTGTCGTTGCCCGCCTCGGCCAGCAGCACGTCGTCGCCTTCGCCGCCCCACAGGCGGTCGCTGCCATCGCCGGATCGAACGGTGTCGTTGCCGTCGTCGGCATGAACGGTGTCGTTTCCGCCTGCCGATACGGACGCGTCGTTGCCTTCGCCCAGCACGATACGGTTGTGCCCGCCCCCGGCGCTGACCAGATCGTTGCCCTCGCCGGCAGAAATGCGGTCGCTGCCGCCGCCGGCCTGGCGGGCTGCGGCGCGCTGCCGCGCATCGGCATGGTCGATACCGGCCTGAACGCCGGTCACGCGGCCTTGGCACATGCGCGGATCCGTGTCCACCGGATCGAAACCGGCGCCCTCGGATCTGCTGCACGGCACGGCGGTCGCCGCGCTTCTGGTGGGGAATGCGGACAGCCGCAGTCCCGGCCTGGTGCCGCAGGCCGAACTGGTCGCCGTGGACGCGTTCCAGAAGGTCGCGCAGGATCAGCGCATGGACGCCTTTGCCCTGATCGAGGCGCTGGATTACCTGACAGCCCAGAACGTGCGCATCGTCAACCTGTCGCTGGCCGGACCGCCCAATGCGGCGCTGGCCGGGCAGGTCGGGCAGATGGCGGCGGCCGACATCCTGATGATCGCGGCGGCGGGCAATGGCGGACCCAGGGCGGCGCCGGCCTATCCGGCGGCCTATGACGCGGTGCTGGCCGTCACGGCGGTGGACCGGCGCGGACAGGTCTATCGCCGCGCCAACCGGGGCGATCACATCGATCTGGCGGCGCCGGGGGTAAACGTCTGGACGGCGGCCTCGATCCGCGGGGCGCGGACCAAGACCGGCACCTCTTATGCCGCGCCCTTCGTGACGGCGGCAGCCGCGCTGTTGTGGCAGCGCGATCCGTCGCTGAGCGCCGCCCAGTTGCGCGACCGGCTGCGCGCCAGCGCCCGCGACCTGGGGGCGGACGGGCGCGACGCGATCTTCGGCGACGGCCTGATCGCCGCGCCGCCGCCCTGCTGATCCAGGTCTTGGCAGGATCGCCGCCTCGTGGCACATCTGCGGCATGGGGCGTTTTGTCTGGATCATTGCGGCGGTTTTCTGGGCGACCGTCGCCCTGGGGCAGGATCTGCGGGTCGCCACCTATGATCCCGGCCTGACCCGCAAGGGGCCGGGCCTGCTGGTGCGCGACATCCGCGCCGGTGATCCTCAGGTCCGGGCGGCGGCCCAGGTGATCGCGGCGGCAAGGCCGGACGTGATCCTGTTGACGGGTCTTGACTGGGACGCCGACGGGCAGGCCCTGGCGGCCTTTGCCAAGGTGTTGGAGGATGCGGGTCATGCGATGCCATACCGCTTTGCCGCCCGCCCCAATGCCGGGATGCCGACCGGGCTGGATCTGGACGGCGACGGCCGGCTGGGCGGCGCGGACGACGCGCAGGGCTTTGGTCAGTTTACCGGGCAGAACGGCATGGCGGTGTTGTCGCGCCTGCCGCTGGGGCCGGTCGTCGATCACACAGCGGTCCTGTGGCGCGACCTGCCGGGCAACCTGATGCCGCCGCTTGACGAGGCGGTGGCAGGGGTGCAACGCCTGTCGTCCACGGCCCATTGGAACGTACCGGTCCTAACCCCGCAGGGACCGCTGCATCTGCTGGCGTGGTCGGCCACGCCCCCGGTCTTTGACGGACCCGAGGATCTGAACGGCCGCCGAAACCATGACGAAGCCGCGTTCTGGCTGCGCCGCCTGCCCGAGGCGCCCTTCGTCTTGCTGGGCAATCCCAATCTGGATCTGGCGGATGGGGATGGGCGCCCCCAGGCGATGACGGCCCTGCTGGACCAGGCGCAGGATCCGCAGCCGCGCGGCGCCTATCAGCCGGAACAGACCGGGGCCAACGCGTCCCATCGCGGCGATCCGGCACTGGATACCGCGGTCTATGACGCCGCCGGGCCGGGCAACCTGCGTGTCGATTACGTCTGGCCCGCCAAGGGGCTGCGCGTCACCGGCAGCGGCGTGATCTGGCCCGCGCCCGGCGATCCGCTGGCCCCGGCGGTCGAGGCCGCGTCAAACCACCGGCTGGTCTGGGTGGATATCGATCCGGCATCGCTGGCGGAACCTTTCCGCGCGAAACGCTGACGGCACAACGAAACGGGAAGAAATCCCGCCATGGGGCGCAGGATCCCCCCACCATGCGGCGCCCGCACGCATCATTCGCCGGCCCGGATCCGGTCTTGCCGCCGCGCGTCTTGGCGGCAGGCTTCGGGATCGGCGAACACCGCATCCCGCCTTTCTGGCGGGGCGGCTTCGTCCGTTCGCGTTCATGGCAGCCCCGCCGTCAGTAGCGGGGCGTCCTTTCCTCCTCGCGGCGGGCGGCGGACAGATTCAGCAGCACTTCGGCCCGACCGAATTCGCGCGCGGCGTCGCGGCGGGCCGCGTCAAAGCGGGGCAGCATCCGCGCGACCTCGGCCTCGGCCTGGCGCAGTTCGCGGGCGCTGCGCCCGGCCTGGGCGTTGGCAATGCGCGCCTCGGGCACCGACAGGGGCGCGGCGCTGCGATAGCTCTGGTCCAGGGCGGTGCGCATCGCCCCCGCGTGGTTTCGGGCCTGGGCCATGTGCAGGCTGAAGGCCGCGAACCGTTTCAGCTCGCGTTCGGCCTTGATCCGCGCGATGCGTTCCAGTTGGGCCAGCTTGTCGCTGTCCTTCACCATGGTTCCCTCACCATCCGGCCCTTGCCTTTTCGCGCATCTTTTCGGCGAACCGGATCGCGGCGGCAACGGCGGCGAACTGTTCGCGGCGGATTTCCTGCCCGACCTCGACCATGGCGTGGATCGCGCGGGCGCAGGGCGGATCCGGGAAGATCGGCACGCGGTGATCCCTGGCGCGCTCGCGGATGCGGGCGGCAACCTCGTCGGTGCCCTTGGCCAGGCAGACCGGCGCGCGACCGCTGCCGCGTTTCCATTCCAGGGCCACGGCGTAATGGGTGGGGTTGACGATCACCACATCGGCGCGGGCCACATCGGCCAGCATCTGATTGGTGGCGATGTCCACGGCGCGCTGGCGGCGGGCGGCCTTGAAATGCGGATCGCCTTCTGAGTCCTTGTATTCGTCCTCCATCTCCTTGCGGGACATGCGGTTCTTGCGGCGGTGGTCGAACCATTGCCAGCCCATGTCCAGACCCGCGAACAGGATCGAAACCGCCAGCGCCAGGGCCAGCACCCGTCCCAGCAACACCCCCAGATCGACGATCCAGCGGTCGCCCGCCAGCGGGCTTGCGGCCAGATGGCCCAGCAGGGCGCGGAACAGGAACCAGCCGCCCGCGCAGACCAGGGCCACCTTGCCCAGCGAGATGCCGAAATTCACCAGCCCCGACTTGCCGAATTTCTGGCCGGCCGTCTTCATCGGGTTGATCCGGTTCAGATCGAAGGCCAGCTTTTGCGGGGCGAACACCAGACCGCGCCCGGCGATCAGCGCCACCACGATCACCAGCGACGGGACCGCGGCCACCGCCAGCACCATCCAGCCGGCGTATTGGCCCAACGCCGCGGCAATCGCGCCGGTCGCGCCGGGCGCCCAGCCCTCGGACCCCAATGCCCGCGTGGCCATCGACAGCCAGGCCTTGACGGCAAATCCCGCGCCGACCGCAAAGGCCAGCCACGCGCCCAGATACATCGCCGCGACGTTCAATTCGGCCGACCGGGGGATGTCGCCCTTTTCGCGCGCTTTTCGCAGCTTCTGGTCGGACGCCTCGAAGGGCTTGTCGTCGTTCTCCTTGCTCATGGCGCCCTCGGCAGCATGTATCCCAGAATCGCGTCCGCCCAGATGGCGATCAGCAGTGGCGCCAGCAGCGCCAGGGCCGCCAAGGCCAGCATGATCGCGGCGGGCGAGCCGATGAAGATCACCGGAAGGGCGGGCATCACCCGGTTGATGACGCCCGACAGCGCCTGGAACATGAATCCCCCCAGCGTGAAGGGCGCGGCCAGCAGCATGGCGATCCAGAAGCTGCGGGCGGCCAGGCGGATCGCCTCGGTGGCCAGGCCGTCGGCGTCGGGCCAGCCGCCTGGCGGCCAGATCGCGAAGCTGTCGGCCATCAGCTGCACCAGCATCACCGGCAGGCCAAGCGCCATCAGCACAGCCAGTCCCGCCAGATGGACCATGTTTCCGATGGGATGGGGCGCGGCCTCGTTCTGGCCGCCGACCAGTTGCGACAGCGACGCCGTGGCCGCGATGGCCGAGGTGGCGATATCCAGCGACAGCGCCAGCAGCCGCAGCCCCATGCCCGCGGCCAGCCCGATCAGGGTTTCGGCCGCGGCCTGACCCAGCGTCGCCAGCGTATCGGCGGGCGCGAGGGCAGGCGGCAGCAGCCCCGCCAGCATGGGCGTGACGGCCATCGCGGCGGCGGCGCGGACGCGCACCGGGAGCACCCGTTCGCCCAGCCCCGGCAAGACCAGAATCAGGGCCTGCACCCGCAGGTAGACCAGCACCCAGGTCCAGCCAAAGCCCGGCAAGATCTGGCCAAGCTGGTCCCACATCATCCCACCTCGATGGTGCCGACCAGCCGCAGCTCGGCGCCGGGGTCGATTTCTTCCAGCCCCAGGACCGGCAGGGCGATGCCGTTCGACCCCAGGACTGCGCGCAGCATCCGCCGCCGATGATCGGGGGCCACGACCACGGTCTGCAAGGCAGGCTCGACCGACGCCATGGCGCGGCGCGCGGCGTCCAGCAGCTTGCGCGACAGGGCGGGCGTCATGGCGCCGCCGCCCGCGCGGCCCGTTTCCTGGTCGGCGCGGACGAACTCGGCCTCCCATGCGGGGTGCAGTTGCAGGGCGGAAATGCCGCCGGCGAGATCGGAATATTGCTGGGTGATCTGGCCGCGCAGACGCTTGCGGACCAGCTCATAGACGGTCTCGATCGACTCGATCCCCCGGAATTCGGCCATCGCGTCGACGATCAGCGGCAGGTTTCGGATCGAGACCTTTTCGTCCAGCAGCGCCCGCAGCACCGCCAGCAGCGTTTCGGGCGAAACCTTGTCGGGGATCATGCCGTCGAAATAGCGCCGGTTGCGTTCGGCGCGGCCAGGATCGGAAAGGGTCTTCAGCTCTTCGATCTGGCGCTGCATGGCGCCCAGCGTCAGCAGCGCGGACAGGTTGGCCTTCACGACCTCCATCAGGTGGGTGGACAGGACCTCCATCGGGGTGACGACGGTGGCGCCCTGGGTCGCGGCCTCGTCCTGGGTGCTGCGGTCGATCCAGCGGGCGGGGCTGAGATAGACGGGCTCTCGGACCGCATCGCCCGGCAAGCCTTGCAGAACGTGGTCGGGTCCAAGCGCCAGGATGCCGCCGGGGCGCAGGCTGCCGCGGCCGCGCACGACGCCATGGATGCGGATCTGATAATCGCCGGGATGCAGATCGTCGGTGTCGGTGATCCGCACGTCGGGCAGGATCAGCCCATAGGCGCGCGCGATGTGGATGCGCAGGTTGGTGATGCGGCTGCCCAGGCCGCGCGCCTGGTCCAGCGCGATCAGCACCAGGTCGGTGCCGATCTCGACGCTGATCTCGTCGGTGTCCAGAACGTCGCCGATCCGCGCGGCGGGGCGGGGGGCGTTTGATTCGGCCGGGACGGCGGGGTCGGCGTGGGCCGCGGCAAGGGCGCCGCGATGCAGCCGCCAGCCGCCGAACGCCATGGCGCCCGCGATGGCCAGAAACAGCAGGCGCGGCATCCCCGGCACAAACGACATCATCAGCATCGCCGCCGCCACGACCGAGGCGGGCTGCCAGCCGCGAATCAACTGGCTGGACAAAAGCCGGGTGGTGGTGTCGGTCGCGCCCCCGCGCGACAACAGCAGGGCCGCCGCCATCGAGGTGATGACCGCCGGGATCTGGCCCACCAGCCCGTCGCCGATCGTCAGGTGGGAATAGGTCGCCATCGCCTCGCCCACCGGCATCCCGTAAGACACGATGCCGATGCCGAGGCCGACCAGCAGGTTGACCAGCGTGATGATGATGCCGGCCACCGCATCGCCCTTGACGAATTTCGATGCCCCGTCCAGCGACCCGAAGAAGCTGATCTCCTGCTGGTCGCGCAGGCGGCGGTTCTTGGCCTCCTGGTGGTCGATGGCGCCGGCGTTCAGGTCGGCGTCGATGGCCAGCTGCTTACCGGGCAGCGAATCCAGCGCGAACCGCGCCGCGACCTCGGCCATGCGGCCCGAGCCTTTGGTGATGACGACGAAGTTCACGATGGAGATAACGGCAAAGACCGTCAGCCCCACCATCAGCGACCCGCCAGCGACGAAGCTGGCAAAACCGTCGATGATCTGGCCCGCCGCCTCGGTGCCGGTATGGCCCTGCGTCAGGATCAGCCGGGTCGAGGACACGTTGAGCGCCAGCCGGATCACCAGCGTCAGCAGCAGCAGGATCGGAAAGGCCTGGAAATCGGTGGGCCTGTCCACCAGCGAAGCCATGACCAGCACCAGGACCGCCGCCGCGATGGACAGCGCAAAGCCGAAATCCAGCACCGAAGGCGGCAGCGGAATGACCATCGACAGGACGATCAGGACCAACCCCCCGGTCACAAGGACCGACGCGTCCAGGGATTTCAGCCGGCTGGCACGGATGGCAGCGGTCATTTCGCACCGGCATCGGCTGGATCCGCGGCAGCGGCGGGGGCGGGGTCCAGGATGTCGGGCAGCGCCCAGGCATCGCTGGTCAGAAGCCCGGACCGGCGCAGGAAGATCAGGGCTTGCAGCCGCGCTTCGGGCGGCATCGCCATCAGCCTGACGCGGTAATCGGGCGGCAGGGACTTGCCCTCCAGCAGCCAGCCGGTCGCGTCGGCGGCCAGGGCGGCCGCCTCGGGCAGCAGCGGCAGGTCGGCGGCGGCCGTGGCGGACAGCCCCACCGCCAGGATCAGCGTGCCGACCATCATGCGGCCTTTTTCAGATCGCGCAGCGCCGCCTCGAGCGTGTTGAAACTGGGACGGACGTGATCGGGCACGGTCTGGCGGCCCACTTCGACGCACAGGTTGGTGGCGTGCTGGTGGAGGCCCGCGATCAGCACCGACTTGATGACATCGAAAAAGGCCAGATCCTGCCGGATGACGCCACCCAGCCGCCCGGCCAGGGGGGCCACGAAGCCATAGGCCAGGAACACGCCCAGGAACGTGCCGACCAGGGCGCCGCCGATCATCTTGCCCAGCACGGCAGGGGGTTGGTCGATCGAACTCATGGTCTTGATGACGCCCAGCACGGCGGCGACGATGCCCAAGGCGGGCAGGGCGTCGGCCATGGTTTGCAGCGCGTGCGGCACATGCATCGCCTCCTCGCGCAGGGTGGCAAGGCGGCGGGACAGCATTTCCTCGACCTGATAGGGGTCGTCGTAGTTCAGGCTGGCCGACCGCAGCGTGTCGGCGATCAGCGACACCACGTCATGATCGGCCAGCAGGCGCGGATAGGCGGTGAAGATCGCCGATTCCGCCGGATTTTCGATATGCTGTTCCAGCGCCACGGGATTTTCGCGCGCGATCTTCAAAAGCTGGAACATCAGGCACAGCACGTCCTGATGATCGGCTTCGGTCCATTTCGGTCCCTTGAAGGCCTTGATGATGCCGCCCAGCGTGCGTTTCAGCGTGTGGCTGTCGTTCGACAGCAGATAGGATCCGATCGCCGCGCCCGCGATCATCATCATCTCGAAGGGCAGCGAATACAGGATGACCCCCATCTTGCCCCCGGCAAGGACGTACCCGCCAAAGACCATTGCAAAGGTAAGGACGATGCCGACAATGCCGAACATGGGTTTCTCCTAGTCGTTCTGGACGCTGCGCGCGCCCATCTGGGCGGTCAGCAGCGCCGCCTGGCGCGGCTCGACCGAGGCGATGATGCGGGCGCCGGTCTCGGGCTGGACGCGCATCAGGATTTCGGCGGCGAAGTCGGGGGGCAGGTTGGTCAGCACGGCGGCGGCCTCGGCGGGTTTCATCTGGTCGTACACCGCGACCAGCCGGTCGATGTCCGCGCGCACCTCGGACGACGCGGTGTCGCGGCGGGTCTGGAGGCCGGATTTCTGCTGGCGCAGTTCGGCCGCCCGCGCCTTGAGCGCGGCCTCGGCGGCGGCAAGCTCGGCCTTTCGGACGTCCAGAGCCTCCAGGTAGCGTTCGATCCGCAGGGCGCGGTCGCGCAATTCGGTCGCCAGGGCCACGGCCTCGGGAACGTCCGTACAGCCCTCGAGAAGGTTGCCGGATTCGGCGCGGGCCGCGAAGAAACGTCCCAGATCCCCGCCCTGCCACACCGCCGCCGCAGCGGGCAGGGCAAAGGCCAGCGTCAGGGCCGACAGCATCGATCTACGCATCGGCGACCACCACGCGCTTGCGCAGGCGACGCACCGGCGCGACGGCGGCGGGCAGGTCGGCCGGGGATTGGGCCAGGGTGATCTTCTGGCGCAGATCCCACAGCGCGCGTTCCGTGCGGGCGGCGGCGATCTCGCGCGACAGGGCCTCTCCGGCCTCGGTGGCTTCGGCTCTCGCGCCCCGGATCGCGCGGTCCAGCCGATCCACCTCGGCCGCCATCACGGCGATGGCTCCGCCCAAGCCTGTTTCCAGGTCGTTGAGCCTGCGCAGCCTGCGCGACAGGATCATGCAAAAGGCGCCAAGGCCAAGCGACGCGGCCAGGAGCGTGGCCTGAAAGAGATATTCGGGGGTCATCTGAACCGGAACTCCGTAATCAGCAGATCCTTGACGGCATCGGCTCCCAAGACATAGCGGGACCGGGTCACAAGCTCTGCCCGAATGATTTCCAGCACGCCGCGCTTGTCATAGGCGGCGGGGTCGATTCCGGACAGAAAGCCAGTGAAGGCATCCAGGATGCGCGGCATCAGGTGCGTCACCTCGGCCTGATGGGCGCTGTCGGTCTCGATGCTGGCGGAAACGACAAGCTGGCGTCCAGACCCGCCGGGGATGTTCAGCTCGATGGGCGGAACGGTTACGAAGATCACCGCCGGGGCGGCGGACGCGTCCTCCTTGGGGGCCATCAGGGCGGCGGGCGACCACAGCCCCAGATAGGTCGAGGCGAAACCGCCCCCGGCCAGCACCAGGGCAGCGAGGATCGGGATCAGCTTCTTCTTGCCGGACGGCTTGGCGGGCGGGTCGAGCGCCGTGTCGGCAGTCGCATCGGTCATGGTGATTCTCCGTCGTGACAAGACGGAATTAGCACCTCGCGACTAACCAAATCTTAATGCGGCCCATGTCATCAACGGCGGACAAGGGAACCTGACGCTGATTCGAAAGGGCCGGTTTTGCAAAAATTGCAGGACTATTGGACAGAGCGAAGCTCTCAACAGAAAGCCGTCCTGATGGCGGCCTTCGTGACAACCTTCCTGGCGATCGCCGGATTTTCCTGGGTGGCCAACCGCCCGTCGATGGGTCTGCTCTATGGCGGCCTGGACAGCGCCCAGGCGGGCGAGGTCGTGGCCGGGATCGAACGCGCGGGCGTCGCCTATGAGGTGCGCGGCGATTCGATCTGGGTCGATTCGGCCAGCCGCGACAAGCTGCGCATGGATCTGGCCGCCCAGGGCCTGCCCGCCGCCGGAGGTGCCGGTTACGAGCTGCTGGACGGCATGTCGGGCTTTGGCACGACCTCGCAGATGTTCGACGCCGCCTATTGGCGCGCCAAGGAGGGGGAACTGGCCCGAACCATCTTGGCCCTGCCCAATGTCAAGACCGCGCGGGTCCACCTGGCCATCGAATCGGGCCGCGGCTATCGCCGCGACGGATCCAGCAGCGCATCCGTCACCATCGCCACCAACGGCCAGGCGATCGGCCGGGACCAGGCGGCGGCGCTGAAATACCTGATTTCATCAGGGGTGCCCGGCATGGCGCCCGAGGCGGTCACGGTCATCGACACCCGAACCGGGATCGTCGCCGCCGGAGAGGACAGCGCAGGCGCCGACCGGGCCGCCGAGATCAAGCGCAACGTGGAGCGGATCCTGGAACCCCATGTCGGCATCGGAAACGCCATTGTCGAACTGAACCTGGATGTCGTCACGGAATCCGAGATGATGACCGAACAGCGTTTCGATCCCGACAGCCGGGCGCTGATTTCCCAAGTGACCGAGGAAACGACGGATCAAAGCAATTCGACCGGATCGGGCGCCGTCACCGCGGCCTCGAACCTGCCCGACGGCGATCAGGCCCAGGGCGATCGCAGCGAGGCGAACCGCCAGGAAACCCGCCAGCAGGCGAATTACGAAGTGACGCGCGTGACGCGAGAGGTGTCGCGCCAGCCCGGTTCCACCCGGCGGCTGACGGTCGCGGTCCTGGTCAACGGCGTTCCCGAAAAAGGCGCCGAGGGAGAGACGCAGATGGTTCCGCGCGGGCAGGCCGAACTGGACGTGCTGCGCGAGCTGGTGGCATCCGCCGTCGGATACGACGAGGCGCGGGGCGACCAGATCACCGTCAAGTCGCTGCCCTTCGCGGGCTTGGGCGACGACGGCACCGCCGCGGTGCCCGGTTGGATGGACCGGCTGGAACTGAACGGGCTGGCCCGGATCGGGCTGATCGGGCTGTTCGCCCTGGCGCTGGTGCTGCTGATCCTGCGCCCGGTCCTGAAAGGCCGCGCACCTCGCCCGGCGCTGGACGACAGCCGTCCGCCGCTGGACGCGCCCGCCCTGACCGGCACCATCGTTTCCCCCGCCGAGATGCAGGCCGAACCCGTTGCCGTGCAGCCCGCCGCCCCGGCCGCCCCCGAACATCTGGCCTTGCCGCCTGCCGATCCGGTCGCCCGGCTGCGCAACATGATGCGGGAACGTCATGACGAAAGCGTCAAGATCCTCAGCGGATGGATCGACAACAAGGAGAATGCGCATTGAGCCTCGCGGTGTTCAAACTGGAATCCTTCGGCGCCGCCGTGGCCGCGCAGGGGGCGGAACTGACATTCACCCAGGATGCGTTGGACCAGGCCTATGCCGACGGGCTGGCCGACGGCGTCGCCCGGCAAGCCGACGACCAGGCCCGGACCCTGACCGCCGGGCTGGAACGCCTGGCCCGCGCCCTGGCCGACGACGAGGCGCGCCGGGACGCGTTGCGGCGCGAGGCGGCCGGCGCCCTGACGCCGATCCTGGTGCAGATCCTGGATTGCCTGGCCCCGGCCGCCCAGTCGCGCCGCCTGGAAGCCGCGCTGACCGAGGAACTGCTGCGCCTGTCGCGCTGCGCGACGCCGATGCGCGCCAGCATCGCCTGCGGACCATCGTTGCGCGCGGTGGTGGACCGGTGCCTGGCCCATTGCGGCCTGGTCGGGATCGACGTCGCCGAAACCGAATCGGAACGCATTTCCTTGTCGCTGGGCGGCGGGCGGATCGAACTGGATCCGGCTTGTGTGGCCGACGGAATCCGCGCGCTGATCGGCGAAATCACCGGGCCTGGATCGACCGGGCCGAAACCTGATGGGGACGACATGTCATGGACGCACTGACACACCTGATCGACACCGACGCCATCCAGGTCGAGGTGACGGTGCGGCTTGGCCGCACCCGCCAGACCGTGGCGCAACTGTCGGCGCTGCGGCCCGACGACATCCTGCTCTTGGACCAGGCCATCGACGAGGGGGTCGAGATCTGCGTGGGCGACAAGGTCATCGCGCGGGGCGAACTGACCACGGACGGCGCGGCCGAGGATCGGCTGTGCGTGCGCATCCTCCCCGTGCCCGGCGCGGCATGATCGGTCGCCTGACGCTGCTGGCGCTGCTGGTCCTGCCGGGCGCGGCCCTGGCCCAGGACGGTCTGGACCAGATTGCGGGCCAGATGGGCCAGGGCTTGGGCGCAGGCCTGGGCCAGAACGCGGTCCTGCTGGTGGCCGCGCTGACGGCCCTGTCGCTGGCACCCGGAATCGCCATCACGGTGACATGCTTTCCCTTCATCGTCACCGTGCTGTCGATCCTGCGCCAGTCGATCGGGCTGCAATCCTCGCCCCCGAACATGCTGATCGTCGCCCTGGCGATGTTCCTGACCTGGTTCATCATGGATCCGGTGCTGCGCGAGGCCTGGGCCGTGGCGGGCGCCCCCTTGCAGGACGGCACCATCACCCTGGGCGAGGCGATCCGCCGCGGCATCGTGCCCTTTCAGCAGTTCATGGCCGCGCGCACCGATCCCGATACCCTGGCGGGCCTGGCCGAGATCGCGCCCGGCTCGGGCGACCGCAGCGGCCAGCTGTCGGTGTTGATCCCGTCATTCATGCTGTCGGAAATCCAGCGGGCCTTCGAGATCGGCTTCCTGATCGCCCTGCCGTTCCTCATCATCGACCTGGTGGTGTCGGCCGTTCTGATGGCGATGGGCATGATGATGGTGCCGCCGGTCGTCGTGTCGCTGCCCTTCAAGCTGGCGTTTTTCGTCACGGTGGATGGCTGGTCGATGATCGCGGGGGCCTTGGTGCGCAGCTATCAGTGACACCGCCCGCTTGCGCGGCGGCGCCATTCCGGGGCAGATGCGCGCAGAACAAGCAGCGGAAGCCCTGGCAATGGCCTTGCGAACCGACGAACCCCCCGCCGGGACCGGCACGGGATGAGCATCGATCTGCACGATGTCGGCGTCACGCTGGCCGGGCGGCCGGTGCTGCGCGCAATATCCGCCGGGCTGACCGAAGCACGGGTGGGGATCGTCGGGCGCAATGGGTCCGGCAAGACTACGCTGGCGCGGGTGATCGCAGGGCTGGTCGCGCCCGACCTGGGCAGGGCGCGGATCGGCGGGATCGACCTGGCGACGGACCGCCGCGCGGCCTTGGCGACCGTCGGAATCATTTTCCAGAATCCCGATCATCAGATCATCTTTCCCACGGTCCTCGAGGAAATCGCCTTTGGCTTGACCCAGCAGGGGCTGAGGGCCGCCGAAGCCGAAACCGCCGCCCGCGCCATGCTGGGCTGCTTCGGCAAGACGCATTGGGCAGGGGCCGCGACCCACAGCCTGTCCCAGGGGCAGAAACAGTTGCTGTGCCTGATGGCGGTCCTGGCGATGCGTCCCCGCGTGGTGGTGATGGACGAGCCATTCTCGGGCCTCGATATCCCCACGCGGATGCAGTTGACGCGCCATCTGGACGGCATCGCGGCGCAGATCGTCACCGTGACGCATGATCCCGACCACCTGCACGGCTTTGACCGGGTTCTGTGGCTGGAGGGGGGCAGGCTGGTTGCCGACGGGCCGCCCGCCACGGTGCTGCCCGCCTTTGCCGCGCAGATGAGGGATTGGGGGGAATCGGATGATCTCGCTCACCTCGCCGGTTGAAACCTGGGCGCACCGCATTCCGGCGGGCGCCAAGCTGCTGGCCTTGTCGGGCCTGACCTTGGGGCTGTTTCTGACCAACCGGCCAGAGGTGCTGGCCGCAAGCCTGCTGGCCATCGCCGCTCTGTATCGGTCGGCCGGCACCATCTTTCTGCGGCAGGGCGCGGGGCATCTGCGGATGCTGTGGCCCTTTCTTCTGCTGATCGCCGTCTGGCATGGGCTGACCGGCCAGATCCAGGCGGGGCTGGCCATCGCCTTTCGCCTGCTGGCGGCGCTGGCGCTGGCGAATTTCGTGACCATGACCACGCGGCTGACCGACATGATCGCGGTTCTGACGATGTTGCTGGCTCCCCTGCGCCGGATCGGCCTGTCCACCCGCGCGGTCGAACTGGCCATCGCCATGGTCTTGCGCTTCACCCCGATGCTGGTGGAAAACGGCAACCGGCTGGCGATGTCCTGGCGCGCGCGGTCGCGCCGGCGGCCGAATTGGCGGATCGTCATGCCGATGGCCGCCTTGGCACTGGACGACGCCGATCATGTCGCCGAAGCTCTGCGCGCGCGGGGCGGCATTCTGCCCGACACCGACAACACAAGGGACTGACCGATGGAACGCAACATGACCATGATCGCGCTGTTCGCCGCGCTGATCGCCGCCCTGGGGCTGATCCCCAGCCTGACCCTGGCCTTCGGCGTGCCGATCACCGCGCAAAGCATGGGCGTCATGCTGGCGGGCGCGATCCTGGGCGCAAAGCGCGGCGCGCTGGCGGTTTTGCTGTTCATGGCCCTGGTGGCGCTGGGCCTGCCCTTGCTGGCGGGCGGGCGCGGCGGGTTGGGAACGTTCGTCGCGCCGACCTCGGGCTTTTTCCTGGGCTGGCCGGTTGCGGCCTTCGTGATCGGGCTGATCGTCGAACGCTGGCAGTCGGGTCCGCTGGGGGTGACGGTCACGCTGGCATCCGTTATCGGCGGGATCCTGGTCATGTACGGCTTCGGCATCGTCGGCATGTCGATCGCGCTGAAGAAAACCCTGGCCGAATGCGCGATGCTGGTCACGGCCTTCCTTCCGGGCGACCTGCTCAAGGCGGTGCTGACCGGGGCGATCACGCAGGCCCTGGCCCGGTCCCGCCCCGCCAGCATCCTGTCGCGCCACTAGGCGGCCGAATTTTTCTGGCAATATCAGAGAAGTCTTTGACCTGTCACAGGCCATGGCTATGATTTCCCCGGATGGATCGCCGCCCGTCCGGGCGGCCATATCGGGGGATGACACATGAACGGACTTCACCGCCGCGGCCTGTTGAAGGGCGCGGCCGCGACCGCCGGACTGACCCTGGCCGCGCCCTGGGTCGCGCGGCCGGGATTCGCCCAAGGCTCGGGCACGGTCAACATCTTTGCCTGGGCGGGCTATCTGAACGACGACATCCTGGGGGCCTTTCAGAAGGCGACCGGGATCACGCCGAACTTCACGCCCTATGGCACCAACGACGAGCTGCTGAACCAGCTGCGCGCCAACAACGGCGCGGGCTTCGACCTGATCTGGCCGACCGTGGACCGGGTGCCGAACTATGTCGAGTTCGGCCTGGTCCAGCCGCTGGACGAGGCGAGGATCGAGGTGGCCAAGGTGTTGCCAAGCGCCTGGGAAAATTCGACGAACCTGGGCGCTGTGGTCGATGGCAAGCGTTATCAGGTGCCGACCGACTGGGGGACCGAGGCCGTGGCCTTCGACACGGCCCAGATGCCGCTGGAATACGGCACCGCCTCCTATGGCGACATCTGGGGCGAATCAGCGGCGGGCAAGGCCACCGTGCGCGCCCATTCCGCGCTGGTGGGTCTGGGCCTGTGGCTGGAGGCCGAGGGCAAGCTGCCGCGTCCGCTGCTGGATGCCTTTACCAGCCCCGAGGCGCAGGTCGAGGTCTTCGACGCGATCCTGGCCGAGGCCGTGGCCCGCAAGGGCAACATCATCCAGTTCTGGAACAACGAGAACGAGGCCCAGGGCGCCTTTCGCGTGAACGGCGCGGCCATCGGCCAGACTTGGGATTCGACCGCCGCCGCCCTGTCCAAGGAAGGGCTGCCGGTGGGCTTCATCGCGCCCAGGGAAGGCGCCCTGGCCTGGATGGAGGGCCTGTCGATCCCGGCGGGGGCCGAGAACCTGGATCAGGCCTATGCCTTCATCAACTGGTTCCTGACGCCGGAAGCCGGGGCGATGTACACCAACGCGACCTCGATCAATTCGACCGCGGTGGGGTCGGCGGATCTGCTGTCGGATCAGGCCAAGGCGTTCTTTGCGGCCGCCTATCCGGACGATGCGCTGGACAAGCTGTGGTGGTGGCCCATCCAGGAAAGCTGGTACATCACCAAGCGCAACGAATACCAGGACCGCTTCCTGTCGGCCTGACACGACCGGGACAGGGGGTCGCCTCCTGTCCCCGCCAACGAACGGGGGACGGATGTCGCATTCGGTGCAGCTTGACGGGATCGGGATGACCTTTGGGTCCACCCGCGCGGTCGGCGACGTGTCGTTCACCGTGCAGGCGGGGGAATTCTTTTCGATCCTGGGACCGTCCGGTTGCGGCAAGACCACCATCCTGCGGATGATCGCGGGCTTTCTGGAACCGACCGAGGGTCGGGTGCTGATCGGCGGGCGCGACATGCGCGGGCTGGGTCCGAACCAGCGGCCGACCGCGATGATCTTTCAGTCGCTGGCCTTGTTTCCGCTGATGCCGGTCTGGGAAAACATCGCCTTCGGGCTGGAGGCGCGGGGCATGGGGCGGGCGGAACGCCGCAAGCGCGCCGAAGAATTGCTGCGCCTGATCGCGCTGGAGGGGTATGGCGACCGGATGCCGGGCGAACTGTCCGGCGGGCAGCGCCAGCGGGTGGCCATCGCCCGCGCGCTGGCCGTGGAACCGGGTGTGCTGCTGCTGGACGAACCCTTGTCGGCGCTGGATCTGAAGCTGCGCCAGCACATGCGGGCGGAACTGCGCGGCCTTCAGAAACGCACGGGCGTCACCTTTATCTACATCACCCACGACCAGTCCGAGGCGCTGGCCATGTCGGACCGCGTCGCGGTGATGAGCAATGGCCTGCTGCAACAGGTCGCCACGCCGCGCCAGCTTTACGACAACCCCGCCACCCCCTTTGTCGCCCGCTTCGTGGGCGAAACGAACGCCATCACCGGCCAGATTGGTGCGGTCGGCGGCGGCATGGCCCGTATCGATACGGCGATGGGTCCGCTGCGCGGGCGCGCGGATCCGCACCTCGCTGTCGGGCAAAAGGCCACCCTTTACATCCGGCCCGAGGCGCTGATGCCCGGCACGGGCGCCAATACCCTGCACGCGCGTGTCAGCCGCATGGACTTCGAGGGCGCCTTCGCCCTGGTCCACGGCCAGTTCCCCGACGGCGCGGCGCTGACGGCGGCGGTCCCCTCTACGCGGCTGTCCGATGCCCCGGCGCCGGGAACGGATGCCAGTTTCTTCTTTGCGCCCGAACATGCCGTGGTGCTGGCCGATGCGTGATCTGTATCGCCGCTTTGGGCCGGGGCTGGCGACGGTCTTTCTGTCGCTGGTGCTGATCTGGCTGGCGGCGATGGTGCTGGCGCCGAACCTGATGATGATCGACTATGCCTTGCGCCCGAACCTGCCGCCCGCCGAACTGGGCGGGCCGCAGGATGTCTGGTCGCTGGACAATGTCCTGTATCTGGCGAACGAAGGGGTGCATCGCGCGATCTTCTTCAAGACCATCTGGGCCAGCGCGCTGGTGGCCCTGCTGACGCTGATCGTCTGCTATCCCATCGCCTTCTGGATGGCGCAGCGCGCCACGCCTGGCCAGTTGTCCATCGCCCTGATGCTGGTCATCATCCCGTTCTTCATCAATGAGGTCTTGCGCACGCTGGCCTGGTTCATCCTGCTGGCCTATCGCGGGCCGCTGAATGCGGTGCTTTTGAACATGGGGGTAATCGACCAGCCTGTCCGCTGGCAGGGTGACGGCGGCGTGCTGGCGGGGATGGTCTATGCCTATATCCTGTTCATGCTGCTGCCGATCTATAACGCCATCGAAAGCCTGGACAGATCGCAACTGGAAGCGGCGCGGGATCTGGGCGCCGGGACCGTGCGCACCCACCGCCGCGTCGTCGTTCCCCATGCCAAGGCGGGCATCGCCACGGGCTGCGTCTTCACCTTCATGCTGGCCGCCGGATCCTATGTCGCGCCCGCGCTGCTGGGCAGCCCCGGCAGCCGCTGGTTCACGGAAATCATCTACAACTGGTTCTTCGAGGGGGGCGACTGGAACCGGGGTGCGGCCTATGCGCTGACGCTGCTGGTGCTGTGCCTGGCGGTGGTGCTGGTCACGCTGCGGCTGTTCCGCGTCAACCTGACGGATGTGGCGAAATGACGGCGGACCGGATCTTTCGCGGGCTTTTCGCCCTTTATCTGCTGGCTTTCGTCGCCTATTTGTTCGCGCCGCTGGCCATCATGTCGGCCGCGGCCTTCAACACCAGCCGCTTTCCGACCGTGATCCCCTGGCAGGGCACGACGCTGGACTGGTTTTCCGCCATGTGGGCAGACGCGGCGATGTGGCAGGCGCTGTGGACATCGGCCATCGTCGCCGTGCTGGTCGCGGCGGTGGCGCTGCCGGTCGGCACCGCCGCAGCCCTGGTGCTGACGACGCTGCACGCGCGGGCGCGCAGCGTGGCCTATGCGGTGATGGTGTCCCCCTTGCTGACGCCGGGGGTGGTGATCGGGATCTCGACCCTGATCCTGTGGCGGCAGGTGGGCGTGGGCGGCGGGATCGTGCTGATCGTGGTGGCGCAGACGACCTTCATCATCTGCTATGTCATGCTGATGGTCATGGCCCGCCTGCAACGGTTCGACCGCACGCAGGAAGAAGCGGCCCTGGGCCTGGGGGCATCGCGCGCGATGGTGTTCCGCCGGGTGCTGCTGCCGTTCCTGCGGCCGGCGCTGCTGGCCTCGGGCGGGCTGGCGGTGCTGCAATCGGTGGAAAACTACAACACCACGCTGTTCGTGCGCGGGTTCGAAACGCCGCTGACCGTGTTCATCGCCACCAAGGTCCGCACCGGCCTGACCCCCGCCGTCAACGCGCTGGCCCTTGTCATCATCGCCGCCACCGTGATCGGCGCGATCGCCTGGGAAATCGCCCGGCGCCGGCAGGTCACAGCGCGGCCGCGTTCCTGATCGGGCTGCGCGACATCTGCGCCACCGCATCCCGCAGCCGTTTTGCCAGGGGCGACAGCGGGCGGCGTTTCAGGTCCAGCAGGAAATAGGGCGACACCCGGATCGGCCGCGGGGTGGGCACGATGGTGAAGGCGGCCTGGACCGGCGGGCGGATCAGCAGTTCGGCCACCTCTTGCGATACCGGCGTGATGGCGTTCGACTGCGCCAGATAGGCGATGGTCAGCAGCAGCGACGGGCTGTTGACGATGTTGTCGGGTTCCGACAGGCCCACGCTGGCAAAGGCGGCCAGCGTCGCCTCGCGGATGGGGGAACCGCGCTGCTGCATGATCCATTCCTGGCCCACCAGTTCGGTCAGCGTCACCAGCCGGGCGCGGGCCAGCGGATGATCGGCCCGCGCCATCAACGCCACCTTTTCGTCCGACATCGGCAGGATGTTGAAGGCGTCGCTGTCGAATTCCGGCAGGATCCGGCCCAGCACGAAATCCATTTCCCCCGCCCCCAGGTGCATCAGCAAGTCGCGCGACGGCATCACGTCGACGGTGATGTCGGCCTGGGGGCTTTCCTCCTTGATCCGGCGGATCGCGCTGACAAGATAGCTGATCGCCGGGCCGGTCACCGCGCCCACGCGCACCGTTCCCGCATAGCCGCCGCGCAGGGCGCGCACATCCGCCTCGATGCTGGCCATTTCCCGCAGGATCACGCGGGCGCGCCGCAGGACGGTGGTGCCGATCTCGGTCGGATCCATGCCCTTGGGCTGGCGGATGAACAAGGGGGCGCCGATCTGGCGTTCCGCCTCGGCCAGCATCCGGGATGCGGCGGGCTGGGTCATCGCCAGGGCATCGGCCGCGATCTGCAACTGGCCGTGAAGGGCGACTTCGTGGATCAGCCGAAGCTGGGCGGGCTTGAGCGCAGGAACGGGCATATCATTTCCGATATGAAGATTGCCAATTTTATCATTTTACCGGCATGAAATCCTTGCGCTACATCTTTTCGCATCGAAAAGGGGATGCGCGGCGCGTGGTGCCGCGCAAGGGAGGATACAGATGAAGTTCAGAACCGCGGCGGTCGCGCTGGCGATCGGAGTCTCGTGGCTGGCCACCGGCGCCATGGCCGAAACCATCGGCATCGCCATGCCGACGAAATCGTCGGCCCGCTGGATCGACGACGGCAACAACATGGTCAAGCAGTTGCAAGAGGCCGGTTACGAGACCGACCTGCAATACGCCGAGGACGACATTCCGAACCAGTTGGCCCAGGTCGAGAACATGATTACCAAGGGCGTCAACGTCCTGGTGATCGCGGCCATCGACGGCACCACCCTGTCGAACGCGCTGGAAAACGCCGCCGCCGCCGACATCAAGGTCATCGCCTACGACCGCCTGATCCGCGGTTCGGAAAACGTGGACTATTACGCGACCTTCGACAACTTCAAGGTCGGCGTCCAGCAGGCGACCACCCTGGTCGATGGGCTGAAAGAGCGTTTTCCCGACGTGAAGCCCTGGAACGTCGAACTGTTCGGCGGCAGCCCCGACGACAACAACGCCTTCTTCTTCTATGACGGTGCCATGTCGGTGCTCCAGCCGCTGATCGACGACGGCACCATCGTCATCGGGTCGGGTCAGACCGGCATGGAAACCGTGGGCACGCTGCGCTGGGATCCCGCCGTCGCGCAATCGCGCATGGACAACCTTCTGTCCTCGAACTATGGCGACAAGCAGGTCCATGGGGTGCTTTCGCCCTATGACGGGCTGTCCATCGGGATCCTGTCCTCGCTGAAAGGCGTGGGCTATGGATCGGGCGACATGATGATGCCGATCGTGACCGGCCAGGACGCCGAGGTCCAGTCGGTCAAGTCCATCGAGGCCGGCGAGCAGTATTCGACCATCTTCAAGGACACCCGCGAACTGGCCCGTGTCACCGTGGGCATGGTCGATGCCGTCCTGAAGGGCACCGAACCCGAGATCAACGACACCGAGACCTATGACAACGGCGTCAAGGTCGTGCCGTCCTATCTGTTGGAACCGCTGCCCGTGACCAAGGAAAACTGGCGCGAAACCCTGGTCGATTCCGGTTACTATACCGAAGACCAGCTGAAGTGACGTTTTGCGGCCCCGCGTCGCCGGGGCCGCATACCGCATCGGGGGGAATGCGATGACGGCCATCCTGGACATGCAGGGCATCACCAAGACCTTTCCCGGCGTCAAGGCGCTGAGCAACGTCAACCTGTCGGTGCGCAAGGGCGAGATCCACGCCATCTGCGGCGAAAACGGCGCGGGCAAGTCGACGCTGATGAAGGTGCTGTCGGGCGTCTATCCCCACGGCAGCTATGACGGCGAGATCCTGTATGACGGCAAGCCCGCGCGGTTCCGCGACATCCGCGACAGCGAACATGCGGGCATCGTCATCATCCATCAGGAACTGGCCCTGGTGCCGCTGCTGTCGGTGGCCGAGAACCTGTTTCTGGGCAACGAGGTCGCGTCGGGCGGTGTCATAAACTGGCCGCTGGCCTACCAGAAGACCGAGGCGCTGCTGCGCAAGGTCGGCCTGTCCGAGGCACCCACCACCAAGGTCGAGAAGCTGGGCGTCGGCAAGCAGCAATTGGTGGAAATCGCCAAGGCGCTGGCCAAGAACGTGCGGCTGCTGATCCTGGACGAACCGACCGCGGCGCTTCAGGAAAACGACAGCCAGAAGCTGCTGGACCTGATGCTGGAACTGAAAGAGCAGGGCGTCACCCAGATCATCATCAGCCACAAGCTGAACGAGATCCGCCGGGTGGCCGACCGCGTGACCGTGATCCGCGACGGATCGACCGTGTCCACGCTGGATCGCAGCGAGATCACCGAGGACCGCATCATCCGCGACATGGTCGGCCGCGACATGGCCCACCGCTATCCCGACCGCACGCCGAAGATCGGCGAGGTGCTGATGGAGGTGCTGAACTGGTCCGTCATGCATCCCGATCAGCCGCGCCAGGTGATCCGCAACGTGTCCATGACCGTCCGCAAGGGCGAGATCGTGGGCATCGCCGGGCTGATGGGGTCGGGACGCACCGAATTCGCGATGAGCCTGTTCGGCCGCAGCTATGGCCGCGACATCAAGGGCGACGTGACGCTGGGCGGTTCAAAGCCCGACCTGTCCACGGTGTCCAAGGCCATCGACGCGGGGCTGGCCTATGTGACCGAGGACCGCAAGGCCCTGGGACTGATCCTGGACGAGCCGATCCTGCGCAACGTGTCGCTGGCCAACCTGGAAGGCATCGCCCGGCGCTATATCCTGTCGCGCGGCCGCGAACAGCAGGTGGCCGAGGGATACCGCAAGGCCATGAACATCCGCACGCCGTCGGTGTTCCAGCGGGTCGTGAACCTGTCGGGGGGCAACCAGCAAAAGGTCGTGCTGTCCAAGTGGCTGTTCACCGAACCCAAGGTTCTGATCCTGGACGAACCCACGCGCGGCATCGACGTGGGCGCCAAGTTCGAGATCTACAACATCATGAACGAACTGGCGGGGCAGGGCCATGGCGTCGTGATGATTTCGTCGGAAATGCCCGAACTGCTGGGCATGTGCGACCGCATCTATGTCATGAACGAAGGCCGGATCGCCGGCGAACTGACCAAGTCCGAAGCCAGCCAGGAACGGATCATGGCCCTGATCCTGCAAGACGGCATGAAGGGAGAGGCTGCATGAGCACGGCCGACATGAACAAGCCGGCCCAGCCCGGCATCGGCGCCCATCTGGGCAGCCACCTGCGCGAGAACGGCATGATGCTGGCGCTGGTCGCCATCGTCCTGTTCTTCTTCGTGATCGTGCGGGCCGTGCAGGGCGTGGACTTTCTGTCGGCGCAGAACATCACCAACCTGTTCTTGCAGAACTCCTATGTCATCATCATGGCGCTGGGGATGCTGCTGGTCATCGTGGCGGGCCATATCGACCTGTCGGTGGGATCCGTCGCGGCCTTCACCGGCGCGGTCGCATCCATGTTGCTGGTCAAGATGCAGCTGCCGGTCCTGCTGGTCATCCCCATGGTGCTGGTGGTCGGCGGGCTGATCGGCGCCGCCCAAGGATACTGGATCGCCTATTGGCGCATCCCGTCCTTTATCGTCACGCTGGCCGGAATGCTGGTCTTTCGCGGGCTGACCCTGTGGTTGCTGGGCGGCCAGAACATCGGCCCGTTCGAACGTTCGTTCCAGTCGCTGTCCACCGGCTTCATTCCCGACCTGCTGGGCGCCGACAAGCCCAACTTCACCGCGCTGATCCTGGTCGCCGTGGCCGCCGCCGCCATCGTCTGGTCGGGCGTTCGGGCGCGGGCGCGCGAGGCCGAATTCGGGATCGCGCCCGAACCCTCGGGCTTTTTCTGGGCGCGCAACGCGGTGGTCGTGGTCGCGCTGCTGTTCGTGGGCTGGAAGCTGGCCAGTTTCCGGGGCCTGCCGAACGTGCTTCTCATCATGTCGGTGCTGATCGTGGTTTATGCCTTTTTCACCGAAAGCACCACCACCGGGCGGCGCATCTATGCGCTTGGCGGAAACGAGAAGGCCGCCAAGCTGTCGGGAATCAAGACCGAACGGCTGGTCTTCCTCACCTTTGTCAACATGGGCGTTCTGGCGTCGCTGGCGGGGATGATCGTCACGGCCCGCCTGAACAGCGCCACCCCCAAGGCCGGCGTCGGGTTCGAATTGGACGTGATCGCGGCCGTCTTCATCGGCGGGGCGTCGATGGCGGGGGGATCGGGACGCATCATCGGGGTCGTCGTCGGCGCCCTCATCATGGGCGTGATGAACAACGGTATGTCGATCATGGGCATCGGCATCGACTATCAGCAGGTCATCAAGGGCCTGGTGCTGTTGGCTGCCGTGATCTTCGACGTCTACAACAAGACCAAGCAAGGCTGAACCATGCATCTGTCGCAACTGAAACGCCCCGGCGGGGACCGGGCTGTCGCCGCACGGCTGAAGGATGGCGCCTGGATCGTGCCGGGGGCGGCAACGACCCGCGATCTGGCCCATGCCGCCATTGCCGCCGGGCGCGACCTGACGGCCGAGGTCACGGCCCGCGGGCCGGGCGAACCCGTCGATCTGGCCGCCGCCCTGGCCGGGGGCCGGGTGCTGCTGCCGCTGGATCACGACGATCCCGCCCATCTGCACCTGACCGGCACCGGGCTGACCCACCTGGGCAGCGCCGCCACGCGCAACGCGATGCACGCGGGCGCTGAGCCGGAATTGCTGACCGACAGCATGAAGATGTTCCGCATGGGCCTGGAAGGCGGCAAGCCCCAGGGCCGCACAGCGGGGGTGCAGCCCGAATGGTTCTACAAGGGCAACGGCGTCAACGCGGTCGCCCCCGGCGCGGCCCTGGTGTCGCCCGGCTTTGCCCTGGATGCGGGCGAGGAGCCAGAGATCGCGGGCCTGTATCTGATCGGTCCGGACGGCACGCCCTTCCGGCTGGGATTCGCGCTTGCGAACGAATTTTCCGACCATGTGACCGAACGCGGCAACTATCTGTGGCTTGCGCATTCCAAGCTGCGGCCCGCCAGCTATGGCCCCGAGATGCTGGTGGGCGACCTGCCCCAGCATGTCGAGGGCAACAGCCGCATCCTGCGGAACGGCCGGGCCATCTGGGAAAAACCCTTCCTGTCGGGCGAGGCGAACATGAGCCACAGCCTTGCGAACTTGGAACACCACCACTTCAAATACGCGCTGTTCCGCCAGCCGGGCGACGTGCATGTCCATTTCTTCGGCACCGCCACCCTGTCATTCGCCGACGGCGTCAAGGCGCAAACGGGCGATGTCTTTCAGATCGACGCGCCCGCCTTCGGCCTGCCCCTGTCGAACCCGCTGGACCAGCAGCAGACCGGCGAGATTCCCGTCGCCGTCGCCCCCCTCTGAGGCCCCCCGATGACCTTCACCCCCGCCCCCTGGCCCCGTCAGCTTCGCTCGCAGCACTGGTATGGCGGCACCTCGCGCGACACGATCTATCATCGCGGCTGGATGAAGAACCAGGGCTGGCCCCACGACCTGTTCGACGGGCGGCCCGTGATCGGCATCCTGAACACCTGGGCCGACCTGACGCCCTGCAACGGACACCTGCGCGAACTGGCCGAAAAGGTGAAGGCCGGCGTGTGGGAGGCGGGGGGCTTTCCGGTCGAGGTGCCGGTGTTTTCCGCGTCCGAAAACACCTTCCGCCCCACCGCGATGATGTTCCGCAACCTGGCGGCGCTGGCGGTCGAGGAAACGATGCGCGGCCAGCCCATCGACGGCGCCGTGCTGCTGGTCGGCTGCGACAAGACCACGCCGTCTTTGCTGATGGGGGCCGCGTCCACCGACATTCCGTCGATCGTCGTCACCGGCGGGCCGATGCTGAATGGCTATTTCCGGGGCGAGCGCGTGGGTTCGGGCACGCATCTGTGGAAATTCTCCGAGGCCGTGAAGGCCGGCGAGATGACGCAGGAGGAGTTCCTGGAGGCCGAGGCGTCGATGTCCCGGTCATCGGGCACGTGCAACACCATGGGCACCGCGTCCACCATGGCATCCATGGCCGAGGCGCTGGGCATGGCGCTGTCGGGCAACGCCGCGATCCCCGCCGTGGACAGCCGCCGCCGCGTGATGGCGCAGCTGTCGGGGCGGCGGATCGTGCAGATGGTCAAGGACGACCTCAAGCCCAGCGACATCCTGACCCGGCAGGCGTTCGAGAACGCCATCCGCACCAACGGCGCCATCGGCGGGTCCACCAACGCCGTCATCCACCTGCTGGCCATTGCGGGCCGGGTGGGCGTGGACATCACCCTGGACGACTGGGACCGCTGCGGACGCGACGTGGCGACCATCGTGAACCTGATGCCTTCGGGCCAGTATCTGATGGAGGAGTTTTTCTATGCGGGTGGCCTGCCCGTCGTCCTGAAGCGCCTGGGCGAATCCGGCCTGCTGCACAAGGACGCGCTGACCGTCAGCGGCCAGTCGATCTGGGACGAGGTTCGCGACGTGGTGAACTGGAACGAGGACGTGATCCTGCCCGCCGACCGGCCCCTGACCGTCCAGGGCGGAATCGCCGTCCTGCGGGGCAACCTGGCGCCCAGGGGGGCGGTGCTGAAGCCGTCCGCCGCAAGCGCGCATCTGCTGGTCCATCGCGGCCGCGCGGTCGTGTTCCAGGACATCGACGACTACAAGGCGCGTATCGAGGACGAGGCGCTGGACATCGACGAGACCTGCGTGATGGTGATGAAGAACTGCGGTCCCAAGGGCTATCCCGGCATGGCCGAGGTGGGCAACATGGGCCTGCCGCCCAAGGTGTTGCGCAAAGGCATCACCGACATGGTGCGGATCAGCGACGCCCGCATGTCGGGAACGGCCTATGGCACCGTGGTCCTGCACACCAGCCCCGAGGCCGCGGCGGGCGGGCCGCTGGCCGTGGTCCGCGACGGCGACATGATCGAACTGGACGTGCCGAACCGCCGCCTGCATCTGGATATTTCCGACGATGACCTGGCCGCGCGGCTGGCCGACTGGCGGCCGCTGCCCGACCAGCCGGCCAGCGGCTATGCCTGGCTGCATCAGGCGCATGTCGAAGGTGCGGATACCGGGGCGGATCTGGACTTTCTGAAAGGCTGTCGGGGCAATCCGGTCGGACGGGACAGCCATTGATGAAGATCGCGCTTGTCGGCATCGGAAAGATCGCGCGGGACCAGCATGTGCCCGCACTGGAAGCCAGCCCGGATTGGGAACTGGCCGCGACCGTCAGCCGCCACGGCACTGTCGAGGGGGTCGAGTCCTTCACCGCCCCCGCCGCCATGCTGGACGCCCGTCCCGACATCGGCACGGTCAGCCTGTGCCTGCCTCCCCTGCCTCGCTATGCCGTGGCCGAAGCCGTGCTGCGCGCGGGCCGCCACCTGATGCTGGAAAAGCCCCCCGGTGCGACCCTGGCCGAGGTTCATGCCCTGTGCGATCTGGCCGACCGGCAGGGCGTCACCATCTATGCCACCTGGCATTCGCGCATGGCGATGGCTGTTGCCGCGGCAAAAGACTGGCTGGCAGGCAAAACCGTCCGCGAAGGCCGCATCACCTGGCGCGAGGACGTGCGCAAATGGCATCCCGGCCAGGACTGGATCTTCGCGGCGGGCGGCATGGGCGTCTTCGATCCCGGCATCAACGCCCTGTCGATCCTGACGGAAATCCTGCCCGAACCCGTCCGCCTGCTGGCGGCGGATCTGGATTTTCCGGCCAATCGCCAGGCCCCCATCGCCGCCCGGTTGCGGTTCAGCCGGGGGGTCGAGGCCGATTTCGATTTCCGCCAGGAAGGCCCGCAGACCTGGGACATGGAATTCCAGACCGACGCGGGCCGGATGGCGCTGCGCATGGGCGGCAACCGGCTGGAAATCGACGGTCGGCACAGGCAGGGCGCCGACGACATCATGGGCGAATACCCCGCGCTCTATGCGCGCATGGCAAGGCTGGTTTCGGACGGAAAATCGGACACCGACCTTGCGCCCATGGTTCTTGTGGCCGATGCCTTCACCCTCGGGCGACGCAACACCGTCGCGGATTTCCAGTTCTGAGGATAAAGCAATGACCTTCACCCCCCATGGCAAACATCTGGTCGCAGGCGAATGGCTGACGGGCGAGGGGACGTTCCGGTCGGCCCCCGTCCACGGCGATCCGCACGAGTTCAGCGGCGGGACGGTGGACCTGGTGGACCGGGCCGCCCTGGCCGCCGAGGATGCCTTTGCCCCCTATGCCGCCACCAGCCGCGACGACCGCGCCGCCTTTCTGGACGCCATCGCCGATCAGATCGAGGGCCGCGCCGAGGCGATCACCGCCATCGGCACCCAGGAAACCGGCCTGCCCGAGGCGCGGCTGCAAGGCGAACGGGGCCGCACCACCGGCCAGTTGCGCCTGTTCGCGGACCATATCCGCAAGGGCGAATACCTGGACCGTCGGCACGACCCGGCCATGCCCGAACGCCAGCCCCTGCCGCGCCCCGACCTGCGGCTGATGCAGCGGCCGATCGGTCCGGTCGCGGTCTTCGGCGCTTCGAACTTTCCCTTGGCCTTCTCGACCGCCGGGGGGGACACCGCATCGGCCCTGGCCGCGGGCTGCCCGGTGGTCGTCAAGGGCCACCCCGCCCATCCCGGCACCGGAGAGATCGTGGCCGAGGCGATCCGCGCTGCGATCCGCGAAACGGGAATGCCCGCCGGGGTCTTCGGCTTCATCCACGGCGACAGCCATGCGGTCGGCGCGGCCCTGGTGCAGCACCCGCTCATCAAGGCCGTGGGGTTCACCGGCAGCCTGCGCGGCGGCCGCGCGCTGTTCGACCTGTGCGCCGCGCGGCCCGAACCGATCCCCTTCTTCGGAGAGCTTGGCAGCATCAACCCCGGCTTCGTCCTGCCCCAGGCCCTTGCCGCGCGCGGCGCCAGGCTGGCCGAAGGCTGGGCGGGCAGCCTGACCATGGGCGCGGGCCAGTTCTGCACCAATCCCGGCCTGATCGTCATGCCCAAGGGCGTGCTGGCCGACGCCTTTGCCAAGGCGGTGGGGGACGCGCTGGCCAAGGTCGCCCCTCAGCCCATGCTGACCGACGGCATCGCGGACGCCTATCGCGAGGGCGCGAACCGCGCGGCGGGCGTGGCCACCCCCATCTTCGAGGGGCCGTGCGAGGGCCGCAACGTCCTGCCCGCCATCTACAAGACGACCGCCGAGGAGTTCTTGCGCGATCACACCCTGTCCGAGGAGGTGTTCGGTCCCATGGGCGTGATCGTTACCACCACGACCGAGGAGCAGATGATGGACGTGGCCCAAGCGATCGAGGGCCAGCTGACCGCCACCCTGCACATGGACGAGGCCGACATCGACATGGCACGGCGGCTGATGCCTGTCCTGGAACGCAAGGCCGGCCGGATCCTGGCCAACGGCTGGCCCACCGGGGTCGAGGTCGCGGATGCCATGGTCCATGGCGGCCCCTATCCGGCATCCACGAATTTCGGCGCCACCAGCGTGGGCACCATGGCGATCCGCCGGTTCCTGCGCCCGGTCAGCTATCAGAATATCCCCGAGGCGCTGTTGCCCGAGGATTTGCGGGGTTTTTGAGATCCCGCAGCCATCGCCCGGTGGGAGGCCGGGCGATTTTGGAAACAGGGAGGATAACCATGATCGTCAAGACCTTGCTCGGCACTGCCGCGCTGATGGCCGCGACCGCCGGGGCCGCGATGGCCGAAGGCGAAACCGTCGGCTTTTCGCAGATCGGTTCGGAATCGGGCTGGCGCGCGGCGGAAACGACGCTGACCCGGCAGCAGGCCGAGGAACGCGGCATCCAGCTGCAATTCTCGGACGCGCAGCAGAAGCAGGAAAACCAGATCGCCGCCATCCGGTCCTTTATCGCACAGGGCGTGGACGCGATCCTGCTGGCCCCGGTCGTCGCCACCGGCTGGGATTCGGTCCTGACCGAGGCCAAGGAGGCGGAAATCCCGGTCGTCCTGCTGGACCGGCAGGTGGACAGTTCCGACGACCTGTACCTGACCGCCGTGGGGTCGAATCTGGTCCGCGAAGGCGAGGTCGCGGGCGAATGGCTGGCGAACGAGGTCGGCGACCGCGAATGCCGCATCGTCGAATTGCAGGGCACCACGGGATCCAGCCCCGCCATCGACCGCAAGACCGGCTTTGAAAACGCCATCAAGGATTACCCGAACCTGTCCATCGTGCGCAGCCAGACCGGCGATTTCACCCGTGCCCTGGGCAAGGAGGTCATGGAAAGCTTCCTTCAGGCCGAAAACGGCGGCAAGGGCATCTGCGCGCTGTATGCCCATAACGACGACATGGCCGTGGGCGCCATCCAGGCCATCAAGGAAGCCGGCCTGAAACCGGGCAGCGACATCCTGGTCGTGTCCATCGATGGCGTGCCCGACCTGTTCCAGGCGATGGCGGCAGGCGAGGCGAACGCCACGGTCGAACTGACGCCCGACATGGCCGGTCCCGCCTTTGACGCGCTGGCGGCATACTGGGCTGACGGAACGATGCCCGAAAAGTTCATCCAGACGGAATCGAAGCTCTACACTCAGGCCGACGATCCGGCGGGCGAATACGAACGCCGCAAGGGCCTGGGCTACTGACCGCCGTTGCCGGGTCGCACGCGCGGCCCGGCAACCGCCGGCCAAAGGGGGGGGTGCGATGCTTCTGTCGATCCGGTCGCTGACCAAGACGTTTCCCGGCACGCGTGCGCTGGATGCGGTCGATTTCGACCTGCGCGCGGGCGAGGTCCATGCCCTGCTGGGCGAAAACGGCGCGGGCAAGTCGACGCTTATCAAATGCCTGACCGGCGCTTATCGGCGCGACGGCGGCACGGTGATGCTGGACGGCGCCCCCATCGACCCGCAATCGACCGCCATGGCGCAGGAACTGGGCATCGGCACCGTCTATCAAGAGGTGAACCTGCTGCCGAACCTGACCATCGCGCAGAATCTGATGTTCGGGCGCGAACCGCGCCGCTGGGGCCTGATCCAGGGCCGGGCGATGCGGATGCAGGCACGGGCCACCTTGGCCGAATACGGGCTGTCGCTGGATGTGGACCGCGATCTTGGCACCTGTTCCGTGGCTATCCAGCAGATCGTCGCCATCGCCCGCGCGGTCGCCCTGTCGGGCAAGGTGCTGATCCTGGACGAACCCACCGCCAGCCTGGACGCGGCCGAGGTGCGGATGGTCTTCGACGTGATCCGGGGGTTGCGCGACCGGGGGCTGGGGATCGTCTTTGTGTCGCATTTCCTGGATCAGGTGTTCGACCTGACCGACCGGGTGACGGTGCTGCGAAACGGCCGCAGGATCGTGACCGAAGATACCGCCAGCCTGGACCGCGTCCGCCTGATCGAACACATGCTGGGCCGCGAGCTTGAGGCCGCGACGGGCCATCCGTCGCCGGACCGGGTCGCCCGTCCGCCGATGCTGGACATCCGCGGCCTTGGCCGGCGCGGCACGATCGAGCCGTTCGATCTGGCCGTGGGGCAGGGCGAGGTCGTGGGACTGGCGGGCCTGCTGGGATCGGGCCGCACCGAAACTGCGGAACTGCTGTTCGGGTTGCTGGGCGCCCATTCCGGCGGCGCGCGCGACCAAGCCGGCCCGCTGGATCTGCGCAACCCGCGCGCGGCCGTCGCCGCAGGCTTCGGCTTCGTGCCGGAAGAACGCAAGACCGACGGCATCGTGGCCGACCTGTCGGTGCGCGAAAACATCGCCCTCGGCCTGCAAGCGCGGGCAGGCTGGGCACGGCCGATTCCGCGCGCACAGCAGAACCGGCTGGCCGACGACTATATCCGGCGGCTGGACATCCGCACCGCAGGCCGGGAAAAGCGCGTCGGCGATCTGTCGGGCGGCAACCAGCAAAAGGTCGTTCTGGCCCGCTGGCTGGCGATGAACCCGCGCTTTCTGATTTTGGACGAACCGACGCGCGGCATCGACGTGGGCGCCCATGCGGAAATCGTGCGGCTGATCCACGGACTGGTGGACCAGGGCATGTCGCTGCTGGTCATCAGTTCGGAAATCGACGAGTTGATCGCCGTGTCCGACCGGGTGATCGTGCTGCGCGACCGCCGCCATGTCGCCGAACTGACCGGCACCGATATTGCCCCCGACCGCATCATGCGGGCCATCGCCGCCACCGGAAAGGCCGCGTGATGGACCTGCTGAAACGCCTTGCCCCGCAACTGATCGCCCTGACGTCCCTGGTCGCGGTGGTCACGGCCCTTTACCCGGCGTTCCTGGACGTGCAGATGAACGACGGGCGGCTGGTCGGACCGGTGATCGACGTGCTGAAGCGGTCGGCGCCGGTGGCGCTGCTGGCCGTGGGCATGACGCTGGTGATCGCCACGCGCGGGATCGACCTGTCGGTCGGCACGATCATGGCGATCTGCGGCGCGGTCGCCGCATCAACGGTCGCGGCGGGCTTGGGCCTGCCTGCCGCGCTGCTGCTGGCGCTTGGAGCGGGTGCGGCGGCGGGGCTGTGGAACGGCGTCCTGGTCGCCATCGTCGGCATCCAGCCCTTTGTCGCCACGCTGATCCTGATGACCATGGGGCGCGGCATCGCCCAGCTGATAACCGAGGGGCGGATCCTGACCTTCACCGATCCGGGCTTTGGCTGGATCGGATCGGGGACGGTGCTGGGCCTGCCGGTGCCCACGGGAATCTGGATCCTCGCCGCCATCGGCACCGGTCTGCTGATGCGGCGCACCGCACTGGGCCTGCTGGTCGAGGCGATCGGCATCAACCGCCGCGCCAGCACTTTGGCGGGCGTCAACGCCACGGTGCTGCTGATCGCCGTCTATGTCGCGTCGGGCCTGTGCGCCGCCCTGGCCGGGTTGATCGTGACCGCCGACATCCGCGGCGCGGACGCCAACAACGCCGGTCTGTGGCTGGAACTGGATGCGATCCTGGCCGTGGTGATCGGCGGCAATTCCCTGCTGGGGGGGCGGTTCTCGATCGCCGCGTCCGTCCTGGGTGCGCTTGTCATCACCACGATCAGCATCGGCATCCGCCTGATCGGCTTTCCGTCGGAATACAACCTCATCATCAAGGCCGGGCTGGTGCTGGCGATCCTGGTCCTGCAATCGCCGCGCATCAGCGCCGAATGGCGCCTGTGGCGCGACAGCCACCGCGCAAGCCGCGAAGCCGCCCTGCGGAGGCAGGCATGAACACCCGCGCCCTGCCCCTGTATGTGACGGTCGGGATCTTCCTGCTGGCCTATCTGGTCTTCTGGCTGCAGTTCCCCAACATCCTGTCCACCCGTGTCATCGGCAACCTTCTGACCGACAACGCCTATCTGGGCATCGTCGCGGTCGGAATGACGCTGGTGATCCTGGGGGGCGGGATCGACCTGTCGGTGGGATCGGTGATCGCCTTTTCCGGCGTGTTCATCGCCGTCCTGCTGCGCGATGCGGGGCTGCATCCGCTGGCGGTCTTTGCGCTGCTGCTGCTGCTGACCACCGCCTTTGGCGCGGGCATGGGCTTTCTGATCGACCGGCTGGCCATGCCCGCGTTCATCGTCACGCTGGCGGGCATGTTCCTGGCGCGCGGCGCGGCCTATATCCTGTCCATCGATTCCGTGCCGATCCAGCATCCCTTCTATGATACGCTGCAAGGGGCATACTGGCTGATGCCCGGCAAGGGGCGGCTGACGCTGATCGGCGTCGCGATGGTCCTGATCGTCGTCCTGGGCATGATCGTCGCCCACAAGACCCGGTTCGGCGCATCCGTCTATGCCCTGGGCGGAGGAGAGGCCGCGGCGCGGCTGATGGGCGTCCGGCAGGGACGCACCACCGTCATGGTCTATGCCTTTTCCGGCGCCATGGCCGGATTGGCGGGGATCGTCTTTTCGATCTATACCGGATCGGGCTATTCGCTGGCCACCGTGGGCACCGAGTTGACGGCGATCGCCGCCGTGGTCATCGGCGGCACATTGTTGACGGGGGGCGCGGGATACATGTTCGGCACCTTCGTGGGGGTGCTGACCATGGGGCTGATCCAGACCTATATCGTCTTCGACGGCAGCCTGTCGTCCTGGTGGACCAAGATCGTCGTCGGGATCCTGTTGCTGGCCTTCATCCTGCTGCAAAAGGGCCTGTTGAAACTGTCGCGGATGCGGCTTGCGCGGGGGGCTGCATGATCCACGATCACCGGCATTGCCAGTTGGGCGAGGGGGCGCTGTGGCATCCCGAGCGCCGGCAGTTCTTCTGGTTCGACATCCTGGGGAAACGGCTTTTGTCCCAGGACGCGGACGGGTCGCCGCTGGAATGGCGCTTCGACCGCATGGCCTCGGCCGCGGGCTGGATCGACCGGGACCGGCTGATGATCGCCACGGAAACCGGGCTGGCGATCCTGTCGCTGGCAGACGGGATTCTGACCGATGTGAAGGCGGTCGAGGCCGACAACCCGGCCACCCGGTCGAACGACGGCCGCGCCGACCGGCACGGCGGGTTCTGGTTCGGCACGATGGGCAAGAAGGCCGAGGCGCGGGCGGGCGCGATCTATCGTTATCATCGCGGCGAGGTCCGCAGGCTGGTCGATACGATCACCATCCCGAATTCGATCTGCTTTGATCCCGACGGCGGCACCGTGCATTTTGCCGACACGGATCGCGGCATCGTCTGGCGTCAGGGGCTGGACGGCGACGGCTGGCCGGTGGGCGAGCGTCAGCTCTATCTGGATCTGTCCGCGCGGGGCTGGTCGCCCGACGGCGCGGTGATCGACGCGGATGGCGGTTTATGCTGCGCCATTTGGGGCGAGGGGGCGGTGGTCCGCTTTGACGCCCAGGGGCGGCAGACGCACCGGTTCGATGTCGGCGGGCAACAGTCATCCTGCCCGGCCCTTGGCGGGCCAGCCCTGTCCGATCTGCTGGTGACGACTGCCTGGGACGGCATGGCGGATCCCGATGACGCGCAAGGCCGCATCTATCGGCTGGAGACCGGCCTGACCGGACTGCCCGAACCCAAGGTGATCCTGTGAGCCGATGGAGCCTGCCCGACGGGCGGCGCGTGGACCGTCTGACGCTGACCGGCGGCGGGCTGACCGCGCAATTGCTGACGCTGGGCGCGACGGTGCAGGATCTGCGGCTTGACGGCGTGGATCATCCGCTGATCCTCGGCTGCCCCGATCCGGCGGATTACCTGGGCGACGGTCTTTATGTGGGCGCCATCGTGGGACGCTTCGCCAACCGCATTGGCGGGGCGCGCCTTGCGCTGGACGGGCGGGACTATCGCACCGATCCGAACTTTCGCACCCGCCACACGCTGCATGGCGGATCGCGCGGCACCCACTGGCACCTGTGGACGGTTCGGCGGGCACGCCCCGACGGCGCCACCCTGACGCTGGAACTGCCCGACGGCGCCATGGGCTTTCCCGGCACGCTGAGCATCCGCGCCGACATCGCCCTGCGCGACAGCACGCTGATGTTCGACATTCAGGCCGAAACCGACGCGCCGACGCCCTGCAATCTGGCGCATCACGGGTATTTCATCCTTGACGACAGCGGCGACGTGCGGGGGCACCGGCTGCGCGTCGCGGCGGATCGGTACCTGCCGGTCGATGACGACCTGATCCCGCTGCCCGGCACCGCGCCGGTTGCGGGCACGCGCTTCAATTTCCGGCATGGGCGCGCGATTGCGCCGGGCGGATACGACCACAACCTGTGCCTGCCGGGCGGGCCTGCGGCCCGGCGGCTGGTGGCGGAATTGACGGGCCAAACGGGAATCCGCATGCAGATTGAAACCGACCAGCCGGGCTTGCAGCTTTACGACGGGGCGCATTTCGACGGGCTGCGGGGTCTGGACGGCCGCCGCTATGGCCCGTTCGCCGGGGTGGCCCTGGAAACGCAGAACTGGCCCGACGCGCCGAACCGGCCGGATTTCCCCGATTCCATCCTGCGCCCCGGTCAGATCTATCGGCATCATACGGCCTACAGGTTTGCCCGATGACCGCGCTGATCGGCATCGACTGGGGCACCACCTCGTTCCGAGCCTGGCGGATGGGGCCGGGGGGCGAGGTTCTGGACAGCGTGACGGACGGTCCCGGCATCCTGGCGGCGGGCGCGTTGCCGGGCGGGTTCGCCCAAGCCTTGCAGGATCGCCTCGGCGGCTGGCTGGACGGCGCTCCGATCATCGCATCGGGCATGATTGCCAGCCGCAACGGCTGGGTGGAAACCCCTTATCTGCCCCTGCCTCTGGACGCGGGCGCGCTGGCGAACAGCCTGACCCTGCACGACGGCATCCATTTCGTCACCGGGGCCGTCAGCGACCCCGACGGACCTTCCCCCGACGTGATGCGCGGTGAGGAAACCGAGATCATCGGTCATCTGGCGGGCGGCGGCGGCGACGGCCTGTTCGTCCTGCCCGGCACGCACAGCAAATGGGCGCGGACCGAAGGCGGCACGCTGGTGTCGTTCCGCACGGTGATGACGGGCGAAGTCTTTGGCGCCCTGCGCGACCACACCATCCTGGGCCGCCTGATCCAGGCGGGGCCAGCCTCACCGGAACCCGGCCGGGACGACGCCTTTCGCCGGGGGGTCGAGGCTGGTCGGCAGGACGGCGCGCTGCTGGGCCGCATCTTCTCGGCCCGGACGCTGGCGTTGATGGACCGGCTGCCGCTGGGCCACATCGCCGATTACCTGTCCGGTCTGCTGATCGGCGACGAGGTGGCCCATGGCGCGCAGGACGCGGCCGGGCCGGTCACGATCATCGGGCGCGGCGATCTGGCCGCGCGATACCAGACGGCCTTCGCGGTGCTGGGCCGTGCCGCCGACATCGCGCCTCCGGGCATGGCGCAGCGGGGGCTGTGGGACATCGCCCGGCTAAGGGGACTTGCATGACCGATTTCGACACCGCCTTTGCCGCCAACCCGCTGATCGCGATCCTGCGCGGCCTGCGCCCGGACGAGGCCGCCAACACCGCCGCCGCCCTGACCGGCGCGGGGTTCACGATCCTCGAGGTGCCGCTGAATTCCCCCGATCCGCTGGACAGCATCGCCCGGATGGCCGCGGCGGTCCCCGATGCCCTGGTCGGCGCGGGCACGGTGACGACCCCCGATCAGGTCGGCGCGGTAGAGGATGCGGGGGGCCGGATCATCATCGCCCCGAACTTCGACCCCCGCGTCGCCGCCGAGGCCGTGCGCCGGAATCTTGCCTATTGCCCCGGCGTGGGCACCGTCAGCGAAGCCTTTGCCGCGCTGGATGCGGGGGCCGCCGCGCTCAAGCTGTTCCCGGCCGAGATGATCCCCCCCCCCGCCGTCAAGGCGATGCGGGCCGTCCTGCCGCGCCATGTGCGGCTGCTGCCGGTGGGGGGCATCGATCCGGCCGCGATGGCGGCATACCGGCAGGCCGGGGCGGACGGGTTCGGGCTGGGATCCGCGCTGTTCCGGCCCGGCCAGGATGCCGGAACCACGGGGATGCGGGCGCGCGACTTCATGGCGGCCTGGCGGGCGTTGCCGCGTTAAGGGTTCCTTTCGGCGGCGGCGGGCAGGGGGCTGGTCCCTTTGGGGGAGGAGGGGAACATTGCCCAAAGAATATGCGTTTGGGCCGATGCGCCGCAGGGGATGGCGTATCACACAATCCGGGAGGATCAGATGAAACCCATTTGCACAGGGGCTGTCGCTGCTGCGCTGCTGGCGCTGACAACCGTGGCCGCCCAAGCCGATTGCGCCGCCGAAATCGCCCGCCTGACCACGGGGGGCGACGCCTCGGGCAGCATGGCCGCAGAGTCGGAGGGAATTTCCAAGGACGGCTCGCTTGCGCCGCTGGAAGATGCGCCCGACGCGGCGGCGGACGGCGATGCCGCGGCCGCCGCTGATGCGGCGGCAGCCACGGAAACGGCGGCGGCCTCGGGGATGAACAGCGCGGCCCCCACCGATGCCGAGGCCGGCGCGGGGGATGAAGGCATCGCCAAGGACGGCTCGCTTGCGCCGCTGGAAGGCGCGGAGGGACAGCAGGCGGGTGTGGCGATGTCGGGTGCCGACGCGCAGGCGCAGCAGGAAGGCGAACCCACCGCCGCCGAGCAGGCCGCCGGCGGCACGGCCGACGCTTCGACCCGCGAGGTCCATATCCAGGCCGCGCGCGATGCGCTTGCCGCCGGGGACGAGGATGCCTGCATGAAGGCGATCGAGGCCGCGGGATCGGCCTGACCCCCCATTTGGCCGGGGGCGCACCCCGGCCATCGTGGCGCGATGGCGTCGGTCGGGCGAATAAGGGCTGGAATGCCGTGCCGGTTTCTGGTCAGAGGGCAGAAGTGCAGCCTGGCCGGGACGAACGACGCAATGAGCATACACCTGTACCCCAACGACCTTCCCGACGACCTGGATCTTGGCCCGGTGGTGGCCATCGATACCGAAACGATGGGGCTTGACCCCCGGCGGGATCGGCTGTGCCTGGTGCAGTTGTCCACGGGCGACGGCGACGCGCATCTGGTCCAGATCGAATGCGGCCAGACCGAGGCGCCGAACCTGTGCCGGATGCTGACCGATCCCAAGGTGCTCAAGCTGTTCCATTTTGCCCGGTTCGACGTGGCGGCGTTGGAAAACGCCTTTGGCGTGGTCACGGCGCCGGTCTGGTGCACCAAGATCGCCTCCAAGCTGGTGCGGACCTTTACCGACCGGCACGGGCTGAAATACCTGCTGAGCGAACTGGTCAACGTCGATGTCAGCAAGCAGCAGCAGACCAGCGACTGGGGGGCGGCGGATCTGACCGATGCGCAACTGGAATACGCAGCATCCGACGTGTTGCATCTGCACAAGCTGAAAGAGGCGCTGGAGGAGAAACTGCGCCGGGAAAACCGCATCGGGCTGGCGCAAGCCTGTTTCGATTTCCTGCCCGCCCGTGCCCATCTCGATCTGCTGGGCTGGGGGGATGAAAACGACATCTTCCGGCACTAGATCGGTCAGGCCGGGGGCTGTCTGCCCCCGAACCCCCGAGGATATTTGACCAAGGCAAAGGCAGCGGTTTGAGCGACTATCTGGATACGGCGCGGCGCGTCATCCTGACCGAGGCACGGGGCCTGACCCTGCTGGCCGACGATCTGGGCGACAGCTTTGCCCGCGCGGTCGATCTGATCCTGGCGGCGCGCGGCCGGGTGGTCGTGTCGGGCATGGGAAAATCGGGCCATGTCGGACGCAAGATCACGGCCACGCTGGCGTCGACGGGAACCCCTGCGCAGTTCGTTCACCCGGCCGAGGCGAGCCATGGCGATCTGGGCATGGTCACGCAGGCCGATGTCGCCCTGGTGCTGTCCAACAGCGGCGAGACGCCCGAACTGGCGGATTTGATCGCCCACACCCGGCGTTTCGGGATTCCGCTGATCGGCGTCGCCTCGCGCCCCGGATCGACGCTGCTGCGTCAGGCGGATGTGGCGCTTGTTCTGCCGGCTGCCCCCGAGGCCTGCGGCAACGGCATCGTGCCCACGACATCCACGACCATGACGCTGGCCCTGGGCGATGCGCTTGCGGTCGCGCTGATGGAACATCGGCAGTTCACCCCGGAACATTTCCGCACCTTCCACCCCGGAGGCAAGCTGGGCGCGCGGCTGGCCAAGGTGGACGATCTGATGCATCGCGACATGCCCCTGGTGGGCGAGGATACCCCCATGACCGAGGCGCTTCTGGTCATCAGCCAGAAGGGTTACGGCGTGACCGGCGTCACGGACCGCGCGGGGCATCTGGCGGGAATCATCACCGACGGCGACCTGCGCCGCCACATGGACGGCTTGCTGGACCGCCGCGCGGCCGAGGTGATGACCCCCGCCCCCCGCGTCATCGCCCCCGATGCCCTGGCCGAGGCCGCCTTGGCGCAGATGCAGGACAGCAAGATCACCTGCCTGTTTGCGGTCGCGGACGACATGCCGCAGGGCATCCTGCACATCCACGACTGCCTGCGGGCCGGGATCGTCTAGGGGATGAACCGGACCCGCATCGTCCGCTGGCTGCGCGTGCTGCTGCCGCTGCTGGCGCTGGCGATGCTGTCGGTGCTGTTCCTGTTTTCGCGCGGAAGCGAGACGGGATCGCGCATTCCCTATGCCACCGTGGATGCCGAGGCGATGGCCCGCAACCCGCGCCTTGTGGCGCCGGAATACGCGGGTGTGACCGATGACGGTGCCCGCCTGACCTTGCGGGCGGCCGAGGCTGCACCGGACGGCGAGGGTGGCGGCGGCACGGCGCGCGATCTGCGGCTGGACTGGCAGCGCCCCGACGGGCTGCGCGCCGACCTGACCGCCCCCCGCGCCAGGCTGGCCGACGGCACGATCCGGCTGGATGGCGGGGTGCGGATGACCACCTCGTCCGGGTGGGCGATGGATGCGCAGGCCGTCGAGGCCGCGACCGACCGTTCGCGCATCGCGGCCAGGGACGGGGTGGTGGCCGATGCGCCCTTCGGGTCGGTCTCGGCACGTCGGATGGAACTTGTTCCCGGCGACAGTGGCGCTTCGATCTTGAATTTCTCGGGCGATGTCCGTCTGATATACCGGCCCTGATCCATCAGAAGGACATGCCCGATGCTGCGCCCCCTGCTGACAGCCCTGATCCTTGCCGCCGCCCCTGCCGTTGCGCAGAACGTGGCCTTCGGGGGTATGCGCGCCGACATTTCCGCCCCCGTCGAGGTCGCGGCCGATACGCTGTCGGTCAACCAGGCCGACGGCAGCGCGGTGTTCACGGGCAACGTGGTGATCGGCCAGGGCGCCATGCGGCTGTCGGCCGACAGCGTGACCGTGATCTATGCCGAAGGCGGGCAGAACCGCATCCGGTCGCTGGACGCCACCGGCAACGTGACGCTGGTCTCGGGCGAGGACGCGGCCGAGGCGAAGGCGGCGTCCTATGACGTGGAAACGGGCAATGTCACGCTGACCGGCGACGTGGTGCTGACCCAGGGGCGGAACGTGCTGACCGGCGATACGATGCAGGTGAATCTGGAATCCGGCACCGCCGAGGTCCAGGGCCGCGTACGGTCGGTCCTGCAACCGGGCGGCAACTGATGCGGGGGGCTGCGGCGCGCACGGGCGACGGGCTGCGGATCCGGGGCTTGCGCAAGTCCTATCGCAATCGCCCGGTGATCCGCGACGTGTCCGTCGATCTGGCGCGCGGAGAGGTCGTGGCCCTGTTGGGGCCGAACGGATCGGGCAAGACCACCTGTTTCTATTGCATCGCGGGGTTGGTGCCGCCGGACGCGGGGCAGGTGCTGATCGACGGACAGGACGCCACCCGCCTGCCGATGTTCCGCCGCGCCCGGATGGGCATCGGCTATCTTCCGCAGGAAATGTCGATCTTTCGCGGCCTGAGCGTCGAACAGAACATCATGGCCGTGCTGGAGGTCGTGCACGAAGATCCCCGCCACCGGCGCGACCGGCTGGAGGAATTGCTGGGCGATTTTTCCATCGGCCATCTGCGCGGCGCGCCCGCGCTGGCCTTGTCGGGGGGTGAACGGCGCCGGGCCGAGATTGCGCGTTGCCTGGCGTCGGATCCCAGCTTCCTGCTGCTGGACGAACCTTTCGCGGGGGTGGATCCGATCGCGGTGGGGGAAATCCGCGGGCTGGTCCATGACCTGAAATCGCGCGGCATCGGGGTGCTTATCACCGACCACAATGTCCGCGAAACCCTGGGCATCGTGGACCGGGCCTATATCCTGCATGACGGGCATGTGCTGATGTCGGGAACCACCGATCAGATCGTCGCCGACCCTCGCGTGCGCGAGGTCTATCTGGGCGATAGTTTCCGCATGGCATGACCCCGATGCCGGCCCGCGAAATCGTCTCACGCAAACGTGCGCCCCGTTGACAGAACCCTTTGGCTGTCACCAAATTGATTCATGCGGGTGCGGCAGGAACCGTATCCCGCCAACCCCGTTTTCCGCCGCGCGCCGGCTGTCTGAACGGGCTGGCGCACCGGAAGACGGGCAACCGAGAGGAAAGACGATGCGCTATACCATCAGCGGAAAACAGATCGACGTCGGCGATGCGCTGAGCACGCATGTAAAGACCCAGGTGGGCGAAACGGTCGGCAAGTATTCGCAGCGCCCGACCGACGCCACGGTCACTTTTTCCAAGGATGCCCACCAGTTCCTGTGCGATGCCGTGGTGCATCTGTCCACCGGGCTGAACGTGACCGCCCGTGGAAGCGCCACCGAGATCTATGCCGCCTTCGAGGCGTGCCGCGAAAAGATGGACAAGCAGCTTCGCCGTTACAAGCGCCGCCTGAAGGATCACCACAAGGATCGGTCCGAGCCGGTTGAATTCGGTCAGGCAGGCCTGTATGTGCTGACCGCCGACGAGGATGAATGGGAATCGCAGGACAGCGGCCTGCAACCTATCATCATCGCGGAAATGGAAACCCGCGTGCCGACCCTGTCTGTGGGCGACGCGGTGATGCAGATGGAACTTGCCGGGACGCCGCTGCTTGTGTTTCGGAACGAAAAGCACGGGGGCGTCAATGTCGTCCATCGCCGCGATGACGGCAATGTGGGCTGGATCGATCCGCGCGGCGATGGCTGAGGCCGCCGCCAGGGCAGCCTGACCGAAACCCGAACCGCCCCCGGCATCCTGTCCGGGGGCGCTTGAACATTGGAAAGACCCGAGCCATGCAACTGACCGAGATCCTCAAGCCGGGCGCGGTGCGTTCCCTGGGTCAGGTGACATCGAAAAAGCGGTTGTTTCAGGAACTGGCGGACGTGGCCCATGCCGAATACGGCCTGAATGCGACCGAGGTTCTGGACGCCTTGCAGGAACGCGAAAGCCTGGGGCCGACCGGCGTGGGGCAGGGCGTGGCCTTGCCGCACGCGCGGCTGCACGGTCTGGACCGCGTGGTGGGCCTGTTCGTCCGGCTGGACAAGCCCCTGGATTTCGACGCGGTGGACCGCCAGCCGGTCGATCTGGTGTTCGGCCTGCTGGCGCCCGAATCCAGCGGCGTCGACCACCTCAAGGCGCTGGCGCTGGTGTCCCGCACCCTGCGCGACACCGACCTGCGCGCCAAGCTGCGCGCCAACGACGACCCGGTCAAGCTGCACGCGGTCCTGTCGGCGCAGGGCGTCAAGGCGGCGTAAGGGTTTGGCTGCGGGCCGATTCGGGCCTATAAAGGGCCTCCGACCCATGTCAGGAGGCCAGCATGACCAAGTCGAAAACAGAGAAGCCGGCGGGCAGGACCAACATCCGGTTGCGGGAATTCACCCGCCACGAACGCGAGGAAGCCACCCACCCCTCCGTCGAGGCCCTGCAACGCCGCCCGCAGATGCGGGGTGAGGAGAACCGCAAGGCGATGGAATATGCGCGGATCGAGCGCGGGCAGATGAGTTGAGAGAGTATGGGGAAGCGAGGGCCGTCCGGGGAGGGCGGCCTTTTTCTTGCAAATCTAGGCTTAATTGCTTTACAAAGAGCAGCGCACTGCGCTGCTCCTAATTTTTGCCGTACCTACTTTGGCAAACTACGCCAGTGGGCGCAGACATGCTCGATGCAACCGAAACGACGGCGCTTGTAGCGCTTGATCCAGATGTAACCGGCCATGCCCTTCTCCTTATATGAGAGGGTTTCGCTTGATGCAGGCCGATGTTTGTGAAATACTCTAGGTGCGAAGTAGAGGATTTCCACGGGTTTCGGCCCGCGTTGATTTCCGCCTATAATGGGAAGCCAGGCCGATAGGTCTGGCTTTTCCCGTTTAAGGTCGCGTTGGGATGGGCGATTTCAGTCCAACGGACCATGCGTTCTGGTGATGGTATTCTCCATTCCACTACACCGATAGTGCCATTTATAGCGCATCCGTTACAGCCAATCAAGCGCCCACAGAGATGGTGTAGAAGTTTTCTCTGGCAAAATGTATGATGGGTGTCAGGAAAGTGGAGGAAGCTGAAATGTCTAAAGAATTTCTCTCATCAATGTTGGCAGAGATAGCCACGCTAGAAGATGAACTGTTGCATGATCCGCGATATCTCAAGCTGTGCAAGCTTCGGGAGCTACATAGTTTGTATGAGTCTGGCATAGCTTCTGCGCCTCTCACAGAAAAAGGAATGACTCGTGAGGCAGGAGACAAGCGCCCATTATTGCCTAAGGAGAGCCAAGGCAGGCAGCCCTCTGAGCTTCGGGTTAAGGCAGTTGCATTGACAGCGGGGTTTTTGCAAGGACGCACTCAGCCGATTCCCACAAGGGACATTTATGCCATGTTGCTCGATCATGGAGTAGATGTCGGTGGGAAGGAGCCTGTGAGTAATCTGAGTGCGATACTTTCAAAAAGTGACGAATTCAGGCCTATAGGTCGATCAGGGTGGGTGCTGAACAATGATGAGCCTGAACCGTCGCTATCGACGAATGAAAGTGACGCAGTTGACCCTGACACAAATCCCAGCGTCGCATCTGATGGTCAAATACAGCCACCAAAGGAACTGCAAGACGACGGATTGATAGTTTGACGGAAATGGGGTGAGTGGGTAATTTCTTCGGTCTGTAAGGCCCGCGCTCGGGGGAATCCCGAGAAGTGAGGTTCCCAGCCACCGTATTGGAAGTGGGCCGCTCCCACCAGAGAAGCCCCCCACCCCCTCACGCCCGCACCAGCCGCTCGTAATCCTCGGCCACTTTCCGCGTGGTCTGCCCCACCTGGAAATGCCAATCGCCAATCTGCCCGACCGGCGTCACCTCGGCCGCCGTGCCGGTCAGGAAGCATTCCTGGAAATCCTCCAGTTCCTCGGGGCGGATGCGGCGTTCGTGGACCGTGGTCCCCCCATCACGAAGCATCCCGATGATCGTCTGGCGGGTGATGCCGTTCAGGAAGCGGTCGGCCAGCGGGGTGTGGACCTCGCCGTCCTTGATGAAGAAGATGTTGGCGCCGGTCGCCTCGGCGACATAGCCTTCCCAGTCCATGAACAGCGCGTCGGAACAGCCCTTGGCCTCGGCCGCGTGTTTCGACATCGTGCAGATCATGTAAAGGCCCGCGGCCTTGGCGGCGGTGGGGATGGTTTCGGGCGACGGGCGTTTCCATTTCGCCACGTCCAGTTTCGCGCCCTGCCATTTCGCGTCGCCGTAATAGCTGCCCCATTCCCAGCAGGCGACCGCCATGCGCACCGGGTTGCGCGACGCCGACACGCCCATGTCGGGACCGGATCCGCGCCACATCACCGCGCGGACATAGGCGTTCGTGAAACCGTTGGCGTTCAGCACGGCCTCTTTCGCGGCGTCGATGTCTTCGGCGGTATAGGGCGATTCCATGTCCAGCAGGCGGGCCGATTCGATCAGCCGCAGCGAATGGTCGTGGCCCTTGAAGATCGTGCCGTCATAGCAGCGTTCGCCCTCGAACACGGAACTGGCGTAATGCAGCGCGTGGGTCAGGATATGCACGTTCGCGGCGCGCCAATCGACCAGTTCGCCGTCCATCCAGATCTTGCCGTCGCGATCGTCATATGCGCCCGTCATCATACTCTCCAAAATCAGTCCGGGCTTTGCGGATCTTGCGCGGGTCCGCCCGGTATCGGCCCTTTTGTTGCGCGAAGCCCTTGACGGCTAGCAATCGAATCGTGGAAAGTCAACATCGCTGTCCTATCAAGGACAGGACAAGGACAAGAGGTGACAGGATGGCCGAACCGCTACGCGTTCACGGCATGATGGGCGACGATCTGCTGTTTCTGACCGACGACAAGCTGCGTCGCGGGATCGAGGCGATGTTCTTTGCCTATCGCGCCTTCACCGCCGATCCCGACCTGATCCTGGCCGATCTGGATTATGGCCGCGCCCATCACCGGGCCTTGCATTTCATCCACCGCGATCCGGGGCTGACGGTGACGTCGCTGCTGGCCGTTTTGGGCGTGACTAAGCAGTCGCTGAACCGGGTGTTGCGCGCGCTGATCGACGACGGTCTGGTCGAAAGCCGGGTCGGCCGCCGCGACCGGCGCGAACGTCTGCTGTTCCTGACCGAAAAGGGCGCCGCCCTGGAACGCCGCCTGTCCGAGGCGCAGCGGGCGCGGATGCGCCAGGCTTATCGCAGCGCCGGGCCGCAGGCGGTGGCGGGGTTCCGTCAGGTGCTGGAGGCGATGATGGACCCCGAGACGCGGGCGCAGTATCAGTCGATGAAGGATCTGCCCGAATAAAGGCCTGCACGACATGAGCCAGTCCGACGCCCATCTGCTGATCGTCGACGACGACGAACGCATCCGTGCGCTGCTGGGCCGATTCCTGCGCAAGAGCGGCTATCTGGTGACGCTGGCCCGCGATGCGGCGCAGGCCCGGCGGCTGTTGGCGGGGCTGGACTTCGACCTGATCGTGATGGACGTGATGATGCCCGGCGAGGACGGGTTCGCCCTGACCCGCAGCTTGCGCGAAAGGCTGACCACGCCGATCCTGCTGCTGACCGCGCGCGGCGAGACCGAGGACCGCATCGCCGGACTGGAGGTCGGCGCCGACGATTACCTGCCCAAGCCGTTCGAGCCGCGCGAGCTGCTGCTGCGCATCAGCGCGATCCTGCGCCGGGTGCCCGCGCCCGAGATGCACCAACCCAAGTTCCTGTCCCTGGGCGCCCTGCGGTACGACATCGACAAGGGCGAATTGTGGCAGGGCGAAAACCACCTGCGCCTGACCGGGACGGAACAGTCGCTGCTGCGCCGCCTTGCCGCCAGCCGGGGCGAACCCGTCAGCCGCGCCGACCTGATCGAGGATCTGGGCCGCGGCGGCGGGGACGAGGGCGACAACTCCGAACGCGCCATCGACGTGCAGATCACCCGCCTGCGCCGAAAGATCGAACCCGACCCCCGCGAACCGCGATTCCTGCAAACCGTGCGCGGCACCGGATACATGCTGGTGGTGGACTGACCGTGGGACAACCGACCTATCGCGGCACCGACCTGGACGCAGAGACCGCGCTGGCCCTTTTGGAGTGGCAGGCCGAGATGGGCGCGGACGAACCCGTGCTGGATGCGCCCGTGGATCGGTTCGATCTGGCGGCACGCCCGCAGACGGCGGTTTCTGCCGGCGCGCCGACCCCTGCGCCTGCGCTGATCCTGGGTGCCGACGACGACCTGTCCGCCCACGTGGCCCTGGCCGAGTCGTTGGCGGCGGCGGCCATGACGCTGGACGCCCTTGCGACAGCGCAGCAGGCGTTCGACGGCATCGAACTGAAAAAGGGCGCCCGCAATTTCTGCTTTGCCGACGGCAACCCCGCGGCGCGCGTCCTGATCCTGGGCGAGGCGCCGGGAGACGAGGAGGACCGCCAGGGCCGTCCCTTCGTCGGACGGTCGGGCCAGTTGCTGGACCGGATGTTCGACGCTGTCGGCCTGTCTCGCCGGGCGGTCGATGCCGAACAGGCGCTGTACATCACCAATGTTCTGGCCTGGCGCCCGCCCGGCAACCGCGACCCGCAACCCGACGAGATCGCGGTCAGCCTGCCTTTCGTGCGTCGCCACATCGAACTGGCCGCGCCGGATCTGATCGTGCTGATGGGCAACATCGCCTGCGATGCCGCCATCGGGCGTCGCGGCATCCTGCGGCTGCGCGGAACCTGGGTTCAGGCATTCGGACGTCCCGCCCTGCCGATGACCCATCCTGCCTATCTGCTGCGCAATCCCCCTGCCAAGCGCGAGGCCTGGGCTGACCTTCTGTCGCTGTCGGCCCGTCTGGACGGGGCTGCCTAGTCCGTACAGCCCCGCAACTCGACCGCGCCTGCATCGTCGATCAGGGTGAACACCAACCGGTCTGTCGGCAGGTCGAACGGCACGGCTTGAAGCGGAACGAAATCGGCGGTCAGCGTCGTTTCACCCGACCGGGTCCGAAGTTCTGTGCCCGATACCCAGACATCGCTGCCCTCCAACTCCATCGCGGCCAGGGCGACGGGGCGGGGCAGGGTGGCGGTGACGCGCATTCCGTCCTCGATCGGGCTGATGGTGCAGCGGGGACGATCGGCGTCTGGCCGGGGCACCTGCGTCATCGCGGTCAGGATCGCCGGATCGGGCGCAGCGCCCGCCGCATCCGCGCGCAGCGCGACACGGGCCGGAACGCAGATGTTCTTGCACAGCCCGAAATCCACCGAAACCGCCAGACCGACCGGCAGGCCGGGATCGGCGGGCCGGGCTGTAAAGGGCAGGATCAGATGGTCGCGATAGCCGAGCGCCAGGTCGTCGCCCGACGAGATCACCTGCGGCGCAGGCCAGTGAAAGGCGACGTCGCGCAGGTTTTCCGACCCTTGCCAGTCGAACACCGGCGGCAAGCCGCTGTCGCCGGGATTGCGCCAATAGGTTTTCCATCCGGGCTGCAACCGGAACTCGATGGCGCCGATTCGGCTTCCATCAGACTGGGTCCAGCCGGGCAGGATGCGCGCGCCGTCCAAACCAGTCGGCAATTCCTGGGCGGCCAGGGGCAGGGCGGCAAACCACAGCATCGCTGCGGCAGGGCCGGCAAGGGATGGGACGATACGGATCATGGTCATTTGCTAGCGGCTTGGACGAAAGGAAAGAAGTCACAAATCCGCGCGGCACTTGCAACAATTGCGCCAGAATCCGATCTTGGATGGGAAGGAGACCCGATGAACAGCACCCCCGAACGCCGCCGTTCCGAAGGCAACGACCACACCAACCTGACCGGCAAGATCCTGATCGCCATGCCCGGCATGGCCGATCCGCGCTTTGAACGGTCGGTGGTCCTGATCTGCGCGCATACCGACGAAGGCGCGATGGGACTGGTCCTGAACCGGCCCTTGCCCGAAATCGATTTCGGCGATCTTCTGGAACAGCTGGGCATCGCGACCGACGCCGCGGCCCGGCAGATCGAGGTGCGGTTCGGCGGTCCGGTCGAACCGGGCCGGGGATTCGTTTTGCACAATGTTCCCGAACATGGCGACGATCCCGAAGGAAGGCTGCGCATCGGCCGCACGCTGGCCATGACCACCACCCGCGACATCCTGGAGGAGCTTGCCCACGGCCACGGCCCGGCGTCCGCCGTCCTCGCGCTTGGCTATGCGGGCTGGGGGCCGGGCCAGCTGGAGGACGAGATGCTGCAAAACGGCTGGCTGACCGGCAACGGGGCCGAAGACCTGATCTTTGGCGATTCGCATTCCGACAAATGGCAGAATGCGCTGCGTGCCCAGGGGATCGACCCGTCGCTGCTGTCCGCCGCGGCGGGCCGCGCCTAAGCGGTACCGCCTATTCGGCGGCGCGTCGTTTCGGCAGAACCCAGTTCGGGCGCGGAAAATGGCAGGTATAGCCGTTCGGGAATCGTTCCAGGTAATCCTGGTGTTCCGGCTCGGCCACCCAGAAATCGCCCACGGGTTCCAGTTCCGTCACCACGCGGCCCGGCCACAGGCCAGACGCATCGACATCCGCGATGGTGTCCTCGGCCACGCGCTTCTGGTCCTCGTCGGCGTAATAGATGGCCGAGCGGTAGCTGCGGCCGATGTCGTTGCCCTGCCGGTTCGGCGTGCTGGGATCGTGGATCTGGAAGAACACCTCCAGCAGCTTGCGATAGGACAGGATGGTGGGGTCGAAGATCACCTCGATACCTTCCGCATGGTCGCCATGGTTGCGATAGGTCGCATTGGCCACGTCGCCGCCGGTATAGCCCACGCGGGTGGAAATCACGCCGGGCAGGCGGCGCATCAGATCCTGCATCCCCCAAAAGCAGCCTCCGGCAAGAACGGCGCGTTCGGTCATGACCGCGCCCCCTCGACCTGCGGCAGATACCGGCCGTAACCCTCGGCCTCCATCCGGTCCCTGGGCACGAACCGCAGGGACGCCGAATTGATGCAATAGCGCAACCCGCCCGCCTCGACCGGACCATCGGGAAAGACATGGCCCAGATGGCTGTCGCCGTGTTTCGACCGAACCTCGGTCCTGACCATGCCATAGGTCACGTCGCGGTGTTCGGTCACGTTGCCGTCGATGGGCTTTGTGAAGGCCGGCCAGCCGCAGCCGGAATTGTATTTCGCGGATGACGCGAACAACGGTTCGCCCGACACCACGTCCACATAGATTCCGGGTTCGAAATGATGATCGTATTCGCCGGTAAAGGCGCGCTCGGTGCCGTTTTCCTGGGTGACGCGCCGCTGTTCGGGCGTCAGCCGGGCCACGGCGTCGGCGGTTTTCTGATAGGCCATGCTTGTCCTCCGCTGGTCCTTGTCCGCCCAATATGGGAAGGGCGGGCGGGATCGCAAAGGTCAGGCGCAGATTGCCGCACGGGCCGCGGCATATTCGGCGGCCAGCCGGTCGATGCGTTGGGCGGCGGGCACGATGTCGCGCACGGCGCCGATGCCCTGGCCCGATCCCCAGACCTGGCTCCAGGCCTTGGCCTTTGCGCTGCCGAAGTTCATCGACGACGGATCGGCGCTGTCCAGGGTGTCGGGATCCATCCCCGCCGCCCGGATCGACGGTGCGAGGTAGTTTCCTGATACCCCCGTGAACAGCGACGAGGTGACGATGTCGCCCGCCGCGCTGTCCACGATCATCTGCTTGTAATCGCCGGGCGCGTTCGCCTCGGACGTGGCGATGAAGGGGCTGCCGATATAGGCCAGATCCGCCCCCATCGCCTGCGCGGCCAGCACCGCGCGGCCCGTGGCGATGGCGCCCGACAGCAGCAGCGGGCCGTCGAACCAGTCGCGGATTTCCTGGACCAGGGCGAATGGCGACAGCGGCCCGGCATGGCCGCCCGCGCCCGCCGCGACCGCGATCAGCCCGTCGGCGCCTTTTTCGATGGCCTTTCTGGCAAAGACGGTGTTGATGACGTCGTGCAGCGCGATGCCGCCGCAATCGTGGGCGGCCTGGTTCACCTCGACCCGCGCGCCCAGGCTGGTGATCCAGATCGGCACCTTGTGGCGGTGGCAGATCTCGATGTCGCGGTCCAGCCGGGCGTTGCTGCGATGGACGATCTGGTTGACGGCGAAGGGCGCTGCCGGACAGTCGGGATTGGCCTGGTTGTGGCGGTCCAGTTCCTCGGCGATGCGGGTCAGCCAGGAATCCAGCAACGGCGGCTCGCCATCCTTTTCGCGCGCGTTGAGCGCGGGAAAGCTGCCGACGATGCCTGCCTTGCACTGCGCGATGACCAGATCCGGACCCGACACGATGAACATGGGCGAGGCCACGACCGGGATGCGCAGGTTTTGCAGGATGGACGGCAGCATGGGATCCTCCGGGTTTCGGGCGACGATGGCGCGCGCCCGTCCCTGCCGCAAGCGGTGACGCCGCGGAAATGCCGGGTTGCGGCCGAACCCGTCGCGGCGTCAAATGGTTGAACCCCTGAATCCCGATCCGAAGGAGCCTTTCCCGCCCATGCAGACACCCGCGCCCGGCTTGCCCGACCTGACCGCCGATACCGCCCTGTTCCTGGATTTCGATGGCTGCCTGGTCGATATTGCCCCCAGGCCCGACGCTGTGGTGATTCCCGACGGGCTGGAAAACCGGCTGATTCGGCTGCACGACCGGCTGGACGGGGCGGTGGCGCTGGTGTCGGGCCGCGACATCGCCGACCTGCGATCCTGGCTGCCGGGTTTTCCCGGTGCGATCGCGGGCAGCCATGGGGCGGAACTTTCGCTGGACGGCAAGGCGATCCAGACGACGCATCGGATCGAACTGGACGTGGCGGCCCTGCACCGCGCCGCCGCCGATGCGGTGGCGGACCGTCCGGCGATCCTGGTCGAACCCAAGCCGCATGGCGTGGCGATGCATTACCGTGCCGATCCGTCCCTGCGCCCCGTCGTCGAGGCTGCGATGGCGCAATTGGCCTCCGCCCATCCCGGCATGGTGCTGCAACCGGCCAAGATGGCGGTCGAACTGCGCCCCGGCGGGACCGGCAAGGACGGCGCCCTGGACCGGCTGATGTCCGCCCCGCCCTTTGCGGGCCGCGTGCCGGTCTATGCGGGCGACGACCTGACGGACGAGGCCGCGATGGCCCATGCCCAGGCACGCGGCGGATGCGGGATCAAGATCGGCGCGGGCGACACCGTTGCCCGCTGTCGCCTGGCCGATCCCGCCGCCTTGGCCGGGTGGCTGGACGCCGTTCTGGCGGGGGCGCGCTGATGGGACGGCTGGTCGCCATCTCGAACCGCATTCCGCTGGGCGACAATCCCTCGGGGGGGCTGGTGGTCGCGCTGGACGACGCGCTGCGCAGTTCGGGCGGGCTGTGGGTCGGGTTTTCGGGCGAAACGGCCGAAGCGCCTGCCGACGACCTGACGTTCCACGATGGCGCGGCGTTTCAGCGCGCGTCGTTCGACCTGACGCCCGAAGATCACGACACCTATTACCTGGGCTATTCCAATTCGGTTCTGTGGCCTGTCTGCCATGGCCGGGCGGACCTGATGCGGATCCTGCCGGAATACCTGGACGGCTATCGCCGGGTGAACGAACGGATCGCCCGGATGCTGGTCCCGCACCTGCGGCCCGGCGACCGGATCTGGGTGCAGGACTATCAGCTGTTCCCCTTGGCGCAAGAACTGCGCAGGCTGGGCGTCACCGCGCCGATCGGACATTTCCTGCACATCCCGTTCCCCGGTCCCACCGATTGCGCGACCCTGCCCAATCCTGCCGAACTGTTCGACTGGCTATCCCATTACGACCTGGTGGGCTTTCAGGCGCAGCGCGATCTGGACAATTTCGCGGCCAGTGCGCGTAGCCTGTCCGATCTTGAACAGCTTTCGGACAACCGTTTCCGCGTGGCCGAACGCGACATGCGGGCCGGTGTCTTTCCCATCGGCATCGATGCCCAAGCCTTCCTCGCCGAGGCCGAGGGTGCGAGGGAGGAAGACCGGATGCGCAGCCTGACCGGCGCCCAGATCATGATCGGGGTGGACCGTCTGGATTACTCCAAGGGGATTCCCCAGCGGTTCCGGGCCTTTCAGGCGCTGTTGGAGGGCGATCCGTCCCTGACCGAAAAGGTGATGCTGTTGCAGATCGCCCCGCCGACGCGGGAATCGGTCGACGCCTATCAGCAGATCCGCGAGGAAACCGAACATCTGGCGGGACGCATCAACGGCCAGTTCGCCACCGTCAACTGGACCCCGATCCGCTTTATCCACCGTCCGATCCCGCGCAACGAACTGGCCGGGCTGTACCGGCAGGCCCGCATCGGCCTGGTCACGCCCCTGGCCGACGGCATGAACCTGGTGGCCAAGGAATATGTCGCGGCCCAGGATCCCGCGGATCCCGGCGTCCTGATCCTGTCGCGCTTTGCCGGCGCGGCCGAGGCCATGACAGAGGCGCTGATAATCAACCCGCACGACCCCGGCGAACTGGCCCAGGCCATGCATCAGGCCATCGCCATGCCGCTGGACGAACGCCGGTCGCGCCATGCGGCCCTGTTGCGGGGCGTCGTCGAACAGGATGTCGGCTGGTGGTCCAAGACGTATCTGGACGCCTTGGCCTAGGACGCGAAACGCCTTTGGCTTGGTCCGGATATCCTCGGGGGTGCCGGGGGGCGAAGCGCCCCCGGCGGGTTCAGCCGCTGTCTCGGCCCCTGTCCTGCACTCGTGCGATCCGCTTGGCCATCGCCAGGGTCTTGCGCTGATGATAGCGCCGCACGATGGGCAGGGTCAGATAAAAGGACAGAACCGCCGCGATCCCGCCCAACACCGCACCGCCTGCCGCATAGGGGATAAAAATCTCGCGCCAGAATTCGGACAACCCGCTCCAGCTGGTGGGGCTTGGGCCGATCGCCGACATGACGTTGTGCCAAAGCTCGGCCGTGGCATGGGCGAATTCGCGAAAGATCACCTGCGGCGACATGTCGCCCGGCATCCCCAGCAAAGTGCGGCCCAGGCCGACCGAGGCCAGGGCGATGAACGGCGTCGTCAGCGGGTTGCCCGCGAAGGTGCCGATAAACGCCGCCAGCACATTGCCCCGGATTGCCAGCGACACAAGCGCCGCGACGATGAAATGAAACCCGTGCAATGGGGTAAAGGACAGGAACACCCCGGCCGCCAGGCCGCGGGCGATGCGGTGCGGCTGGTCGGGCAGGCGGCGGATGCGAAGCCACAGATAGGCAAACGACCGGCGGAACCCGCCGCGCGGATACACCAGTTCGCTGGCCATCTGCCCGTAAGAGCGCGGCTTGCTGCGCTTGAACACCCGTGCCGATCCTTTCTGCCTGCCCCAGGGGGAATGTGACCTGTCAGGGCCTCATCGCGACATCGCGGATGCGCGCGACCTGCGCCACGTCGCTTTCCGCCTCGAGCGCGGTCAGCAGGTTGTGCAGATGTTCCTGATCGCGCAACTCGACCTCGACCTCGATGCGGTAGAAGTCGGGCTTGCGGTCCTTGAATTCAAGGTTCGAGATATTGGCCCCCTGCGAACCGATCAGCCCGCAGATGCGTCCCAGCACCCCCGCGTCGTGGCGGATGGTCAGGCTGAGGACCGTCGAATAAGCCGCCGGATGGCGGCCCGCGCGCCATTGCACATCGACCCAGCGGTCGGGGCTGTCCTCGTATTCGGCCAGCACCGGGCAGTCGATGGCATGGATCACCACGCCCTTGCCGCGATAGGTGATGCCGACGATGCGTTCGCCCGGCAGCGGCTTGCAGCAGGGCGCGCGCTTGAAATCCGCGTCGGCCTCGACCCCGGTAAAGGGGCGGGTGCCGTCGATTTCGTCCTGGTGGGCGGCCAGGTCGGGATACAGGATCTGCAACACCTCCTTGGCGGAATTTTCGGCGCTGCCGATGCGGGCCAGCAATTCGTCGCCGTCGGCCAGGCCCATCTGCCGGGCGGCGGTGCGCAGGGCCTTGTCGGTCGCCTTGCGGCCCACATGTTCGAAACTGACGCGCACCAGTTCGCGGCCCAGGCGGATGAAGCGGTCGCGATCCTCCTCGCGCAGGGACCGGCGGATCGCGGCCTTGGCGCGGCCCGTCACCACGATGTCCAGCCAGGTCGATTGCGGGCGCTGCCCGGACGCGGCGATGATGTCCACCGACTGCCCGTTCTTCAGCCGCGTCCACAGGGGCACGCGAATGCCGTCCACCTTGGCGCCGACGCAGGAATTGCCCAACCGCGTGTGGATCGCATAGGCAAAATCGATGGGGGTCGCCCCCTTGGGCAGTTGCAGCACGTCGCCCTTGGGCGAAAAGCAGAACACCTGGTCCTGATACATCTCCAGCTTGACAGCTTCCAGGAACTCGTCGTGGTCCTCGTCCTCGAACCGGTCGGTCAGGCTGTCGATCCATTCGGCGGGATCGACGGCGAAGGGGTTCTTGGTGGGCACGCCGTCGCGATAGGCCCAGTGCGCGGCCACGCCCGCTTCGGCCACCTCGTGCATCTGGCGGGTGCGGATCTGCACCTCGACCCGCTTGCCGTCGCGACCCGACACGGTGGTGTGGATGGACCGATAGCCATTCGATTTCGGCTGGCTGATGTAGTCCTTGAACCGCCCCGGCACCGCCCGCCAGCGTTGGTGGATCACGCCAAGCGCGCGATAGCAGTCCATGTCGGTGCGGGTGATGATCCGAAAGCCATAGATGTCGGACAGCCGCGAAAAGGCCAGCTGCTTTTCCTGCATCTTGCGCCAGACGGAAAACGGCTTCTTGGCGCGGCCAAAGACATCGGCCTCGATCCCTTCCTTTTCCAGAACGACGCGGATGTCGGCGGTGATCTGGCCGATGATGTCGCCGCTGTCCCGTTGCAGGCTGACAAAGCGGCGGATGATGGAATTGCGCGCCTCGGGGTTGATGACCTTGAAGGCCAGATCCTCCAGCTCCTCGCGCATCCACTGCATCCCCATGCGCCCGGCCAGGGGGGCATAGATGTCCATCGTCTCGCGCGCCTTCTTGACCTGCTTTTCGGGGCGCATGGACCGGATGGTGCGCATGTTGTGCAGCCGGTCGGCCAGCTTGACCAGAATCACCCGCAGGTCGCGCGACATGGCCATGAACAGCTTGCGGAAATTCTCGGCCTGCTTGGACTGGGCGGACGACAGTTCCAGGTTGGTCAGCTTGGTGACGCCATCGACCAAGTCGGCGATCTCCTCGCCGAAGGTGGCGGTCAGATCCTGCTTGGTGGACCGCGTGTCTTCCACCGTGTCGTGCAAAAGGGCGGTGACGATGGTGGCGTCGTCCAGCCGCATTTCCGTCAGGATGGCGGCAACGGCGATGGGATGGGTGAAATAGGGTTCGCCCGAATGCCGGAACTGCCCTTCGTGCATCCGCATCCCGTATTCATAGGCATCGCGAAGAAGGGTGGCGTTGCTGCGCGGGTTGTAGTTGCGGACAAGCGCAAGAAGGTCTTCGACGTCGATCATATGCTGCCGAAGACCTCTGTTTTCGTGCCCTTACCGCTGGTTGGCTTCCAGCATCATGCGCAGCATCCGTTCCTCGGATTCCTCGTCGGCGGGCTTTGGGCGGTCGATTTCCGCACCCAGCAGCAGCGCCATGGCGTCTTCTTCCGGCTCGTCGATCTCGATCTGGGTCTGGGTCGCTTCGATCATGCGTTCGCGCAGGTCGTCCACGGGCTGGGTTTCCTCGGCGATCTCGCGCAGGGCGACGACCGGGTTCTTGTCGTTGTCGCGGTCCACCGTCGGCGCGCTGCCCGCGGTGATCTCTCGGGCGCGATGCGAGGCCAGCATCACCAGATCAAAGCGGTTCGGGACTTTGTCAACGCAGTCTTCAACCGTTACGCGGGCCATGTCTCACCTGTGCAGTTTCGAATCGGGTATCCGGGGCGAAACCGAGGTTCTGGACGCCAGGGGTGCAATTGTCAAGGTCGGGGCCTGGCCGCGTCCGGCGGCAGCGGAGCCATCCCGGACAGGCCGTCCGGCCCCAGGTCCGCCAGCATCCGCGACACCGGCATCCCGGTCAAGGGGTGGCGCCAATCGGGCGCGATTTCGGCCAGCGGCGCCAGCACGAAACCCCGGTCCTGAAGTCGGGGATGAGGCAGGATCAGACGGTCGGGAACCTGGATCCGCTGGCGGTCCAGGGGCAGGTCGATCCAGCGGCGCAACGTCCGAGGGTCGGGCAGGATCAGATCGTCAAGCGCGATCAGGTCCAGATCCAGCACCCGCGCCGCCCAGCGGCCGGTGCTGCGGTCGCGGCCGAAACGCGCCTCGATCCCGTGCAGGCCTTCCAGCAGATCGGCCGCGGCCAGGCCGGTGCGGATCGTCGCGGCGGCGTTGGCATAGTCCGGTCCCGATCCCGGCGGAAAGGCCGGGGTCCGCCAGATCCGGCTGACAGAGGCTATTGAAATGTTAAATCGGCTGTGCAGTATGGCCAGCGCGTCGCGCAGCGCCCGAACGGCATCGCCCGCACCGGACGGAAGGTTCGCACCCAGGGCAACGATACCGAAAGACAAGTTCTCCATACGGCCCTTTTGTTCTATGACGTTCTTGCGGCCGGGCTTGTCGCGCCGGTGTCTCGCCATTCCCGTCCGCGTCTTGAACGCGAAGTTTTATTGAAGGCAACAGGAATGTTTTACAAGGATGATCGCCTGGCGATCTTCATCGACGGAGCCAATCTTTACGCATCCGCCAAGGCCCTGGGCTTCGACATCGACTACAAGCTGTTGCGGCAGGAATTCGACCGGCGCGGCAAGCTGATGCGGGCCTATTACTATACCGCCCTGGTCGAGGGAGAGGATTATTCCCCGATCCGCCCGCTGGTCGATTGGCTGCATTACAACGGCTATTGCGTGGTGACGAAGCCCGCCAAGGAATACACCGACACCATGGGCCGGCGAAAGATCAAGGGCAACATGGACATCGAACTGACCATCGACGCCATGCAGCTGGCCCCCCGGCTGGACCATGCCGTGATCTTTTCGGGCGACGGCGATTTCCGCCCCTTGATCGAGGCGTTGCAGCGCCAGGGGGTGCGCGTGTCCGTGGTGTCCACCATCCGCAGCCAGCCGCCGATGATCGCCGATGATCTGCGCCGTCAGGCGGACAACTTCATCGAACTGGACGCGCTGCGCGACATCGTGGGGCGGCCGCCGCGCGAGGCGGCGCAGCAGGCGGAGACCTGAAAACCCCGGCCTTGCAAGTCCTGACGGGCACCGGGCAGATGGCGCCGGTGCCGGTTCAGGGCGCGTGGCCCAGCAAGGCCCTGTCGCGCATCGCGTTCTGCAACAGGGCGAATTCGGATTCCTCCAGCAGGGTGCGATGGGCCGACTTGGCGTGATGGTGCCACATGCGCGCGATCTTGACGTCCATCGCAAAGGCCAGCAGACGGTTCTGCCAGGGCGCAAGCCGCCCGTAGCCCTCCAAGAACGCCTGCCGGTCCCGCCTTTCGCAATCGGGCCAGGCATTCCCTTGCGTCTGGGCGTGCAGGCGATAGATTTCGGACAGCACCAGAAAATCGGCCACGTCGAACATGGGCGTGCCGCGCCGCATGGCCAGCGGATCGAAGGCGACCGCCCGGCCGTCCACGACGAACAGGTTGCCCATGTGGAAATCGGAATGCAGCAGGGAATGGAACAGGAACCGGATCCCAAGCCGCGCCCGCCGCGCCCGCAGCCGGTCGTTGACGCGCCGGAACTCGGGCGCCTGCGGGTCGATCAGCAAGGCCCCCTCGATCTGGGGGTCGCGCTGCGGGGTCCAGTGTCTGGTCGCGCGATGCAGCGCCCGCAGCCAGCGGCCCGCCTTTCGGATCAGATCCAGGCGGGACGGCTGGTGCATCAACTGCTTGATCGTCGGCGCCTCGATCCATTCCATCGCGAACAGGGATGCCTGATCGTTCAGAAAGACCGGCCTGACGCAATCGCTGCTGGCGGCCGCAAGGGCCTGCAAGGCGGAAAATTCGTTGATCGCCTTGCGCGGATGGGCGCATTGCTTGATCGCCAGCCTGCGTCCGTCCGGTCCTTCGGCGCGGAACACCGCCTCGACCCGGCCTGCCTTCATCCGGGCGGATACGCAGGACGCGTGCCAGCCCCCGCCCAGTCTGTCTGTCAAGTACACGGCGATCCGCCGTTCTTCGGCGATGCGGTCGATCATGGGGGGTCAGGTCTGGATGTGCATGGCAGGCTTTCACTGGGAACGAACGCGCGGCGGAGTGTCCTGGGGGCACCGTGCCTCGGTTGCCATCGGACCTTGGCCGCGCGTGGAAATCAAGATCCGTGGTCGCCTAGACCAGTCGGCCTTCCTGCATCGCGGCCCTGACGAATCCGGCAAACAGCGGCGCCGGCCCGAACGGCTTGGACTTCAGTTCGGGATGCGACTGCACGCCGATGAACCAGGGGTGGTCGGCATATTCGACCGCCTCGGGCAGCTTGCCGTCCGGGGACATGCCGGAAAAGCACAGGCCCGCCTGTTCCAGCTGATCGCGATAGGTCGCGTCGACCTCATAGCGGTGGCGGTGGCGGTCCTCGATCTGGGTCGCGCCGCCATAGACCTCGCTGATGCGGGAATCCGGGGTCAGGATGGCGGTATAGGCGCCCAGCCGCATGGTGCCGCCCTTGTCGTCGCCGACCTTGCGCTGCACGGTGTAATTGCCCTGCACCCATTCCTTGAGGTGATAGACGACAGGGGTAAAGCGCGTCTTGCCCGCCTCGTGGTCGAATTCCTCGGACCCGGCGTCGGGCATTCCGGCCAGGTTGCGGGCGGCCTCGATCACGGCCATCTGCATTCCCAGGCAGATGCCCAGATAGGGCACCTTCTTCTCTCGGGCATAGCGGGCGGCGGCGACCATGCCTTCGGTGCCGCGCTCGCCGAAACCGCCCGGCACGATGATGCCGTGGTATCCGTCCAGCAGATGCGCGCCCTCGCCTTCCAGCTTTTCGCTGTCCACCCAGTCGGCGCGCACGCGCACGCGGTTGGCCATGCCGCCGTGGGTCAGCGCCTCGGCGATGGATTTGTAGGCATCCTCGAGCTGCGTGTATTTTCCCACCACGGCGATGTTCACCTGGCCCTCGGCATTCTCCAGCCGGTCCATCACGTCTTCCCATTTCGACAGGTCGGGGCGCGGGGCGGGGCTGATGGCAAAGGCGTCCAGCACGGCGCGGTCCAACCCCGCGCGGTGATAGGCCAGGGGCGCCTCGTAGATCGACTTCAGGTCATAGGCGGGGATCACGGCATCGGGGCGCACGTTGCAGAACAGCGCGATCTTGGCGCGTTCCTTTTCCGGGATCGGATGTTCGGACCGGCAGACCAGAACGTCGGGGGCCAGGCCGATGGATTGCAGTTCCTTGACAGAGTGCTGGGTGGGCTTGGTCTTGAGTTCCCCGGACGCCGCCAGATAGGGCAGCAGCGTCAGGTGCATCAGGATGCACTGGCCGCGCGGGCGTTCGTGGATGAACTGGCGGATCGCCTCGAAGAAGGGCAGCCCCTCGATGTCGCCCACCGTGCCGCCGATCTCGCACAGCATGAAATCGACCTCGTCGTCGCCGATGGCGATAAAGTCCTTGATCTCGTTGGTGACATGGGGGATCACCTGGATGGTCTTGCCCAGGTATTCGCCCCGGCGTTCCTTTTCCAGCACGTTGGAATAGATGCGGCCCGACGACACGCTGTCGGTGCGCCGCGCCGAGACGCCGGTGAAGCGTTCGTAATGGCCCAGGTCCAGGTCGGTTTCCGCGCCGTCGTCGGTGACGAACACCTCGCCATGTTCAAAGGGGGACATGGTGCCGGGATCGACGTTCAGATAGGGGTCCAGCTTGCGCAGCCGCACCGTGAAGCCCCGTGCCTGCAACAGCGCGCCCAGTGCCGCCGAGGCCAGTCCCTTGCCGAGCGAGGACACGACGCCGCCGGTGATGAAGATGTAACGCGCCATGAAGGCCCCCGTGATTTCGCAAATTCCGATTGGCTGCGGGCCGCCGGGCGACCAGCATCACGGGGCTTGAGACATAGCCGATTCGCCCCGTGGCCGCAATGGACCGCAAGTCCTGTAGGGGCGGAACGGCCCGCCCCCAGGGCTGGTGCGGATCAGTTCGCCGGTGCCGGGGTCGCCGTGCCGGACGGCGCGGTGTCCGCCGGAGGCGTCGCGGGTTCGTCCGCCGGAGCGCCGGCCGCAGGGGCCGAAGGCTGGGTCGCGGTATCGGTCGCCGGCGTATCGGGGACAGCGGCGCCCGTCTGGGGCGCGGCGGTCCCAGGGGCGTCGGGTGCGGGCGGGGTCAGCGGATCGCCCGCCGTGCCGGTGGTCGGCGGCGGCACATAGACCGGAGCCTGCGGCAGGGTCGATTCCTGTCGTCCCGCGGGCACGCCCAACTGGTCCATGATCGAACTGTTGGACACCTGCCGCGCCGCGATGATCGTCAGCGCGATCGAGGTCACGAACAGCGCGATCCCAAAGATCCAGGTCAGCCGGGTCAGCGCATTCGCCGCCTGGCGGCCGGTCATCACGCCACCGCCGCCGCCCATGCCAAGCCCGCCACCCTCGGAGCGTTGCAGCAGCACCACACCGGTGAGCAGCACCGCGAGGATGAGATGGATGGTCAGGACGACGTTTTCCACGGCTTTCGGCCTTTCATTTTCGGACGCGCCTATCTAGTCGCGCAAGCCGATGATGGCAAGCGGAGTGTCCCCGGCCTGGCGATCACCCGGCATGCAGGGCTGCATTGCCTTTGCCCGGTGCTGGACGAAACCGCCCCGGCACGTTACCTCACGCAGCATGGAACAGGCAAAACCTCCTCTCATGCTCTATCTGGCCGCGCCGCGCGGGTTCTGCGCGGGCGTGGATCGGGCCATCAAGATCGTGGAACTGGCGTTGCAGAAATGGGGCGCCCCGGTCTATGTCCGCCACGAGATCGTGCACAACAAGTTCGTCGTGGATTCCTTGCGCGATCAGGGCGCCGTCTTTGTCGAGGAACTGGACGAGGTTCCCGACGACCGGCCGGTGATCTTTTCGGCCCATGGCGTGCCAAAGGCCGTGCCCGCCGAGGCGCGGCGGCGCAACATGATCCATGTCGATGCGACTTGTCCGCTGGTCACGAAGGTTCACAACGAGGCCGCGCGCCATCATGCGGACGGGTTGCAGATGGTGATGATCGGCCATGCGGGCCACCCCGAGGTGCTGGGCACCATGGGGCAATTGCCCCCAGGCGAGGTGATCCTGGTCGAGACGGTCGCCGACGTGGCACGCATCGCGCCGCGCGATCCCGGCCGTCTCGCCTTCATCACCCAGACCACGCTGTCGGTCGACGACACCGCCGAAATCGTCTTGGCCTTGCAGGCGCGATTCCCCGCCATCGTCGGCCCCGCGCGCGAGGACATCTGCTATGCCACCACCAACCGCCAGGCGGCGGTCAAGGCGGTCGCCCACAAGATCGACGCGCTTCTGGTGATCGGGGCGCCGAATTCGTCCAATTCGAAACGTCTGGTCGAGGTGGGGCGGGCCGCCGGCTGCGCCTATGCACAGCTTGTGATGCGGGCCGACCAGATCGACTGGCGCGCCATCGACGGCGCGACGGCCGTGGGTGTCACCGCTGGCGCCAGCGCCCCCGAGGTGCTGGTGAACGAGGTGATCGACGCCTTCCGCGACCGGTACGACGTGACGGTCGAGATCGTCGAGACGGCGCAGGAAAACGTCGAGTTCAAGGTGCCGAAGGTGCTGCGGGAAGCTGTCTGACGCGCCAGCCGGGGACGCTTCGCCCCCCGGACCCCCCGAGGATATTTAACCCAAGGCAAAGAGGATGCGGCTTTATTCGATGCCCTCGTCGGGCAACAGCTACAAGGTGCGGCTGCTGCTGGCGCTGCTGGGGCAGGGGGCCGAGGTGGTGGATTGCGAATACGGATCGGCCAACCTGGCACAGGCCAAGTCCGTGCTGCCCTATGGCAAGGTGCCGGCGCTGGTTCTGGACGACGGGCGGACCTTAGGCGAATCCGATGCGATCCTGTGGTATCTGGGCGAGGGGACGGATTTCATTCCCACCGATGCCATTTCCCGCGCGCAGATGCTGGGATGGATGTTCTGGGAACAATACAACCACGAGCCGGTGATCGCCGTCCGCGCCGCCTTGCTGACCTATCCCGACCGTGCGGCGCAGGCGACGCCCGAACGGCTGGCGGACTTGCTGGACCGGGGCCACGGCGTGTTGCAGGTGATCGAGGATCGGTTGTCCGGGCGGAACTGGCTGGCGGGCGATCATGCCACGCTGGCGGATATCTGCCTGTATGGCTATACCCACACGGCGGGCGAACGCGGCGGCTTCGACATGGCGCGATTCCCGGCGATCAATCGCTGGCTGGACCGGTTGGCGGGCCTGCCCGGATATGTGGGGATCGATGACTGAGCTTTTCGCCTGGACCGACGGCGCGTGCAGCGGCAATCCCGGACCCGGCGGCTGGGGCGTGCTGATGCGCGCCATGGAGGGCGAGACGGTCGTCAAGGAACGCGAACTGGCGGGGGGCGAGGCGCTGACCACCAACAACCGGATGGAGCTGATGGCCGCGATTTCGGCGCTGGAAGTTCTGGCCCGGCCAAGCGCCATCACCATCACCACCGACAGCGCCTATGTCAAGAACGGCGTGACCCAGTGGATTCACGGCTGGAAGCGCAACGGCTGGAAGACGGCCGACCGCAAGCCGGTCAAGAACGTCGAACTGTGGCAGCGCCTGGACGAGGCGCAGCGGCGCCACAACGTGACCTGGGCCTGGATCAAGGGCCATGCCGGTCATCCCGAAAACGAACGCGCCGACGAACTGGCGCGGGGCGGCATGGCGCCCTTCAAACCCGCAAGGGCCGCGGGGTGACGCTGGCGGGTCTGGTTCCGTGGCTGGACTATGCCAGCGTGCTGGTCTTTGCCCTGACCGGCGCCCTGGTCGCCAGCCGGGCGCAACTGGATCTGGTCGGTTTCATCTTTTTTGCCACATTGACCGGAATCGGCGGCGGCACGGTGCGCGATCTGGTCCTGGGCCGCGATCCGGTGTTCTGGGTGCAGCGCCCGGAACTGATCCTGCTGACGGCGGGGGCGGCGGTCGTGGTGTTCTTCACCGCGCATCTGTTCGAAAGCCGGTATAACCTGATCGTCTGGCTGGACGCCTTCGCCCTGGCGGTGGCCGTTCCGGCAGGCGTGGGCCTGGCGCTGGAGGCAGGCGTCAGCCCGGCCGTCGTGGTGGCGATGGGCGTCGTCACCGGCACCTTTGGCGGGCTGATCCGCGATGTGGTGGGAAACGAACTGCCCATGGTGCTGAAGCAGAAAGAGCTTTACGTCACCGCGGCCTTTGGCGGCGCGGTGGTCGCGGTCGCGCTGATCGGCGTCGGGATGCCCCGGCCCGTGGCGCTGATCTTTTGCGGGCTGATCGTGATCGCGCTCCGCGCGGGCAGCCTGCTGCTGGGGTGGAGCCTGCCGACCTACAAGGCGCGCCCGCCGCGCCTTTAGCGCAGCATCGGCGGTCCTGCATGGGCGGGGCGGATGTCCCGAACCCCCATGCGCAGGCCCTGGCCGATGCGATGCGCCAGGGCCGACCAGGCGCGGGCCGTGCCTGGGGGCAGGATGCGGCGCAGGGTTTCGTCAAACAGCGCCAGCCAGATCGGAAAGTGATCGGCCCGCACGTCGCCCGCCCGCATGTGGGCGCGCATCGGGCTGCCGTCATAGCTGCGTTCGTACAGGATCGCGTTGCGCCAGAAGGCGGCGATCTTCGCCTCGTGCGCGGGCCAGTCGGCGACGTGACGGGCAAAGACCGGACCCAGGACTTCGTGCCGGCGGATGGCGCCGTAGAAGACGGCGACCACCTGGTCGATCTGGTCGGGCGTCACGTCGAAGCGGGGCGGGATCATGGGGACCATGTGGCGCGGCGGCAGGCCGGATGCAAGACGCGGTTTGACGCATGGGGCAGCGGCTGCTATCCCCCCGCGCCGCAGCACAGGATACCCCATGCCCCATTACACCGACGCGCTGACCCAGCTTGGCGCCGCGACAGACCTGCCCGCCAGCCCCGACCGGGCGGTGCTGGAACGCGTCCCGAACCCCCAGGCGGGCGAGGTGTATGCCATCCGCTTTACCCAGCCCGAATTCACCAGCCTGTGTCCGATGACGGGCCAGCCGGATTTCGCGCATCTGGTGATCGACTATGTTCCCGGCGACTGGCTGGTGGAATCCAAGTCGCTGAAGCTGTTTCTGGGCAGCTTCCGCAACCACGGCGCCTTTCACGAGGATTGCACGGTGGGCATCGGCAAGCGGCTGGCCGAAACCATCTCGCCGCAATGGCTGCGGATCGGCGGATACTGGTATCCGCGCGGGGGAATGCCCATCGACGTGTTCTGGCAGACGGGTGCGGCGCCAGCCGGGCTGTGGCTGCCGGATCAGGGGGTGGCAGGGTATCGCGGCAGAGGCTGATCGGGCAGCTAGCGCAGATTGCGCCACAGCATCAGCAGCGCATCCGACAGGTCGCCCGCGCGGGCCAGCAGGTGTTCGCGCTCGATCTCTCCGGCGGGTTCGGCCCGGTCCAGCCGTGACAGCAGGCGCAGGATGCGGCGGCGGTGGGTGCCCGCCCAGACCTGGACCGGATCGGCGACAAGACCGGCAAAGGTCGTGACCAGCGACCCTGCCACGGCCAGGGCAACCCCGGTCAGGACCACCTGCCAGGGCGAAAGCTGCACGGGAAAGGCCCAGTACCAGGCCCGGCCCAGCGTGTCGCCCAGCAGGAAATCGTTGACTGCCGTGGCATGGGCGCGGATCTCGGCCAGCGGACCGGCCAGCGAGATCACGCCCGGCGTCGCGCGGTTGAACAGCAGCCAGCCGGACAGCAGCACGATCAGCGAGGTCGTGATCTCGGCCACGGCATTGCGCGTTTCGGCCAGGGCGGCGGCCTGGTGGCGGACGGCCTGTGGCGGGGCGTTCGGGCCGATGCCCTGGGCGTCCAGGTCGGCGATCAGGGCCAGCAGGTCGGTCTGGATTATCCGGCCCAGGTCGGACGGCAGGAACACCCGCCGCGCCGACAGCCAACCGCCCGCGCGTCCGGCGCCCAGCCGCGACAACACCCACGCCAGCAGCCGCGTCAGCAGGAACACCGGCGAAAGCACCACGTTGACCGGCGCGCGCAGCAGATCCCACCCCATCGCCGCGCGGTGCAGCCGCCAGGTGCCGCGCGGCCCGTATCGGTCGCGCACGAACCGCGACACCGCCACGCGGCGGCGGATCAGGGCATCGTCGGTCAGGGTTGCGGGCACGCAAGCGCCTTTCTATAGAGGGCGGCATGGAATTTCTGGCGTTCGGACCCCGAATTAGCAACCCGGCGGCGTGAGGTTTCGCGCCGCCGGGTCGCCGTTTGTCTGAACCATGCCCCCGAAGGATGCCCCCATGGCCGCCGATACGCCCGCCGATACCACCGTCACGTCCGACGCCCCCGATTACCGCGACACCGTGTTCCTGCCGCAGACCGAGTTCCCGATGCGCGCGGGCCTGCCGCAGCGCGAACCCGAATGGCTGGCCCGCTGGGACCGCATCGGCGTCTATGACCGGCTGCGCGAACGCAGCAGTGGCCGGGCGCCCTTTGTGCTGCACGACGGCCCCCCCTATGCTAACGGGCACCTGCATATCGGCCACGCGCTGAACAAGACGATCAAGGACATCGTGGTGCGGTCCCATCAGATGATGGGCCGCGATGCGCGATACGTTCCCGGCTGGGACTGCCACGGCCTGCCCATCGAATGGAAGATCGAGGAGAAATACCGCGCCGAGGGCCGCGACAAGGACGCCGTGGACGTGGTCGAGTTCCGCCGGGAATGCCGCCGCTTTGCCGACGAATGGGTCGACATCCAGCGGGACGAGTTCAAGCGCCTGGGCATCACCGGCAAATGGGACGACCCCTACCTGACGATGGATTACCACGCCGAGGCGGTGATCGCGGCCGAGTTCATGAAGCTGGTGATGAACGGCGCGCTGTATCAGGGGTCCAAGCCCGTGATGTGGTCGCCGGTGGAAAAGACCGCCCTGGCCGAGGCCGAGGTGGAGTACAAGGACCACACCAGCCATACGATCTGGGTAAAGTTTCCAGTTCTTTATAAAGCTCCCTCTGAGCCTCGTGATCACGATAATCCCAATGAAGATTACAATGAAAAATACGATTTCGAGGAAACGCTGAAAGGAGCATCGGTCGTTATCTGGACAACGACCCCTTGGACGATTCCGCAGAATCGAGCAGTCGCCTACGGATCAATGCAATATGGGCTGTACCGGGTAGCTGAGGCAGAAGATGGTGCGTTTGCGAAAGTTGGCGAGAAGCTAATTATTGCAGTCGAACTGGCAGACTCGGTCGCTAAAGCTGCGAAGATCAAGTTTGCGCCTAATCCATTCATTTTTAGAAGCCATGAAATGGAGCAGTTTGTTAGTCCTCTCGCCCATCCCCTACGCGGAGTTGAAGGCGGCAATGACGAATGGGACTATGACGTTCCTCTGCTGTTCGGGGATCATGTGACTGGAGATGCGGGCACGGGCTTTGTCCACACCGCCCCCAGCCACGGCGACGACGACTATCAGCTTGGCCTGAAATACAAGCTGCCGATGACCTACAACGTCGAACCCGACGGCTCCTATCGCGCCGATCTGCCGCTGTTCGGGGGGCAGGCGATCATCGACGCCGACGGCAAGGACGGCCAGGCCAATGTCAGCGTCATCAAGCAGCTTGCCTATTCGGGCGCGCTGCTGGCCAAGGGCAAGGTCAAGCACTCCTATCCCCACAGTTGGCGGTCCAAGGCGCCGCTGATCTATCGCAACACGCCGCAATGGTTCGCGGCCATCGACACGCCGCTGGCCGACGGCATGGGCCAGCACGGCGAGACGATCCGCACCCGCGCGCTGACCTCGATCGACAAGCTGGTGAAATGGTGGCCGCAGTCCGGGCGGAACCGGATTCATTCCATGGTCGAAAACCGCCCCGACTGGGTGCTGTCGCGCCAGCGGGCCTGGGGCGTGCCGCTGACCTGCTTCGTGCGTCGCGGCGCCAAGCCCACCGACGACGACTTCCTGCTGCGCGACCAGCGGGTGAACGACCGGATCGTCGCGGCCTTTGAACAGGACGGCGCCGATGTCTGGTATCGCGACGGCTTCAAGGCGCAGGTTCTGGACGGCATCGTGGACCCCGAGGACTATGACCAGATCACCGACGTGCTGGACGTGTGGTTCGACAGCGGATCCACCCATGCCTTCGTGCTGCGCGACCGGGCGGACGGGGCGCCGGACGGGATCGCTGACGTCTATCTGGAAGGCACCGACCAGCATCGCGGCTGGTTCCAGTCGTCCCTGCTGCAAGGCTGCGCGACCAAGGGTCGGGCGCCCTATCGCAACGTGGTCACGCATGGCTTCACCCTGGACGAAAAGGGCATGAAGATGTCCAAGTCGCTGGGCAACACCATCGTGCCCGCCAAGGTGATCGAACAATACGGCGCCGACATCCTGCGCCTGTGGGTGGCGCAGGCGGATTACACCGCCGACCAGCGGATCGGGCCGGAGATTCTGAAGGGCACCGCCGACAGCTATCGCCGGCTGCGCAACACGCTGCGCTTCCTGCTGGGGGCCTTGGACGGGTTCGGCGATGCCGAGAAACTGGATCCGGCACAGATGCCGGAACTGGAACAGTGGATCCTGCACCGGCTGGCGCAACTGGATCACGCGGTCCGCAGGGGTTACGAGCAGTTCGATTTCCAGGGCGTGTTCCAGACGCTGTTCCAGTTCTGCACCGTGGATCTGTCGGCCTTCTATTTCGACATCCGCAAGGATTCGCTCTATTGCGACGCGGTGGACAGCCCGCGCCGCCGGGCCGCGCGGACGGTGCTGGACATCCTGTTCCACCGCCTTGTCACCTGGCTGGCCCCGATCCTGCCCTTCACGACCGAAGATGTGTGGCTGTCGCGGTTCCCGTCAGGTGACGACAGTGTGCATCTGCACGACTTCCCCGACACCCCGGCCGATTGGCTGAACGAGCCGCTGGCGGTCAAGTGGGACCATGTGCGTCGCGCCCGCCGCGTGGTCACGGCGGCGCTGGAGGTTCGGCGCACGGACAAGACCATCGGCGCCAGCCTCGAGGCCGCGCCGGTCGTCCATGTCGAGGATCGCGACATGCTGGCCGCGCTGAAATCGGTGGATTTTGCCGATGTCTGCATCACCTCGGACCTGTCGCTGACCGCCGATCCCGCCCCGTCCGAGGCGTTCCGCATGGCCGAGGCCCCCGGCATCGGCGTGGTCTTCGAACGGGCCGACGGCGCGAAATGCCAGCGGTGCTGGAAGATCCTGCCCGACGTGGGGACGCACCGGCACCCCTCTGTCTGCGCGCGCTGCGACGACGTGCTGGCATGACCCAGGCCGACCTGCGCGGGGCGATCCTGGCGCGGGTCGGACGGCTGCGCCCCGGCGCCACCTGCTGTCCCAGCCAGATCGCGCGCGATCTGGCCGCCGACTGGCGCCCCCTGATGGGGCCGATCCGGACCGAGGCGATGCGGTTGCAGGCCGAAGGCCGCCTGCGCATCACCCAAGGCGGCATTCCCGTGACCGGCCCGGATCTGCGCGGCCCGATCCGATTGGCCGCTGCTGCATCCTTGCCCGGACCGTGCTAGGCTGATCGTAAGCCAGCACAGGGACCGCCATGCCCGTTGTCAGCGTCAGCCTGATGAACCTGCCGGGAACCGAAGCCGCCGTGGGCTGGGCGGGCGGCCATTGCGTCATCGCCGACCGGCCGGACGGCAAGGCCGGGGGCATGGGCCTGGGCTTCAACGGTGCGCAACTGCTTGCCTTGGCCATCGGCGGGTGCCTGTGCAACGACCTGCGCCATGTCGCGCATCGGCGCGGGGTGGTGATCGCCACCCTTTCGGTCAAGGTCCGTCTGACGCTGGAAGGGGATCCGTTGATCGCCAGCGGGGCCGATGTGTCGGTGCAATGCGGCATGGCGGACGGGTCCGACCCGCAGCCCCTGATCGACGAGGCCAAGGCAAGCTCGATGGTCGGCTGTTCCCTGCCACGTGGGATTCCCGTGTCGCTGTCGGCAGGGCAGGGGGCCTAGCCCCACCACCAGCCATTCGCCTTCAGAACCTGCCGGATCCGTTTTTCCCCCGATGGCAGACCGTCCGCGAACAGGGGCCGCACCTTGTCGCGGCCCTTGCCCTGATAGATCAGCTTTCGCGCCGGTTCCCATTCCCGCAGCCGCTTCTTGATGCGGTTCGGCGCGACGGCGGATTCCAGCATGTCCAGCACCCGGCCGGGTTCGCGCGCGTAAAGCAGCGGCAGTTTTCGGTAATGGCAGGTCATGTCCCCATCCAGGCCCGACAGGGCCGGGCCGGGGCGCCCGCCCCCCAGGCTGTGGATCACCAGCGGCAACACGACCTGATCCAGCCAGGGATCGAGGCTTTGGCAGGCCAGTTCGTCGGGCGGATCGTCGCGCACCGACAGCGCCCAGTCCAGGAATCGCTGTCCGAAGACCGCCGGATCGGGACCAAGGAACCAGCCTGCGTTGAAATAAAGATAGCGTTCCCAGTGTTCGTCCGGCTGGGTCAGGTCAAGCGAGGACGCGAAATCCAGCCCGAACCGGTCGTAAAGCGATCTCCAGATCGCCCGATGGCCGGGGCCGTAGGGCGGCGGTTCGGGCCATGTCCCCGTGCGCCGCATGGATGCCGCCGGAGGCACGGTGCCGAAGGGCAGCCGGTCCAGGGGGCCGGTTATCAGCGTGTCGGTATCGAAAAAGATGAACGGCTGGTCCGCCGGCAGGACCGACAGCGCCTCGATCTTGTTGCCATGAGGATAGGCCGCCCCGAAATGGCGGGCCACAAAGGGGACAATCCGGGCGCCCAGACTTTCCAGAAGGCTGCGGGTGTCGGCGGACAGCAGCGTGTCATGGCCCGCCCAGGCGCCATCGGGCTGCGGTTCGGCCACGATCAGGCGGCCGGCAAAACCCGGCGCGGCATGGCGCAGGCTGGCGGCCAGGATGATCGCCTCGAATTCCAGCCGGCCGGCTTGGGCCACGATCAGCATGTTGGGGGGCAGCAAGTTCGAATCGGTCATCGGTGGGTCGGCAGGTCGAAAACGGTTTCCGTGGAGCGGCCCAGGCGCGCACCCTCCGGGCCCAGGACCGGAGGGCGTCCGATCAGGGCCGGATGGCCGCGGATCGTCACCGCTGCCCGCCATCCCGCAAGGCTTGCGGCACAAAGCGCGCGGTCGAGCATTCCGGGCTGAGCCGGATGATAAAACCGGACATGCAGGCCCCCGACGGTCGCCACTTCCTTAGCGCGCAACATCCGGGATGGGAAGCGCGCTGGTGGCCTTGATCTCCTCCATCGACAAAAGGGCGGTGACGTTGTGGATTTTCACCTCGCCGATCAGCGACTGATAGAATCGGTCATAGGCGCGCGCGTTGCGGACCTGCACCTTGAGAATATAGTCGATGTCGCCCGCCAGCCGGTGAGCCTCGATCACCTCGGGGCGTTCGCGCAGGGCTTTCAAAAAGCGCGCGGCCCAGTCCCTGTCATGTTCGCTGGTGCGGATCAGGACGAAAAAGCAGGCTTCCAGCCCCAGGGCCTCGGGGTCCAGAATCGCCACCTGCCGGCGGATCACGCCCGCCTCGCGCAGCTTGCGGATCCGGTTCCAGACCGGGGTCTTGGACGCGCCCACCCGGTCGGCGATCTGGTCCAGAGACAGGCTCGCGTCCTCCTGCAGCAGGGACAGGATTTTGCGATCCACCTCGTCCAACCGGAAATTCGTTTTCGATGCAGGGGAAATCTGTGGAAGCTGTTCCGGCATGTTCCACCTTCATGATTGAATATCCTTATTCTCCAGACCCTATCGCAAAGATCCAGAACAAAATTCTATATTGTGGGGACCAATCCGAAAGGGTCCACATCATGAGCAAAGCCTTCGTCCCGACGGCCGCCAAGCCCGGCGTCATCACCGCGAACGACCTGCGCGAAGGCCATAACGTGTGGATGTGCGAGGACGGCTGGACCCCCGATCTGGCGCAGGCGACCCTGTTCGAGGACGAGGCCATCGCCGATCTGGCGCTGTTGAAGGCCATCGGCCAGTCGAACATCGTCGTCGGCCCCTATCTGGTCGAGGCGCGGCGCGGCCCCAACGGTCCCGAACCCACCCATTTCCGCGAGGCGTTCCGCCAGCGCGGCCCGTCCAATTACTTTCACGGCATCCAGACCCTGAAGCACGCTGAGGCCCGCAATGTTTGACGTCCGCCCTGTCGAAACCGACTATGTGCGCCATCGTGCGGCGCAGTTCCGCGCCCAGGTCGGACGGCGCCTAGACGGAAGCCTGACCGAGGACGAATTCCGGCCCCTGCGGCTGATGAACGGCGTCTATCTGCAACTGCACGCCTATATGTTGCGGATCGCCATTCCGTACGGCACGATCAGCCCCGACCAGATGCGGATGCTGGCCCATCTGGCCGAAACCTATGACAAGGGCTATGGCCACTGGACCACGCGCCAGAACATCCAGTTCAACTGGCCGCGCCTGGTGGATATTCCCGACATGCTGGACCAGCTGGCCTCGGTCGGGATGCACGCGATCCAGACCTCGGGCAACACGATCCGCAACGTGACGACCGACGCCTTTGCGGGCGCGGCCGCCGACGAATGGATGGATCCGCGCCCCTATGCGGAACTGCTGCGCAGCTGGTCCACCGACCATGCCGAATTCCAGTTCCTGCCCCGCAAGTTCAAGATCGCCATCACGGGCGCCGCGCGCGACCGCGCCCTGGTCGCCGCCCATGACATCGGCCTGCGCCTGATCCAGCAGGACGGCCGGACGGGTTTCGAGGTCTGGGTCGGCGGCGGCCTGGGCCGCACGCCCATGCTGGGCAAGGTGATTCGTGATTTCCTGCCCGAGGAAGACCTGTTGGCCTATATCGAGGCGATCATCGCGACCTACAATCTGTCGGGACGCCGCGACAACAAGTACAAGGCCCGCATCAAGATCACGGTCCACGAACGCGGACTGGACGTCTTCAAGGCCGAGGTCGAGGAGGAATTCGCCAACCGCCGCCGCGATTTCCATGGCGCCGACCGCGAGGCCCTGGCGATCTTCAAGGACCGCTTCGCCGCCCCTGCCTTCCGCAACGCGGGGACCGAGGCCTATGAGGCCGAGCGGGCGAAGAACGGCGCCTTCCGCAGCTGGACCGACACCAACCTGCACGCCCACAAGGTCGATGGCTATGCCAGCGTCATCGTGACCTTCAAGACGCATGGCGAGACGCCGGGCGACGCAAGCGCGGACCAGATGCGCCTGCTGGCCGATCTGGCGGAACAATACGGTCATGCCGACCTGCGCATCAGCCACGACCAAAACGTCGTGCTGCCCCATGTCCACAAGTCGGACCTGCCCGCCGTCTATGCCGCGCTGCACAAGGCGGGGCTGGCCACCGCCAATGCCGGCCTGACCAGCGACATCATCGCCTGCCCCGGCATGGACTACTGCACGCTGGCGACCGCCCGGTCGATCCCGGTCGCACAGGAGATCGCCAAGCATTTCAAGGACAACGGCCTGGAAGACGAGATCGGCAAGCTGAACATCCGCATCTCGGGCTGCATCAACGCCTGCGGGCATCACCACCTGGGCCATATCGGCATCCTGGGGCTGGATCGGGCGGGCGTGGAAAACTATCAGATCACGCTGGGCGGCGACGGCTACGACATTCCGGCCATCGGCGAACGCGCGGGCGCAGGCTTCCCGATCGAGGAGGTCGTGCCCGCCATCGACCGGCTGCTGCGCGCCTATCTGGACGTGCGGGCGGATGCGTCCGAACGCTTCATCGACGCCTATCGCCGACTTGGCGCGGCGCCGTTCAAGGCCGCGCTGTATCCCGAGCCGGCCCATGCTTGACGACACCCTGGACGGGCGGGCTGCACGGCTGAACGACCGGTACCGGCACCACGCCGCGACCGACGTTCTGCGCCGCGCCGTCAGCGACCCCGATCTGGGCCGGGTGGCGCTGGTGTCGTCCTTTGGCGCGGAATCGGTGGTGCTGCTGCACATGGTCAGCCGGGCTGCGCCGGGCCTGCCGGTGCTGTTCATCGACACGCGGATGCTGTTTCCCGAAACGCTGGAATACCAGCGGGACGTGTCGGCCAGATTGGGCCTGACTAACTTGCAGGTGATCCGCGCCAGCGATGCCGAAGTCGCGCGCCAGGATCCCGACGCCACGCTGCACCGGTTCGACGCCAATGCCTGCTGCGACCTGCGCAAGACGGTGCCGCTGGAACGGGCGCTGTCGGGCTATGATTCCTGGATCACCGGGCGCAAGCGGTTCCAGAACACCGACCGCGCGGCGCTGGAATTCTTTGAACCAGAACCCCCTGCGCGCCTGCGCATCAATCCGCTGGCCCACTGGCGGGCCGAGGATGTGCAGGACTACATCATCGAAAACAACCTGCCGCGTCATCCGCTGGTGGCGCGCGGCTATCCGTCGATCGGCTGCGCGCCCTGCACCTCGCCGGTGCGCGCTGGCGAGGATCCGCGCGCCGGGCGGTGGCGCGGACAGGACAAGACCGAATGCGGCATCCATTTTATTGGCGGCAAGATGGTCCGCGGAAAGGTTCCGGCATGACCGACCAGCTGAACAGCGAACGCGTGATCGCGCGCGACGACGGCTTTCATCCCCTGGTGCAAGAGGCCGAAGAAACGCTTGCGCCCGATACGCCGCTGGCCGATCTGGCCCGGCATCTGCACCGCGACCTGATCGCCATCGACTTTCCGTCCTTCGGCGACGGGCGGGGATTTTCGCTGGCCCGGCGTCTGCGGGAACTGGGTTTCGCGGGCAGGCTGCGCGCGTCGGGCCGCCTGATCGCCGACCAATATGCCATGGCCCGCCGCGTGGGCTTCGACGAGGTGGAGGTCGCCCCCGACATCGCCGCCCGCCAGCCGCAGGACCAATGGATCGCGCGGGCCGACTGGAAAGCCCATGACCACCGCGCCCATCTGGCGGGCTAGGGGTTTCGCCCCGCCGCCCCATCGACTAAACCCGCAGGAGCCTTCATGACCCTGGATCTGACCGTGGCCGACGCCGCCCCAAAGACCCTCCAAAAGACCCTTCCCGACGCCCAGGCCGTCACGGCGGTGCGGCACTGGACCGATAGCCTGTTTTCGTTCCGCGTGACGCGGCCCGCCAGCCTGCGGTTCCGGTCGGGCGAATTCGTGATGATCGGCCTGCTGGGCGACAACGGCAAGCCCCTGCTGCGCGCCTATTCCATCGCCAGCCCCAACTGGGACGAGGAACTGGAATTCTATTCCATCAAGGTGCCGGACGGCCCGCTGACCTCGAAGTTGCAGCATATCCGGCCGGGGGATCAGATCATCCTGCGCCCCAAGCCGGTGGGAACGCTTGTGCTGGACGCGCTGCTGCCGGGCAAGCGGCTGTGGTTCCTGGCGACCGGCACCGGCATCGCGCCCTTTGCGTCGCTGATGCGCGACCCCGAAACCTATGACCGCTATGAACAGGTGGTGATGATGCACACCTGCCGCACGGCGGACGAGCTGGACTATGGCCGGGAACTGGTGGAAAACCTGCGCCACGACCCGCTGCTGAGCGAACTTTACGGCGATGATTTCGCCAACCGCCTTCTGTATTACCCCACGACCACGCGCGAGGATTCGCCGCTGATGGGGCGGATCACCGACAACCTGACGTCGGGCAAGGTCTTTGCCGATCTTGGCCTGCCGCCGATCGGCCCCGGCACGGATCGTGCCATGGTCTGCGGCAGCCTTGCCTTCAACGTCGATGTGAAGGCGGTTCTGGAAGGCTTTGGCCTGCACGAGGGCGCCAATTCCGAACCCCGCGAATTCGTTGTCGAAAAAGCCTTCGTTGGCGACGGGGTTTGATCCGTTTCGATCCGATGGCATGGCAAGGGCGCGGCATCGGCCGCGCCCTTTTGCCTTCGGGGCGTTCTGCCGATCACGGCGCAGTCACGCGCATGTTTGGAACTTGTTGTTTTTCTTTCGGTTAAATCCCCAATGCATTACCCGCCCAAGGGAGAGGAGTCCCCATGCGCCGGATCATTCATAACACGACCGCCATCGCCGCCTGTCTGTCGCTGCTGGTGCCCCAGCTTGCGCAGGCGCGCGCCTTGGTCATCGACGACAGCCTGACCCCGCAAGAAGGCGGACAGGACGCCCCGGTGGTTCTGGCCCAGGCCGAAACGCAGGTTCCGCCGCCCCCGGCGCAACAGCCTGGCGATGCCGCCGAACCCGCGCCCGAACCCGACCCCGCGCCTGCGTCCACGGCGGAAGCCCCGGAACCGGAAGCCGCTGCCCCCGAACCCGTGCCCGCCGACGCGGCCCCCGCCGCAGAAGAACCGGCGCAGGCCGAGTCCGTGGCGCAAGCGCCTGCTGCGGATGGTTCCTCCATGACCGAGGAATCCACGGCCGAGAAACCCATGGCCGAGGAGCCTGCCGCCGAGGAGCCTGCTGCGGAAACGGCCCCTGACGACCCGGCGCCGGCGCCTCTGCCCGAACCGGCCGCCGGGGCTGAACCTGCACCGGTCCCCGACGCCGAATCTGCGCCGGAAGCCGAGGCGTCGGCCGACGAAATGCCGGACACCGAAGCGTCGGCCGCCGAAGCGACTGCGCCCGAAGCGCCTGAAACTGAAACCCCAGTCGAGGCGGAGCGCGCGACCGAACGCCAGCCTGAACCGGAACAGACCGTCGAATCGGGACCAGCCGAGCGTCCAGTCGAAGCCGCCCGCGAGCAAGAGGCTGATCGGCCGGTCGAGGCCGCCCGAGAGCAAGAGGCCGAACGTCCCGCAGCCGCCGCACGGCAGCGAGAGGCCGAACGCCCCACGCCGCGCGCGGGCGAGGAGGCGGCAGATGATGCGCCAGAACAGGCGGATCCTTTGCGCGAGGCCCTCGAGGGCGAACAGGCCGCCGATGATCCGGGCCAGCCGCAGGCCGGGGCCGAGGCGGCGTCCGACCGCGCGGCGAACGACGAAGACGCCTTGCGCGACGCCCTGGCCGCCGAACAGCCGTCCGAGGACGAGGCCGCCGCAGACCCCCAGGAAGCGACAGCCGATCCCGCCGCCTCGGACGCCCGCCCCAGCGAATCCGCCCGTCGGTCTGCGCGTGAAACCCGTGCCGC
>NZ_FZNM01000011.1 GCF_900188295.1 Paracoccus sediminis
CGGCGGTGACCGCCAGCGTAACCCACGGCCGCGCGGCTTGCGCTACGCCGAAGGCTCCGCGCGCGGCCTCCTACACCACGTGCTGGGACACTATCCGGAATCCTGCCCGGCGCGCCTGGTGGAACAGCCCTGCATAGGGACTGGACAGCAAGGCGCGATAGCGGGACTGGTCGCCGATCCACAGCCCGCTTGCCAGGGTGGCATGGGACAGCCAGCTTTGGCCGCCCCGCGTGGGCGCCGCGACGATGCCGGACCGCATGGCAAGCCCCGCCGCGGACAGCCGGGCCTGGGCACGCCGCAAGGTCGCCCGGTGGGTTTCGGCGTAAAAGGGCGTGTCGAGGCTGGTGCGGCCATAGCTTTCGACAAACACCACCAGAACATCGCGGTCGATCCTGTCCAGCAGGCCTTGCGCCCCTGCAAAGGGATCGCGGGCGATGGCTGCCGTCAGATCGCGGCGGTCGGCCAGCGTTTGCCTGGCCTGATCGATCCGCTGGAGGGCATAGGCAAGATTGCCCGGACCCGAGGTTCCGGTCGCGACGGGCAGGGCCGCAACGGCGCTCAGCGCAAGGGCGGGGATGATGGCGCGGCGCCGGGGCCGCAGACCGGACCATGCTCCGCAGGCCCGCCACAGGGCCGCCGCCACGCCGAAGGCCAGGGCCAGGATTCCCAGCGCCGCTCCCGTTGCCGTCAGGGGGCCTGCAACGCCCGCCACCATGTCCCACGCCGCACCGGCCAGCGGCAGATCCGCCATGACGCCGAAGGATCGGCCCAGAATCCGGTCCGTGACCAGATCGGCCGATTTCTGGACGGCCAGCAGCCACAGGGCAGGGGCCGCGACCACCTGCGCGGCCCGGCCCAGACCGACAAGAAACAGGACGATGACCGGCAATCCGACCGGAACCGCCAGCGCCGATGTCCAGGACCAGTCCGATGTCGCGGGCATCGCCAGAACCGCTTGGATCGCCAGGGCCGCCAGCACCAGGCGTGGCCAGGCCGACCGGCCTGTCCGCGTCCGAGGGACGCCGGCGGAATCCTGATCCGGGTCGCGGTTGCGCATCGGCAAAGCCTAGGCCAAGCCGGGCCTGCGTCAACAGAAAGCCCGGTCCCCCGGATCGCCGCGGCGGCAATCGGCGATCATAAATCCTTGACCAGCCGCAGCGCGTCATAGATCGCGGCATGGGTGTTGCGCGCGGCGACGGCATCGCCGATGCGGAACAGGCGGAAGGCGCCGTTCGGATGGGTGCGCACGGTCTGCATCCCGCCGGTGGCGAGGGCCTCGTAATCGACCTCTCCGTTGTTCGACGACAGGGGCTTGAGGTCGAAATACAGGCCGTCCAGCGGACGGGTGCCGTGGTTGACGACCACCTGATCGACGATGCGGTCGCGGGTCATGTCGCCATAGTCGCTGCACAGGGTCGCGCGCAGCCGGTTGCCGTCGCGCGCCACCGACAGCAGCCGCCACGTGACGGTAAAGGTCGTGTCGCGGCGTTGCAGGCTGCGCATGTAGGGGACCAGGTTCATCGCCATCACCTCGGGGGCAAAGGCGCGGTCGGGGGTGACGATTTCCACCCGTGCGCCGGTCGCGGCGATCAGGTCGGCGGCTTGCAGGGCCGCGTGATCGCCCGCGTCGTCATAAACCAGCACGTTCTGGCCGGGCTTCACGTCGCCCGACAGGATGTCCCAGGCCGAGCAGACCAGATCGTCGCCCGATACCAGAACCTCGGTATGGGGCAAGCCACCGGTGGCGATGACAACCTCGTCCGGGTCGGTGGCCAGCACGTCGCCCGCGTCGGCAAAGGTGTTGAAGCGGAAGGTGACGCCCTGCTTGTCGCACATCGCCTGACGCCAGGCGATGATCGCCATCATCTCGCGCCGCCGTTCCTGCAACGCGGTCAGGCGGATCTGGCCGCCTGGCCGGTCCGCGGCCTCGAACACCGTCACGGCATGGCCGCGTTCGGACGCGACGCGCGCGGCCTCCATCCCCGCGGGGCCGGCGCCGACGATGGTGATGCGCTTTTTCGCCGGGGCAGGGGGGATGACGTGGGGCATCGTCTCCTCTCGGCCCGTCGCCGCGTTGTGCAGGCAGAAGGCCATCCCGCCCTGATAGATCCGGTCCAGGCAATAGTTGGCGCCGACGCAGGGGCGGATCTCGTCCTCGCGCCCTTCAATCACCTTGCGGACCAGATGCGGGTCGGCCATATGCGCGCGCGTCATGCCCACCATGTCCAGCAGCCCGGCCGCAATGGCGTGGCGCGCGGTCGGCACGTCGGGGATCTTGGCGGCGTGAAAGGTGGGAAAGTTCGTGGCCCGCCGGATCGCGCCCGCAAAGTCCAGATGCGGCGCGTTGCGCATCCCCTGCACGGGGATCACGTCGGTCAGGCCCGCGTCGGTGTCGATGTGCCCCTTGACCACGTTCAGGAAATCGACCAGCCCGCTGTCCTTGAGCTTGCGCGAGATCGCCAGCCCATCGTCCGCCGTGATGCCGCCCGGCAGCCCCTCGTCCCCCGTAGAGCGCAGGCCGACGATGAAATCGTCGCCGCAGCGGTCGCGGATGCCGCGCAGGATGTCGAAGGTGAAGCGCAGCCGGTTGTCCAGGTCGCCGCCATAGGGACCGTCCAGGCCGTTGGTCAGGGGCGACCAGAACTGGTCCATCAGATGGCCATAGGCCTGCAATTCGATCCCGTCCAGGCCCGCGGCCTTCATCCGTTCGGCGGCATCGACGTAATCGCCGATGATCCGGGCGATGTCCCAGTCCTCCATCTTTTTGGGAAAGGACCGATGCGCGGCCTCGCGCTCGTGGCCGGGGGACACCACGGGCAGCCAGTCGGCCTTGTCCCAGCGGGTGCGGCGGCCCAGGTGGGTCAACTGGATCATCACCGCGCAGCCGTGGTCGTGGCATTCGTCGGTCAAGCGGCGCATCCAGCCCACCACCTCCTCCTTCCAGGCCAGGATGTTGTTGAAGACCGGCGGGCTGTCGCGCGACACGGACGCCGACCCGGCGGTCATGGTCAGCGCCACGCCCGCCTTGGCCCGTTCCACATGATAGGCGCGATAGCGGTCCTTGGGCATCCCGTCCTCGGGATAGGCGGGTTCGTGGCTGGTAATCATGATCCGGTTGCGCAGCGTCAGATGCTTCAACTGGAAAGGCTGAAGAAGGGGATCGTTCGACATGGCCTGCCTGCTGGGATTCGGTTCTGGAGCCGACATTCGCCAAAATGTTCACTTGCGTCAATTTTTAAATCACCAATGACCATTTCAAGATCATGCATGAACATTTTACTTGAGGCGGGCGCCGCATCGTCGTATCCACGGGCCATGGATCAGGCGGACGCATCGGAAACCGGGTGGCGCGGGTCGCGCGAGGGCTGGCTGGAGGCCGGATACCAAGCGTTGATCGACGGCGGCATCGATGCGGTGAAGATCCAGCCCCTTGCCAAACGCCTGAACCTGTCGCGCACCAGCTTTTACTGGTTTTTCGACGATCGGGACGCCCTGCTGGCCGCGCTGATCGAAGGGTGGGAGGGCCGAACGACCCGGCCCCTGGTAGATTCGGCGATGCGGTATGCCGAATCGCGGTCCGAGGCGATGCTGAACGTGCTGGCCTGCTTTTTGTCCGGCGCCTTCGACGCGCGGCTGGAATTCGCGGTCCGAAGCTGGGCCTTGCAGGACGACCGGGTCGCGGCGCGTGTCCGGGCGGCGGACGAGGCACGGCTTTCGGGCTTGTCGGAAATGCTGTCCCGCTGGGGCTGCGACGCGTCCGAGGCCGACATTCGCGCGCGAACCGTCTATCTGGTGCAGATCGGCTATATCTCGATGCAGGCCGAGGAGGATATCGAAACCCGCCTGAAGCGGATTCCGATGTATGTGACGATCTATGCGGGCCGCGAACCCGAGCCGAGAGAGATCGCCCGTTTCAACGCCGGGATCCGGCGGCAGGCGGGCTGACCTCTCGCGCCGCCGCGGGGATCACCCCGCCAGCAGCGCCGCGTTGCCGCCCGCCGCCGTGGTGTCCACGCACAGGTGCCGTTCGTGGGCGACGTGGGCCAGGTCGGGCATCGCGGTGACAAGCGGGACGATCTCGCCGTCGCGGGCGGCCAGGGCCTGCGCAAAGGCGCGGCCCTGCGCGTCATCGCCCCACCACAGGGCGGCGGCCATGGGGGGCAGGCGGGTCAGCGCCTCGGGCGACAGGGGGCCATCCACACCGACCGCATCGCCCCCAAGCGCCCCGACCGCCGCCATCTGCGCCGCGACCGTCTGCGCGCCGGGGCCAAGGCACAGGACCGGGGGACGGGTATGGGCCGACAGGCGGTTCAGTTCCCCGGTCGGGCCGGGCATCAGGCGTTCGTCGATCTTGCGCGACACAGGCGCAGTAAGCTGGCTGCGGATGCGGCCCTCATCGGCTTGGCCCTGCCAGTCGCCCCCGGCGGCTGCGGGTGCATCGGGGGCGAAGAACCGCGGGACATAGCGCGGCCCGCCCGCCTTGGGTCCGGTGCCGGACAGCCCCTCGCCGCCGAAGGGCTGGGAACCCACAACCGCGCCGATCTGGTTGCGATTGACATAGATGTTGCCGGCCTGGATGGCGTCGCTGATCTCTTGCACGCGCGAATCGATGCGGGTGTGCAGTCCGAAGGTCAGGCCGAAGCCGCGCGCGTTGATGTCGGCCACCACCTGATCCAGGTCGCTGCCACGGAAGGTGGCGACATGCAGGACCGGCCCGAAGATCTCTCGTTCCAGATCGGCGATGCCGGTCACGCGCAGCAGGGCCGGCGGAACGAAGGTGCCGTGCGCGGGCATGTCCAACCGGTGGATCACGCGGCCGGCGTTGGCGGCGACATAGGCAGCGATGTCGCCCTGCGCCCCGGCGTCGATCACCGGGCCGACATCGGTGGCCAGATCCCAGGGGTCGCCCACGACCAGTTCGTCCATGGCGCCCTGGATCATGGGAATGACATGGGCGGCGATGTCTTCCTGCACATACAGGCAGCGCAGGGCCGAACATCGTTGGCCCGCCGACCGGAACGCGCCGTTCACGATGTCGCGCACGGCCTGTTCGGGCAGCGCGGTCGAATCCACGATCATCGCGTTCAGCCCGCCGGTTTCCGCGATCAGTGGCGTGCCGGGGGCCAGGTTCGTGGCCATGCTGCGCGCGATGGTCCGGGCCGTGTCGGTCGATCCGGTGAAGACCACGCCCTTGACGCGGGGATCCGCCGTCAGGGCCGCGCCGACCACGCTGCCGCGACCGGGCAGAAATTGCAGCGCCGATACCGGAACCCCTGCCTGATGCATCAGCCGGACGCCCATGGACGCGATGATCGGCGTGGCTTCGGCGGGCTTGGCGATGACCGCGTTGCCCGCCATCAGCGCCGCCGCGATCTGGCCGGTAAAGATCGCCAGCGGGAAGTTCCAGGGGCTGATCGCGCCGACGATGCCGCGCGGGGCGCCAGGGTCGGTTTCCCCTTCGGCCGCGTAATAGCGCAGGAAATCCACCGCCTCGCGCAGTTCGGCCACGGCGTCGGCCAGGGTCTTGCCCGCCTCGCGCGCAAGGATGCCGAAGATCGGGCCAAAGTGTTCCTCGTAAAGATCGGCGGCGCGGCGCAGGACGGCGGCGCGTTCGGCGGCCGGCGCGTCCCAGATCCGGGCGTCGTCGATGGCCCTGGCGGCGGTCCCGGCATCGGCCATGGTGACGGCGGCCAGCCTGTCCCCGGTGGCGGGGTTTGTCACATCCCGAATGTCGCCGGTCGGCCGTGTCACCGTCAGCGGCACCACGTCGGCCATGTCCCCATCGCGCGCGGCATGGATCCGCGCCAGCGTCTGTTCGTCCGACAGGTCGAACCCGGCCGAATTGCGCCGCGACGCGCCGTACAGATCCGCGGGCGCCAGCAGCGCGGCCGGGGCCTTGGCCGTGGCAAGCGCGGCAAAGGGATCGCGGGCGACCTCCTCGGGGGTGACGTCCTCATCGACGATCTGGTTCACGAAGCTGCTGTTGGCGCCGTTTTCCAGCAGGCGGCGCACCAGATAGGCCAGCAGGTCGCGATGCGCCCCGACCGGGGCATAGATGCGGCACCGGCCATGGGTGTCGCGCAGCACGATGTCGTGCAGGCGTTCGCCCATGCCGTGCAGCCGCTGGAATTCAAAGGCCGTCTCGCCCGCCATCTCCAGGATCGCGGCGACGGTATGGGCGTTGTGGGTGGCGAACTGCGGATAGATGCGGTCGCCATAGCCAATCAGCTTGCGGGCGTTGGCGATATAGCTGACATCCGTTCCGGTCTTGCTGGTGAACAGCGGAAAGCCCGGATGGCCTTCGACCTGCGCGCGCTTGACCTCGCTGTCCCAATAGGCGCCCTTGACCAGGCGGACCATGATGCGCCGGTCCAGCCGCTGCGCTGTGTCGTGCAGCCAGTCGATCGTCTGGCCCGCGCGCTTGCCATAGGCCTGCACCACCACGCCGAAGCCGTTCCACCCGGCCAGCGAGGGGTCCGACAGCACCGCCTCGATCACTTTCAGCGACAGGACCAGCCGGTCCTGCTCCTCGGCGTCGATGTTCATGCCCATGTTTGCGGCGCGGGCTTGCTGCGCCAGCCGCAGCACCACAGGGACCAGATCGCGCATCACGCGGCCCTCCTGCGCGACCTCGTATCGGGGGTGCAGCGCCGACAGCTTGATCGAAATGCCGGGGTTCTGTTCCACCGACCCCTTGTCGCAGGCCCTGGCGATGGCCGCGATGGCGTCGGCATAGGCGCGGGCATAGCGCGCGGCGTCGGCGCCGGTCATCGCCGCCTCGCCCAGCATGTCATAGCTGTAGGTGAAGCCCTGCTTCTCGCGCGTCCTGGCGCGGTCCAGGGCGTCGCCGATGGTCTGGCCCAGCACGAACTGGCGGCCCATTTCCTTCATCGCGCGGCCGACGGCGGTGCGGATCACGGGTTCCCCCAATCGGCGCACCATGCGGCGCAGCGTCCCCGCCTGGTCGTCGTCCAGAACCTTGCCGGTCAGCATCAAGGCCCAGGTCGAGGCGTTGACCAGCGACGACGACGCCTCGCCCAGGTGGCGCCCCCAGTCGGACGGGGCGATCTTGTCATTTATCAGGGCGTCGATGGTGATCTTGTCGGGCACGCGCAGCATCGCCTCGGCCAGGCACATCAGGGCCACGCCCTCGCGTGTGGACAGGCCGTATTCCGACAGGAAATGCTCCATCAGGCTGGGCCGCGCCCTGGCGCGGATGCGGCGGACCAGATCGGCGGCACGGGCGGAAATGGCGGCGCGACGGTCGGCATCCAGACCCGCCTGGACCGCAAGATCATGCAGCAGCCGGCCTTCGTCCGCGAACTTGGCTTGGGTGGAAAAGACGCGGGGATCGACGCTGGCCATGCCGGGACTCCTTGACTGACAGGACGGGAATAACAAAGATCGGCTAGGCGGTGCGCCTGAAGATGACGCCGATTCTGGTCCGATCGCATATTCTGGGGGCTGATTTCAGGATGACCGCCGCGCTGGATGCCCTGGACCGCAAGATCCTGGCCGAACTGACCCGCAACGCGCGGATTCCGGTCGCCGAACTGGCCCGCAAGGTCGGCCTGTCCAAGACCCCCGTGGCCCTGCGCATCCGGCATCTGGAGGAGATCGGCCTGATTACCGGATACCGCGCGATCCTGTCGCCGCTGAAGCTGGGCCTGACCCATGTCACCTATGTCGAGGTGAGCATGAGCGACACGCGCGAAGCCGCCTTGCAGCACTTCAACGCCGCCGTCCGCGCCATCCCGGAAATCGAGGAATGCTACATGATCGCGGGCGGGTTCGATTATCTGGTCAAGGTCCGATCCCGCAACATGGCCGATTTCCGGCGCATCATGGCCGAGAAGATATCCAGCCTTCCGCACATCAGCAACACGTCCAGCTATGTCGCGATGGAGGCGGTGGTCGAACAGACCTTCACCTTTGGCTAAGGCCGCCGATGATCCAGGACGCGATCATCAGGTCCAGCTTGCCCGTGGGCGTCAGCCTCACGGGCGGCAGGCTGGTTCTGGCGATCAGCTGACGGAACGGCGGCGCTTGCGCAGCAACGCGAGAGCGCCGATCCCCGCAGGCAGCAGCAGAGCACCCGCAGGAAGGGGGACCGGGGCCAGGTCAGAAACTAATGAAAGGGTCGCCCGAATGTCCTTGAACGTCTCATAACTTCCGAATTCGCCGCTGTATTCGACGTAACCTAACGTGCCGTCCCAGGAAAATACGGTGTAATCTATTCCACTAAGGCCTGTGTCACCCCAAAAAACGCCGTTCATGAATCCGACAATGTCACCGAAGATAACGATTCCGGCATTCGTCTTCAGTTCGGCGTAATTGGACGCAGGATAATCGAGGTCGAGCTGGACTTCCGAAACACCGCCGACGGGCAGCCCCCAGACAGTCGTGAAATCCGTGTTCTCGAGATTATCGCCGCCGTGATAGGCATAATCGAATTCCAGTCTCAGCGTCGCCGCATCCGCAGCCGACCCTATCCCCATTGCCACGGCTGCTGCCGCACACATTGCCCTGATACCCATGAAACCCCCTGATGAACTGGGTGACGGTCCGATCGCCGTCTTGCAGATCATGAAGTTCTTCGATCGGAAAAGTCGTGAGGAAAAGTCAATCTGGCGATTAAAGTTTGTTAAAGTCCCTGTCCCGCCCTGTCCGGATTTTCTCTCGACAAGCCTGCTGCCGGACAGCCCTGATGAAAAGTTTTCGTCCAGAAACCGGTGCGCCGCAACGCCTGGTGCGTCGCCGCAACACGGGCATACACCGCACCGGACCAGACCCTGTCTCGTCCTCACCTGGCCCCGACCGGGCCGCCGGACCGCGCCCGGACGACCACCCTTGGGCGGGGTCTGCAAAGCATGGCGATTTCAGGTATTTTTGGCTCCGGCGGTAGGGATCGAACCTACGACCAATTGATTAACAGTAAGTCTAGACGCGCCGCGCAACCTACGGTATAGTCCCGGGGCTGTGCCCAAGTGCCTGTAAAGGCTGGGTTACTGCGGACCACACGGGGCGACACAGAGCCCCCGCCAACTTACCCGACCTCTGACTGACCCGTCTTAGCACCGTCTTAGCCCGAACCGCCACAGGAACATATGATGAACGCGCAGCCCACCAAGCTCTCCAAGGACGTGATGGACAAGCTCCCGCCCGCCGCCTCCGGCCAATACATCGTGCGCGACACGGAGGAGCCCGGCTTCTTCGTCGTGGTCGGTGCCCGGACAAAGACCTTCACCGTGCAGGTGGACGTGGTGTCGCCCTTGGGCAAGCGGTCCACCAAGAAGCGGGCGGTGGGGAAGTGGCCGGAGGTCAGCGTGGCCGATGCGCGCAAGGCGGCGCGGGAGGCGAAGGTTGAGATTGCCCGGGAGGGCGGGGGCCGGGAGGGTGGCGCGCTGACCTTCGGCGCGGCATGGGTGGAGCTGCGCGCGGCGATGGAGCAGGAGGTGGCAGCCGGGCGGCGCAGCGCCGCGACTGTGCGGGGCTATGACTACTGCTACCGCCTGTTGTCAGCATGGGAAAAGACCCCGCTGGCAAAGCTGTCCGACCACACGCCCGAGGTCCGCAAGCGGCACCGGGAGTTGAGCACGGAGAGCGGCCCCTCCTCCGCCAACGGGGCGATGGTGTTCCTGCGCCGCGTCTACAACTATGCCCGCAAGCGGCGGCTGGACCCGAAGCTGCCCCACTTCAACCCGGTTGACTCCATCGACTTCAACCCCCAGCAGCGCCGCGACACGGCCATGGGCGCGTCCGATCTGGCGGGGTGGCACAAGAAGCTGCGCGCCCTGCCCAATCCGGTGCGGCAGGAGTTCCACCTGTTCTGCCTGCTGTCGGGCTCCCGCCCGGGGGCGCTGACCGTCGCGCGGTGGGAACACCTGGACATGAAGCGCCGCGTCCTGCACATCCCCAAGCCCAAGGGGGGTGAGCGGCGGGCCTTCGACATCCCCCTGTCCCGGGCGATGATTGCCTGCCTTGCGCGGGTGCGGCGGGCGGGCCGGATGGTCAACGCGGTGAACGCAGCGGAGTGGATATTCCCGGGGGAGGGCGCGCGGTCCCACCGTGCCGACTTCGCCGGGCACATCGTCGCCTATCAGGAGGACCGGGAGGCCCTGCCCAAGTTCGGCGGGGACCTGCGGCAGACCTACAAGACCCTGTCGCCGGAGGCGGGCCTGTCCAAGACTGACTTGATGATCCTTATGAACCACGCTGATGGGGACGTGAGCGACGGCTACATGACCCGCTCCAAGGTGGCGGAAGCCTACCTGCGCGGGCAGCAGGAGACCATGAGCCGCTACATCATGGAGTGCATCCGGCGGGGATAAGTCACTGGCCCGGCTTGTGAATGTCTTGCGTGACAACAAGCCGGGGCTTTACCGGCCCGGGGCGGTGGGCTATGGTGGCCCATCGACTGCACAAACTGCTCGAGGCCCGCCGGGAAGTGCCAACGAGCAGGGAGCGCCCCCAGCCTGGGGCGCAGGGCAACCCGGTGGACATGCAAATGTCCGCGCCCCCGTCGCCTTCCGACCACCCTTGCCGCAGGTGGTCCGAATCGGTGACGACCATGAACCCAGACATTGACGACATCGTGCGCCGCGTCGTGGCGCGCGTGAAGGATGAGCTTGTCACGCCCGAGTGGCTGACCCCCGACCAAGCGGCGGTCTACTGCGGCCTGACCGCCCGGGGCCTTGAGGACCTCCGCTACCGGCGGCAGGGGCCGGTGGCCTCCAAGGTGGGTGGCCGCATCGTGCGCTACCGCTGTGCCGACCTTGACGCATGGCTCCTTGCGGGGCGCGAAGCATGAGCGGGCCGGAAATGGAAAGCGCCCCCCGCCGGGAAACGGGAGGCGCTGAGAAGAACGGTGGTGACCGCGTCCCTTGCCGGAACACCTCCAATATACCGGGGATTGACGGGCCGGGCGAGGGCGAAGGCTTGTTGCCGTCCAAGGACGCGGTGCGCGCGGCGCTCCGGCTGATCCACCCCGAGGGGCCGTGGCACGTCAGCGCCAAGCAGGCGAAGGGCTTCACCGGGAAGGTGTATGCGCCCGATGCCGAGGGCGGCGCGGCGGGATGGGCGGTGGCCCAGAACCGGACCCTGAACGCCTACGTGTCGATTGCGGCGCTCCGGGAGGGCTGGCAGGGCGACAAGGCCACCAAGGAGGACGTGGGCAGCGTCGGGTGGCTCTGGGTTGACCTTGACCCCCGGGCTGGGGAGGAGCTTGAGCTTGAGCGGGCGCGGCTCTTGGGGCTGCTGACCGACAAGCTGCCCAAGGGGGTCCCGCCGCCGTCCGTCATCATCGACAGCGGGCGCGGTTTCTGGGCGCTCTGGCGCTTGGCGCAGCCGGTGGTGATGCCGCCCGCCGATGACCCTGCATGGGACGCGGCGCGGGCGACGGTGGAGGACCGGAACCGGGGCCTTGAGCTCGCCTTCGGGGCTGACCGCTGCCACAACATGGAGCGGGTGATGCGCCTGCCTGGGACGGTGAACCGCAAGCCCGGCGGGCGGCTGGCGCGCGTCTTGCGGGCAGATGACACGGTGTTCGACCTGACCACCTTCCCCGCCGTCCCTGACCCGAGGGCTGGCGGCGCGGTGGCCATGGCCGGGCGTGGCGCTCCGGTGCTTGCAACCGACCTCCCCGCCGTGCCGTTTGACGCGGATGGACGGCCCGACCTGCCCGTTTCCGACCGGACCAAGATGCTGATCGTGCAGGGGCGCGACCCTGACGACCCGGGGCGCTACAAGAGCCGGTCGGAAGCCTTCTGGGCGGTGATGTGCGACCTGGCCCGGGCGAATGTCTCTGACGACCTGATTGCCGCCGTGGTCCTGAACCCTGACTTTGCGATCAGCGGCCACCCGCTGGACCAGCCCAAGTCCCGCCAGTATGTCGCGCGCCAGATCGAGCGGGCGATTGCGGAGGCTGACGACAGCTTTGACTGTGACAAGGAGGGGCGGCCCCTCTCCACGTCGCAGCGCAACATCCGGCTTGCAATGCGCAAGCTGGGGGTGGTGGTCCGCCACGACCTCTTTGCAGGCCGCGACCGGATTGATGGGCTGGAGGGGTTCGGCCCGCCGCTGGACGATGCAGCCGCAAACCGCCTGTGGCTGCTGACCGATGAGCGCTTCAAGTTCCGGCCCTCGCGCGACCTGTTTCTGACCGTGATCGGTGACGCCGCCCGGCAGAACGCCTTCCACCCTGTTGCGGAGTATCTGGCTGGGCTCCGGTGGGATGGCGTCCCCCGGATCGGTCGGTGGCTTGTCACCTATGGCGGCGCGGGGGAAAGCGACTACACGCGGGCGGTGGGGGAGTTGATCCTTGTCGCTGCCGTGCGGCGGGTGCGCCAGCCGGGCGTGAAGTTCGATGAAATGCTGGTGCTGGAAAGCCCACAGGGCACGAACAAGTCCACGGCCCTGAAGGCGCTGGCCGTGCGGGATGACTGGTTCACCGATGACCTGCCCCTGAACGCTGAGGCCAAGCGCGTGATCGAGGCGCTCTCCGGCAAGTGGATTGTCGAGGCAGGCGAGTTGAAGGGGATGCGACAGGGCGGGGCCAACCACCTGAAGGGCCTGCTGTCTCGCACCCATGACAAGGCCCGGATGGCCTATGACCGCCTTGAAAGGGAGGTCCCCCGCCAGTGCGTGATCGTCGGCACGACGAATGACAGCCGCTACCTGCGCGACACGACCGGCAACCGGCGCTTCTGGCCCGTGGCGGTGACGGGCTTTGATCTTGATGCCCTGCGCCGGGACCGCGACCAGCTTTGGGCAGAGGCCGCAGCGCGTGAAGCCGAGGGCGCACCTATCCGGCTGGACCCGGCGCTCTGGGCCGATGCAGCGGCGGAGCAGGACGCCCGGCGGGTGGAGGACCCATTCTATGAATCCCTGCATGCCGCGCTGGGGGAGGAAGCGGAGGGCAAGCTGCGGGCGTCGGATGCGTGGGCCATCGTCGGCAAGCCGCCGGGCATGCGGACGCAGGACGACAACGAGCGGATGGGCGATGCCATGAAGCGGCTGGGGTTTGAGCGAGGTCAGCGGCGCTTTGGGGCCGGGCCGGAGATTGCCTACATCCGGGGCGACGGCGCACGACAGATCGTGTTCAACCTTGGATCGGGGGCCGAGCCCCCGTTCTAGAGGGGGATTACGCCCAGAAAGGGGGGCTTACGGGTAAGCCTTTGGCCCGCTGGGGGAAATGCCCAGCGTAACCCCCGTAGCCCCCCGTAAGTGCCCTTACCTAGACCCCTGCGGCAGGGTGCAGGAAGCCCAGGGCGAGCGCCTTCCCCGCCTCCGGCCTTCCTTCCCCTTTGTCCCTATAGGGGGTTACGGGGGGTTACGGTGGAATAAGGGCCAGCGGCGACTGGACTTAGGCGTAGTCCCCCGGCGGTTACGGGGGCGGTTACGGGGGCGGTTACGGCGCTGCCCTTGGGCACTGGTGCAGGGGTGTGGAAACCATCGTTTTGCGCGTTCTGCGTCATGCAAAAAGGGCGGCCACCAAGACCCGGCCAATCGGCCTGTGGACCCGGCCACCCCGAAAGTCCCCGCCGCGACTGTGCCGCCGCACCCCACCTCTCTGGGCACTTCGGCACCCCCTCCTGACAACCCCCAATCCGGTCGGTTTAGGACTAGACGGCTGGGTCGTGTTCACGCTATGTTCCGTCACTGGATACAACCTGTGGTTGTGTGCAGCCAACCTCAGAAATGGAGCATCAACATGACCGCATCGTCCTTCACCGCCCCGGAAGCGAAGGCCCCCCGCAAGCGCAAGCCGAAGGCCGCGCCCGCTGCCGCCGCTGTGGCGGAGGTGGCCCCCGCACCGGAGCCCCAGCCCGTCGCCCAGCCCGCCCCCGCGCCCCAGCCGAAGGCCCAGCGCCGCAGCCGGGGGATCAACCTGGCCCCGAAGGCGGTGGCGAAGGCCTGCCGCTACGGGACCAAGCAGGCCATCCTCGTTGACCTGCTGTTCCGCTCCGGCGGCGCATCCATGGCCGAGTTGCGGGAGGCGCTGGCCCCGTGGAAGGACATCACCATCAAGTCCGGTCTGGGCTGGGACATGAACCACCAGAAGGGCTACGGCATCCGCACCACCCACGAGAACGGATACCAGCGCTGGCTTGCGACCGACTACGCCGGGATGGGCACCTTCAAGGGCGACAGCCACCCTGACGACCTGTCCGAGGCGGAGAAGGCCAAGCTCTTGGCCGACAACCTCGCCAACGGCTACAACCCGGGGGAGGTGTTCGCGGTCTACCACCTCGTGCTGCCCGCCGGGATGACGGCCCCGGTCCCGCACACCGGCGGTCCCCACCTCACCGTTGCCGACAAGCTGAACCACCTTGTCTTTGGCGACCCGCTCCCCGGCACCAAGGAGGCCACTGAATGACCCGCCGCGCCGCGATCTACGCCCGCGTCAGCACGTCTGACCAGAACACCGAGAACCAGCTTATCCGCCTCCGGGAGGTGGCGGCGCGGGCGGGCTGGACCGTCGCCCACACCTACACCGAGACGGCCAGCGGGGCCAAGCGCTCCCGCCCGGCGCTGGACGCCATGATGGCAGACGCGGCGCGCCGCCGGTTTGACGTGGTGATGGCGTGGGACGTGTCCCGCCTTGGGCGGTCCCTGCGCGACCTCGTGGACCTGTTCGAGAACCTGCGCGCGCTCAGGGTGGACCTCTACCTTGAGCAGCAGGCGCTGGACACGTCCACCCCGGCGGGCCGGGCGCTGTTGCAGATGTCGGGCGTGTTTGCCGAGTTCGAGCGGGCGATGATCGTGGAGAGGACCAAGGCCGGGCTGGCGCACGCCCGGGCGCGGGGTGTCCACTGTGGCCGCCCGCCCGCGTCCGATGGGCTGGTGGAGGCAATCCGCGCCCTCCGCGAGCAGCGGGTGGGCATGGACCGCATCGCCAAGGAGCTTCGGTGCGGCAAGGGGCTGGTCCAGCGCGTCTGCACCACCATGGCACAGGAGGCCGCCAATGTCGGTTGATGACCTCCCGTCCCGCAAGGTGAGCGGCAAGGTTGGCCGCCCCCACTATGTCGTGGGGGCGCGGGGCATCAAGATCATTGAGGAGCTTTCCGCCCGGGGCTGCCACCTGACCACCATCGCCAAGGCCCTGCGCATGTCTGTTGACGCCTTCAAGGCCTGCCGCGCCCGGCAGCCGGAGGTGGAGGAGGCGTATCAGCGGGGCTTGGGCACCGAGCATGACGCCCTCGTGTCGAACCTCCGCCTTGCCGCCAATGCGGGCAACGTGGTCGCCAACATCTTCCTGTTGAAGGCCCGCCACGCCTACCGGGAGGGGGAGCCGCTTGAGGTCAACGTCAGCGTCAACGCCGGGGGCGTCCTTGTCGTGCCCGCCGACATGACGGTTGAGGAGTATCTCGCCCGCAAGGCCGAGGCCGGGGAGATTGACCCCATGCCGCCGATGCGCGACGTGACGCCCGCCCCGCGCAGCCTCATCCCCGAGCCCATCGAACACCTGCCGGAGGCCCCCATGCCGGACCCGGCCCCCCGCCGCACCCCGTCCGGCACCCGCGTCACGAGGGGGGACTGATGGAGACGCGCCTTGAGGTCTATGCCAATGCCGCCGGGCTCCTGTCCCGCATGGGCTTCGCCGCCCGGGTGGAGCCGTCCTTCACGCCCCTTGGGCAGCCGCGCCCCGTGACAGCCCTCGTCACCGATGCGCCGCCGGTCCTGATCGGCCATGCCATCTCTCAGGTCGCCACCGACCCCGAACCGCACCTGCCGATGGCATCGGCCAAGGTCGCGCGGCCCAAGCATTGGGAGCCCGGCGACCCGCAGTTTGCTTGGTGGGTCTGACCCCGCTTCCGAACGGAACCGGGGTGGCCGTTCCGCGCCCCGCGCGCCGCCAGCCCCTTGGGCAAAGTCGGCCCCAGTCCCCGCCAGACTTTCGGGGTGGCCCCCGGCAACAATGAATACCACGGGCGGCATCACTCAACCCAAGGTATAGTTGGGGCATGAGGGCCACCAATGGCGGTGCGCCCACGGCAGAGGAGCCCGCACCTTGGCACAGACAGCCATCCCCGACCTTCCCCCCACGCCCGCTGACCCCGAGCCCGCGCCGATCACGGCGGGCAAGCTACTGCCCAAGGCGGAGCTGATCGACCTTGCCGCCTTCGCCGCAAAGCGGGCGGAGAAGCTGGGCCAGACCATCGCCACCCTGACCGCAGGCGCAGAGGCGCGGGCGGCTGATGTTGCCAAGAGCCTTGCCGCCGCAGGCTTTGACCCCAAGGCGCAGGCCGATGCTGCCGACAAGGCCCGGGCGAAGGCGCGGGCGGAGATTGTGGCCGCTTCATCCGAGGCCCGTTGGGCTGAGATCAAGCAGCTTGTCGCCGCCGCCGAGGGGCTGGCCCTCACCGAGGCCCTGTATGCCAGCCCGCAGGCAGTGCTGGCCCGGGCCGGTCTGGGCGATGCCCGCCGCACCGACCTCATGGCCCAGGTCGCGGGCGCTGGCCCTGCCGAGGTGCGCCAGCTTGCCATGCTGGCCGTCGCCACCAAGGATGTTGTCCTTGGCGCTGCCATCCAGTCGGTCAACGACCGGCTTCCCCGCCGTGACCGCCCCATCTCAAGCGCAGAGCTTGCCGATGCGCTGGTGGGCGAGGAGGCGCGGGCCGTGTCCACCGCCATCGCCGCCATCAAGAACGCCGCACAGCGGGCGCTGAACGCCAACCGCGAGTTTGAGGCTGGCAAGGTGCGGCCCGTGGACCGCGTGAAGCTCGCCCTCAACAACAAGGAAACCTGACCATGCCGCTCTACCTGATCCGCCGCCCCGCCGGTCTTGCAGCCGAACCGCTGCGCAACAGCGCGGGCCTTCACTCCGCCCTGATCAGCGCGGCCAGCCCCGCCGCTGCCATCACCGCCGCCAATGCCCTTGCCGCAGCGCGTGGTGCTGGGGTTGGCGCCTTCTCCGGCACCGGCTGGGTGACGACCGACATTGCCACCACCCCGGGCGGTCTGCACGTTGACTGCGTGTTCGATGGCGACCCCATCAACATCCGGGGCATGGACCGTGGGGGCAACCCGGCATGACCAGTGAGGAGCTTCTGGACGGGTATGACGTGCTGTTCCCCGCGCCGCTGCGGCTGGCGCATGAGGCGGTGCTGACCCTTGCCGCCGAGACGGAACCGGACGGCTGGCCCAGCCCGGCCATGCTGGTCCGGTTCGCCCGGTGCTATGGCGTCCCGCTCGTGGAGCTTGCGGGCCTGTGCGGCATCCTCGTGTCGCGCATCGGGCGGCGCACCGTGTTCAGCGACGCCCGCCGCTCCCCTGAGCTCGTCAACCGCCTGAACGTCTCCCAGTGGAGCCGCCGGGCGCTTGTCGCATACGGCTTCTACAACACCGCCGCCGCCCTGTCGCTGGGCGAGGGCGCGCGGGTCCACTGACGACACGCCGCCCGGCGTCCCGGGCGGCGCAGTGGGTCAGCGGATGACGAGGCGCTTGGTGCGCCGATCAAGCCAGACCTCCCGCAGAGGGTTGACCTGCATGGCAACACCAAGGGCCTGACCCTTGGCGATCAGCACGTCCGGGCCTTCAAACTCCCATTCGCGCCCGCCCCTGCTGTAGTGCGACACCCGGACGGTATCGCCAAGTTCCGCGACCGTTGCGTTGAAGTCATCCACAGCAACCCGAAGGCCGAGGTCGTTCATGCTCATGTGAAGCATCTTCATCTCCGTTGAATTGGGGGGAGCGCCGCCCGCGCACCGCGCCGGGCGGCGCAGGGGGTCACCTTGCGAAGCCGCGCACGGCGACCCAGTGGCCCTTGTGGTCCTCAAAGAGCTTCAGGCCGGGATCGGCTTCCAGCGCCTTGTTGATCGTCCGCACGGCGCGCCAAGTCACCGTGGTCGCGCTGTTGATCTCGCGGCTGCCGTATCCGAAGAAGCAGAAGTCAACCCGCCCCTCCTTCTTGGTGATCAAGCAGAAATCAGGCCGGAAGGCCTGACGCGCGCCGTTCAGCGCGGCCAGAGCATCATCCAGCTTTTCGACGTTCGTGTAGGCCATAGTGCACGCCCCTCCTACGGGACTAGGGCACTGGCGCGTGGGGGGAGCTTCGCCCGACCAACAGACACCAGCACCGGGTTTCGGTGTTGAGTTCCTTGGTCGGCAGGCCCTGCGTCGCTTTGGAGCGGGCCGTTTACGGCATCTGACATGTGAACCAGACGCAGCCGGTCAACCTCTCGATTGACCCTCACTGTATGCCACACCCGGCCCGGGGCGAGTCAATCCCGATTTGACCCTTTGATGCTGCGCCCGCTCTGGGCAGCCCCGCCCACACCTCCACCACCTTGTCAAGCCCCTGCCGCCGTCAAGGCGCGTTGACGCCTGCCGGGGCCACTTCGGCGCGCGTCAAGCCGTTGTTGTGTAATGGAAAAATCCTCTGGCGGGGCCAGGGATAAGTCTAGACCTGCGCTGGGGCGGCCAGCTAGACCGGGGATAAGTTCACACTTTGTTCACACCCCGGAGCGCCCATGAACGTCACCCCCATCTTCCGGTCTGTCCGTGACCCCATAGGCTCCGCCGCCCGCTGGGCCGTGGTTTCGGTCCCCGCCCACCTGTCGGCCCGGGGGCTGGCCGTGCCCGTCTGGGCCGCGCTGCTGCTCCCGGCCATCGCCCTTCTGCCCCTCGCATCCCCTTGGGCGTCCTACATCCTGGCCCCGGTCTTTGTGCTTGCCGCCGGGCTCCGGCTGGCCGCGCTGGTGGGCCTGTTCCTGCCCAAGCCCGAGGCCCCGCCGCCGTGCGACCTGCCCACCGTCACCGTGCTTGTGCCGCTGTTCCGGGAGGCTGCCATCTTCCCCGAGCTTGCGGCTGCACTGGCACGGCTGGACTACCCCGCGCACCTGCTTGAGGTCATCATCCTGTTGGAGGCCTGCGACACCGCGACCATCGCCGCCGCCCGTGTCCATGCCCCGGCGGGCTGGCGGGTGGTCGTGGTGCCGCCGGGCTCTCCCCAGACCAAGCCCCGGGCCTGCAATGTCGGGCTGGCGCTGGCATCCGGTGCGCTTGTCGTGGTGTTCGATGGGGAGGACCGCCCGGACCCGGGGCAGGCCCGCCTTGCCGCCGCCGCGCTGGCCGCAGACCCGCGCCTTGCCGTGGTTCAGGCGCGGCTGGGGTGCGACCATGCAACGCCGGGCTCCCCCACCATCACCCGCCTGTGGGCGTTGGAGTATGCGGCGCTGTTCGGCGCGGTCCTGCCCGTCCTGTCCCGGCTGGGCCTGCCGTTCCTCTTGGGAGGGACAAGCAACTGGTTCCGGGCGGAGGCTCTGCGCGCCGCCGGGGGCTGGGATGCCCACAACGTCACCGAGGACGCAGACCTTGGGGTGCGGCTGGCCCGGCTGGGGTGGCGGTCTGCCGTGATCGACTCAACCACTTGGGAGGAGGCCCCGCTCAGGGCGGGCGTCTGGCTGCGCCAGCGGGCGCGCTGGTTCAAGGGCTTCGCCGTGACCGCCATCGTGCATGGCAGGACACCGCGCCAGACCATGCGGGAGCTTGGCCCGGCGGGCACCGTCGCGCTGCTGGCGCAGCTTCCCGTCGCGCTGCTGTGCACGGCGGCGCACCCGGTGGGCGTCGGGCTGGCGCTGGGCGGGGACCTGTCCGGGCCTCTGGCCGCGCTCCTCCTGCTGGGCTACGCCACCGCCGTCGCCCTCCATGCCGCCGCTGCACTCCGGGCTGGGCTCCCGGTGTGGCTTGCACTCCTGCTGCCGTTCTACTGGGCGCTGCACTGGGCCGCGCTCCTGCTGGCCCTCTCCGACCTCGTGCGCGACCCCGCCCATTGGCGCAAGACGGATCACGGCGCGGCGGTGCGGGCTCAGGCGGCTTAGAGGTGGCTTTTCAGCGGAGGGAGGTCTAGCTTGTCCAGAAACACAAGATCATGTAGCGTTCACGGAATGTTCGCGGGAGGTATGGGATTGGCAGAGACGGCGCTTGCAGTTGCGGACGGCCACCGCCGGGAGGTTTCCCCCGGCCTTGATGAGGACGGCCGCAAGCGCCTTGGTCAGTTCATGACGCCAACCGGCATCGCCCGGATGCTGGCCGGGCACTTCCTCCACATGCCCAGTGAGGTTCGCCTCCTTGACGCCGGGGCCGGAATGGGTGCGCTCACCGCCGCCTTTGTCGAGGCAGCCTGCAACCATCCCGTGCCGCCCCGGTCCATCGACGTGACGTGCTATGAGGTGGACCCCGACATGGTTGCGATCCTCCGGGAGACGCTGGCCCGGTGCGCCACAGACTGCGCCCGGGCGGGCATCGCCTTCCACCCGGAGGTAGTGGCCGATGACTACATCCTCCGGTCTGCCGAGCCCCTGCTTGCGGCGGCGGGGCGCTTCAACTGCGCCATCCTCAACCCGCCCTATGGCAAGATCAACGCGGGCTCCAAGTGGCGCGCGGCCCTGCGGTCGCAGGGCATCGAGACGGTGAACCTCTACACCGCCTTCGTGGCGCTGGCCTTGCAACAGCTAGAGCTTGGCGGGGAGCTGGTTGCGATCACGCCCCGGTCCTTTTGCAATGGCTCCTACTATGAGCCCTTCCGCCGCCTGATGCTCGACCTTTCGGCATTGCTGGCGATCCACGTCTTTGAGTCGCGGCGCTCCGCCTTCCGCGACGATGACGTGTTGCAGGAGAATGTCATCTTCCACCTCCGGCGCGGGGTGCCGCAGAACGGGGTGGCGCTGTCAACCGACCTGACGCCCGCCCGGGAGGTCCATTTCAGTGAGATTGTGCGCCCCGGGGACCGCCACGCATTCATCCGGTTGCCCGTGGGGGGCGCAACGGCGGCAGACCTGATCCAGTCGCTTCCCTGCACTCTGGCGGACCTCGGGCTGACCGTGTCAACGGGCCGGGTGGTGGACTTCCGGGCGAAGGAACACCTGCGGCGCGACCCCGGCTCTGACACTGTGCCGCTGATCTACCCCGGCCACTTTGACGGCGCGACAGTGCGCTGGCCCCGGGAGGGCTTTAAGAAGCACAACGCCATTTACGACTGCCCACAGACGGACAGCCTCATGGTCCCGGGCGGCACCTATGTCCTGACCAAGCGCTTCACCGCCAAGGAGGAGAAGCGGCGCGTGGTGGCGGCGGTATACACAGGGGAGCGGGCCGGGTTTGAAAACCACATCAACTACTTCCATGCGAAGGGCGCGGGGCTCCCGGAGCGGCTTGCCGTTGGGCTTGCCCGGTTCCTGAACAGTGAGGCGGTTGACACCTACTTCCGCACCTTCTCCGGCCACACTCAGGTCAACGCAACCGACCTCCGCAACCTGCACTACCCGTCGCGGGGGCAGCTTGAGGCGCTGGCCGGGGCGGAGGACGTGGAGGGGGCGATTGCAGGCTTTGCCGGTTAGCCCTCAACCCGGAGGTGCTTGGCGGGGTCTGACTGGATCCAGATGTAGGAGCCAACCGCGACGTTGCCGTGGGCTGACTGGCGCGCCGCTGCATCCTTCCATGTCCTGTAGGTGGTGGTGAACCCGACCCCGGACTTGCCGCAGCGCGCGGCCATCCGCTCCATCTGGGCGACCTTGTGGAAGTCCACCTCACCATCGCTTGTCACGGCTTCGATCACCCAGAGGTGGTCCGTCTCCGGGTTCCACAGGAGGGCGTCGGGCATGGCATCCTCAAGGGTCAGTGTCACCCCCGCCGCCGCCATCTTGGCGCGCTCCTCCTCTGACACCCGGTCCCCGTCGCTGTCGTCAATGTAGAGGAGTTGGTAGCCCGGCAGGAACCGGGCCGCGTAGTGGTCAACGCTTGCCCGAATCAGGTCAGCGTGGCCGCTGTCCACCAGCTTGCGGGAAGCCTCCTCCATCTCAGCCTGAAAGGCCCGCCGGGACCGCGCCGCATCGGCGCTTGCCCAAGCGGCCAGCATCGCCCGCCACTCGGGCTCCGGGGCCTTGAGGATGGCAACAAGTTCCTCATCAAGGCGGTAGCAGGAGTTGGGCGACTTCGCCTTGACGTGGCCGGTGATGAATGCGCCGTCCAGAAGGGTGATCGGGACAAAGCCCCCGAGCTCACGCAGGGGCTTGATCCAGTAGTCGCGCCCCTCCCGGTCCAGCTTGCCGTTGCCGCGCTGGAGGATGCCGATGTGGCAGGCGAGGTGGGCCGTGGTTGCACCGTCAGCGACCTTCGCGCCGTCCGGGGCCTTGGAGAACCAGCTTGGCGTCTCATCATCAAGGAGCGCAAACACGCCGTCCACAATGTCAGCATTGCCGCCAAGCGCGACCTGTCCCAGGACCTCCGCCACCTTTGCCCTCGTGACGCCTTGCAGCGCCTCCGGGACCGGGGGAGAGCCCGCCGCTATCCGCGCGTTGCGCAGTGCCAGAACATCATCGTGAAGCGCCAAACCCAATCCCCCACCAAAACCGGAATGGTCAGGAGATACAGCAGGTTGGAGGGGATGTGAACCCGGGGGCCGCTAAGACGGAAAAGGCGGGCAAAGTGCCCGCCTTCCGTCCTAGAACCCGTCTTAACTCACCGTCTTAGGCGGCTGACAGGGCGTAAGCTCTTGATTTCTTGGCTCCGGCGGTAGGGATCGAACCTACGACCAATTGATTAACAGTCAACTGCTCTACCGCTGAGCTACGCCGGAACACGGGGGCCGTATAGCAATGCTCTTTGGGGGCGTCCAGAGGATCTTGTCGTTTTTTTACGCCAGGGCGAAACGGGCCTGGACGTGCAGGGTGTCCAGCGGGGACACGGCGCCCAGGTCGGTCAGGGCCAGCAGGTGGGCAAGGACGTTTCGGGTTGCGGCGGGCAGCAGGTGGGGGGGCACGTCATAGATCCGGCGGGCCAGGGCCGCTGCATCGCACGGCCCGTCGCGCAGGGCGCCGAGGATCTGGGCGGTGCGCTGGCGGCGGTGTGCGGCCAGCTCTGCCAGCCGCTGCGCCGGGTTCCCGATCGCATCGCCATGGGCGGGCAGCAGGCATTCGGGCCGATGGTGCGCCAGCCGGTCCAGCGTGCGCAGATAATCGGCCAGATCCCCGTCGGGGGGCGAGATGATGGTCGATGACCAACCCATCACCACATCGCCACAAAAGATCCGGTCGCCCCACAGAAAGCTCAGATGCCCGCCGGAATGGCCGGGGGTGTGCAGGGCGGTCAGGCGCCAGTCCGTCGCCTCGATCACGTCGCCGTCGCGCAGGGCGACGTCGGGGGCAAAGGACAGATCCAGCCCTTCGCCGCCCCCGGTCGCGCCCTGGTCCGCAAGGCGGCGCATCATCGGGGACCGGCCGGACAGGGCGTCGCCGAAGGCCAGGACCGGCGCGCCGGTCATCCGTGCCAGCCTGGGCGCGCCCAGGCTGTGGTCGCGGTGCGCATGGGTGACGAGGATATGGCTGATCCGGCCCCGCCCGGCCTGGACGATGGCGGCAAGATGGCCGGGATCGTCGGGTCCGGGATCAATGACCGCGACCCGGTCGCGCCCCAGAAGAAACGTGTTTGTTCCCGGCCCGGTCAGAGGCGACGGGTTCGGGGCCAGGATTCGCAGCAGCTCTTTCGTTGGTCCGTCCATGCCGCTAGCCTTAGCATGTCGAACCGGAGACGCCATGACGAACCATGCCGAAGACGGATGGTTGAAGGGATTTCTGCCGCGCGGGCTGTATGGCCGGGCGGCGCTGATCCTGTTTCTGCCGGTGGTTGTGGTGACGCTGGTGGTCAGCGTCATGTTCCTGCAACGCCATTTCGAAGACGTGACCCGGCAGATGACCGCCAGCATGACCCGCGAGCTTGCCTTTGTCGCCGCCCGGATCGAACAGGCGGACGGACAGCGCGACGCCGGGCGACAGATCGCCGTGCCCCTGGGCATCACCATCGGCGCGCCTGACACCGACGATGTGGGCGATCCGCGCGTGTTCTACGATTTCTCGGGCCGCGTCGTGATCCAGGAATTGCGCAGCAGCCTGCCCGCCATTCGGTCGGTCGATCTGGCCCAGGACGACAAGCGGGTGATCGTGACGCTGGACGGGTCTGCCGGGCCTTATTCGCTGGCCTTCGACCGGCGCCGGGTCAGCGCGTCGAACCCGCACCAGCTGCTGGTGCTGATGGTGTTCACCTCGTTCCTGATGACGGGCATCGCCACGGTGTTCCTGCGCAACCAGCTGCGTCCGATCCGGCGCCTGGCCGAGGCGGCCGAGGATTACGGCAAGGGGCGGATGGTGCCCTATCGACCGTCCGGCGCGACCGAGGTGCGCAGCGCGGGCACGGCCTTCCTGGACATGCGCAACCGCCTGGAACGCCAGAACGAACAGCGCAAGATGATGCTGTCGGGGATCAGCCACGACCTGCGCACGCCCCTGACGCGGCTGCGCCTGGGCCTGTCGATGATGTCGCCCGACCTGCCCCCCGATGACGAGGATCTGCGCGCGATGGAGGCCGACATCGCCGAGATGAACCGGATGGTGGATGCCTTTCTGGACTATTCCCGCGACGAGGCGCAGGACAGTGCCCCCGAAACGACGGCGGTGGCCGATTTTGTCGACAGCGTGATTGCGGACGCGCAGCGCGCCGGGCAGCGGGTGATCCTGCGGGGCCTGGACGGCGACCGGGGCGGGCGGGCCACCTTTCGCCGCGACATGCTGCGCCGCGCCCTGGAAAACCTGCTGGGCAACGCCGCCCGCTATGGCACCCGCGCCGAACTGGATGCGACGCTGGGGCCGCGCAGCCTGCGCATCGGGATCGAGGATGACGGCCCCGGCATCCCCGACGACAGCCTTGACGCGGCCATGCGGCCCTTTACCCGTCTGGATGCCGCGCGCGGCCGCAACAGCGGCCAGGGCGCGGGGCTGGGCCTTGCGATCGCCGCCGACGTGGCCCGCGCCCATGGCGGGCAGTTGCGGCTGGGGCGGGGTCAGCGGCTGGGCGGCTTGCGGGCGGAAATCGTCATTCCGCGATAGGGGTCCAGCCCAAGATAGGCGGCATTTTGTGCGTCATATTGAATGCCGCCCCGCTCAGCCCTAGATTGACGCAACGCAGGGGCCGTGTGTCGCCATGACGGGGCCACGGCTTCGGGCAGAAAGGAACGCATAATGAACGAATTCGCTGCTTCGACCTATCCGGTGCTGCCTTTGCGCGACATCGTGGTCTTTCCGCACATGATCGTTCCGCTGTTCGTGGGCCGCGAAAAATCGGTCCGCGCCCTGGAAACGGTCATGGAATCGGACAGCCCGATCCTGCTGGCCGCCCAAAAGGACGCCTCGGTCGACGAACCGACGGAAGACGGCATCTATCGCGCCGGTGTTCTGGCCAATGTGCTGCAACTGCTGAAGCTGCCGGACGGCACCGTCAAGGTGCTGGTCGAGGGGCGCGAGCGCGTGCAGATCACCGGCTTTGTCCCGAACGACGATCATTTCGAGGCCACCGCCATCACCCTGGCCGAAACCGACGGCGACGCGGCGACCGTGACCGCGCTGGTGCGCACCGTGGCCGAGGAGTTCGAGCGTTACGTCAAGGTGCGCAAGAACATCCCCGAGGAGGTCGTGACCGCTGTGGCCGAGGCCAAGCAGCCCGGCAAGCTGGCCGATCTGGTCGCAGGCCACATGGGCATCGCCCTGGACCGCAAGCAGGATCTGCTGGACACGCTGGACGTGGCCGAACGCCTGGAAAAGGTCTATTCCCTGATGCAGGGCGAGATGTCGGTCTTGCAGGTCGAAAAGAAGATCAAGTCCCGCGTCAAGACCCAGATGGAGAAGACGCAGCGCGAATATTACCTGAATGAGCAGATGAAGGCCATTCAGAAGGAACTGGGCGACGGCGAGGACGGCCAGAACGAGATCGCCGAGCTTGAGGAAAAGATCGCCCGGACCAAGTTCAGCAAGGAGGCCCGCGACAAGGCCGAGGCCGAGCTGAAGAAACTGAAATCGATGTCGCCCATGTCGGCCGAGGCCACCGTCAGCCGCAACTATCTGGACTGGCTGCTGTCCCTGCCCTGGGGCGTCAAGTCGCGCACCCGCAAGGATCTGGTGGGCGCCGAACGGATCCTGAACGCCGATCACTACGGCCTGGAAAAGGTCAAGGAACGGATCGTCGAATACCTGGCCGTCCAGACCCGCAGCCAGAAGCTGAAAGGCCCGATCCTGTGCCTCGTCGGCCCTCCGGGCGTCGGCAAGACCTCTCTGGGCCGGTCGGTCGCCAAGGCTACCGGGCGCGAGTTCATCCGCATTTCGCTGGGCGGTGTGCGTGACGAATCCGAAATCCGCGGCCACCGCCGGACCTATATCGGGTCGATGCCGGGCAAGATCATCCAGGCCCTGAAAAAGGCCAAGACCACCAACCCGCTGATCCTGCTGGACGAGATCGACAAGATGGGCCAGGATTTCCGGGGCGATCCGGCGTCCGCGATGCTCGAGGTGCTGGATCCCGAACAGAACGCGACCTTCGTGGACCACTATCTCGAGGTGGAATACGATCTGTCGAACGTGATGTTCGTGACCACGGCCAACAGCTACAACATGCCGGGGCCGCTGCTGGACCGGATGGAGATCATTCCGCTGTCGGGTTACACCGAGGACGAAAAGCGCGAGATCGCCCGCCAGCACCTGCTGCCCAAGCAGATCGCGGCCAACGGATTGCGCAAGACCGAGTTCGAGGTGACGGACGAGGCGCTGACCCATGTGATCCGCTATTACACGCGGGAAGCCGGGGTGCGGTCGCTGGAACGTGAGATCGCCAAACTGGCGCGCAAGGCCGTGACCGAGATCCTCAAGGGCCGGGTCAAGGCCGTCGTGGTGGATTCAGCCAAGGCCGAGGAATACCTGGGCGTGCGCCGCCACCGCTATGGCCTGGCCGAGAAAGAGGATCAGGTCGGCGTGGTGACGGGTCTGGCCTGGACGCAGGTCGGCGGCGATCTTTTGCAGATCGAGGCGCTGCGCCTGCCCGGCAAGGGCCGCATGAAGACGACCGGGAAGCTGGGCGAGGTGATGAAGGAATCGATCGACGCGGCCTCCAGCTTCGTGCGGTCCATCAGCCCGGAAATCGGGGTCAAGCCGCCGGAATTCGACCGCCGCGACATCCACGTCCACGTCCCGGAAGGCGCGACCCCCAAGGACGGCCCGTCGGCGGGCATCGCCATGGTGACGTCGGTGGTGTCGGTGATGACCGGCATCCCGGTCCGCAAGGACGTGGCGATGACCGGAGAGGTGACGCTGCGCGGCAACGTGCTGGCCATCGGGGGCCTGAAGGAAAAGCTGCTGGCGGCCCTGCGCGGGGGCATCAAGACGGTGATGATTCCGGCCGACAACGAAAAGGATCTGGCCGAGATTCCGGACAACGTGAAGACCGGCCTGACCATCATTCCGGTCAGCAATGTCCGCGAGGTGCTGAAGCACGCTCTGGTGCGGATGCCCGAATCCGTGGAATGGGACGAAGCCGCCGAGGAAGCCGCCGAAGCCGCCAGGGTCGCCGCGACGCGCGACGAGCGGTCCGCGGGAAACCCCGTGGCGCATTGACGCGACCCAGCGACCATCGACCAGGGCCGGTGAAAACCGGCCCTTTTTCATGCGCGGCGATTGCCGGTCAGCAGCCGACAGGGCGGCACCGTCAAACGGCCCTCATGCTACGGATGACTGGGCGGACTGGTGGAGCCGAGGGGAATCGAACCCCTGGCCTCGTCATTGCGAACGACGCGCTCTACCAACTGAGCTACGGCCCCACTGGCGCCTTTCTTGTCGGCGCGGCAGGCATTGTCAAGCGGTCGGCCGGTCCCGGCCGCAAATTTGGCGCGAGGGTTCGCGGCGCAAGGTGGATCATGATGCCATCGCGGCCGCGCACGGTCAGGCGGGCGACAGGGACCGGGGCCACGGTGCCGGTGCGCAGGTGGAACGCCCCGACAATGCGCGCCAGCATCGCCACGCCCTCGATCATGGCAAAGCCCGCGCCCGGACAGGCCCGAGGACCGGACGAGAACGGCATGAACGCATCGCGCCCGCCGGGCCTGCCGCCGGAACCAAGCCAGCGGCCGGGATCGAACACGTCGGGCTGGTCCCACAGGCGGCTGTGACGGTGCAGATGCCAGGGCGACAGGATCAGCTGCGCGCCTTTGGGAACGGACCGCCCCCGCATGGTGACGGGCTGGGCCGCCTCGCGCACCATCATCGGCACGGGGGGATACAGGCGCAGCGTCTCTCGGAAGACGGCGCGGGTGATGCGCAGGGCGGCGATCGATTCCATGTCGGGGGTAAGGGCCGCAGCCTCGGTTGCGACGCGATCCTGCCAGTCGGGATGAGCAGCCAGAAGCCACAGCGCCCAGCCGAGGGCCGAGGCGCTTGTCTCGTGCCCGGCCAGAAAGAAGATTGCCACTTGGTCCACCATCTCGGACGCGGTAAAGCGGCGGCTCGTCTGGGGGTCGGGGGTGGTCATGATCCGGGTCGCCAGATCATCGGGCGCGCAGCCGTCGCGGATGGCCTGCATCCGGGTGGCGACCATGGCCGCGATCAGCCCGCGGATGGTCGCGGCCGTTCGGCGGGTGCGGCGCGAATGCGGCCGGGGCAGCCGGCGCGGCCAGGGGATCAGCGCGGCAAGGTTGACCAGAGGCTGCGCATCCTGGTGGGCGCGGAACGCCCGGAACACCTGTGCCGCGATGTCCTGTTCGATGGGCATGGAGAACAGGGCGCGGACGATCACGTCGGCGGCGGCATGGCTGCATTCCGGTTCGATGTCCTGTTCGCCGGGTTTCAGGCGGCCGACGGCGGCATCGGCAGCGGCAAGGATCGCGGGCAGGATGTCGCGCAGGCGGCCCCCCTCGAAGGCGGGGTCGATGATGCGGCGCTGCGCGGCCCATTGATCGCCATTGGTGACAAAGACGGATTCCCCCAGCAAGGGCGCCAGCCCGGCCCGCAAGCGGTTCGATTTCGGAAAATCCTGGGGGCGGTCCTTCAGGATCAGGCGGACCAGGGCCGGGTCGTTGCAGACGAAACTGTGGATCATCGGGCTGCGGAATTCCGCCATCCAGGCGCGGTACAGCCGTTCCGGCAGGGCCGACAGCAGATCGCGCCGGAACGCTCGGGCAAAGCGCAGGACGGTGCCGCGACCCTCGGTCGTTTTCGGACGCGGCGGGATCACGGCAGCCCCGGTCCGATCGGGGCGGCGATGCGGCCGGGCGAATGGGTGCGGCCCGCGAACCGGTCGGCCAGCCGGCGCGGCCCGGCGGTGATCGCGAAATAATCGTAATCGCCCGGTTGCTCGAACGCGCACAGGTATTGCAGATGCAGCCGGAACCACCGCCACCGCAAGGCGCGCCGTTGGCCGGGCGACAGGGTTCGGCTGAACGCTGCCGATAGGACCAGCGGCCAGCGTTGCCCCGGTCCCGCGACCGCCGTGACCGCGACGGGATCGCACAGGGCAAAGCTGCACGGATCGCCCGGCGCGCTGACATCCAGCCAGAACAGATCCGGGTGTTCCGACAAGCAGGCCAGATCGGCGCGCAGCCGTTGCGCGCGCGGCAGGAAGGACGCCATCGGAACCGCCTGACCCAGGGTCAGCAGCGCCAGCGCGGGGCCGTCCGGCGGCAGGCCCCGGCGGATCAGGTCGGCCACCATGGACACGGCCAGATAGGCGCCCGAGGAATGGCCGACGACCAGAACCTCGTCCAGGTCCGACCTCATCGCATCGGCAAGCCGGTCGGCAAAGCGGATCAGCCGGTCATCCAGGTCCGGCGGATAGGCGCCGTGACGGCTGGCGGTGAAGGCATAGTCGTGCATCAGGTAATGGGCGAACAGGCGGTGGTCCTGCCGTTCTGCAAGAACCAGGACGGCCCAGGCGGCGATCAGGCCCAGGATCGCGCCCAGCCAGGGCATGTCCGTGATCCCGGCCGCGGTCCGGAACGCCAGCAGGCCGATCAGGATCGCGCAAGCCAGTTGCAGCACCAGCATCGCGACCGGATACAGCGCCGCCAGCACCGGACCCCGCCGCAGCCGCATCAGCCGGCCCAGCGCGCCGGACGCCCCGAAAATCCAGGCCGTCCGCAGCATCTGGCCATAGGTCGCAAGGATGCCCCGCCGCATCGACGCCAGCACGATGTCGGACCAGACCAGAACCTCGATCTGCGCCTCGGCCTTGCCATCGGGAAAGCGCGACCGGATGCGCCAGCTAAAGCCGGTGTCCATGGCGGACCGTTCCAGCATCAGGCCATAGCCGCAGATCTGCGCCTGCCGGTGGCCTTCGCGTCGATACAATTCGCGATAGCGGCGCGGGGGCATGGGATCAAAGCCGGGCAGGAACAGAACCCGGCGGCGGAAAGGTCGCGTCATCGTCATGCCCCGTCGTGCCGGTGGCAGCATAGGCCACGGCGCGGGTGCCGCAAGGGGCTTCAACCCTGGCGCCAGCGGGCCTCTTGCGACCGGATGGCGGCGATGCGGCGGGCGACCGGCGGATGCGACAGCAGCCACGCGGGGGCGGCGGCACCACGAGCGCCGGTCAGCCGGTCCAGTTTCTGAAACAACGTGATCTGCGGGGCCGTGCCAAGGCCCGCGCGCATCATCAGGGCGCTGGCGAAACGGTCGGCCTCGAATTCGTCGTCGCGCGACAGGCGGGCGGCGACGGCCGTGGCGATCAGCCCGGCGATCCAGGCCCCAAGGCCGGGGATGACGCGGCCCAGCACGCCCGCCAGGGCCATCCGGATGGCGTTCTGGCCCGCAAAATCGATCATCCGCCGCCGGGCATGGCCATGGGCCACATGGCCCAGTTCATGCGCGATGACGCTGGCCAGTTCCTCGGGCGTGACCTCGTTCGCGTCCAGCTTGCGGATGAATCCGCGCGTCAGGAAGATGCGCCCGTCGGGGGCGGCCAGGCCGTTGACCGGATCGACCTCGTAGACATGGGCGCGGACCGGGGGCAGGTCCATCGCCCGGCCCAGCCGTTCCAGCATGGGGGTCAGGCGGGGGTGGTTCAGGGGCGTCGATCGCCGGTTCAGATCCTGCTTCAGGCGCCACAAGGAAAAGAACCACATGGCGGCGACATACAGGATCAGCAGGATGATCGGCGTAAGCTTCAGCATGGTGCCAATATGGGCGCATCGCGCGGTTCGCGCCAGACCGTCAGCCCAGGATCCGCATCGCCTGCGTCAACCCGTCCAGTGTCAGTGGCATCATCCGGTTTTCAAAGATTTGTCCCACCATGGCGATGGACTGGGCATGTCCCCAATGGGATTGCGGAACGGGGTTCAGCCAGACGTGATCGGGCCATGTTTCGCAGGCGCGCCGCAGCCAGACCTCGCCTGCCTCGGGATTCCAGTGTTCGTTGGCGCCGCCCGGCACGGCGAGCTCGTAGGGCGACATGCTGGCATCGCCCACGAGGATGCATTTGTAGTCGCGGCCGAACCGGTGCAGCAGGTCCCAGGTCGGCGTCTGTTCCGCCCAGCGGCGGCGGTTGTCCGTCCACAGGCCTTCGTAAAGGCAGTTGTGGAAATAGAAATGCTCCATGTGCTTGAATTCCGCGCGGGCGGCCGAGAACAGCTCGTCCACGACGCGGACATGATCGTCCATCGACCCGCCCACGTCCAGAAACAGCAGCACCTTGACCGCGTTGCGTCGTTCGGGCCGGGTCTGCACGTCGATATAACCGTGGTCGGCAGTGGCGCGGATCGTGGCGGGCAGGTCCAGTTCGTCCGCCGCGCCGTGGCGCGCCCATTGGCGAAGGCGCTTCAGCGCGACCTTGATGTTGCGGGTGCCCAGTTCCACGTTGTCGTCGAAGTCGCGGAACTCGCGCTTGTCCCAGACCTTGACCGCGCGGCGGTGGCGGGATTCGTCCTGCCCGATCCTGAGGCCTTCCGGGTTGTAGCCATGGGCGCCGAACGGCGAGGTGCCCCCGGTGCCGATCCACTTGCTGCCGCCCTGGTGGCGGTTCTTCTGCTCGGCCAGCCGTTCGCGCAGCATGCGCATCAGTTCGTCAAAGCTGCCGGCGCCTTGGATTTGGGCCTTTTCCGCGTCGGTCAGCAGCTTTTCGGCCAGCTTTTCCAGCCATTCGCGGGGGATCGCCCGTTCGGTCACAAGCGCCTCGACCGGGATCTGTTCCAGCCCGGAAAACGCCTCGGCAAAGGCGCGGTCGAAGCGGTCGATGTGGCGTTCGTCCTTGACCAGCGCCAGCCGGGCCAGATGGTAAAAGCCGTCCACGGTCCAACCCGCGACCCCGGCCTGCATCCCCGCCATCAGATCCAGCCATTCCCGCAGCGAGACCGGAACCCCTTGCCGGCGCAGGCTGTCCAGGAACGGCGCGAACATCAGATGAACCGGTCCAGGATCACCGTGGCGAACAGGCCCAGAACCGCAAAGGCCATCGCAAAGGCCGCGGCGTATTGCACCCGGTCGCGCCGTCTGCCGCCCAGCTGCCCGGCGCGCCGCCAGCCCAGAACGGCTCCGATGATGAAGGCGGCAATGACGATCATGGCGAAATCCCTGGGTTTGGTTCGGGTATCAGATAGCCCGCGTGCCGTCCCGCCGCAACCGGCGGTCATCGGGCCAGCATCGCCCGGAACGCGTGCCAGCTTGCCTTGGGCGTGCGCGCCATCGTGTCGTAATCGACATGCACCAGCCCGAAGCGCGGGCCAAGCCCCCAGGCCCATTCGAAATTGTCCAAGAGCGACCAGTAGAAGAAGCCCTTCAGGTTGACCCCCTGATCCATCGCGGCCCTGGCGGCACGCAGGTGGTCGCCGATGAAGGCCACGCGGCGGGGATCGTCGGTCACGTCGTCGCCCGCCGCCTCGGCCATGCCGTTTTCGGTCACGATGATCGGCAGGCCGCCCACATGGTCGCGGGACAGGCGGATCAGGAATTCCTCCAGTCCCTCGGGGCGGATTTCCCAGTCCATCTGGGTCTTGGGCAGCGGGCCTTCCGCCGCGTGACCCTGGGGCCACAGGCCCGTTCCGCCCGCATACAGGCGCCGGGTATAGTAATTGACGCCCAGCCAGTCGATGGGCTGCGCGATCAGGTCCATATCGTCTTGCCAGCCCTGCGGCAGATGCGGTTCCAGCCCGTCCAGCGCGGCCTGGGGATAGCCCTGGCCGGCGACGGCCCGGATGAACCACTGGTTGTAGATCGCATCCTGCACCTCGGCCGCGCGCACGGCGGCGGGGCCGTCATCGGCGGGCTGGGCCGTTTCGAAATTCAGGACGATGCCCAGGTTTCGGGCGCCGTTCGCGCGCAAGGCCTGCATGGCGGTGCCATGGGCCAGCAGGGCATGGTGCATGGCGCGGGCGGCGGCGCGGATGTCGCGCAGTCCGGGGGCATGGTGGCCCAGGAAATGCGACAGCCAGGCGATGCACCATGGTTCGTTCAGGGTGGCGGTGCTGGCCACGCGGTCGCCAAGGCGGGTGTGGATCAGGGTACAGTAATCGCCAAAGCGGGCAGCAATGTCGCGGTTCTGCCAGCCGCCCGTGTCCGACAGGGCGGCGGGCAGATCCCAATGATAGCAGGTCAGATAAGGCGCCAGCCCGCGTTCCAGCATCCCGTCCACCAGCCGGTCATAGAAATCCATCGCCTGCGGATTCACGGTCGCCCCGTCCGGCATGACCCGCGCCCACGAGGTCGAGAACCGATAGGCCCCGAATCCTCCGTCGCGGATCAGGTCCAGATCCTGCGGCCACAGGTGGTAATGGTCGCAGGCCAGCCCGGCGTTGCTGCCGTCGGCGATGGTGCCGGGGGTCGCGGCCAGGGTGTCCCAATGCGACGGCCCTGCGCCGCCGTGGCGCGATCCCTCGATCTGATAGGCCGAGGTGGCGACGCCGAAGACGAAATCGGGCGGAAAGGCGGAACGGTCGGGCAGCATCGCAGTCTCCTTGCAGGGCGGCGGTTCGCGGTCGCGGCAGTCTGCACCGGAAAGGGGCCGGCGTGAACAGCGGCGTCGCCGCGTCCATCGGGATCGGCGCGGGGCCTTTCGGCGTGGAACGGTCCCGAATGCCGCAGCCGGGCCAGGGCCGCGCGGTCGCGATGGCCCAAACCTGCGAACGCGTTGCAATGGGGTGGGGATTGCGGCATGAAGCCGTTATGACACGGCTGCGCGCGACACAGTTGGAACAGGCCCTGCGGGATGCCGGGGTGCGCGTCACACGGCAGCGCGCGGCCCTTTTGCGGGTGATTGCGGGCAGCGAAGATCACCCCGACGCCACCGAACTGCACCGCCGGGCCGAGGCGGCGGGGGCGGGGGTGTCGCTGGCGACCGTGTATCGCACGCTGACGACGTTGCAGACCCAGGGCGTGATCGACAAGCTGGAATTCCGGGGCGAACCCGCCCGGTGGGAGGCTGCGGACCAGCGGCACCACGACCACATGATCGACGTGGATACCGGCGAGGTGATGGAGTTCACGAACGACCGAATCGAACGGTTGCAGGCCGAGATCGCGGCCGAGATGGGATACGAGATCGTCCATCACCGGCTGGAACTGTATGTACGGCGGCGGGGCGCCCGGTCTGCCGATGCGGACTTTTGACAGGATCATTTCCGACCGCGGGTCGCGCTATGCGGTATCGGGCGGGGCGGCGGCCAGCCGGGCCGAGATCGATGCCGCATTGTCCGATCTGCGGCGCGACAAGCGGTTCGCCAGGGCCACGCACAACAGCTGGGCCGCGATCCTGGCGGACGGGCCGGTCAGGGACGATGACGGGGAAGCCGGCGCGGGGGCGCTGATCCTGCAAATGCTGGACCGCGCCGGGCTGCGGGATCATGTGGTGATCGTGACCCGCTGGTATGGCGGCAAGCACCTGGGCGGCGACCGCTTCCGCCATGTGGCGGATGCGGTGCGGTTGTATCTGCGCGAAACGGGCGGGGGCTAGCGCCAGCCCAGCGCCGGGGCGACGTGGCGCAGGATGCTGTCGATCACATGGACGTTGTAATCCACGCCCAGTATGTTCGGCACGGTCAGCAGCAGGGTATCGGCCTCGGCGATCGCTTCGTCCTCGCGCAACTGGTCGATCAGGCGGTCGGGTTCGTCGGCATAGCCGCGGCCAAAGACCGCGCGATAGGTGTCGATGGTGCCGATCTGGTCGCTGTCCTTGCCGCCGCGTCCAAAGTATCGGCGGTCCATGTCGTTCATCAGGGCAAAGATCGACCGGCTGACCGACACGCGGGGGGTCCGCGCATGGCCCGCCCCCGCCCAGGCGTCGCGATAGGTGCGGATCTGGCGGGCCTGCTGGATGTGGAACGGTTCGCCCGTCTCGTCGACCTTGAGGGTCGAGCTTTGCAGGTTCATGCCCATCCGCGCGGCCCATTCCGCCGTGGCGTCCGACGCCGATCCCCACCAGATGCGGTCGCGCAGGCCCGGCGAATGGGGTTCCAGACGCAGCAGGCCCGGCGGGTTCGGAAACATCGGGCGCGGGTTCGGCCGGGCAAAGCCCTGGCCTTCCAGTTGTTGCAGGAACACCTCGGTATGGCGGCGGGCCATGTCCTGATCGCTCTCGCCCTCGGCCGGTTGATAACCGAAATACCGCCAACCATCGACCACCTGTTCGGGGCTGCCCCGGCTGATCCCCAGTTGCAGCCGCCCGCCGGAAATCAGATCCGCCGCGCCCGCGTCCTCGACCATGTACAGCGGGTTTTCATAGCGCATGTCGATCACGCCGGTGCCGATCTCGATCCGGCGGGTCCGCGCGCCGACAGCCGCCAGCAGCGGAAAGGGCGAGGCAAGCTGTTGCGCGAAATGATGGACGCGGAAATAGGCGCCGTCCGCGCCCAGTTCCTCGGCGGCGATGGCAAGGTCGATCGATTGCAGCAGCACGTCCTGGGCCGTGCGGACCTGGGATCCGTGTTCGGGCGACCAGTGGCCAAAGGACAGAAAGCCGATCTTCTTCATGGTTTTTCCCCTGTTGCGCCAAGCGCGTTGCAGGGGATGTAGGCGCTTGCCGCCCGGTCAGGCAAGGTTTCCAGGCGCGCAGGCCCTGTGCGTTCCTGCCTATTTCCAGCGGCGGTGGACCCAGAACCACTGATCCATGTGGCGGCGCACCAGCATTTCCAGGTCGTCGTTCAGCGCCTGCATCATCGCCGCCGGTTCGCCATGCCGGACAGGCTCGCCCACATGGACGCGAAAGCGCAGGCCATCGGGGCCGCGGATGCCGTGGACCGGGATCAGAAGCGCGTCATAGCGGCGGGCCAGTTCGGCGGGCGTCAGGACGGTGCGGCTGGGCAGGTCGAAGAACCGCAGTTCCGGCGCGTGGCGGTCGTATTGGTCGAACCCGAGCGCCAGCCAGCCGCCGCCCTTGAGAAAGCGCAGCATGGATGCAAGTCCCGACCGCCCGCGTGGAAACAGGGGTTCGGCGATGGCGGTGATCGCGGGGACGTAGTGGCGGTTGAACGCCTCGTTGTTCATGGGGCGGTACAACGCCCCGACCGGCCAGCCCCGCCCGGCAAGGGCGGCGCGCATCGCGTCGTAATTGCCGAAATGGGCGCAGGCGACGATGACCGGGCGATGCGCGTCGAACGCGGCCTCCAGCGCGGGCAGGCCGGGGCCTTCCAGCGGGTCGGCGTCGCGGATGCGGGCCGTGAATTCCTCGCCCGAATAGATCTCGGCCACGGACCGGCCCGCGTTGTTCGGGACGGCGCGGGTCAGCGCCTTGACCTCATCGGCGGACAGGTCGGGGCGGGCCAAGGACAGGTTTTCGCGAATGCGGCGCCGCCATCCCGCCAGCGGGGCCAGAACATGCGCGAACAGCCAGCCCACGGCGGGGATGCGCTTTTCATAAGGAAGCAGCCGGGCAAGCCCGATCACCGACAGGAAGGCCGCGTTGGCGATGCGGTCGGACAGGGGCGGGGCGTCGGGCCGGCTCATGGCGACCTCTGCGCCGCGCGCGCCTCGCGGGACCAGACGTACAGGCCCGCCGCCACGATGATCGTGGCGCCGGTCACGGTCCACAGATCGGGCAACTGCCCGAACAGCAGCCAGCCCCACAGGCCGGCCCAGACCAGTCCGGTATAGCCGAAGGGCGCCAGCACCCCGGCCTCGGCCGCGGCAAAGGCCCGGACCAGCAGATACTGGCTGAGCGTGCCGAAGATGCCCAGCAACGCAAAGGCCCACAGATCCGACAGGGCGATGGGCTGCCAGACGAACGGCACGGCAAGCGAGGTCAGCACGCTGCCCACGACCGCCGACCACATCACGGACGTGGCGACCGAATCCGTGCGCGCCATCCGCGTCAGCAGCGCCCCGGTGGCATAGGTGAATGCGCCCGCCAGCGGCAGCAGCGCGGCGGGCTGGAACACCCCCATGCCGGGGCGGATGATAATCAGCGCGCCCAACAGCGCCGCCCCGATCCCGGCCAGCCGGCGGGGGCCGATCCTCTCGCCCAGGAACAGGGCCGCGCCCAGGGTGATGAGGACCGGGTTCAGGTCCATGATCGCCGTCGCCTCGGCCAGGCCGATCACCTGCAACGACGAAAAGAACAGCCCGACCGAGGCCAACTGCATCAACGCGCGCGAAAATTGCAGGCCGGGGCGGCGGGTGCGCAGCAGCGTCAGGGCGGCCCCGCGAAAGATGACGGCAAAGATCAGAAGGTTGCCGATGAACCGCGCCCAGACGACCTGGGCGGGGTGATAGGCCTGGGTCAGATGCTTGGCCGTCGCATCCATCATCGTGAATCCCAGGATCGCCGCCAGCAGCAGGGCGATGCCCGCGGTCTGCGCGTTCGCGGGACGCCGTGCCGCGGCGCTTTTCCGTCCCATCAGGGCAAAGGCCCGTGCCAGAACCTGCATCGCTAGTCCCGGCCTGCGGCTTGGGCCAAGGGATGGCGGGTAAGCACCAGGTCGCGCATCCGTTCGTCCAGGACATGGGTATAGATCTCGGTCGTGCCCAGATCGGCATGGCCCAGCAGGGTCTGGATGGATCGCAGATCGGCGCCGCCTTCCAGCAGATGCGTGGCAAAGGCGTGGCGGATCACATGGGGCGTGACGCGCGACGGCGACACGCCCGCCTGCACGGCCATGTCGTTCAGAAGCCGCCCGAAGGTCTGGCGCGGCATGTGGCCGGCCGCGCCCGGCGCCGGAAACAGCCACCGCGCGCCCTTGGCCGCGACCAGGCGGCCCAGCGCGCTGTCCCTGGGCGCGTTGTCGCGGATCGCCAGCCAGGCCGACAGCGCCGCGCGGGCGGGCGGGGTCAGCGGCACCATGCGTTCCTTGTCGCCCTTGCCCCGGATCAGCAGCGCGCGCGGATCGCCCCGGCAGGCCGCGACCGGCAGGGACACCAGTTCGCTGACCCGCATCCCGGTGGCGTACAGCAGTTCGATCAGGCACAGATTGCGGACGCGTTCGCTGTCGGTCCGCCCCAGCAGCGGGGCGGCGGCCAGCAGGGCGTCGATCTCGGCGCGCGTCAGCGTCTTGGGCAGGCGCTTGGCGCGGCCGGGACCGCTGATGCGGATGGCGGGGTCGTCGTCGCGCCAGCCTTCCTCCAGCGCAAAGCGCGTGAACTGGCGGATGGACGACAACCGCCGCGCCCGCGTCGCGCGCGACAGGCCCTGGGCGTCGCAATGGGTCAGGTAATCCTCGGCCCGTTCGCGCGTCAGGTCGGCCAGGGCCAGCTTGCGCGCGGCCAGCCAGTCCGACAGGTCGCGCAGATCGCGGCCATAGGCCAGAACGGTGTTGCGCGCCGATCCGGATTCGGCGGCCTTGGCGTCCAGGAACGCCGATATGGCGCGGTGATCGGCAATCATTGGCCGGTCTGCCGCATGACGGGCAGCAACGACAGCTGCGCCGCCGCCAGATCGGCCTCGGCCGTCAGGCCAAGGGCGCGCAGCATGGCAAGGCCGCGGCCCGCGCGGGGCAGGTCGCCGTCCAGGCCCGCGTCGATGTCGGCCATCGCATTCAGCAGCGATTCGCCCTGCCGGGTTTCCGGCGCGACAACCGGATCGGCCTTCAGCGCGGGATCCAGGATCAGGGGAACCGGCGTCGGCAGACCCTGCCACTGGCGCAGCCATGTGGCGATCTCGGCCGACCGCCCCCCGCCCCCCTGCGGAAGGTCGGCGGCGATCATGGCGGCCAGCACATCGGCCATGTCCGCCGCACGGAACTGGTCGAACGCCTGGGGCAGGGCGGGCGATGGGTCGCCCGTCGCCAACGCCGCCTCGAGCGTGCGCATCGCACCGGCCCGTTCCCACACGCCGCCGGACGCGGCGGGCTTTTGTTCGCTGTACAGCGCGCGCAGCGCGCCGGGGGGCATGGCGCCCGCGCGGGCCAGACGCTCGGCCGACTCCAGCCGGGCCTTCCAGCCGTTGTTGGGGCGCAGGTCGGAATGCGCGAAGGCCAGCGGCAGGGACGTTGTGGGCAGCGGCTGGCCGATCGCCTCGTGGATGCGGAAATCCAGGGGCGTCACCCGATCGGGCATGGGCAGCGCCTCGGCGCTGTCCACATAGGCGTCGTCCAGGAAATGGGTCAGCAACTCGGCCTGGCGCGCGTCCAGCAGGCCCAGCGTTTCCGCCCCGTTCAGGCTGATGGCGGCGGCGGCCCAATCGCCCGTCTGCGCAAGGCAGAAGATGCGCGCGGCAAAGCTGGGCGCGATGCCGGGGGTGGTGTTCATGATCCCGCAGGCCCGGCTTTCGTCGCCCTTGAGCAGGGCGATGTCGAACAGCCGGCGAAAGATTTCCGGATTGCTTGGCCCGGCGGCGATCAACAGCGCCTGTGCCCGGTCCAACGCGCCCATGTCCAGCAGACGGTCGGCGCGGGCCAGAAACAGCGCGCCTTGCGCCGCGCCCGGACCTGCGGGCGGGGGAACGAACTGGGTGGCCAGGATGCGATCCAGAAGGGCGTTCATCGCGGGCAAGCGCGCGGGCGTGCGCAGGACCAGGGCCGAAAGGGTTGCGGTGTCGCTGCCCTCCCACAGGCGGGGGGGAAGCCCTGCCTTGCGCGGCGTCACCAGCCCGGCCGCGTCGGGATTGCCGTTGCCCAGGCGCGTCACCTGGATCGATCCCACCGCGCCCGTCCTGGCGACCGGCCTGGGTCCGGGGGCGCCGGGAACGCCGGGGGGCGGCGCGTCGCCGGGCCGCCAGGCCGAGCTTTCGCGATCCGGCCCGCGCACGCTGCCCGACAGCCAGTCGCTGGCCGACAGCGGCTGCTGCGCCTGGGCCGCCCCGGCCAACGCCAGGATGACCGTCATTGCAGGCACGGGGAACGGGCGCCGGATCACTCGCCTTCCGCCCGGACGTCGGTGGCGGCGGGGGCAGGCGCAGCCGGGGAGCCGCCGATGGGGCTGCGCACCTCGGTTCGGAGGGGCTGCATGTCGCCGAAATAGGCGTAACCTGCCAGCCCGACCACCGCCGCCAGAATCAGCACCACCAGAACCTTGAGCAGCCGCATCGAATTTCGCCTCGTTCTTCGTTGTTTTCGTATGTCCGGCCCGGTCTTTCGCCGGTTCGCCCCGAATATATATGGCATTTTCCGAAAGATCACGCCATTCAGTCGGGCCAGGAAACCGGGCCAGAAAGCAGGAAACGGACATGCGCCAGCGCCTGAGGCGCCATATCGTGCTGATCGGGATGATGGGGGCGGGCAAGACCGCGCTGGGGTCGGAACTGGCCCGGCGCCTGCATGTGCCGTTCACCGATTCGGATGTCGAGATCGAGACCGCCGCGGCCATGTCCATATCCGAGATCTTCGCCCGCGACGGAGAGGCGTTCTTTCGCGACCGCGAGGCGCAGGTGATCGCCCGCATCCTCAGGGATTCGCCCCGCGTGATTTCCACGGGCGGGGGTGCCTGGATGCAGGACCGCAACCGCGCGGCCATCAAGGCGGCGGCCTTGTCGGTCTGGCTGTCCTGCGATCTGGACACGCTGTGGCACAGGGTGCGCCAGCGCAGCACGCGGCCCCTGTTGCAGACCGCCGATCCCAAAGGCACGCTGGCCCGCCTGCTGGCCGAACGCGATCCGGTCTATGCCTTGGCCGAACTGACATTTCCGGCCCGTTCCGGCGACAGCGTCGATGCCGCCACGACGCGGCTGATGGACGTCATCCGCACCGCCGATTCCACCCTTCTGACCGAGACGCCATGACCAGCCATCCCGAACACGTCACCGTCCATGTCCCCCTGGGCGACCGCGCCTATGACGTGCGCATCGGCGCGGGTCTGATCGACCGGGCCGGGGCCGAGATCGCGCCCCTGCTGCGGCGCTCTCGGGTCGCCATCGTCACCGACGACACGGTCGGCCCCCTGCATCTGAAGCATCTGAAAGGGGCGCTGGCCGCGGACGGCATCGTGTCCGAGACGCTGGTCCTGCCGTCGGGCGAAGCCACGAAAAGCTGGCCGCACCTGACGGCCTGCGTCGAATGGCTGCTGGAACAGCGCGTCGAACGCCGCGATGTGGTGGTGGCCCTGGGCGGCGGGGTGATCGGCGACCTGGTGGGCTTTGCCGCGGCCATCCTGCGCCGGGGCGTGCGCTTCGTGCAGATTCCCACCTCGCTTCTGGCGCAAGTGGACAGCAGCGTCGGCGGCAAGACCGGCATCAACAGCCAGCATGGCAAGAACCTGATCGGCGCGTTCCACCAGCCGTCGCTGGTGCTGGCCGACATCGCGGTGCTGGACACCCTGTCGCCCCGCGATTTCCTGGCGGGCTATGGCGAGGTCGCGAAATACGGATTGCTGGGCGACGCGGATTTCTTCGAATGGCTGGAAGATGCCGGCCCCCGCCTGCGTGGCGACATGGCGCTGCGCCAGCACGCCGTCGCCCATTCCGTCGCGATGAAAGCGGGCATCGTGACGCGGGACGAGACCGAACAGGGCGAACGCGCGCTGCTGAACCTGGGCCACACCTTCGGCCATGCGCTTGAATCGGCGACCGGCTATTCCAACCGGCTGCTGCACGGCGAAGGGGTTGCGATCGGCTGCGCGCTGGCCTTCGATCTGTCCGCCCGCATGGGCCTGTGCAGCCAAGAGGCGCCGTCCCGCGTGCTGGCGCATCTGCGCGACATGGGAATGCCCGCCGCCATCCGCGACATTCCGGGACGATTGCCGGACGACGCCGCGCTGATCGCGCTGATGGGGCAGGACAAGAAGGTGGTGGACGGCCGGCTGCGCTTTGTCCTGGCGCGCGGCATAGGCGAGGCGTTCGTCAGCGACGGCGTGCCGCCCGAAACCCTGAAAGCCGTCCTGCGGGATGCGCGCTAGGGGGCGGCATCCCGCCCGGATATCAGAACGGAATCTCGTCGTCGTAATCGCTGCGGCTGCCGCCCGGGCCGCCCCGGCCTGCGCTGTCGCCCGACGCGCCGCCCCGGTCGTATTCGTCATAGCCGCCGCTGTCGCGACCGCCGCCGCCGCCTGAACCGCTGCGGCCGTCCAGCATCGTCAGCTCGCTCCGGAACGGACGCAGCGCCACCTCGGTCGAATAGCGGTCGGCCCCGGACTGGTCCTGCCATTTGCGGGTTTCCAGTTGGCCTTCGACGTAAATCTTGCTGCCCTTTTTCAGGTACTGTTCCGCCACCCGGACCAGGGGTTCGGAATGGATGACGACGGAATGCCATTCGGTCCGCTCCTTGCGCTCGCCGGTGTTGCGGTCCTTCCACGTCTCGGACGTGGCGATGCGCAGGTTCGCGATCTTGCCGCCGTTCTGGAACGTGCGGATTTCGGGATCGGCACCCAGGTTGCCGATCAGGATGACCTTGTTGACGCTGCCTGCCATGAATGGGGTTCCTTGAAGTGTCGCTGTGGCGATGGTCTAGCCCAGCGGTCGGGGCGATGCAAATGCGCGCTTTGCCGCCGATCCCGCCGGGGCGCGGTCCGGTCGGAAAGCGATGCTGGCGATGTGGTTTGAAACCTGTATAGTCCCCTCAAAACCCAACAACACCAAGGGGCGGGGGCAATGACATTCTTCCCAACCATCAAGGCTGGCCTGTGCGCGGTCGTCATTGCGGGCCTTGCATTGCCGGCCGCGGCCGAAGGGCTGCGCCTGTCGGGCAGTTCGTCGAAGTCGCGTGCCGAACAGTTCGCCCGGCAGACCCGGCTGATGGATTCGCGTCTGGCCGGCCAGTACCAGCAATCGGCGCGGTTGCAGCCCAGCGGCCGCAATACCAGCTCTGTCGAGATCCAGCTTTCGGCGAACATCCCCGCCTATCGCGGCAAGCGCAGCGATTTCATCCCGCACGCCCGCGCTGCCGCGCGCCGTTACGGCATCCCCGAGGATCTGTTCCTGCGTCTTGTCCAGCAGGAATCGGGTTGGAATCCGGGCGCGCGGTCGAACAAGGGCGCGACCGGCCTGGCCCAGCTGATGCCGGGCACGGCCGCCAAGCTGGGCGTGAACCCGCATGATCCGGTCCAGAACCTGCAAGGCGGCGCGCGCTATCTGCGGATGATGTACAACCAGTTCGGCAACTGGCGCCTTGCCTTGGCCGCATACAATGCCGGGCCGGGCGCGGTCCAGAAATACAACGGCATTCCGCCCTATCGCGAAACCCGCAACTATGTGCGGATCATCGCGGGCAGCTAAGGCCCGTCTTCTTCGCGCAAATATCCTCGGGGGTGAATTGCCTGCAAGGCAAGAGGGGCGCGAGCGCCCCTTTTTCCGTCAGACCTCCTCGATCCGCAGTTCCACCGGCTCGCCGGCCAGAACGCCTGTGCGGGGCAGGGCCTCGATGGCGAAATCGATCGCCTCGGGCGTGGTCTTGTGGGTCACGACCAGGACCGGAACGCTGTCCGGGCTGTGCTGCCCGTATTGCCGCATCCGGTCGATGGAAATGCCCGCATTCCCCAGCACCGTCGCGACCTTGGCCAAGGCGCCCGGCTTGTCCTGCAATTCCAGCCGGATGTAGTAGGCGGCGGGAACCGCGGTCCGGGCGGGCTGCGCCACCCGCAAGGTCGCCGCCGGCTGGCCGAACACCGGCAAGCGCACCCCGCGGGCGATCTCCACGATGTCCGACAGGACCGCGCTTGCGGTCGGCCCTTCGCCCGCGCCCGCCCCCCGCAGCACGATCTGGCCCACGCTGTCGCCTTCGACGACGACCATGTTCGTGCCGCCGGTCAGTTGGCCCAGCGGGCTGTCCGCGGGCACAAGACAGGGCGACATGCGCTGTTCCAGCCCGCGCGGCGTCATCTGGGCCACGCCCAAGAGCTTGATCCGGTATCCCATGTCGGCGGCGCGGCGGATGTCGTCGATGCTGACCCGCTCGATTCCCTCGATCTCGACCGCGTCGAAATTGACCTGCGTGCCAAAGGCGATGGACGACAGGATCGCCAGCTTGTGTCCCGCGTCGATGCCGCCCACGTCCAGCGTCGGATCGGCCTCCAGATAACCTAACTGGCGGGCTTCCTCGAACACGGCGTCATAGGGCATGCCCGCGCTGTCCATGCGCGTCAGGATATAGTTGCAGGTGCCGTTCATCACGCCCATGACGCGGCGGATCTCGTTGCCGGCCAGCGATTCCGTCATGGCCTTGATGACGGGAATGCCGCCCGCCACCGCCGCCTCGAACCGCAGGGTGCGGCCCAGGCCCTCGGCCAGTTCGGCCAGCGCCTGGCCGTGGACGGCAAGCAGCGCCTTGTTGGCCGTCACCACGTCCTTGCCCGACCGCAAGGCCGCCTCGATGCTGTCCTTGGCAATGCCGCTGTCGCCGCCCACCAGTTCGACGAACAGATCCACGTCTTCGGCCGTGGCCACGGCCACGGCGTCGTCTTCCCAACGATAGGCCGACAGGTCGGCGTCGCGGTTCTTCATCCGGTCCCGCGCGCAGATGGCGGTGATCGCCACGGGGCGGCCGGTGCGCCGAGACAGCAGGTCGGCATGCTTCTGGACGATCTTGACGACACCGATCCCGACGGTGCCAAGCCCGGCGATGCCAAGTCTCAGGGGGTCGGGGCGAAGGGGGGACGACATGGGGGCCTCTTGCGTAAGGTTGGCCCGCTGTTATCGCGCCGCGCGTCGTCATGCAACGCGTCAGTCAGTCGCCGTCATGCCCCGCCCATTCGCCGTCGATCCCGGTGCCGCGCATGATCGACACGACGCGGCGGGCGGCGCGCAGCGTTTCGGCATGGATGGCGTGAACGGCGGCCGGATCCATGTCGTCGGGATAACGCTCGCCGCGGGTGTTGATGAAGGTGGGGTGCCACTGGCCGGGCCTTGCGCCCGGACGCCAGGACGCATGGCACAGCAGATTGCGTTGCAGACGGATGGCGCGCAGGTCGTCGGCCAGGGTTTGACGCCCCTCGATATCGGCCTGCTTCATGGCCGCCGCGAAACTGTCGATCAATGTGCCCAGGGTGTCGTCGGCGATCTCCTCCATCCGGCGCAGCCATTGCCGCAACGCCTTGTCGTTGACCTCCTGGCCCAGGCCGGCGCGCGTCAGCGAAAAGATCGCGCGCTTCAAAGCCTCCTCCAGGAATCCGAAGGCGGATACCGCATGGCCGATGGCGGCCGCCATCTCGTCGGACAGGCGATCGGGGGCGCGCGGCAGGCTCATGTCATTCGCGCCACAGCTCTTTGACCCAGGTCGCGGGCAGCAGGTAATGGCGCAGGTGCCGGGACAGGCTCTCGCGGCGTTTCCCCGAAAAGGCGTCGCGCAGATGGTCCATCGGCGGGCGGTGGACCTCGCCCTCGTGCCAGCGGCCCGCGATGGCGTCGGGCGGGTTCAGGTTGCCCGCAAAGATCACGACCCGGCTGTTCCGGGGCACTTTCGGTTGGCGCAGGTAATTCAGCGGAAAGGGCGGGACCGAATGCATCCTGAAATGCGCCAGCCAGCCGCGCGGCCAGAATCTGACGCCGCCCGGCGCGTTGCGGGTCACGAACCGCTGTTCGTATTTGTATCGGTCCGCCACCCCCTGCGGATCGGCGCGAAAGATGCCCTGCAACGGCGCCAGCCTGCCCACCCGCATCCGATAGACCGAGGTCTGGCCCAGCTTCTCGAAAGGCGTGTTCGGGTTGCGCCCCAGGATCGTGTCGTCGGGATCGCCAAAGGTGAAGAACGGATCCAGATCGCCGGTGACGATGACGTCCAGATCCAGGAACAGCACCACCCCGGTCACGTCGCCCAGATCGCCCCACAGCCGCGACTTGGGCCATTTGCCCCGCGTGTTGACGGGCGCCTGGTATTCAAAGACCGGCAGGGGCCTGACGGCGATGTCGGGATGCAGGTCTGTCCCGTCGTCGGTAAAGCAGAACAGCCGAAAGGGCGGGGTGATGTTGCGGCCGATCATCCCGTGCAGGCGGTTGACGTATTCCGGCCCGAACTTCGTGCCCCATTTGATGCAGATGATCTGCTTGATGTCCGGCGCGTCCATCCGCTGCCCCCCGTTTTGCCGGCAAGGGTTTCACAGCCATCACGCCGTGGCAATGTCTTTGCCTTGGTCAAAATATCCCGCAGGGGGTCCGGGGGACGCGAAGTCCCCCGGCCATCGCGGGACGCAGGGATCACGCCGCGCGGCTTTCCCGGATCAGCCGCAGGATATCGGCGGCGGCACTGGGAATGTTGGTGCCCGGCCCGAAGATCGCTTTGACCCCCGCCTGGCGCAGGTAATCATAGTCCTGCTGCGGGATCACGCCGCCGCAGATGACCAGGATCTCGCCCGCGCCCTGGGCCTTCAGCGCCTCGATCAGCTTGGGGGCCAGCGTCTTGTGGCCCGCCGCCTGCGAACTGATGCCCACCACATGCACGTCGTTGTCCACCGCGTCCTGGGCGGCTTCCTCGGGCGTCTGGAACAGGGGGCCGACATCCACGTCGAAACCGATGTCGGCGAATGCCGTGGCGATGACCTTGGCGCCCCGGTCGTGGCCGTCCTGGCCCATCTTGACCACCAGCATCCGGGGACGGCGGCCCTCCTGTTCCGCAAAAGCCTCCACGTCGCGCTGGATCTGCGCGAACCCCTCGTCGCCTTCATAGGCCGCGCCATAGACGCCCGCCAGGGTCTTCACCTCGGCCCGGTGGCGGCCCCATTCCTTTTCCATCGCCATGCTGATCTCTCCGACGGTTGCGCGGGCGCGGGCGGCCTCGACGGCGGCCTCCAGCAGGTTGCCGCCCTCGCGGGCGCGGCGGCTGATCTCGTCAAGCGCGCCTTGGCAGGCGCTTTCGTTCCGCGTCTGGCGGATGCGGTCCAGGCGCGCGATCTGGGCGTCGCGGACCTTCATGTTGTCGATGTCCAGGATGTCGATCGGATCTTCCTTGTCCTTGCGGTACTTGTTGACGCCGACGATCACCTCCTCGCCCCGGTCGATCTGGGCCTGGCGGCGGGCGGCGGTTTCCTCGATCCGCAGCTTGGGCATGCCGCTGGCGACGGCCTTGGTCATGCCGCCCATTTCCTCGACCTCCTCGATCAAGGCCCAGGCCTTGTCGGCCAGCTGGGCCGTCAGGCTCTCGATGTAATAGGATCCCGCCAGCGGATCGACGACATGGGTGATGCCCGTCTCCTCTTGCAGGATCAGCTGGGTGTTCCGGGCGATCCGCGCCGAAAATTCGGTCGGCAGGGCGATGGCCTCGTCCAGGGCGTTGGTATGCAGCGACTGCGTGCCGCCCAGCGCCGCCGACATCGCCTCATAGGCGGTGCGGATCACGTTGTTGTAGGGATCCTGTTCCTGCAAGGACACGCCCGAGGTCTGGCAATGAGTCCGCAGCATCAGCGACGACGCCTTCTTCGGCGCGAAATCCGACATGATCCGGTGCCACAGCAGACGCGCGGCCCGCAGCTTGGCGATCTCCATGAAGAAGTTCATGCCGATGGCGAAGAAGAACGACAACCGCCCGGCAAAGGCGTCCACGTCCATCCCGGCGGCGATCGCCGCGCGGACGTATTCGCGCCCGTCGGCCAGCGTATAGGCCAGTTCCTGCACCAGGTTCGCGCCCGCTTCCTGCATGTGATAGCCGGAAATCGAGATCGAGTTGAATTTCGGCATCTCGTGGGACGTGTATTCGATGATGTCCGCGATGATCCGCATGCTGGGTTCGGGCGGATAGATATAGGTGTTGCGGACCATGAACTCCTTGAGGATGTCGTTCTGGATGGTCCCCGACAGCACCGCGCGGGAATGGCCCTGTTCTTCCCCTGTGACGATGAAGCTGGCCAGGATCGGGATGACCGCGCCGTTCATGGTCATCGACACCGACACGCGGTCCAGCGGAATCCCGTCGAACAGGATCTTCATGTCCTCGACCGAATCGATGGCGACGCCCGCCTTGCCCACGTCGCCCACCACGCGCGGATGGTCGCTGTCATAGCCCCGGTGCGTGGCCAGGTCGAAGGCCACCGACACGCCCTGCTGACCGGCGGCCAGGGCCTTGCGGTAAAAGGCGTTCGATTCCTCGGCCGTCGAAAAGCCCGCGTATTGGCGGATGGTCCAGGGGCGGCCCGCATACATCGTGGCGCGCGGCCCGCGGGTAAAGGGCGCGATGCCGGGCAGGCTGCCCAGGTGGTCCAGGCCCTCCAGATCGGCCTCGGTGTACAGCGGCTTGACCGGAATGCCTTCCAGGGTGCTCCAGGTCAGGCTGTCGGGGCTGCTGCCCCTCAGATCCCTTGCCGCCAGCTTTTGCCAGTCGTCCAGCGTGGGTTTCGTCATGGTCGATCCTTTCGCACGGCGCGGCCCGCCCTATATTCACAAACAGGAAGGGGTGCCGATGAAGTTGAAATTGCTGATAGCCGCGATGCTGACAGCCGCCATGGGCCCGGCGCGCGAAGCGCCGCCGCCCGAGATCCCGTCCCAAACCGAGGCAAGGCCCGTCAGCCCCGAGGAACTGGCCCCCCCCCAACCCCAGCCCGCGCGTCCCGAACTGCGCATCCTGTCCGCGACGGATACCCGGCCCGAGGATTTCCTGTGGAACGCCCGTCCCGTCGTCGTCTTTGCCGACACCCCCGATGATCCGGCCTTTCGCGAACAGCTGAGGGCGCTGGCGGGACGCAACGGTGCCTTGGTGGAACGCGATGTCGTGGTCATCACCGACAGCGACCCGCAGTCCCGCAGTCCCTGGCGGCAGGAACTGCATCCGCGCGGCTTTTCGCTGGTCATCATCGACAAGGACGGCCAGGTGAAACAGCGCCGCCCACTGCCCTGGGACGTGCGCGAAATCAGCCGTGCCATCGACAAGCTGCCCCTGCGGCGCCAGGAAATCGGCCGGGCCGGGCTGTTGCCATGATCGTTGATAATCCGCGCGGCCCCGCCTATATTGCGTTCACAGGACGGAAAGGTTCGCCATGAGCACGACATCCTATAACCCGCCCCCCATCACCGGCCGGACCGGCCCGAAGCCGGGCTATTGATCGTCTTTCGATACGCCGCGCCCCGGCCATCCAGATTGGCGCGGATCGCCTCCAGCGCCTGTTCGCCCAGTTCCAGGGCCTCGATCTTCATCGAGATGTAGTCGTGATACATCCCGGCCGCGCGTTCGGCGCCGATCCGGGCGACGTCCAGCACCCGCAGGTCGCTTATCATTGCCGAAATGGCATTCAATTGGCTGTAATACAACACGACCGGATCCACCGTGTCGCGCGGCAGGACGTGAATATCGCCGATGATGGCCCGAAACACCGCATCGTTGTGTTCGGTCGGGATGACCGGAAAGAAATCCGGTTCGGTCAGGATGCGGTGCTTGATCCCCGCGCCGTATTCTCCTACGTTGTCGCGCGTCAGCACGGCCAGATAGGCGCGGATTTCCGCAAACACGGCGCGCTGCACGTCCCGCACCCGTTCGGCCCGCAGGGTCGCGTCCCGCCTGCGGTTCTGAAGCGCCACCACCCACCAGCCGATCGCCAGGAACAGCCCGGCAATGACCGCCTGTTGCGCCTGGGGGCTGAGATAGGCGTCAAAGAGCGGCATTGCGCCACACCCCGGAACCGGATCGACGGACCCTGCGTCCTGATTCCGGAAACGAGCCTGCCATGCGTCTGCCGCTGATTTCCCTGACCGCCCTTGCCCTTGCAGGCTGGCCTGTTCTGGCGGCGGCCGATTCAGGCCGGGGAACGGGCGACGCCCGACCCCAGCCGATCCGGCAGGACAGCCTGGAATCCCTGCGTTGGAAAGCCCGGCTGGTGGTTGTCCTGGGCAACGGCGCCCAGGTCGAGGCGCAAACGGCGGCGCTGCAAGCCGATCGGCAGGCGCTGATCGACCGCGACATGGTCATCCTGATCGACGGGCCGGGCGCCGGGCCGCTGCGGGACCGGGCAGGGAACGGGTTTGCGATCCTGCTGATCGGCAAGGACGGCGGGATAAAGCGGGTCTGGACCGAACCCGTCGCGGCGCAAGAGATCTTCGACCTTATCGACACCATGCCGATGCGCCGACGCGAAGCCGCGCAGGACGGCTGATCGGCACGGCACGCCAGGATCGCGGCGATGCGGATCATTGGAATTCCAGGATCACGTCATCGACACGCAGGCTCTGGCCCGCCTGGGCGTTCACCGACCGGACCACGCCCTTGCGTTCGGCGCGCAGGATGTTTTCCATCTTCATCGCCTCGACCGTGGCAAGGGCCTGGCCTTCCTGCACCTCGTCGCCGGGCGCCACGGCGATCTTCACCACCAGGCCCGGCATCGGGCACAGCAGGAATTTCGATGTGTCGGGGGGCAGTTTTTCGGGCATCAGGCGGGCCAGTTCGGCGGTGCGGGGGCGGCGGACCTGGACGCGCAGGTCGGCGCCTCGGGTGCGCAGCCGGAAACCGGCGGGGATCTTGTCGACCTTCAGCACCAGCGGGCGGCCATCGACCACCAGCCGGGCCAGGGTCCGGCCGGGCTTCCAGTCGCTTTCGACGCGAAGGTCGCGGCCATCCACGGCCACGGTCGCGCCGTCGCGGTCGGCGCGGATGCGAACCGGGATTTCGCGGCCGTCGATGAAGACCACCCAGTTCTCGCCCACGCGGCGTTCATGGTTGTCCAGCCGCCCGCTGATCCGGGTGCGCCGGATTTCGGCCACGCGGTGCATGGCCGATGCTGCCGCCGCCACGCGGGCCAGTTCGTCGTCGGGCAGGACCGCGCCCTCGAAGCCTTCGGGGTATTCCTCGGCGATGAACGCGGTGGTGATGTCGCCCGCGACGAATTTCGGATGGTCCATGACGGCGGACAGGAAGGGCAGGTTGTGGCCGATGCCCTCGACCTCGAATTCGTCCAGGGCCACCCGCATCGCCTGGATGGCCTTGTCCCGCGTGGGCGCCCAGGTGCACAGCTTGGCGATCATCGGGTCATAGAACATGCTGATCTCGCCCCCCTCGAAAACGCCGGTGTCGTTCCTCACGACATGGCTTTCGTCTGCCACCTCGGCCGGGGGACGATAGCGGGTCAGCCGCCCGATCGAGGGCAGGAAGTTGCGATACGGATCCTCGGCATACAGGCGGCTTTCCATGGCCCAGCCGTTGATGGCCAAGTCGGACTGGACAAAGGGCAGGGGTTCGCCCGCCGCCACGCGGATCATCTGTTCCACCAGATCGATGCCGGCGATCAGTTCCGTCACCGGGTGTTCCACCTGCAACCGGGTGTTCATTTCCAGGAAATAGAAGTTCTTCTGCCCGTCCACGATGAATTCCACCGTGCCCGCACTGGTGTAACCCACGGCCTTGGCCAGCGCGACCGCCTGTTCGCCCATGGCGCGGCGGGTTTCCGGGTCCAGAAAGGGCGAGGGCGCTTCCTCGATGACCTTCTGGTTGCGCCGCTGGATCGAACATTCACGTTCGTGCAGATAGACCGCGTTGCCGTGCGTGTCGGCCAGCACCTGGATTTCGATGTGGCGGGGCTGGGTCACGAATTTCTCGATGAAGATGCGGTCGTCGCCAAAGCTGCTGGCGGCTTCGCTGCGCGAGCTGTCGAACCCCTCGCGGGCCTCCTGGTTGGTCCAGGCGATGCGCATTCCCTTGCCGCCGCCGCCCGCCGATGCCTTTATCATCACCGGATAGCCGATCTGGCCGCTGATCCGCACCGCGTCCTCGGCATCCGCGATCAGGCCCATGTGGCCGGGAACGGTGGACACGCCCGCTTCCTGGGCGATCTTCTTCGAGGTGATCTTGTCGCCCATGGCCTCGATGGCGGGCGACGGCGGGCCGACGAAGACGATGCCTTCGCGCTCCAGCGCCTCGGCGAACTTCATGTTTTCGGACAGGAAGCCGTAACCGGGGTGGACGGCCTGGGCGCCGGTCTGGCGGATGGCGTCCATGATCCGGTCGATCACGATATAGGACTGGTTTGCGGGGGGAGGGCCGATAGGAACGGCCTCGTCGGCCATCTTCACATGCAGCGCGTTGCGGTCGGCGTCGGAATAGACGGCGACGGTCGCAATGCCCATCCTGCGGGCGGTCTTGATGACGCGGCAGGAGATCTCGCCGCGGTTGGCGATCAGGATTTTCTTGAACATTGGCCCCCCCGGCCGGACATGAAAAAGCCGCCCAGGGGCACGGGGCCTTGGGCGGCGATCAGGATGCGGCGCGGCCAGGGCGCCGCGATCAGGTGATTATTGGCACAACCGCACGTCGTCGCACAGCACGCCGGCCGCGCCGCCGATGGCCGCGCCCTTGACGACATTCTCGCCGCCGACGCTGGCGATGGTCGCGCCGACACCGGCGCCGATAAGGGCGCGGTCGGTGTCGGTGGGGTTGATGCCCTGGGTGCAGCCCGCAACGGCGGTCGCGCCGACCAGGGCGGTGATGGCAAGGAACTTGGACATTCTGGTTTTCCTGTCAGGTGATCGGCTGGACCGGAACGCCGATCTGGCCGATGTGGTTCAGTAGCGGCGCTGGCAGACGCCCGCGTCGTCGCACAGCGCGCCGCCCACGGCGCCGATGGCCGCGCCGGTTGCCAGATCCTCGTCCAGGGCCTTGGCGATGACGGCGCCCGCGACGGCACCGCCGGCCGCGCGCTGCGCATCGGGCGAAATGCCCGCCGTGCCATAGCCCTGCTGGCAGGCCGCCAGGCCCAGAAGAAGGAATGCGCCGCCGGCGACGCGGGTGAACAGCGAAATCTGCATGAGGTCGTGCCTGTATTGAGGGCCGGGTGTGCGGCCGGTGATAAGTCGTCCCGGACTATCGCACAGCCGGCCGGGAGGTCAAACTGACATGGGTGTGAGATCAAGGCCCTAGGCAGCAAGTTGCGCATCAGGACCGATCCGCCGGATCGTCGTCGTCCCAGCCGTCGTCGTTCCAGCCGAAATCGGGCGGATCGTCTGCGGCGAACAGGTCGGGGAACGACGCCTCTGCCACGGCCATGTCCACTTGCAGCATCTGTTCATAGTCGGCGGGATCGAAGGCTCCGACCGCCTTGACCTCTCGTCCGATCAGCCATCCCAGGCGTCCTGCGTCCAGATTGCCGCGAACGAAGGGCTGGTCGCCGAAATGGTCGATCAGCGCCGCCAGAAAGCCCGCATCCGCGCGGCGGTCGGCGGGCTTGCGGTCGCGGAAGCGTTCGCGGCGCAGGATGGGCGTCGCGCCCTTCTTGCGGTTTTCGCGGCGGATGACGAACTGGAAGTCTGTGCCGGGCAGGCGTCCCGGAAAGCCCCGGTGTTTCAGCATGATATGCCCCAATATGGACGGGGGCGGGACCGGGCCGGGCCGGAAGGGCGCGGGCAGCCGGACCGCCCGCGCAATGACAGCCGGTTCGGCTCAGTTGGCGCCGTATTTGCCCTGATAGACCGGCTCGGTCGTGACCGGGTTCGGCGCCGGCACATAGACGTCGGCCTCGGCGGCCGGACGCTGGCAGGCGGCCATGGCGGAAACCAGCACGAGGCCGAGGATGATCTTTTTCGACATATCGTCACGCTCCTGTAAAGCGGGCGCGCCTGCGCCCGTCTGCTCGGGTTCAAGGGGGTGTCTTCATGCACCTCCCCAGGGGGCATGATAACGGTGCCGTGCGCGCGCAGACAGGCGGTCAGGCGGGGCACGGGCAAATGCCTGTCCGCCTGTGGCTGGCCTGCATCATTCACGTCTTTGTGCAACATCCTGGAATTCCGCGTCTTACAGGGGAATGTTGTTGTGCTTCTTCCACGGGTTCGACAGCCGCTTGCCGCGCAGGCTGGCAAAGGCCCGCGCGATCCGCTTGCGGGTCGAATGAGGCTGGATCACCTCGTCGATGAAGCCCTTTTCGGCGGCGACAAAGGGGTTTGCAAAGCGTGCCTCGTAATCCTGTACGCGGGCGGCGATCTTGTCGGCGTCGCCCAACTCGCTGCGATACAGGATTTCCACCGCGCCCTTGGCGCCCATCACCGCGATCTCCGCCGTGGGCCAGGCATAGTTGAAATCGCCGCGCAGGTGCTTGCTGGCCATCACGTCATAGGCCCCGCCATAGGCCTTGCGGGTGATGACCGTGACCTTGGGCACCGTCGCCTCGCCATAGGCGAACAGCAGCTTCGCACCGTGCTTGATGACGCCGCCGTATTCCTGCCCGGTGCCCGGCAGGAAACCCGGCACGTCCACGAAGGTCAGGATCGGGATCTCGAAGGCATCGCAGAACCGCACAAAGCGCGCGGCCTTGCGGCTGCTGTCGATGTCCAGGCACCCCGCCAGCACCATCGGCTGGTTGGCGACGACGCCCACGGTGCGCCCTTCGATGCGGACAAAGCCGGTGATGATGTTGCCCGCGAAATCCTTTTGGATTTCGTAAAAGTCGCCCTCGTCGGCGACCTTCACGATCAACTCCTTCATGTCATAGGGCTGGTTCGGGTTGTCGGGGATCAGCGTGTCCAGGCTTTCCTCGATCCTTGCGGGATCGTCGAAGAAGGGCCGCACCGGCGCCTTGTCGCGGTTGTTCAGCGGCAAGAAATCGAACAGGCGGCGGATTTCGGTCAGCGCCTCGACATCATCCTCGAACGCGCCATCGGCGACCGAGCTTTTCCTGGTGTGGGTGGACGCGCCGCCCAGTTGTTCCGCCGTCACCACCTCGTTCGTGACGGTTTTCACGACATCGGGACCGGTCACGAACATGTAGGACGTGTCCTTCACCATGAAGATGAAATCGGTCATCGCGGGGGAATAGACCGCGCCGCCCGCGCAAGGCCCCATGATGACGCTGATCTGCGGCACCACGCCCGACGCCATGATGTTGCGCTGGAACACGTCGGCATAACCGGCCAGCGACGCCACGCCTTCCTGGATGCGGGCGCCGCCCGAATCGTTCATCCCGATCACCGGCGCGCCGTTCTGCATCGCCATGTCCATGATCTTGCAGATCTTCTGGGCATGGGTTTCCGACAGCGAGCCGCCAAAGACGGTGAAATCCTGCGAAAAGACATAGACCATGCGGCCGTTGATGGTGCCCCAGCCGGTGACGACGCCATCGCCATAGGGCCGGTCGTCCTGCATCCCGAAATCGGTCGAACGGTGGGCCACGAACATGTCGAATTCCTCGAAGCTGCCTTCGTCCAGCAGCAATTCGACCCGTTCCCGCGCCGTCAGCTTGCCCCGCGCATGCTGCGCGTCGATGCGGCGCTGCCCGCCGCCCAGACGGGCCTGCGTCCGGCGGTTTTCCAGTTCCTGCAAAATGTCCTTCATGGCGCGCCCCCGATCCTGCCGTTGCAGAGTAGTCACCGCCCCGATCGCCGGAAAGCAAAATCCTGGAAATTTGCAAACTGTGCGATGTGTCGATGCTGAAAACTGAAAAGCTGCAAACGGATGGCTGCACGGGACATGCGGCCGGATCGCGATGCAACGCGGGCGACAGGGGGGATGGGTGAGAGGCTGGACAACGACCCAAGCGGGGCTCGTTACGGCTGCTTCCTTCCGGACCTGACCGGGTTGGCGAGGCGCCTGCCCGCGCCAACCTCTCGGCGGTCTAGATAGTGCGGTTGCGCGCCGGATGCAAGCGCGTCACAGATGAAGGCGAACCACCGCGAAACCGTCGCCCGTGTGGCCCAGGTGTTCCATCCGCCGGCCGATGCACGCTTGCGCCTGGGGCAACAGCGGGATGCCGCGGGGGCCGGTCTCGAACGTGACCGAGGTGCCGGGAAGCGGCTGGAACTGCCATGCGGGGGTGGCGTGGATCGACACGCGGCGCCGCTGGCGCAGGTAATTGCGGATCACGTCGCGGGTCTGCGGGCCGGGCGGGACGATCGGCGGCCGCCCCCCCGTCAGGGCCGCGAACAATCCGCAGCCCGACAGGCGATAGGAATTCGTCGCCAGCACGAACCGATCATCGTCGCGCAGCGCCCGGCCGCGCCAGGTCAGGTCGCGGACGCGGCCGCCGCCTGTCGGGGTTCCATCGGCGCGGAAGGCCGCCGGACTGGACAGGTCGATGCGCCACCGCAAATCCTCGATCACGTCGAACTGGTACGCGGGAAAGGCCGGATCGGTCAGGGGTTGGTCGGCCCGGCCGGGCAGGATGCGGTTGAACAGGCCCGCCGACCGTTCCAGCCAGCCGCGAAGGCCCGCCCCGTCGATGGACACCGCGCAGATGCGGTTCGAAAAGGAATAGATGTCGGTCAGGTTGCCAAGGCGCAGCCGCCCGGCCGCGACATCGGTAAAGTGTTGCGGACCGCCGCGCCCGCCCGCCCGGAACGGCGCCGCGGCGGCCAGCACCGGCACCCCGTCCAGGGCCGTGCCTTGCAGGCTTTTGCGCACGAACCAGCGTTGCGCCATGTTCACCAGCGTAAGCGCCGGATCCGCGCCGATCAGCGTGAAGTAGCTGCTGATCCGCTGTGCGCTGCTGCCGACGCGGGTGCCCAGATGCGATACCGTCATGCGGTGCGACGGCGCGACCGCGCGCAGCACGGCCGGGGCCGGGGGAAGATGGGCGCCGACCGCCTCGCACCGGGATGTGGCCCCGGACAGGCGCCAGCCCGTCCGGTCGTCATGGACCAGCGACAGATCCATCACCCCCAGGTGCGATCCGCAAAAGCCCGGCATGACCGCGGGCTTGCCCGAGAGTGTGCCTTCCACCGCGTCGATGCCCCCCGAGGAGGCCATGCTGCCCGGAAACACCTCGTGCGTGTGGCCCGCGACGATGGCGTCGACGCCGTCCAGGGCGCCCAGTTCGGCGGCGACATTCTCGGCCCCCGGCGTGCCGGGGTGCGCCGAGATCCCGCTGTGGGCAAGCGCGACGACGATATCCGCGCCCTCGGCCCGGATCCTGGGAACGACCCGCCGCGCCGTGGCCAGGATGTCGTCGCAGGCCATGCGTCCCGCCAGATCCAGATCCCAGGCGGCGGTCTGCGGCGGCAGGAACCCCACAAGCCCGATGCGCAGGGTGACGGCGCGGCCGGTTGCGGTCCGCACCCGCTTGCGCAGAATGGCATAGGCGGGAAAATCCGTGCGCCCCCTGACGGACAGATTGGCCGCCAGAAGGGGAAAGCGCGCCTGCCGTGCCGCCGATCGCAGGACATCCAGGCCAAAGGCAAAATCGTGATTGCCGATCGCGGCCGCGTCATAGCCCATCAGGTTCATCGCCGCGATGGCGGGATGGCCCTTTCCGCCCGACTGCGCGGCCAGATCCCCCAGGGGTGTTCCTTGCAGGAAATCGCCGTTGTCCAGCAGCAGGGTATTGGGCGCCGTGTGGCGATGCCGTTCGACAAGCGAGGCGATCTGGGCAAGGCTACCCCGCCCGCAGGGCCGGTCGGCCAGGTAATCGTGGGGCAACAGCTTCATGTGCATGTCGGTTGTCGCCAGGATCCGCAGCATGACCATGTCGCACTGATGCCGCGGCGGCAGATCGGCAAGCTGGATCTGGCTGGTCCCGTCAGGCATCCGCAACCTCAAACCCCAGGGTCGCCGCGCACCCCCTTGCGCCCGGCCCGGCCACGCTAGCGTCCCCGGACCCTTAACTCAACCATAGATTGATAAAATAAGACCCATTTCCGATTTGCGTGTGCAGGCGCCCCGGATTATCGTGGCACAGGCGGCGCGTTGCCGCCAGGATTTCCGTTGGTTGCCGATCATGATTGCCCGCCTGTTGCGCGTCTCGCCCCCCATGACCTATGAAGCGCAGGGTTCCTGGTCGCCCGATCGGAACCGTGTTTCGAATGGTCAGCGCGCGATGAGATTTTCGACCCGTATCGACACGGACATTCCCGCGCCCGATCTGTTCGACATCCTCAGCGATTTTTCCCGCAGCGAACGCGCCCTTGGCGCGCGGGGCGTGACGGTGCGCCGGATCGACCCGGCCCAGGAACCGGGAAGCAGTCTTGGCTGGACCATCGATTTCGACTGGCGCGGCCAGCGGCGGACGCTGCGGCTGGATGTGACGCGGTTCGACCGCCCGTCCCATGTCACGATGGGCGGGCATTCCGACCAGTTCGACCTGTCCGTCAATATCAGCGTCGTCGCGCTGAGCCGGATCCGGTCGCGCCTTCTGTTCGAGACAGAGATCCGCCCCCGCACCCTGCGCGCGCGGCTGCTGATCCAGACGGCGCGGTTCGGCAAGGCCCAGCTCGACCGGCAATACGCCCGGCGGATCGCCGATTTCGTGGCGCATCTGCGCGCGACCTAATCCGTGCGCTGCTGGGCCTCGCGCAGCGGATCGGCGGGATACACGCCCAGCATGTCCAGCGACGACGTGAAATAGCGCAACTCCTCCAACGCACGTTGCAGGGCCGGATCCTCGGGATGGCCTTCGACGTCGGCATAGAACTGCGTCGCGGTGAAGACGCCGTCCACCATGTAGCTTTCCAGCTTGGTCATGTTGACGCCGTTGGTCGCGAACCCGCCCATGGCCTTGTACAGCGCGGCCGGGATGTTGCGGACGCGGAAGACGAAGGTGGTCAGCATCCGGTCGGACCGGCGGCCATAATCGGGCTGGCGCCCCATGATAAGGAAGCGGGTGGTGTTGTGGTGGTGATCCTCGATGTCGCGGGCCAGCACCTCCAGTCCGTGGATCTCGGCGGCCAGTTCGCTGGCCATCACGCCGATCCCCGGCGTGCGCTCGCGCGCCAGGTCGGCTGCGGCGCCCGCGCTGTCGGCCGCGGCCGAGGCGGTTATCCCGTGCTGCGTCAGAAAGCCGCGCGCCTGCGGGATCAGCACCAGATGGGCGCGCACGTGGCGCACGTCGTCCAACCGGGTGCCTGGCCACGACATCAACGAGATGCGGACCCGCACGAACGCCTCGTCCAGGATATGCAGGCCGGATTCGGGCAGCAGGTGGTGGATGTCGGCAACCCGGCCATAGGTGGAATTTTCCACGGGCAGCATCGCCAGGTCGGCCCGATGGCTGCGCACGGCCTCGATCACGTCCTCGAAGGTGCGGCAGGGCAGGGCGTCCATGCCGGGCCTGGCCTTGCGGCAGGCTTCGTGGCTGTAGGCGCCGGGTTCGCCCTGGAAGGCGATGCGATTGGTCGTGGTCGTCATGGCCCGCTGTCCGAATTTTGAAGTGTTTCGGCGTCAACTATACCTTGATCCTTCAAAGCGAAAGCGGATAGATACCCGTCGAATTGACGAGCTTACCAATGCGGGGATCGCACGCGATGTTCAACACCATGACCCTGACCAAGGCCGCAGGCGCGCTGATCGGCGCGCTGCTGTTTCTGATGCTGGCCAACTGGGCGGCAAGCTCGTTGTATACTGTCAGTTCGGGCGAACACGGTGAAATCGCCCAGGCCTATACCATCCCGGTCGAGGAAGCCGCGGGCGGCGAGGAACCCGCCGAGGAGCAGATCGACTTTGCCGCCCTGCTGGCATCGGCCGACGCCGCGGCGGGCGAGAAGGATTTCGGCAAGTGCAAGGCCTGCCACAAGCTGGACGGCAGTGATGGGGTCGGTCCCCACCTGAACGGCGTCGTGGGCCGGGAAGTGGCCGGCATCGCCGGTTTCTCCTATTCCCCCGCGATGGTCGAACACAAGGCCGTGGCGCCCCAGTGGACCCCCGAGGCGTTGCAGGAATTCCTGGCCAATCCCAAGGGCGTCGTGCCCGGCACCAAAATGTCCTTTGCGGGGCTGAAGGATCCGCAGGACCGCGCCGACATCATCGCCTATCTGCAAAGCCAGCCCTGACCCCGGCGGCACCGCGTGGCGGCACCGCGTGGCGGCATCGCGGCAAGGGCGCATCGCCGGATGCGCCCTTTTTCATGGCTCCATCCATCACGAAATCGCGGCTTGATCGTGTCCCCGGCGCTGCCTAGCGTGGCAGCCAACCCACCACAGCCGGAGTTTGCCGATGCGCCGCCTTGCCCTGATCGCCGTCCTTGCCCTTGCCCCGGCCGGCGGCGCCCTGTCGCAAGAAACCCGGACCCCCGGCGCCGAGGACATCATCAAGACCCACGCCATCGCCCTGTTCGGCGAACCGGCGCTGCCCGCCGATTTTCCGCATTACCCTTATGTCAACCCCGACGCGCCCAAGGGGGGCGAGATCTCCTTTGGCGCGGTCGGGGGCTTTGACAGCTACAACCCGTTCACCCACCGGGGCCGGGCCATCGCGCTGTCGGTGATCCAGCTGGAACGCCTGATGGACAGCCCGGCGGACGAATTGGGCGTCGATTACTGCCTTTTGTGTGAAACGCTGGAATATCCCGCCAGCAAGGACTGGGTGATCTTCAACCTGCGCCCCGAAGCCCGATTCAGCGACGGCACGCCCCTGACCGCCGATGACGTGCTGTTCAGCTTTGAAACCCTGCGCGACAAGGGGTTGTCGTCGTTCCGCATGGCCATGCAGCAGATGGTCGCCAAGGCCGAGGTTCTGGACGACCGCCGCATCAAGTTCACCTTTGCCGACGGCTATCCCCGCCGCGACGTCATCAGCCAGATGGGCAACCAGATCGTCTTTTCCAAAAAGGACTTCGAGGACAACAAGCGCGATCTCGAACAGAGCAGCAACACGCCCTTTCTGGGATCCGGCCCCTATATGTTCGACCGCGCCGACATCGGCCGCACCCTGGTCGTGAAACGCAATCCCGATTACTGGGGCAAGGATCTGCCGATCACCCAGGGCCGATTCAACTTTGACCGCATCCGCTATGAAATGTTCGGCGATTTCGACAGCGCGTTCGAGGCGTTCAAGGCAGGCGAATACACCTTCCGCAACGAAACCTCATCGATGCACTGGTCCACGCGCTATGACTTTCCGGCGCTCGCCTCGGGCGCGGTGGTGCGCGAGACGCTGCCCGACGGGCAGATCGCCAGCGGCGACGGCTGGGTCTTCAACCTGCGGCGCGACAAGTTCAAGGACATCCGCGTGCGCGAGGCGATCGGGCTGATGTTCAACTTCGAATGGACCAACCAGACGCTGCTGTACGGGTTGGAGACGCGCGTGAATTCCTTTTGGGAAAACAGCGAATTCCGCGCCGACGGCCCGCCTTCCCCTGCCGAAGCCGCCTTGTTGGAACCCGTCGCGGCCGATCTGCCCCAGGGCATCCTGACGGACGATGCCGTGGTCCAGCCCACCGGGGGCGAACGCCAGCTTGACCGCCAGAACATGCGCCGCGCCACGGCCCTGCTGGATGAGGCGGGCTGGACGGTGGGCGATGACGGCAAGCGGCGCAACGCCCAGGGCGAGTTGCTGACGGTCGAGATCCTGAACGACGACGTGGGCAACGACCGCATCATCAACCCCTTTGTCCAGAACCTGCAAGCCATCGGCATCGAGGCCGTGAACCGCCGCGTGGACAATGCCGAAATGCAGCTTCGCACCCGGTCCAAGGATTTCGACATGGTCGAGGATTCGCTGGGCCAGGCCTATGCCATCGGCGGCTATGCCGGCCAGGTCTTCGGGTCCGAGGATGCGGACGACGTGTTCAACCCGATGGGCCTTGCCAATCCCGCCATCGACCGGCTGCTGGAACTGGGCCAGCAGGCCCAGACGATGGACGACAACATCACAGCCATCAACGCGCTGGACCGTGCCCTGCGCAGCCTGCGGTTCTGGGTGCCGAAATGGTTCAAGGCCGAATACACCCTTGCCTATTACGACATGTACCGGCATCCGGAAAAGATGCCGCCCTATGCGCTTGGCACGCTGGATTTCTGGTGGGCCGACACGGGCCGAGAGGCCGAGCTGAAGGCGGCGGGCGCAATCCGCTGAGGTCAGGGTTGATTTCCCGGCAGTCCCGCCCGACAAGGGCCGGATAAGGAAACGGGGCCGCGAAGGCCCGAAAGGGCAAGGGCAATCCGATGGGCGCCTATATCCTGCGGCGGCTGCTGCTGATCGTCCCGACGCTGATCGGGATCATGGTGGTGAACTTTACCCTGACGCAGTTCGTGCCGGGCGGTCCCATCGAACAGATCGCCGCCCAGGTGCAGGGGTCGGGCGACGCCTTCAGCAACATCTCGGGCGGCGGGTCGGGCGGCGATACGGGCGTGGTCGAGGGTTACGAGGGCGCGCGCGGCCTGCCCCCGGAATTCATCGCCCAGCTGGAAAGGGAATTCGGCTTCGACAAGCCGCCCTTGCAGCGGTTCCTGTCGATGATGGGCAACTATCTGACCTTCGATTTCGGCACGTCCTGGTTCCGGTCGATCAGCGTGATCGATCTGGTCGTGGAAAAGATGCCGGTGTCGATCACGCTGGGCCTGTGGTCCACGCTGCTGGCCTATCTGATCTCGATCCCGCTGGGGATCCGCAAGGCCACGCGCGACGGCACGCGCTTTGACACATGGACCTCGGCGGTCATCATCATGGCCTATGCGATCCCGGCGTTCCTGTTCGCGGTGCTGCTGATGGTGCTGTTCGCGGGCGGCAGTTACTGGCAGATCTTTCCGCTGCGGGGCCTGACCAGCGACAACTTTGCCGACCTGAGCCTGTGGGGCAAGATCAAGGACTATGCCTGGCATGCGACCCTGCCCGTCATCGCCTCGACCATTTCCAGCTTTGCCACGCTGACCCTGTTGACCAAGAACAGTTTTCTGGACGAGATCAACAAGCAGTACGTGATGACCGCCCGCGCCAAGGGCCTGGCCGAGGGGCGGGTGCTTTACGGCCATGTGTTCCGCAACGCCATGCTGATCGTGATCGCGGGCTTTCCGGCGATGTTCCTGGGCGTGTTCTTCGGGGCCAGCATCCTGATCGAGACGATCTTTTCGCTGGATGGCCTGGGCCGCCTGGGGTTCGAGGCCGCGGTGCAGCGCGATTATCCGGTGATCTTCGGCACGCTGTATGTCTTTGGCCTGATGTCGCTGGTCGTGGGGATCCTGTCCGACCTGATGTATGTCTTTGTCGATCCGCGCATCGATTTTGAATCGAGGGCCGGGTGATGGCGGTCAGCGAACTCAACCGCCGCCGCTGGCGCAATTTCCGCCGGAACGGCCGGGCCTTCTGGTCGCTGGTGGTCTTTGCCGTCCTGTTCGTGGTGGCGATGTGCGCCGAGATCGTCGCCAACGACAAACCCATCGTGGCCAGCTATCGCGGCGATCTGTATTTCCCGGCCTACAACTTCTATCCCGAAACCGCCTTCGGCGGCGATTTCGGAACCGAGGCGATCTATACCGACCCGGCCGTGCAATGCCTGATCGTGACCGGCGGCAACCAGGACTGCTGGGACACGCCCGAGGATCTGCTCGCCGCCGTCGATGCCGGCACCAGCGACATCCCCGAGGCCGATCGGGGCTGGATGATCTGGCCGCCGATCCCGTTCCATTATTCGACGATCAACAACGTCGGCACCGCGCCCAGCGCGCCGGATGGCACGCACTGGCTGGGCACCGACGACACCGCGCGCGACGTTCTGGCGCGGGTGATCTATGGCTTCCGCATCTCGATCCTGTTCACGCTGATCGTGACGGTAGTGGCCTCGATCGTCGGCATCACGGCGGGGGCGATGCAGGGATACTTCGGCGGCCGCACCGACCTGGTGTTCCAGCGGGTGCTGGAGATCTGGGCCTCCACCCCGTCGCTGTATGTCATCATCATCCTGTTCGCGATCCTGGGGCGCAGCTTCTGGCTGCTGGTCTTTGTCACGATCCTGTTCGGCTGGCCTGCCTTGGTGGGCGTGGTGCGGGCCGAATTCCTGCGGGCGCGCAACTTCGAATACGTCCGCGCGGCGCGCGCGTTGGGGGTGGGCGACCGCACCATCATGTTCCGCCACATCCTGCCCAACGCCATGGTGGCCACGCTGACCATGCTGCCCTTCGTCGTGACCGGCACGATCAGCGGGCTGGCGGCGCTGGATTACTTGGGTTACGGGCTGCCGGCATCGGCGCCGTCGCTGGGCGAACTGGCCTTGCAGGCCAAGCAGAACCTTCAGGCGCCCTGGCTGGCCTTCACCGCGTTCTTCACCTTTGCCATCATGCTGTCGCTGCTGGTCTTCATCTTCGAAGGCGTGCGCGACGCCTTCGATCCGCGAAAGACGTTCAAATGACCAACGATCTGCGGCCCGTCATCCCCGCCCCCGGCGCCCCCGCCGTCGTGGCCGAAGGACATGGCGCGCAGATGCCGGGCGACGCGCAGGGCCACGCCATCCCGTCCCCCGGCAGCGACGCGGTTCTGGCGGTCCGCGACCTGCGCATCGGCTTTCGCCAGGAAGGCCGGATCGTGCCCGCCGTCACGGGCGTCAGCTTTCACATCGGCAAGGGCGAAACCGTGGCCCTGGTCGGCGAATCCGGGTCGGGCAAGTCGGTCACGGCGCTGTCCACCGTGCGCCTGCTGGGCGATTCCGCCGTGGTCGAAGGGTCGGTGAAATACGCGGGCCGGGAAATGGTGGGTGCCCCCGACCGCGTGCTGCGCGACATTCGCGGCAACGATATCAGCTTCATCTTCCAGGAACCGATGACATCGCTGAACCCGCTGCACACGCTGGAAAAGCAGCTTGGCGAAAGCCTGGCGCTGCACCAGGGGCTGACAGGGGCAAAGGCCCGCGCGCGCATCGTGGATCTGCTGACCCGCGTGGGCATCCGTGATCCCGAAACCCGCCTGGCCGATTACCCGCATCAACTGTCCGGCGGGCAGCGCCAGCGGGTGATGATCGCCATGGCCTTGGCGAACGGTCCCGAACTGCTGATCGCGGACGAACCCACCACCGCGCTGGATGTCACGATCCAGGCGCAGATCCTGGACCTGCTGGCGGAACTGAAAGCCGACGAAGGGCTGTCGATGCTGTTCATCAGCCACGATCTGGGCATCGTGCGCCGCATCGCCGACCGCGTTTGCGTGATGAAGGACGGCGAGATCGTCGAGCAAGGCCCGGTCGAGCGGATCTTTGTAAACCCGCAGCACGACTATACCCGCAAGCTGCTGGCGGCCGAACCGACCGGCGGGGCCGATCCGGTTCCTGGCGATGCCCCGGTGATGGTCGAAACCCGCGACCTCAAGGTGTGGTTTCCGATCCAACGGGGGCTGCTGCGCAAGACGGTGGGCCACGTCAAGGCCGTGAACGGCGCCACGCTGACCGTGCGCGCGGGCGAAACCTTGGGCGTCGTCGGCGAATCCGGGTCGGGCAAGACCACGCTGGCGCTGGCGATCATGCGGCTGATCGACAGCGACGGGCCGATCCTGTTCATGGGCCAGGACATGTCCCGCTGGCAGTCGCGCCAGTTGCGCCGCCTGCGCCGCGACATGCAGATCGTGTTTCAGGATCCCTTCGGCAGCCTGTCGCCGCGCATGACCGTCGAACAGATCATCGCCGAAGGGTTGGGCGTCCACGGCGTCGAAAAGGGCCGCGACCGCCGCGTCATGGTCGCGGACATCATGGCCGAGGTCGGGCTGAACCCGCAGATGATGCACCGTTATCCGCATGAATTTTCCGGCGGGCAGCGCCAGCGCATCGCCATCGCCCGCGCCATGATCCTGCGCCCCAAGGTGGTGGTGCTGGACGAACCGACATCGGCCCTGGACATGACGGTCCAGGTGCAGATCGTCCAGCTTCTGCGAGGGTTGCAGCGGAAATACGGCCTGGCCTTCCTGTTCATCAGCCACGACCTGCGGGTGGTCCGGGCCATGTCGCACACCATCATGGTGATGCGCGCGGGCGAGGTGGTCGAACAGGGCGGCACCGCGCAAATCTTTGACGATCCGCGCCACGAATACACCCGTGCGCTGCTGGCGGCGGCGTTCCGCGATCATCACCGATGAAGATCCTGTTCGTCCATCAGAACTTTCCCGGACAGTTCCCGCATCTTGCCCCCGCCCTGGCCGCACGGGGCCATCAGGTTCTGGCCCTGACCGACGACAAGAACCAGCGGCCCAGCCCCGTGCCTGTCGTCCGCTACAAGACCCCCGACGATGTGGCGGCAACCGGCCTGGGGCGCAGCTATGCCATCCATGCCCAACGCGGCTATCTGGCCGCGCGCGGGGCGCGGGCGCTGCGGGATCGGCACGGCTTTGTGCCCGATGTGATCCTTGGCCATTCCGGTTGGGGCGAGACGCTGTTCCTGCGCGAGATCTGGCCCGATGCCCGTCTGCTGGTCTATGCCGAACTGCTGTATCGCACGCGCGGCCACGATGTCGGCTTTGATCCCGACATCCAGGATGGTTCGGACGAGGCGCGGATGATGACCGTCGCCCGCAGCGCCCATCTGATCCAGGGCATCGTCCAGGCCGACGCCGCGATCGCGCCCACGCGGTATCAGGCCGACAGCTTTCCCGCCGACCTGCGCGGCAAGATCGCCGTCATCCACGACGGCATCGACACCGCCCGCGTGTGCCCGAACCCGGCGGCCCGCCTGATCCTGCCCGGCGGACGGACCCTGCGCGCGGGGGACGAGGTTCTGTCCTATGTCAGCCGGTCGCTGGAACCCTATCGCGGTTTCCATGTCTTCCTGCGCGCCTTGCCCGACGTGCTGGCCGCCCGCCCACGGGCGCAGGTGGTCGTGATCGGCGCCGAAGGGATCAGCTATGGCAGCGCACCCAGGGACGGCGGCACCTGGAAGGCGCGGATGCTGGCGGAACTGGGCGACCGGCTGGACCTGTCGCGCGTGCATTTCCTGGGCCGGGTGCCCTATGCCGATTATCTGTCCCTGATCCAGCTGGCCCGCGTCCATTGCTATCTGACCTATCCCTTCGTGCTGTCCTGGTCCCTGGCCGAGGCGATGGCGGCGGGCGGATACATCGTGGCGTCGGATACCGAACCCGTGCGCGAATTGATCCGCGATGGCGAAAACGGCCGTCTGGTGCCGTTCTTCGACGTGCCCGCCCTGTCCGCCGCGCTGACCCAAGGCCTTGCGGGCGATCCCGACGCGGACCGGCTGCGGGCGGCGGCGCGCCGGACCATCCAGGACGGCTATGACCTGCACCGCCACAGCCTGCCGCGCCAGATCGCATGGGTGGAAAGCCACGCCCCGATGGGCTAGATCCGCGCGGGACAGACAACGAGGCGTCCCATGGTTCAGATCCGGCTGACGAATACCCGCACCCGCAGGAAAGAGGTTTTCGAACCGCTGGACTGCAACGACGTGCGCCTGTATCTGTGCGGCCCGACCGTCTATGACCGCGCCCATCTGGGCAACGCGCGGCCGGTGCTGGTATTCGACGTGCTGGTCCGCCTGCTGCGCCATGTTTATGGCGAAGATTCGGTCACTTATGTGCGCAATTTCACCGACGTGGACGACAAGATCAACGCCCGCGCCGCCGCCACCGGCCGCACCATCCGCGAGATCACCGACGAGACGATCGCCTGGTATCACGCCGACATGGACGCCCTGGGCGCCCTGCGTCCCGACCATGAACCCCGCGCGACGGAATACATTCCGCAGATGATCGCCATGATCGGCGACCTGATCGCGCGCGGCAACGCCTATGAGGCCGAAGGCCATGTCCTGTTCGACGTGCGGTCCTTTCCGGACTACGGCCGCCTGTCGGGCCGGTCCGTTGATGACATGATCGCCGGCGCGCGGGTCGAGGTCGCGCCGTTCAAGCGCGATCCGATGGATTTCGTGTTGTGGAAACCCTCAGGCGCCGATCAGCCCGGCTGGGACAGCCCCTGGGGCCGGGGCCGCCCCGGCTGGCACATCGAATGTTCCGCCATGTCCGAGGCGCTGCTGGGACCGTCCTTCGATATCCACGGCGGCGGCATCGACCTGCAATTCCCCCATCATGAAAACGAGATCGCCCAAAGCTGCTGCGCCCATCCCGAGGCGACGTTTGCCAACGTCTGGCTGCACAACGAGATGTTGCAGGTCGAGGGCAAGAAGATGTCCAAGTCGCTGGGGAATTTCTTCACGGTGCGGGATTTGCTGGACCGGGGCGTGCCGGGCGAGGTGATCCGGTTCGTGATGCTGTCCACGCATTATCGCAAGCCGATGGACTGGACGGAGGTGAAGATGAAAGAGGCTAAAGCCGTCCTTCGGCGATGGTGGGATATTGTAGGTAACGCCGAGCCATCCAAACCATCACCACATGTAATTCTGGCTCTGGCAGACGATTTAAATACCTCGTCAGCAATCGCTGCGTTACACCAGTTGTATGATGAGGTTAGGCAGTGGCAGCCACCACAAGTCGAGGGAAGAACTGGTATTTCGTCGGAAGAAATTCAAACATGGATCGATGCCAGATCTGAATTCCTCGCATCCGCAAACTTCTTAGGTTTGCTAACAGAGGCCCTGAGTGACTGGGTGAAGCCTACTACTTGGGGTGACGATATCGAGAGACTTGTAACATCAATATGTTCAAAATGGCTCAAACTGAGACGAGCTAGGAATTATGAACAAGCCGACCTTCTAAAAAGTCAAATGAGGGCAGCTCATATAGAACTTGTTGCCGAGAAGGGTGACCAAACAAACTTCAAATATTTAAACCCATATAAGAAAGAACTAGCTGACGATATTTTGCAAAAATTGCAATCTATTAAGGAAAGTTGGGAAATTGCCTCTTGATGCCTGCACCGAACTGGTGCGGACCCAGGATCCCGACCGCTTCGGCGCTGTCTTGGTGGCTCAGCCGCAGGATCGCCCGGCGCTGATGACGCTCTATGCCCTGAACCTGGAAATCGCCCGCGCGCCGTTCCAGTCGGCGGAACCGATGCTGGCCGAGATGCGGCTGCAGTGGTGGATCGACCGGCTGGCCGAGATGGGCAACGGCAAGCCGCCCCCGTCGCACGATGTCCTGACCCCGCTGTGGGACGCCTGGGGCCGGGACGCGGGCGGCCTTGTTCCCCTGGCCGAGACCCGGCGCCGCGACTGCGCCCGAGAGCCTTTGACCGATCCGCAGGCGGTCGTGGCCTATGTGGCGGACACGGCGGGGGAACTGATGTGGGCCGCCGCGCGGCGTCTGGGCGCGCCGGACAATGCGCGTGCGGTGGTGGCCGATCAGGCGCTCGGCGCGGGACTGGCGGCGTGGCTGCGCGCGCTTCCGCGATTGCAGGCCATGGGTCTGGGTCTGAAACACCCCGATCCCGGCAATGCCGCGATGCTGGCGGGCCTCGCGCGGGACGCCCTGCGCCGCGCCGCAGGGTCGCGCCATCTGCTGCCCAAACGGGCAGTTGCCGCGCTCTATCCCGGCCCGCGCGTGATGCCGTTTTTGACCGGCATCCTGAAAGGCGACATCAACCCCCTCCAGGAAATCCCTGAAATCACGCCCTTCCAACGCCGCGCATCCTTGGCGCGGCTGGCGCTGACCGGGCGGTGGTGGCGCTAGGACGGGGCGCCCCCCGGACCATAAACCCTCTTTTCACCCTTTCGCCGATATGAAAGGAATTGAACCGAACGTTGCGGGACGGAACGGATGGCCAAGGGCGGGTTGGATGCACAGGCACGACAGGGCTATGCCCTGATCGCGCCGCCGTTCCTGTACGCGGCGCTGGTCCTGGCCGCGCCCCTGCTGACCATCCTGGCCTACAGCTTCCTGACCGACGGCTATCTGGAGGTCGTGCGCGAGTTTACCTGGGCCAACTATGTCCAGGTCTGGACCGATCCCATCGTGCGCACGGTGATGCTGCGGTCGCTGATGGTGTCGGCCCTGGTGACGCTGGTGACGGTGGCCCTGGCCTTTCCGGTGGCCTACTACGTCAGTTTCCTGGTCCGGCCCCAGAAAAAGGCCACATGGCTGTTTCTCATCACCATTCCCTTCTGGACCAGCTATCTGATCCGGGTGTTCCTGTGGAAGGTGATCCTGGGTTACAACGGTGTGGTCAATTCCAGCCTGACCGGCCTTGGCATCATCGACGAACCGCTGACCTTCATCCTGTACAACGTCAATTCCATCGTCATCACGCTGGCCCATGCCTATGCGCCCTTCGCGATCCTGCCGATCTTCGTGGCGCTGGAAAAGATCGACCGTTCCCTGCTGGAGGCCGGGCGCGACCTGGGCGAAAGCCGCGCCATGACCTTTTGGCGGGTGACGCTGCCCCTGGCGATGCCGGGGGTGCTGGCGGCGGTGCTGATCGTGTTCATCCCGACCATCGGCGATTACGTCACCCCCGAACTGATCGGCGGGGGCAAGATCCCGATGATCGCCAACCTGATCCAGGTGCAGATGCTGGCGCTGGACAACCGCCCGCTGGGTTCGGCCCTGGCGGTGACGACCATGGCCATCGTCGCCGTGGTCAGCATCGTGTTCCTGCTGATAAACCGCCGCTTCCTGAAGGTGCGGTCGTGAAGGGGCAGGGGCGCGGCTTGCAGGCCTATGCGCTGCTGTACCTGTTGTTTCTTTATGCGCCGATCATCCTGCTGCCGCTGTTCGCGTTCAATTCGGGCACGATCATCGCATTCCCGTTGCAGGGCTTCACGACCGACTGGTTTTCGCAGATGTGGGCCAACGCCACGCTGCGCACGGCGCTGGCGAATTCTCTGCTGATCGCGGTTTCGGCGGCAGTCCTGGCGACCTGCCTGGGCATCTTCGCCGCCCGCGCCTCGACACGGTTTGAGTTTCCGGGCAAGGGCGGGATGATGGGGTTCATCCTGTTGCCGATGGTCCTGCCGGAAATCATCGTCGCCATGTCGCTGCTGGTCGTGCTGCTGGGCGCGGGGGTGCAGTTGTCGATCCTGACGGTGATCCTGGGCCATGTGCTGATCTGCATGCCCTATGCCATCGCCATCCTGTCCACCGCCTTTTCATCCCTGGACAAGTCGCTCGAGGAAGCGGCCTATGACCTGGGCGAGACGCGGTGGAGCGCGTTTCGCCTGGTCACGCTGCCCCTGGTCATGCCCGGCATCATCAGTTCGCTGCTGATTTCCTTCACCATCAGCCTGGACGAATTCATCATCGCCTTTTTCCTGGCGGGCAACCAGCCGACCCTGCCCACCTATATCTTCAGCCAGTTGCGGTTCCCCAAGCAGATCCCGATGATTATGGCGCTGGGGACCGTGCTGGTGGCGCTGTCCATCGTGCTGCTGGCCTTGGGCGAATACTTCCGCCGCCGCGGCAATGCCCGCATGGGCGGCAATCCGACAAGGGGATTCCTGTGACCGACGACCGCAAGCCGATGATCGAATGCCGCGGCGTCCACAAGCACTACGGCGATTACCACGCCCTGCGCGGCATCGACCTGACCATCCGCGCGGGCGAGTTTTTTTCGCTGCTGGGGCCGTCGGGCTGCGGCAAGACGACTCTGCTGCGCACCATCGCCGGGTTCGAGGATATTTCCGAAGGCGCCATCCTGATCGATGAAAAGCGCATGGACGAGGTGCCCGCGAACAAGCGCCCCACGAACATGGTGTTCCAGTCCTATGCGATCTTTCCGCATCTGACCGTGGCGCAGAACGTGGCCTTCGGCCTGCGTCGCGATCCCCGAGGCAAGGCGGAGAAATCGGCCTTGGTCGATGAAACCCTGGCCCTGGTCGGCCTGCGCGGCTTCGGCAACCGCGCAGCCCACGCCCTGTCGGGCGGGCAGCGGCAGCGGGTGGCGCTGGCCCGCGCGCTGATCCTGAAGCCCAAGGTGCTGCTGCTGGACGAGCCCCTGTCCGCGCTGGACCGCAAGATGCGCGAGCAGATGCAGGTCGAATTGATAAAACTGCAACGGCAGGTCGGCATTACCTTCGTGCTGGTCACGCACGACCAGGAGGAAGCCCTGGTCATGTCCGACCGCATCGCCGTGATGTTCGAGGGCGAGATTGCGCAATTGGACGGTCCCGAGGCGCTGTATGCCCGCCCCGCCAACCGCCGGGTCGCGGATTTCATCGGCGTGATGAATTTCCTGCCCGCGCGGATCGTCGCGGAACAGGGCGGCGGCGCCACGGTCGAGGTGCCGGGGCTGGGGATGGTGGATCTGCCCGCACGCCAGATCAGCCGCGCCAATCCCGACGACGGCGGCCCGACCATCGGGTTCCGGCCCGAAACCATGACCCTGCTCGGCGCGGGCGCCACCCACAGCCAGCCGCGGGAAACGAACGCCACGATTGATGAGGTCGTCTATTACGGCGACATGACCTATTACGACCTGCGGCTGGACGGCGCCGCGGCCATGGACGGCAAGGCGCGCCCGGTGCGGATTTCCATGCGCAACGTTTTTGGCCGCGACGTGCAGGAGGTGGGGACGCGGACCCGCCTGGCCTGGTCGCCGGGATCGCTGGTGCTGTTCCGCTGACGCTTGCGAAACCCCGACCGCGCGCCTAGAACGCGGCCTGAATTTGGCTGAAAGGGGCGCGTCATGGGCTTTCGCATGGGAATTGTCGGCTTGCCGAACGTGGGCAAATCGACGCTGTTCAACGCGCTGACGAAAACCGCCGCCGCGCAGGCCGCGAACTTTCCCTTCTGCACCATCGAACCCAACGTGGGCGATGTCGCGGTTCCCGATCCGCGCCTGGACACGCTGGCCGCGATCGCGAACAGCAAGCAGATCATCCCGACGCGGATCACCTTCGTGGACATCGCGGGCCTGGTCAAAGGCGCCAGCAAGGGCGAAGGGCTGGGCAACCAGTTCCTGGCCAACATCCGCGAGGTGGACGCCATCGCCCATGTGCTGCGCTGTTTCGAGGATGGCGATGTCACCCATGTCGAGGGCCGCGTCGATCCCGTCGCGGATGCGGAAACCATCGAGACCGAACTGATGATCGCCGATCTGGAATCGGTCGAACGCCGCCTGGCCAACATCGCGCGCAAGCTGAAGGGCGGCGACAAGGACGCCGTGGCCCAGGAACGCCTGCTGAAATCCGCGCAGGCCGCGTTGGAATCCGGCCAGCCCGCCCGCACGGTGCAGGTCGCGGACGAGGACCGCAGGGCCTGGGACATGCTGCAACTGCTGACCGCCAAGCCCGTGCTGTTCGTCTGCAACGTCGAGGAGGACCGCGCCGCGACCGGCAACGCCCAGTCCGACCGCGTGGCCGCCATGGCGCGCGCGCAGGGCGCCGGGCATGTGGTGATTTCGGCCCGGATCGAGGAGGAGATCAGCCAGCTTCCCGCCGACGAGGCCCAGATGTTCCTGGAGGAGATGGGCCTGCACGAGGCGGGCCTGGATCGCCTGATCCGCGAAGGCTATGCGCTGCTGGGGCTGGACACCTATTTCACCGTCGGACCCAAGGAGGCCCGCGCCTGGACCATCCACCGGGGCACGCTGGCCCCGCAGGCGGCGGGCGTGATCCATGGCGATTTCGAACGCGGCTTCATCCGCGCCGAAACCATCGCCTATGACGATTACGTCGCCTTCAAGGGCGAGGCGGGCGCGCGCGAGGCGGGCAAATTCCGGGTCGAGGGCAAGACCTATCCGGTCAAGGACGGCGACGTCCTGCATTTCCTGTTCAACGGCTGACGCGCTTCAGCGGGTCAGAAAATACCAGGCGGCCCCCCCGATCAGCAGGACCACCGCCAGAACCCCGCCCGTTCCCCGCCACCGGGACGCCGGTTCCAGCGGATCGACCGACAGCGGCGCCTTGCCGTGGCCCAGGCTTTCGCGGATCCGCTGGCGGGCGCGGGCGGGGGCCATGACCGGGGTCAGGTCGCCCGCGAACCGCGACAGGTGTTCCTGCCAATCCCGCATCCGTTCGGCAAGGGCCGGGTCCGTCGCACGGCGATCGGCCAGGCCCAGCGCCATCTCGGCCGCCAGCATGTCGTCCGGGCCGCCGTCGGCCAGGGGATTGATCCGCGCCAGGCCGTCATGCAGTTCAAGACGAACGGCCTCGGCCGGCAGGCCCTGGGACTGCGCCAGCCCGGCCATGCCGATGCCGTGCAGATAGGCGGCGCGCACCATGTCGATTCCGTCCAGGGCCGGCCCGCCGGTCGGGGGGGCCGCCGGTGTCGCCCGCTCCATCGCCTTGTCCCGCGCCATCGTCGCCAGCCAGGCCATCGGCGACAACCCGCTGCCCGGGAACCGCCCGGCCTGTTCCCAGATACCGACATAAACCTGTTCCAGCACGTCCTCGGCCGCGCCCCGGTCCCGCAGCACCGACAGGCACAGCGCGTTCAGCCCCGCCGAGGTGGTGTCATACAGGGTATCGAAGGCCCGGCGGTCGCCCTTGGCGACGCGTGCGATCAGATCCTCCAGAATCGTGGGGCTGGCATTCGGCAAGGGGCTGAAATCCTCTTGTGGTTGAAGGCCACCTTAGCAGCCGACCCGCCCCCGTCAACGCGGCCCCGGCTTGCGCATGGCGGACTTATGCGCAATCAAGGCAGCCATGCGACGAAAGGGCCTGTGATGCTGGACATGAACGCCAAACCCACCGAAGAGATCGACCTGCGCGAGGCGTTCGGTCTGGACAGCGACATGAAGGTCAGGGGTTTCGCCGAACGCTCGGATCGCGTGCCCGAGATCGACAGCACCTACAAGTTCGACCCCGATACCACCCAGGCGATTCTGGCGGGCTTTGCCTATAACCGGCGGGTGATGATCCAGGGCTATCACGGCACCGGCAAGTCCACCCATATCGAACAGGTGGCGGCGCGGCTGAACTGGCCCTGCGTGCGGGTGAACCTGGACAGCCATGTCAGCCGGATCGACCTGATCGGCAAGGACGCGATCAAGCTGGTCGACGGCAAGCAGGTCACGGTATTCAACGAGGGCATCCTGCCCTGGGCGCTGCGCAATCCGGCCGCCATCGTGTTCGACGAATACGACGCGGGCCGCGCGGACGTGATGTTCGTCATCCAGCGCGTGCTGGAGGCCGACGGCAAGCTGACCCTGCTGGACCAGAACGAGGTGATCACCCCGCATCCGTGTTTCCGACTGTTCGCCACCGCCAACACCGTGGGCCTGGGCGACACGACGGGCCTGTATCACGGCACCCAGCAGATCAACCAGGGCCAGATGGACCGCTGGTCGCTGGTCAGCACGCTGAACTACCTGTCCCACGACGCCGAAGCCGCCATCGTTCTGGCCAAGAACCCGACCTACAACACCGAAAAGGGCCGCAGGATCATCGGCCAGATGGTGACGTTGGCCGACCTGACGCGCACGGCCTTCATGCAGGGCGATCTGTCCACCGTCATGTCGCCGCGCACGGTGATCGCCTGGGCGCAGAACGTGCGGATATTCGGCAACAACATCGGCTATGCCTTCCGGCTGACCTTTCTGAACAAATGCGACGAACTGGAGCGGCAGACGGTCGCGGAATTCTATCAGCGCCTGTTCGACGAGGAACTGCCGGAAAGCGCGGCGGCGCGGGCGAAGTAAGACGGCTGGCCGCGTAAACGGCCAGCCATTCGGTCAGGCGACCTCCTCGGCCACCGGATAATCCACGTAACCCTGCGGCCCGCTGCCATAGAAGGTGGCGGGATCCTGCTGGTTCAGCGACAGATCCTCGCGCAGGCGGCGGGGCAGGTCGGGGGTGGCGATGAAGTCCCGGCCAAAGGCCGCCGCATCGGCGCGGCCCGTGCGGATCAGGTCGGCGGCGCTGTCGCGGGTCAGCCCTTCGTTGGCGATGACCAAGCCGCCGAACGCCGCCTTGATGTCGGCCATCAGGCTGTCGGGTCCGGGATGTTCGCGCAGGCAGATGAAGGCCAAACCCCGGTCGCGCATCTGCCGGGCGACATGCGTGAACAGCGCGCGGGGGTCGCTGTCGCCCATGTCGTGGCTGTCGCCGCGCGGCGCCAGGTGCAGGCCCACGCGATCCGCGCCCCAGACACCGATCACCGCATCGGCGATCTCGTTCAGCAGCCGCGCGCGGTTTTCGATCGGCCCGCCATATTGGTCGGTGCGCCGGTTGCTGCCGTCTTGCAGGAACTGGTCGATCAGATAGCCGTTGGCGCCATGGATCTCGACCCCGTCAAAGCCCGCGCGCCTGGCGTTCTCGGCGCCCTGGCGATAGGCCTCGACGATGCCGGGGATCTCGCCGGTCTCCAGGGCGCGGGGGGTCACGTATTCCTTTTTCGGACGCACCAGGCTGACGGTACCCGCGGGCTTGATCGCGCTTGGCGCGACCGGCAGTTCGCCGTCCAGGAACTGGGGGTCGGAAATGCGCCCAACATGCCACAGTTGCAGAAAGATCAGCCCTCCCTGGTCATGGACGGCCTTCGTGACCAGCTTCCAGCCCTGCACCTGGGCGTCGTTCCAGATGCCCGGCGTGTCGGCATAGCCCACGCCCATGGGGGTCACGCTGGTCGCCTCTGACAGGATCAGCCCGGCACCGGCACGCTGCGCATAATATTCGGCCATCATCGCGTTCGGCACGCGCGCGGCCCCGGCGCGGGCGCGGGTCAGGGGGGCCATGACGATGCGGTTGCGAAGGGTCAGGGGTCCAATCGGCAGGGGATCGAATAGGGTCGGCATCAATGGTCCTTTCGTTTTTGCATCCTCTGCACCTGTGCACGGCGCCTTGCCGTGTCAACATGCAGGCCGCGCATGACAGCCTTGGCCTGCGCGCCGTGCCCGGCTAGAACCGTCGTCCAGACCCGGAGGACACCATGGACACAGCCGTCCGCATCGCCCGCACCATCGCCGGCGAAATCGACGCCACCCCAGCCCAGGTCACAGCGGCGGCGGCATTGCTGGACGGGGGCGCCACGGTCCCGTTTGTCGCGCGTTACCGCAAAGAGGCGACGGGCGGGCTGGACGACACGCAACTGCGGATGCTGGCCGACCGGCTGGCCTATCTGCGCGACATGGAATCCCGGCGCGCGGCGATCCTGGGGTCGGTCCGGGACCAGGGCAAGCTGACCGACGACCTGGCCCGTGCCATTGCCGGGGCCGCGACCAAAGCCGCGCTTGAGGATATCTATCTGCCCTTCAAGCCCAAGCGCCGCACCAAGGCGATGATCGCCCGCGAAAACGGGCTGGAGCCGTTGTTGCGCGCGATCCAGGCCAACCGCGGCGCCGACCCCGCCACACTGGCGGCGGCATATGTCGGGGCCGCCGTGCCCGACACCAAGGCCGCTCTGGACGGCGCGCGGGACATCCTGGTCGAGGAACTGGCCGAAAACGCCGCCCTGCTGGGCGCGTTGCGCGACTTCATGCGGGCCGAAGCCTTCATCGCCGCCAAGCTGATCGCGGGCAAGGAAGCCGCCGGCGCCAAGTTCAGCGATTACTTCGACCACCGCGAGAAATGGTCCGCGATCCCCTCGCACCGCGCGCTGGCCATCCTGCGCGCCGCGAAAGAGGAGATCGTGACCATCGGAATCGCCCCCGACCCGGATACCGGCACGCAACGGGCCGAGGGAATCGTGGCGCAGGCGCTTGGCCCCCTGGGCAGCGGGCCGGGGGACCAGTGGCTGCGGCAGGTGGCGGGCTGGACCTGGCGGGTGCGGCTGTCGAACACGATGTATGTCGATCTGCTGACCGACCTGCGCAGGCGCGCCCATGACGAGGCGAGCCGGGTCTTTGGCCGCAACCTGCGCGATCTGCTGCTGGCCGCCCCCGCGGGCGCGCGGGCGACGCTGGGCATCGACCCCGGCATCCGCACCGGCTGCAAGATCGCCGTGGTGGACGCCACCGGCAAGCTGCTGGACACGGCGACGATCTATCCCTTTCCCCCGAAAAGCGACCTGCGCGGGGCCGAGGCGGCCTTGCTGGCGCTGATCGCGAAACACGGCGCCGACCTGATCGCCATCGGCAACGGCACCGCCAGCCGGGAAACCGAACGGCTGGTGGGCGACGTGCTGAAGCGCCTGCCCAAGGGTGCCACGGTGCCGACCAGGGTGGTGGTCAGCGAGGCCGGGGCCTCGGTCTATTCCGCATCGGAACTGGCGGCAAAGGAATTTCCGCAACTTGACGTATCCTTGCGGGGCGCGGTGTCCATCGCCCGGCGCTTGCAGGATCCGCTGGCCGAACTGGTCAAGGTGCCGCCCGAATCCATCGGCGTCGGCCAGTACCAGCACGATGTGGACCAGCGGCATTTGGCGAAAACGCTGGAGGCTGTGGTCGAGGATGCCGTGAACGCGGTCGGCGTGGACCTGAACACCGCATCCGCGCCGCTTCTGGCCTATGTCGCGGGGCTGGGGCCGTCGCTGGCGCAGAATATCGTCGCTTGGCGCGACGAGAACGGCGCCTTTCCGTCGCGCGCGGCGCTGAAGAAGGTGGCGGGCCTCGGGCCGCGCGCGTTCGAACAATGCGCGGGCTTCCTGCGGATCCCCGGCGGCAAGGAACCGCTGGACGCATCCGCCGTCCACCCCGAGGCCTATGGCATCGCGCGCAAGATCGTCGCCGCCTGCGGACGCGACATCCGCGCCATCATGGGCGACGGCGCCGCGCTGAAATCCATTCGGGCCGAACAGTTCGTGGACGACGATTTCGGCCTGCCCACCATCCGCGACATCCTGGCCGAACTGGAAAAGCCCGGCCGCGACCCGCGCCCCGGCTTTGTCACCGCCAGCTTTGCAGAAGGGGTCGAGGCGATCACCGACCTGAAACCCGGCATGATGCTGGAAGGAACGGTGACGAACGTCGCGGCCTTCGGCGCCTTTGTGGACATCGGCGTTCATCAGGACGGGCTGGTCCATGTCAGCCAGCTTGCCGACCGCTTCGTCAAGGATCCGAACGAGGTGGTGAAGGTCGGCCAAGTGGTCCGCGTCCGCGTAACCGAGGTGGACGTGCCCCGCAAGCGCATCGGGCTGACCATGCGCCGCGATGGCGACGCGGCCCGTCCCGCCCCCAGGGCGCCCGGCAAGGCCGGTCCGGGGTCGGCCTCGGCTGCCCCCAAGGCGGGCAGCCAGGGCGGTTTCGGGGCGGCCCTGGCCGAGGCGATGCGCCGGAAATAGGTTTCTTTGCGCCGTCGCGGATCCGATCCGGCCCATGGACGTTCGGTGCCGTCATGATCGGGGACCGCACGGATGCGCATCGGAATAAAGGTCGAACTGAACTACAGGCTTCTGACGCCGGGTCCGGCCATCCTGGCGGTCGAGGCGGCAGGAGCCTTCGGGCAGGAAATCAGCAACGCCACAATCGACTTCGGCCCGGTCGAACACCTGGCCCGCGTGCCGGGCGAGGAAGGCATCGGCGAAAAGATCATCATCCGCGCGGCCGAGGATCTGCGCTGTTCCTATTCCGCCGATGTGGTGGTGACGCGGCCCCGTCCGGTCTTCGACCGCATGTCCGCCATGGAGGTGGACGAGATGTCGGGGGATGCGCTGCGCTATCTTCTGCCGTCGCGCTATTGCCAGGCGGAACGGTTCGTGGCTTTCGCCGATCAGCGTTTCGGCGACAAGGCGGGCGGCGCCAAGGTTCTGGCGATAAGGGACTGGATCGAACAGCGGCTGGACTATGTTCCAGGCGTCAGCGATTCCGCGACGACGGCGGCGGATACGTTCCTGGAACGGCGCGGGGTCTGCCGCGACTATGCGCATCTGATGATCGCGCTGTGCCGGGCCGCCCAGATCCCCGCCCGCATCGCCAGCGTCTTCGCCCCGCGGGTCGAGCCGCCGGATTTCCACGCCGTGGCCGAGGTCTATCTGGACGGCACCTGGCACCTGATCGACCCGACCGGCATGGCCGCGGCCGACGAAATGGCTCTGATCGCGGTCGGGCGCGACGCGGTGGACGTGGCCTTTCTGACCACCATGACCGCAACCGAACTGCAAACCCAGACCGTCGCCGTCACCCGTCTGGACTGACGCGCCCCGACCGGGATTGTTGACCGTCCGGATGTTCCGGCGCAGGCTTGCGCTTGACAGGCCCGCGCCCTGCGGGCTAAAGCGTAAATGAACGGTCGTTCAATAAATCCATGGGGGTCTGGATGTTCACGCGGGGGATGGAATTCGATCTGGGCGAGGATGTGAACGCGCTGCGCGACATGGTGCATCGCTGGGCACAGGACCGGGTCAAACCCATCGCGGCCCAGGTTGACCGGACCAATGAATTCCCGAACGAACTGTGGACCGAGATGGGCGATCTGGGCCTTTTGGGCATCACCGTCCCCGAGGAGTTCGGCGGATCGGGCATGGGCTATCTGGCCCATGTCGTCGCGGTCGAGGAGATCGCGCGGGCCAGCGCCAGTGTCAGCCTGTCCTATGGCGCGCATTCCAACCTGTGCGTGAACCAGATCAAGCTGAACGGCACGGACGAACAGCGCGCGAAATACCTGCCCGACTTGTGCAGCGGCAAGGCCGTGGGCGCGCTGGCCATGTCCGAGGAAGGCGCCGGCAGCGATGTCGTCGGCATGAAGCTGCGGGCCGACAAGAAGAACGACCGCTATGTCCTGAACGGCAGCAAGTACTGGATCACCAACGCCCCCGATGCGCAGACCCTGGTCGTCTATGCCAAGACCGACCCCGAGGCCGGCAGCAAGGGCATCACCGCCCTTATCGTCGAACGCGGCATGGCGGGGTTTTCCACCAGCCCCCATTTTGACAAGCTGGGGATGCGCGGGTCGAACACGGGCGAGTTGATCTTCGAGAATTGCGAGATCCCGTTCGAGAATGTTTTGGGCGAGGAAGGCCGGGGCGTGCGTGTCCTGATGTCGGGCCTCGATTACGAACGGCTGGTGCTGTCGGGCATCGGCACCGGGATCATGGCCGCCTGCCTGGACGAGGTGATGCCGTATGTGCGCGACCGCAAGCAGTTCGGCCAGCCGATCGGATCGTTCCAGCTGATGCAGGGCAAGATCGCCGACATGTATGTCGCGCTGAACACCGCCCGCGCCTATGTCTACGAGGTCGCCAAGGCCTGCGACGCGGGCAAGGTCACGCGGCAGGACGCGGCGGGCGCGGTGCTGTACGCCAGCGAACAGGCCATGGTCCAGGCCCATCAGGCCGTGCAGGCCTTGGGCGGGGCGGGGTTCCTGAACGACAGCACCGTCAGCCGCCTGTTCCGCGACGCCAAGCTGATGGAGATCGGCGCCGGCACCAGCGAGATCCGCCGGATGCTGATCGGACGGGAACTGATGGGGCTGGCCTGATGCGCGCGGCGCTTGTCGTGACGCTGATCGCCGCCCCGGCTTTGGCGCAAGACCCCGCGCTGACGGTCGATCCCTCGGTGGTCGAGGCTTGCGTGGCCGAAACCCCCGCGGGCGATCTGACGCCCGACTGCATCGGCGCGGCCGCCAGGCAATGCCAGCAGGCGCCGGGCGGCGATACGACCATCGGCATCGCGCAATGCGTGATGGGCGAACACGCCGCCTGGGATGCGGCGCTGAACCGCGAATACCAGGCGGCGCGGGCACAGTATGCCGACGACCGGACCGCCGCCGACAGCCTGCGCGACGCGCAGCGCGCCTGGATCGCCTGGCGCGATGCGGAATGCGCGTTCCAGTACGACCGCTATGGCGGCGGCTCGATGCGCATGATCGCCTCGGCCAACTGCCAGATGAGCATGACGGCCATGCGCGCTTTGGAATTGCGGGACTTGCAGGGATGGTAGGCGCGCGCGCCCACGGCTCGGGCCGCCACCCCATGATTGCCCTTGCAGCGGCATGGCCGACAATGGCCTGCCGCGCCTTATCCGGGAAAGCCTGTCCATGAAGCTGTCATCCGCCGCCCTGACGACCTCGGACACGTTCCGCGCCAACCGCGACGCGCATCTGGCGCTGCTAGAGGTTGCGCGGCAGGCGGCCCTGGCCGCCGCCGCCGGGGGCGGTCCCAAGGCCATGGAACGTCACACCGGCCGGGGCAAGATGCCGCCGCGCGACCGGGTGGCCAACCTGCTGGATCCCGGCAGCCCGTTCCTGGAAATTGGCGCCACGGCCGCGCATGGCCTGTATGACGGCGCGGCGCCGGGCGCGGGCGTGATCGCGGGCATCGGTCGCGTGCACGGTCAGGACGTGATGGTCGTGGCCAACGACGCCACCGTCAAGGGCGGCACCTATTACCCCCTGTCCGTCAAGAAGCACCTGCGCGCCCAGGAAATCGCCGGGGAATGCCGGTTGCCCTGCGTCTATCTGGTCGATTCGGGCGGCGCGAACCTGCCCAACCAGGACGAGGTGTTTCCCGACCGCGACCATTTCGGCCGCATCTTTTACAATCAGGCGCGGATGAGCGCCAAGGGCATCCCCCAGATCGCCGTGGTGATGGGATCCTGCACGGCGGGCGGCGCCTATGTCCCCGCCATGTCCGACGTGACGATCATCGTGCGCGACCAGGGCACGATCTTCCTGGCCGGTCCCCCCCTGGTCCGCGCCGCGACCGGCGAGATCGTGACCGCCGAGGATCTGGGCGGCGGCGATGTCCACACCCGCCTGTCCGGCGTGGCGGATTACCTGGCCGAGGATGACGCCCACGCCCTGGCCATGGCGCGGCGCGCCATCGGCAACCTGAACCGCCGGATGCCCGACAGCGTGGTCTGGCAATCCCCCGAACCCCCGGCCTTCGATCCCGACGAAATCCTGGGCGTCGTGCCCGCCGACCTGCGCACCCCCTATGACATCCGCGAGGTGATCGCGCGGGTGGTGGACGGCAGCCGCTTCGACGAATTCAAGGCGCGCTTCGGGGAAACCCTGGTGACGGGTTTCGCCCATGTCGAGGGCTGCCCGGTCGGCATCGTCGCCAACAATGGCGTTCTGTTTTCCGAAGCGGCGCAAAAGGGCGCGCATTTCATCGAGCTGTGTTCGCAGCGATCCATCCCGCTGGTGTTTTTGCAAAACATCACCGGCTTCATGGTCGGGCGCAAATATGAAAACGAGGGCATCGCCCGGCATGGCGCCAAGATGGTGACGGCAGTGGCGACCACGAACGTCCCCAAGATCACCATGCTGGTCGGCGGCAGCTTCGGGGCCGGCAACTATGGCATGGCGGGCCGCGCCTATTCGCCGCGCTTCCTGTGGACCTGGCCCAATTCCCGCATCAGCGTGATGGGCGGCGAACAGGCGGCGGGCGTGCTGGCGACCGTTCGGCGCGAAGGAATCGAACGCCAGGGCGGCACCTGGTCCCTCGACGAGGAAACCGAATTCAAGCGCCCCACCATCGAGATGTTCGACCGCCAGTCCCACCCGCTCTACGCCTCGGCCCGGCTGTGGGACGACGGCATCATCGACCCGCGCAAGACCCGCGACGTGCTGGCCCTGTCACTGCGCGCCGCGCTGCACGCGCCCATCGAACCCACCCGCTTCGGCGTGTTCAGGATGTAGGGGACGCCGCAGGATGGTTTCTTCTTCACCCAAATATCCCGCGGGGGTCCGGGGGCGCGAAGCCCCCGGCATCCGCCACACGCAGGTGCCGTCATGTTTCAGAAAATCCTGATCGCCAACCGGGGCGAGATCGCCTGCCGCGTCATCGACACCGCCCGCAGGCTGGGCGTGCGCACCGTCGCGGTCTTTTCCGACGCCGACCGCGCCGCCCGCCATGTCGCCATGGCGGACGAGGCCGTCCATATCGGCGGCCCGGCCCCCAAGGACAGCTATCTGCGCGGCGATGCGATCATCCGGGCGGCGCTGGATACCGGCGCGCAGGCGATCCATCCGGGCTATGGCTTCCTGTCGGAAAACCCCGATTTCGTCGATGCGGTGACGGCGGCGGGGCTGGTCTTCATCGGCCCGTCCGCCAGTGCCATCCGCAAAATGGGCCTGAAGGACGCGGCCAAGGCGCTGATGGCGGATGCCGGGGTGCCGATCGTGCCCGGTTATCATGGCGAAAACCAGGATCCCGCGCATCTTCAGGAACAGGCAGGCCACGTCGGCTATCCCGTCCTCATCAAGGCGGTGGCGGGCGGCGGCGGCAAGGGGATGCGGCTGGTCGAACGTCCCCAGGATTTCGCACCCGCCCTGCAATCCGCGCAGGGCGAGGCCGCGACCGCCTTCGGCAACCCCGCCGTGCTGATCGAGAAATACATCCAGCGGCCCCGCCATATCGAGGTGCAGGTCTTCGGCGACGGCACGAACGCCGTGCATCTGTTCGAGCGCGACTGTTCCCTGCAACGCCGCCACCAGAAGGTGATCGAGGAAGCCCCGGCCCCCGGCATGACCGCCGACATGCGGCAGGCCATGGGCGACGCCGCCGTCCGCGCGGCAAAGGCCATCGGCTACAGCGGCGCGGGCACCATCGAATTCATCGTGGACGGCAGCGGGGGCCTGCGCCCGGACGGATTCTGGTTCATGGAAATGAACACTCGGTTGCAGGTCGAACACCCCGTGACCGAGGCGATCACCGGCGTCGATCTGGTCGAATGGCAGTTGCGGATCGCATCCGGCGAACCGCTGCCCGCCCGGCAAGAGGATCTGTCGATCCACGGCCACGCCTTCGAGGCGCGTCTTTATGCCGAGGACGTGCCCGCGGGTTTCCTTCCTGCGACGGGCCGTCTTGCGCATCTGTCATTCGCCGACAATGCCCGCAACGAAACCGGCGTGCGGCAGGGCGACACGATCAGCCCCTGGTATGATCCGATGATCGCCAAGGTCGTCGTGTGGGGCAAGACCCGTGCCATCGCGCTTGGCAAGCTGGAAGCCGCCCTTGTCGATACCGAGGTCGCGGGCACCGTCACCAACATCGACTTCCTGATCGCCCTGACCCGGCATCGGGGCTTTCGCGCGGGCGATGTCGATACCGGCCTGATCGCGCGCGACCTGGACGCGCTTATCGCCGCGTCCGAAGCGACGCCTGCGGCCCATGCCCTTGCGGTGATCGGGCTTGCCGGTCTGGCCGATCCGCAGGTCAAGGGCGGCATGACCCTGTGGCAGCCGCTGCGCCAGACAATCGCCTGGAAAGACGGGCAGGCCGTGCTGGAGGTTCTGGGCCCCGGCGCGGCGCGCGTGACGCTGGACGGCCAGTCGCACGAGGTCCGCTGGCAGGGCGACCGCTGGTGGGTCGATGGCAGCCTGTGCCGCCACCGCATCGCGGCCCATGACGGCGGCATCAGCGTCTTTGGCGCGGGCAGCCTGCATCTGGCGCCGCTGGATCCGCTGGACCGGCAGGCGGATGCCGGGGCAGGGGCCGCGCTGACCCTGTCGCCGATGCCGGGGCTGGTGAAATCGGTGGATGTCCGCGCGGGCCAGGCGGTCAAGGCGGGCGACCGGCTGGCCGTGCTGGAGGCGATGAAGATGGAACACAGCCTGACCGCCGCCCGCGACGGCGTGGTGGCCGAGGTTCTGGCGGCCGCCGGCGACCAGGTTCAGGCCGGCGCCCCCCTGATCCGGCTGGAGGAGGAAGCGGATGCCTGACACGCCGCCCGAACCCGTGCCGACCGATGCCCCACCACCCGCTGCGGGGGGACCGGTCGGGGATGACAGCGGCAAGATCACTCTGTGGCACGTGCCTCTGTCGCGGTCGATGCGCGTCCTGTGGCTGCTGAACGAACTGGAACTGCCCTTTGCGCTGCGGGTCATGGACCTGCGCAGCAAGGACATGCGCGGGGCCGAATACGAGGCGATCCATCCGGTCGGCCGCGCCCCCGCCTTGCAGATCGACGGCAGCGTGATCCACGAATCGGGGGCGATGGTCGAATACCTGTGCGAAACGCGCGGCCCGCACTTGGGACGCGCGCCGGGGGCCGAGGGGCGGCTGGGCTGGCTCGACTGGCTGCATTTCGCCGAAACCATCGGCCAGCACATCGCCAACCTGACGCAAAGCCACCTGATGCTGCGCGACCCGTCCATGCGGTCGCCCACCGTGATGAAGCTGGAAACCGCGCGGCTGGCCCGCGCCCTGCGGCTGGTCGAACAGACGGTCAAGAACCAGGACTGGCTGATGGCCAGCGGCTTTTCGGGCGTCGATTGCGCCGTCGGCTGGTCGGTCTGGACGGCGGGCCGCTTTGTCCGCCTGACCCCGGCGTTGCAGGCCTATGCCGACCGCTGCACCGCGCGCCCGGCCTTTCGGCGCGCCCTGCCGCAAGAGGGCGAGCCGCAGCTTTACGACCGCGATTTCTATGAGCTTTCCGATGCCTGAGAGGGTCGAGATCTTTGAAATGGGGCCGCGCGACGGCCTTCAGAACGAAAAGCGGCTGATCCCGGCGGCGGACAAGATCGCGCTGGTGGACATGCTGTCGCAAGCCGGTTTCTGGCGGATTGAAGTCACCAGCTTCGTCAGCCCGAAATGGGTGCCGCAGATGGGCGATGCCGCCCAGGTGATGGCGGGCATTCGCCGCGCGCCGGGCGTCCGCTATGCCGTGCTGACGCCGAACATGAAGGGCTATGAGGGCGCCAAGGCCGCGCGGGCCGGCGAGGTCGCGATCTTTGCCAGCGCATCCGAAGGCTTCAGCCGCGCCAACCTGAACGCCACCATCGCCGAAAGCCTGGAACGGCTGGCCCCGGTGGCGGCGGCGGCACGGGCCGATGGCATCCCGGTGCGCGGCTATGTCAGCGTGGTCACGGACTGCCCCTTCGACGGCCCGACGCCGCCTGCCAGCGTGGCCCGCATCGCCGCCGCCCTGCGCGACATGGGCTGTTACGAGATCAGCCTGGGCGACACCATCGGTCAGGGGCGTCCCGAAACTATCGACGCGATGCTGGGTGCCGTGCTGGACGAACTGCCCGCGCACCAGTTGGCCGGGCATTACCACGACACGGCGGGCCGGGCGCTGGACAACATCGACGCAAGCCTGGCGCGCGGGCTGCGGGTCTTTGACGCGGCGGTCGGGGGCTTGGGCGGCTGTCCCTATGCCCCCGGCGCGGCGGGCAACGTCGCCACCGAAAAGGTGGCCGCGCATCTGGCGGCGCGGGGCTTTGCCCATGGCCTGGACATGGCCGTCATCGAAAAAGCCGCCGCCTTCGCGCGGGGCTTGAGGGGGAATGCCCATGTTTGAAACGATCCGCATCGACCTTGATCCGCGCGGCGTGGCGACCCTGTGGCTGGCCCGTCCCGACAGGCACAACGCCCTGTCCCAGCCGATGATGGAGGAACTGACCCAGGCCGCAGCCCGGCTTGGCGCCGATCCCGCCGTGCGCGTGGTGGTTCTGGCGGGCGAGGGCGCCAGCTTCTGCGCGGGCGGCGATCTGGGCTGGATGCAGGCGCAGATGAACGCCGATGCGGACACCCGCCGGGCAGGGGCGCGGACCCTTGCCGGGATGCTGTCGGCGCTGAACCTGCTGCCGAAACCGCTGATCGCGCGGGTCCATGGCAATGCCTTTGGCGGCGGCGTCGGCATGATGGCGGTGGCCGACATCGCCATCGCCGCGAGCACCGCGACATTCGGCCTGACCGAGGTCAAGCTGGGCCTGATCCCCGCAACCATCGGCCCCTATGTCCTGGCCCGCATGGGCGAGGACAAGGCTAGGCGGGTGTTCTTCTCGGCCCGGCTGTTCGGCGCGGACGAGGCTGTGACGCTGAATCTTGCCGCGCGCAGCGTCGCCCCCGCCGATCTGGACGCCGCCGTCGAGGCCGAAGTCGCGCCGTTCCTGCGGGCCGCCCCCGGCGCCGTCGCCGCCGCCAAGGCGCAATGCCGCGCCCTTGGCCCGCGCATCGATCAGGCCATCATCGACGACAGCATCGACCGCCTCGTCGCCGTCTGGGAAGGCGACGAGGCGGCCGAGGGCATCGCGGCGTTCTTCGACAAGCGCAAGCCCCGCTGGCAGGTCTGATCCGTCTGCGCTATGGCTGGCCTTGCACAAGGGGGCAGGCATGGACGTCAGGATACTGGATCCGCGGATACGTGACTGGGGGATCCCCGCCTATCAGACGCCGGGATCGGCGGCGGTCGATCTGTTCGCCTGCATCGGCGCGGCCCTGGACATCGCGCCGCAGGCCCCCGCCGTCCTGATAAGCGCCGGAATCGCGCTGTCCTTTGATGATTTTTCCTGCGCGGGGCTGATCCTGCCCCGGTCCGGGCAGGGCCACAAACGAGGGCTGGTGCTGGGCAACTCGACCGGCCTGATCGACCCCGATTATACCGGAGAGATCCTTATCAGCACCTGGAACCGCAATCCCGCCGGATCGCCCCCCATTACCGTCCAGCCGGGCGAACGGATCGCCCAGATGATCTTTGTGCCGGTGCTGCGGCCATCCTTTACGGTGGTCGAGGCGTTCAGCGGGGGCACCGCACGGGCGGCGGGCGGTTTCGGATCGACCGGGGCGTGACGCGATGATGGGGCTGTGGCTGCTGACAGCGATCGCGGCGGGGGGGTGGATCCTGGGACTGCCGCGCCGGACGATGCTGGCGGCGCTGTCGCTGGTCTGGGCGGGCATCGTCATGCTGCACCTGATCGCGCCGCCGGTGGGCCGGGCGCTTGGCGGATCGGCGCGCGGCTGGCTGGTCGCGGGCGGCCTGGCGGCCCTGATCCTGGGCTATCGCGCGGCTCTGGCCCGGCTGCGGTCGCGGGCCGCGCCCGCGCCGGTGCGGGTCGTGGACACGCCCCCCTCGGGGATGTCCGACGCCGAACTGGATCGTTACGCCCGCCATCTGGTTTTGCGGGAAATCGGCGGCCCCGGACAGATGTGCCTGCGCAATGCAAGGATGCTGATCGTCGGCGCGGGGGGCCTGGGCGCGCCGGTCTGCCTGTATCTGGCGGCTGCGGGCGTCGGGCGGATCACGCTGGCCGATGACGACACCGTCAGCCTGTCGAACCTGCAACGCCAGATCATCTTTCGCAGCGATCAGCGCGGCGAGGCCAAGGCCGATGCCGCCGCCGCCGCGATGCGCGCCCTGAACCCCCATGTGCAGGTGACGGCCCTGCCGCGTCGGATCACCGATGCCGACACCGCCCTGATCGCCGAGCACGATCTGGTGCTGGACGGCACCGACAGCTTTGCCGCGCGCGACGCGGTCAACCGCGCCTGCGTCGCGGCGGGCGTGCCGCTGATCGCAGGCGCCATCGCCCAGTGGGAAGGGCAGGTAACGCTGTATGATCCCGCGCGCGGCGGGCCGTGTCTTGCCTGCGTGTTCCCGACGGCCCCGGCCCCCGGCCTGGCCCCGCCCTGCGCCGAGGCCGGGGTGATCGGGCCGTTGCCCGGCGTCGTAGGCAGCCTCATGGCGTTGGAGGCGATCAAGCACCTGACGGGCATTTCGGAATCGGGCGCGGGGCAGGGCCTGCGCGGGCGGATGCTGATCCTTGACGGGCTTTATGGCGAAAGCCGGATGATCGGCACCGCCCGGCGTCCCGATTGCCCGGTGTGCGGAACGGGACTGGAAGGCGCGGCGCGCACGTCCTAGGGTTGCGCAACCAAGGAGGCGCCATGAACCCCGAATTGACCCGCTGGACCGGCCCCGAAGGACTGCCGCGTTTCGACCGGATCGCGGACAGCGACCTTGCCCCCGCGTTCGACCGCGAACTGGTCGCAGCCGAGGCCGCGATGGAGGCGATCGCCGCCAATGCCGAACCGCCGACCTTCGCCAACACCGTCGCCGCCCTGGAAACGGCCGAGGACGGGCTGAACCGGATGCTGTCGATCTTTTACACCCTGGCCAGCGTCGATTCGAACCCTGCGCGAGAGGCGCTGCAACGCGATTTCGCCCCGCGTCTTGCGGCCTATGGCAGCAGGACGGGGATGGACCCCCGGCTTTATGCCCGCGTCAAGGCCGTCGCCGCGACGGCCGACACCCTGCCCCCCGAGGATCGGCGCATCACCGAACTGGCCCTGCGCGGGCTGACCCGGTCCGGCGCCGGTCTGGACGGCGCGGCGCGGGACCGCATGGCCGACATCCGCGCCCGCATGGCCGTGCTGACCACGCAGTTTTCCCAGAACGTGCTGGCCGATGAACGCGATTACGTCCTGCCGGTCCCCAACGACCGGCTGGCGGGCCTGCCCGACTGGCTGCTGCGGTCCATGCGCGCGGCGGCGAAGGAACGCGGCATGACGGGGCAGGTCGTCACCCTGTCGCGGTCCCTGATCGTGCCCTTTCTGGAACATGCCGAGGATCGGGCCTTGCGAGAGGTCGCGTTCCGGGCCTGGACCGCGCGCGGAACCGGCCACGGCGCCGGGGGCGGGGCGACGGACAACCTGCCCCTGGTCACCGAAATCCTGGCGCTGCGGAACGAACGGGCGCGCCTGCTGGGATACGCCGACTTTGCCGCCTACAAGCTGGAACCGGAAATGGCCGGCACCGCCGATCGGGTGGCGGATCTGCTGGGGCAGGTCTGGGAACCGGCCCGCGCCCGCGCCGCTAGCGATCAGGCCAAGCTGACCGCGATGCTGCGCGACGATGGCGTGAACGGCGTGCTGGAACCCTGGGACTGGCGGCATTATTCGGAACGGCTGCGGCGGCGCGAACACGATTTCGACGCCGATCAGGTCAAGCCCTATCTGACGCTGGACGCGATGCTGGCGGCGATGCTGGACGTGGCACACCGTCTGTTCCGGCTGGAATTCCAGCCCTTCGACGCCCCCTTGTGGGCGCCCGAGGCGCGGGCGTGGCGGATCGCCCGCGACGGGCGGCCGATGGCGGTCTTCGTGGGGGATTATTTCGCCCGGCCGTCGAAACGGTCGGGGGCCTGGTGTTCGTCGTTGCAGGTCCAGCACAAGATCGGCGCGGGCCAGCGCCCCATCGTGGTGAACGTCTGCAACTTCACCCCGCCCGAGGAAGCCGGCGCCCCCGCCTTTCTGTCCTGGGACGATGCGCGCACGCTGTTTCACGAATTCGGCCATGCGTTGCACCACATCCTGTCGAACGTGACCTGGCCCTCGATTTCGGGAACGTCGGTGGCGCAGGATTTCGTGGAGCTGCCCAGCCAGCTTTACGAACACTGGCTGGAACAGCCCGCCGTGCTGGATGCCCATGCCCGCCATCACCGGACGGGCGAACCGCTGCCCGCGCCCTTGCGCGACCGCCTGCTGGCGGCGGGCAGGGCGAATGCGGGGTTCTCGACCGTCGAGTATCTGGAAAGCGCGCTTGTCGATCTGGCCTTTCACCGGGGCGATCCGCCGGCCGATCCGATGGCGGAACAGGCGCGGGTGCTGGCCGGGCTGGAGGCTCCTGCCGTGATCCCGATGCGCCACGCCACGCCGCATTTCAGCCATGTCTTCGCGGGCGACAGCTATGCGGCGGGATACTACAGCTACATGTGGTCCGAGGTGATGGACGCCGACGCCTTTGCCGCCTTTGCCGAAACCGGCGACATCTTCGACCCCGCGACCGCACGCCGGCTGGAGGAAACGATCCTGTCGCGCGGCGGATCGGCCCCGGCGGACCGATTGTGGCTGGCCTTTCGCGACCGGATGCCGGGGGTGGATGCGCTGTTGCGGGGGCGCGGGCTGGCCTGACCGGGCCTAGTCCCTCACCTCGTCCGGGTCCACGCCCCATATCGCCGTTTTTGGCACCCAGCCGCGCTGTCCGCCGCCGGAGATGCGGCACCAATCGATGTTGCATTCGCCCAGCCGGACGATGGCCCCCGTTTCGGCGCGCGCCACGATGTCGGCATCGGGATTCGGGCGGCTGCGCAGTTCCACCATGTCCTGCGTCACCAGCGCGGTCCTGACGCCCGACAGCAGCGCGTAATGGATCCAGCCCCCGGCACCGTCCTTGTCCTCGACCCGGCGCCAGTGGCCGAACTCGGCGACCACGCGCAGCGGCATACCGGCGTGGCGGAACACCCAGTCGATGCGGTGCGACAGGCTGGGACCGCGCCGGGCGTTGCCCTCGGACCCTTTCAGGCTGACATAGCGGGGGACCGGCAGGTTGGTGACGGCCCCGCGAGCCGCGCCGCCGCTGTCCTGGACGCGGAGGATCTGCGCATCGGCCGATTGCGGCGCGGCGTCCGCCTGGGCCAGCATCAGCCCCGCCGATACGGCCAGAGCCATCGCCCCGCCAGCCAAAATCATCCTTATCCTCATAAGCCCGTCCGTTCCTGCCCGGCCGCCCTGCGGCGATCCATTCTGCCCCTGAACGGGGGCCGCAAGGCGCCCCCAATGGGGTCTTGTGCCGGCCCCATATCGCGGGCAGTTTGCCAAATGCGGCGCCCTTTTGAAAGGCCGCCGCGACATGACATCGAGAAAGTGAGGCCATCATGCACAGCCCTCAGCCCTCGCGCCAGAAACTGCGGGTCGTGGTGACGCGGCGCCTGCCCGAGGCGGTCGAGACGCGCATGAAAGAGCTGTTCGATGTGGTCCTGCGCGACGACGACAGCCGCATGTCGCGCGACGATCTGGCGGCGGCGATGCGCGGCGCCGATGTGCTGGTGCCGACCGTGACGGACCACATCGACGCCAACATGCTGGCCCAAGCGGGCGAGCGGTTGAAGCTGATCGCGAATTACGGCGCGGGGGTCGATCATATCGACGTCCATTCCGCCCGGCAGCGCGGCGTGCTGGTCAGCAACACCCCCGGCGTCGTGACCGAGGATACCGCCGACATGGCCCTGGCGCTGATTCTGGCCGTCACCCGCCGCATACCCGAAGGCCTGGCCGAGATGCAGGCGGGCCGCTGGGGCGGCTGGGCGCCCACCGCCCATCTGGGCGGCCGCGTCGGCGGGCGGCGCCTGGGCATCCTGGGGATGGGCCGGATCGGGCAGGCGGTCGCGCGGCGGGCCAATGTTTTCGGGATGCAGGTCCATTACCACAACCGCAAGCGCCTGCGCCCCGAGATCGAGGACGAGTTGCAGGCGACGTATTGGGAAAGCCTGGATCAGATGCTGGCGCGGATGGACGTCATCAGCGTGAACGCCCCGCACACGCCATCGACGTTTCATCTGCTGAACGCCCGGCGCCTGAAGCTGCTGAAGCCCACGGCGGTGGTGGTGAACACCTCGCGCGGCGAGGTGATCGACGAGAACGCCCTGACCCGGATGCTGCGCGCCGGAGAGATCGCGGGCGCGGGGCTGGACGTGTTCGAGCACGGGCACGAGATCAACCCCCGCCTGCGCGAACTGCCGAACGTGGTCCTGCTGCCGCACATGGGCAGCGCCACGGTCGAGGGCCGGGCCGAAATGGGCGAAAAGGTCATCATCAATATCAAGACCTTTGCCGACGGCCACCGGCCCCCGGATCTGGTCGTGCCGTCGATGTTGTAACACGGGGGATTTGGCCCATCCCCGCGCCGGGGATTGCCCGGTATGTTCGGGCGCAAAAGAAGGCGGGCGGAATGACGGGTTCAGGCAGTGTCGGGACCAGGGCGCGGTGGGCGGTATCGGCGCTGTTCCTGGCCAACGGGCTGGTGGTCGGAAGCTGGGCGCCCAAGCTGCCCGCCATGATGGCGCGGCTGGAGATCGGCGAATCCGTGGCCGGGCTGCTGGTGCTGGCGCTTGGCGTCGGGTCGATCTGCCTGATGCCGGTCTTTGGCGCGCTGGTGGCCCGGCGGGGGTCGGCCCATGCCGTCAAGCTGGCGGCAATGCTGTTCACGCCCAGCCTGATCTGGATTTCGCTGGCCCCGACGGTCTGGGCGGTGGCCATCGCGGTTTTCGCCTTTGGCGCGCTGATCGGCGGGATGGATGTCGCGATGAACGCCAATGCCGTGGCGGTGGAACGCGCCCGGCGGCGCGCGATCATGTCGTCCTGCCACGGGTTCTGGTCCCTGGGCGGCCTGGCCGGGGCGGGGGCAGGGGGCGTCGGAATCCAGATCCTTGGCGAACTGGCCCATGCGGGGGTCGTGGCGCTGATCGTGGCGGCGATTTTGGCCGCGGCCTTTCCGCATGTCTTGCGGGACAGTCCGGCGGCGGGTCAGGAACACCAGCCGCTGCGTCTGCCGCGCACGCCCTTGCCCTATCTGATCGGCGTCATGGCCTTGGCATCGATGATCCCGGAAGGGGCGATCCTGGACTGGGCGGCAGTCTATCTGCAACGGGAAATGGGGGCGTCGCTGGCGCTTGCCGGTTGGGGCTTTGCCGCCTGCGCCGGGACCATGGCGGTGATGCGGTTTCTGGGCGACGGAATCCGGCGCCATTGCGGCGCGGTCAGGACGCTGCGGATCAGCACTGTCGTCGCCATGGCCGGGCTGGCCCTGGCCGGGCTGGCGCCATCGCCCTGGGCGGCGATCGCCGGGTTTGGACTGGCGGGCATCGGCATCGCCAACATGGTGCCCATCGCCTTTTCCGCGGCAGGCAATGTGCCGGGGCTGGCGCATGGGGTTGGGCTGTCGGTGGTCACGACCATGGGGTATTCGGGGATCCTGCTGGCCCCCGGAACCATCGGCTTCCTGGCCGAACGGATCAGCTTTTCCGCGATCTATCTGGGCCTGTCGCTGCTGTTGCTGATCCCGCTGGCACTGTCGCGGCTGGCGCGCACGGCGGATTTCGACGCCGGCGGCTAAGTCACCGATAAACGTTGCCGTCGCCCGGAAAGGTCCGGTCGCGCACGGCCGCGGCGTAATCGGCGATGGCCTTGTCCGCCTGCGGTCCCAGATCGCCGAACTTGCGCACAAAACGCGGCACCCGCTGGGTCAGGCCCAGCATGTCGTCCAGCACCAGGATCTGCCCGTCGCAGCGGGCCGAGGCGCCGATGCCGAGGGTCGGCACCGCCACGGCCCCGGTGATCTGGTCGGCCAGCGGCTCCATCACCCCCTCGACCACGATGGAAAAGGCGCCGGCCTGGGCGACATCCATCGCATCCTGGACGTGGCGCGGCCAGGTATCGGCATCGCGCCCTTGGGTCTTGAAGCCGCCCATGGTGTGCGTCGCCTGCGGCGTCAGGCCGACATGGCCCATCACCGGGATGCCGCGTTCGGTCAGGAACCGGATGGTGGGCGCCATGTGGCCGCCGCCTTCCAGCTTGACGGCGCCGGCGCCGGTTTCGCCCATGATGCGCGCGGCGTTGCGAAACGCCTGCTGGGGGGATTCCTCGTAGCTGCCGAAGGGCATGTCGATCACCACCATCGCGCGGCTGCTGCCCCGGACGACCGCCTGGCCATGCAGGATCATCATCTCCGGGGTGACGCCGATGGTGGTGGGCAGGCCATGGATCACCATGCCCAGGCTGTCGCCCACTAGGATCAGGTCGGCATGGGCATCGACCATCGCGGCCAGCGGCGCGGTATAGGCGGTCAGCGCGACGATCGGCACGGCCCCCTTGCGGGCCGCGATCTGCGGGGCGGTCAAACGCTTGATACGGGTTTCAACAGACATCGAAGTCCCCTTTCGGTTGGGCGACACGCTGGTCGATCAGCAGCACGTCGCCAAGGCGGACGGCCAGCAGGATCACGACGGGCCGCTGAATCGCGGCGATGCGCGACAGGTCGGCGGCGTCGCGGATGTCGATGGACCGGATCCCGGCCAAAGGTTCGGCGGCGATGATGCGCCGGATCGCGGCCCGGATGGCCGGGACGCCTGCGCCGTCGGCCACCATGCGCGCCCCGCGGTCCAAAGCACGGTTCAGCACCGGTGCGGCGGCGCGTTCCGCGGGCGACAGGCGGCGGTTGCGCGACGACATGGCAAGCCCGTCCGCGTCGCGCATCGTGGGCACGGGCAGGATTTCGACCGGCATGTCCAGGTCGGCGACCATCCGGCGGATCACCGCAAGCTGCTGGTAATCCTTTTCGCCAAAGGCCGCGGCATCGGGCCTGACGATGTTGAACAGCTTCGTCACCACGGTCGCCACGCCCCGAAAATGGCCGGGCCGCAGGCGCCCCATCAGGATGCGCGACAGGCCTGTCACCTCGACCGCCGTTTGCGCGCCGGGGCCATAGAGGTCGGCGACAGACGGCAGGAACACCGCGTCGCAGCCCGCATCCCGCAGCAGCCGCAGGTCGTTTTCCTCGTCGCGCGGATAGGCCGCCAGATCCTCGTTCGGGCCGAACTGGGCGGGATTCACGAAGATCGACGCGGCCACGCGGCCGCCGCCCCGCGCGTCCAGCCAATCGCGGGCATGGGCCACCAGCGACATGTGCCCGTCATGCAGCGCGCCCATGGTCGGCACCAGGGCCACAAGGCCGGCCTGGCGCCGCCAGTCGCGCATCGCCTGCCTGTCGCGGCAAATCTGCATGAACATCCCCCGCCTCCTGTGGCACGCACCCTAAGGGACGGCGGCAGATTCGCACAAGTGCTGCGATGCAGCATGTCGTTTTTCGCCCGTTTAGGTCGGGCCTATCGGAACGGCGTTTACGGGCCGTGGCAGTAACGCACAGCAACAGGCCAGGGAGTCGCGCGGAATGAAGTCGCATGTAAAGGTTCTTGTCGTCGGGGGCGGCGCAGTCGGCTGCGGCATCGCGCTCCATCTGGCGCGCGCGGGATGGGACACGATGCTGGTCGAACGCGACGAGCTGACGGCCGGGTCCACCTGGCACGCGGCGGGGCTGCTGCCCTTGTTCAACATGGGCTATGCGACGACCCACATCCACGACTATTCGGTCAAGCTGTATGCCGATCTGGAATCGCAGACCGGGCTGAACGCGGGATTCACCCGCTGCGGCAACCTGCGCATGGCCCAGACCGATGCGCGGATGGACGAATATATGCTGTATTCCGCCACCGCCGAAACGGTGGGGATCGAGCATCAGTTCCTGACCCCGCAGCAGGTAAGGGACCGCTGGCCCCTGGTCCGCACCGAGGATCTGAAAGGCGCGCTGTTCCACCCGACCGACGGCTATATCAACCCCGCCGACGTGACTCAGGCCATGGCCAAGGGCGCGCGGATGGCGGGCGCCGCCATCGAACGCAAGATCCAGGTCAACGGCTATGCCTGGACCGGCAGCGAATGGATCGTTTCCTGCGAAAAGCTGATCGAAAAGGGCGGCAACCTGGTCGGTTCGGGCGAGACGTTCGAGATCCGGGCCGAACATGTCGTGACCGCGACCGGCAACCACGCGCAGCGCACCGCCCGCCTGCTGGGCATAAAAATCCCCGCGATCCCGGTCGAACACCAGTATATCGTGACCGAACCCGATCCGGCCCTGGTCAAGTGGCGCGCCGAGGGCAATCCCGAACACCCGGTGCTGCGCGATGCCGACGCGAAATGGTATGTGCGCGAGGAACGCGGCGGCTGGATTCTGGGGCCGTATGAACGCAATGCCCCGGCGCGGTTCCTGTACGACGTACCCGAATCCTTTCGCGCCGACCTGTTCCCGCTGGATCTGGAACGGATCGAGGAGGAATACATGTCCATGATCCACCGGATCCCGACATCCGAAACGGTGGGGTTGAAGGACGATTTCAACGGCCCGATCTGCTATACCCCCGACGGCAACCCGCTGGTCGGTCCGGCGCCCGGCCTGCGCAACATGTGGCTGGCCGAAGGGTTCAGCTTCGGCATCACGGCGGCGGGCGGCGTCGGCCATTACCTGACGCAGATGATGGTAGATGGCGAGGCCGAGATCGACATGGCGTCGCTGGACCCGCGCCGCTTCGGCGGCTGGATGACCACCGAATACGCCGCGCGCAAGAACGAGGAGGCATATGAGAACGTCTTCGTCCTGCATCATCCCGATGAAGAACGAGAGGCCTGCCGCCCGCTGCGCACCTCGCCCGCCTATGACCGGCAAAGGGCGCGGGGCGCGCAATTCGGCCAGGTGAACGGCTGGGAACGCCCGAATTACTATGCGCCCGAAGGGTTCGACGACCATGACAGCCGCAGCTTCCGGCGCGGCGGCTGGTGGCAATACGCCAAGGCAGAGGCCGAGGCGGTTCGCAATGCGGCAGGCCTGATCGACGCCACGGCCTTTGCCAAGCATACCGTCAAGGGACCGGGCGCGACGGCTTTCCTGGACTGGCTGACGACCAACAGGCTGCCCAAGGTCGGCCGGATCAACCTGACCTATGCGCTGACGGATGCGGGCACGACGCGGACCGAATACACCATCGTCCGGCTGGCCGAGAACGACTATTACCTGGTCTCGGCCGGGGCCTGGGCCGCCTATGACAGCGATCACCTAGTGAAATCGGCCGAGGATTTCATGGCGGCGGGCGGCGATCATGTCGCCATTCAGGACGTGACGACGCAATGGGGCGTCTTTGCCATTGCCGGGCCTGCGTCCCGCGACATTCTTGCCAAGCTGATCCGCGACGCGCAGCCGGAAACCGCGCTGTCGAACAAGCGGTTCCCCTGGCTGTCGGCCAAGCGGATCGAACTGGGCATGGTGCCCGTCAACGCCATCCGCGTCGCCTATACCGGGGAACTTGGCTGGGAACTGCACCACCCGATCGAGATGCAGAACCACCTGTTCGACCGGCTGGTCGAGGCGGGTGAGCCGCTGGGGATGAAACTGGTCGGCGCGCGGGCGCAGAACTGGCTGCGGCAGGAAAAATCCTATCGCGCCTTCGGCACGGAACTGGGTCGCGACGCCACCCCGCTGGAGGCCGGTCTGGACCGTTTCGTGGATCTGTCCAAGGATTTCCGGGGCAAGGCCGCGATGCAAGCCAAGGGCATCCGGTCGATGTGCGTGACGCTGCTGATCGACGGGCCGGACGATGCCGATCCCTGGGGCCGCGAGGGGATCTTCCTGGACGGGGAAAAGGTCGGGCGCCTGACCTCGGGCGGATATTCGGCGGCCTTCGGCAAGCAGATCGGCATGGGCTATGTCCGGCCCGATCTGGCCGCGCCCGGCACCAAGCTGAAGGTCCGCATGTTCCGCGAATTGTGGGACGCCAGCGTGACCGAGGACAGCCCCTATGATCCGCAGAACGCGCGCATCCGCATCGACGGATGAGGCAGCGCCCTGCGCTTTCGGTCAGCCGACCACCAGGCGCAGGGCATCCTCGTAGGACGAGACCTGCACGGGCGAGTCCGGCGGATAGGGCTGGTCCATCTTCAGCATCGCAAACCCATGCGTCAGCGCCCAGACCGCCGTTTCGACGGACGCCGCCTTTCGATCCCCGACAAAGGGCGCGCAATGGTGTTGAAGAACGACATAGCTGGCGCGGGCAATCGTGCGCAGGTCGTCGTCCTGGGTTGGCAGTTGATCGAACATCAACCGGAACAGCGCGGTCCGGCAGCGGGCAAAGCGGATATAGGCGTGGTTTACCGCAAGCAGTCGGTGGAACGGGCCGGAATCCGCCGGCATCGCATCGCGGGCGCAGATCAGGTCATGCCGGAAATCCTGGAACCCCTGGGTGGCAATGGCGATGCGCAGACCCGGCAAGCCGTTGAAATGATGCGCCGGCGCGGCATGGGATACGCCCGCGCGTGCGGCAATGCGCCGCAGGGTCAGGCCTTCGGTGCCGTCTTCATCCAACAGCGCCACGCCAGCCTGGATCAAGACTTGGGCCAAGTCGCCTTTGGGTTGCATTTTGGCCTTATCCATCATCTTGACAGTGTAAAGCCAATGTTGGAATGTGGCGCAACCGGCTTGGCCCATGGCACCTGTCAAACCGGGAATGCCAAATGTCGCTTTCGTACCAAGTTCCGGGCTGTGCGCTCAAAGCTCTGGTCTGTTTTCGCTATGTCATCGTTTGCCAGTTCTCAGGCCAGAGCCTTTATGTCTGGCATCATAGAGGGACTTGCAGTTACTGCAACACCCAATGCCGCAATTTTGCGCATACAAAACGAAAAAAGCCGAACCCGAAGGTCCGGCCTTTTTCGTTTGGAGCGGGCGATGAGATTCGAACTCACGACCCTAACCTTGGCAAGGTTATGCTCTACCCCTGAGCTACGCCCGCATCCGTGCCGTTGGCCGCTGGCCTTCGGTAGGCGGTGATTTATGGGACGCCGCCACGGCGTGCAAGGGGAAAATTCACCTTCGGGCACGAAAATCATGCGGGCGTTGACAGCGCCGGGCAGGCGCGTGAGCCTGGCGCGGGGACAGGGATGGATCATGGCCGCAACCGATCAGCTTTCAGATTTCGTGCGCGCGGCCCTGGCGTCCGGGCATGATGGCGCACGCATCCGCGCGGCGTTGCACGGGGCCGGATGGACCGATCCTGAAATCGAGGGCGCCATGGCCGCATGGCACGGCGGGGGCGACCTGCCGCCGGTGCCCCGGCCACGGCCCTTTGTTTCGCCGCGCGAGGCGATGCTGTATGCGCTGCTGATGGTCGCCTTGGTGCTGGTGTGCTTTCATGTCGTGCGGCTGGGGTTTCACGTGATCGACCAGGCGATTCCCGATCCGGCGGAAACGGGGTCGTCCGACCGGTGGGCGATGCGGTTCTCGGTCGCGGCGATCATTGCCTTTCTGCCGCTGTTCGTGGCCTTGGATCACCGCATGGCAAAGCGGACGGACGGGGGCGACCGGCAGCGGCGGTCGCAGGCGCGCCGGATTTTCGCCTCGATCACCGTGCTGGCGGCGGCCCTGGTTCTGCTGGGCGACGCCGTGTCGGTGATCTATGCCTTCCTGTCGGGCGACCTGACGCTCCGGCTTGCGGCGAAATGCGCCTTGGTGGCCCTGATGGGCCTGCTGGTGGCCGCCTGTTACCGAGAGGATCTGGATGGTTAGGCGTTGGCCCGTCATGGCGCTGACCGCGCTGTCCCTGGCGGTTCTGGTGGCGGGCATCGTCGCCACCGGCGGGCCGGCGCAGGGGCGGGCGGAACGGCGTGACGGGGCGCGGCAGCGCGACCTGTCCGACATCCAGGCGCTGCTGTCCTGCAAGGCGCAGCAGGCCGGTCGCGTGCTGACGGATCCGACGCCGACCGAGGCCTGCCCGATGACGCCGCGCCTGGCCGATCCCTTTACCGGCGCGCCCTATCGGATCGAACGGGTGGCGCCCGACAGCGTCCGCCTGTGTGCGGGCTTCGAACTGCCCCCGGACGATGCCGCCCAGGGGCGCGACGGATCGGGCTGCACCGTGCAGCGGATCGTCGTGGACTGAACGCTTATTCCGCCGCCCGGACCCGCGCGGGCCGCAGCATCGGCGCCAGATAGCGCCCGGTGTGGCTGTCGGGCACATCGGCCACATCCTCGGGCGTGCCCACCGCCACGATGCGCCCGCCGCCGTCCCCGCCTTCGGGGCCGATGTCGATGATCCAGTCGGCGGTCTTGATGACGTCCAGATTGTGTTCGATCACCACGACCGTGTTGCCCTGATCGACCAGCCGGTGCAGCACCTCCAGCAGCTTGCGCACGTCCTCGAAATGCAGGCCGGTGGTGGGTTCGTCCAGGATATACAGGGTCTTGCCGGTGGACTGGCGCGACAGTTCCTTGGCCAGCTTGACCCGCTGCGCCTCGCCGCCCGACAGGGTGGTCGCCTGCTGGCCGACCTTGACGTAACCTAGACCCACCTCCATCAGCGCGTCCATCTTGTTGCGGATGGCGGGCACGGCCGAGAAAAAGCCCTGCGCATCCTCGACCGTCATGTCCAGCACGTCGGCGATGGATTTGCCCTTGAACAGCACCTCCAGCGTCTCGCGGTTGTAGCGTTTGCCCTTGCAGGTCTCGCAGGTGACATAGACGTCGGGCAAAAAATGCATCTCGATCTTGATGACGCCGTCGCCCTGGCAGGCCTCGCAGCGGCCACCCTTGACGTTGAAGGAGAACCGGCCGGGCTTGTAGCCGCGTGCCTTGGATTCGGGCAGGCCCGCATACCAGTCGCGGATGGGCGTATAGGCGCCGGTATAGGTGGCCGGGTTCGACCGCGGCGTGCGGCCGATGGGCCGCTGGTCGATGTCGATCACCTTGTCCAGATGCTCCAGTCCGGTGATCGTCTCGCAGGGGGCCGGGGTCTGGCGGGCGCCGTTCAGGCGCAGGCTGGCCGTCTTGAACAGCGTCTCGATGGTCAGGGTGGACTTGCCGCCGCCCGACACGCCGGTCACGCAGACGAACCTGCCCAGCGGAAATTCGGCCGTTACGTCTTTCAGATTGTTGCCGGTGGCCTTGACCACCTTGACCGCCTTGCCGTTGCCCGTGCGGCGTTCGTCGCTGACGGCGATTTCGCGGACGCCGGACAGATATTGCCCGGTCAGGCTGACCGGGTCGGCGGCGATTTCATCGGGCGTGCCTTGGCTGACCACGGTGCCGCCGTGGACGCCCGCGCCCGGACCCATGTCGAAGACGTAATCGGCATGGCGGATCGCGTCCTCGTCATGTTCGACCACGATGACCGAATTGCCCTGGTCGCGCAGCCCCTTCAGCGTGTCCAGCAGGCGGTCGTTGTCGCGCTGATGCAGGCCGATACTGGGTTCGTCCAGCACATACAGCACGCCCGTCAGGCCGGATCCGATCTGCGACGCCAACCGGATCCGCTGGCTTTCGCCGCCCGACAGCGTTCCCGCCGCGCGGCTCAGCGTCAGATAGTCCAGGCCCACATTGACCAGGAAGCCCAGCCGTTCGCGGATCTCCTTGAGGATGGCATGGGCGATCTCGTTCTTCTGCCTGCTCAGGTGCTTCGGCGCGGCCTCGACCCAGGCAAGCGCCTCCTTGATGGACAGTTCGACCACCTGGCCGATATGGGCGCCCGCGATCCTGACCGCCAGGGCCTCGGGTTTCAGGCGATAGCCCTTGCAGGTGCCGCAGGGGCGGTTGTTCTGATACCGCTCGAACTCCTCGCGGACCCAGGCGCTGTCGGATTCGCGCAACCGGCGATCCATGTTGGGGATCACGCCCTCGAACACGCGGGTGACGTTGTAGACGCGGCCCGCGTCGTCGAACCGGAACGCGATCTCCTCGGACCCCGACCCATGCAGGAACATGCGCCGCACATCGTCGGTCAGATCCTTCCACGGGGTCTTCTTGTCGAACCCGTAATGCTTGGCCAGGGCATTGACCGTCTGGGTCAGATAGGCCGACTTGGACTTGGCCCAGGGGGCGATGGCGCCCTTGTCCACGGACAGGGCGGCGTCGGGCACCACCAGACGTTCGTCGAAGAACAATTCGACCCCCAGCCCGTCGCAGGCCGGGCAGGCGCCGAAGGGGGCGTTGAAGGAAAACAGCCGGGGTTCGATTTCGGGGATGGTGAAGCCGCTGACCGGGCAGGCGAATTTTTCGCTGAACGTGGTGCGTTCCGGTTCGTCCGCCGCCGTTTCCACGATAGCGATGCCGTCGGCCAGATCCAGGGCGGTGCGCAGCGAATCGGCCAGCCGGGTTTCCAGCCCCTCGCGCACGACGATGCGGTCCACCACCACGTCGATGTCGTGGCGGAACTTCTTGTCCAGCGTCGGCGGTTCATCCAGTTCGTGAAACTGGCCGTTCACCTTGACCCGCTGGAACCCCTGCTTGCGCAGTTCCAGAAACTCTTTCTTGTATTCGCCCTTGCGATCCCGGACGATCGGGGCCAGCAGATAGGCGCGCGTGCCCTCGGGCATCTCCATGATGCGGTCCACCATGTCCTGGACCTGCTGCGCCTCGATTGGCAGGCCGGTCGCGGGGGAATAGGGCGTTCCTGCGCGGGCGAACAGCAGCCGCAGATAGTCATAGATTTCCGTGACCGTGCCGACGGTGGACCGGGGGTTCTTGCTGGTGGTCTTTTGTTCGATGCTGATGGCGGGCGACAGGCCGGTAATGTGGTCCACGTCGGGCTTGCCCATCATGTCCAGGAACTGGCGCGCATAGGCCGACAGGCTTTCGACATAGCGGCGCTGCCCTTCGGCATAGATCGTGTCGAAGGCCAGCGACGACTTGCCGCTGCCCGACAGCCCGGTGATGACCACCAGCTTGTCGCGCGGGATGTCCATGTCCACGCCCTTGAGATTGTGTTCGCGCGCGCCGCGCACCTCGATGAACTTCTGTTCCATGCTGCGTCCCTGGCCGACCAAGGGCATCACATAGGGACAACGCTTCAAAAAGCAACCGCAGAATGGGAACATCTGGCGAACACGACCTTGCGTCAACCTTTTGTTGCGGGCTGACCCTCGTGCCGCTTGCGCTGCGCTGCGGCATCGCTAGTCTCTCGCGCAACTGTGAAAAGGGGACCGCGATGTTTCAAAAGATCCTTGTTGCGAACCGTGGCGAGATTGCGATCCGGGTGATGCGGGCGGCCAACGAGCTGGGCAAGCGGACGGTGG
>NZ_FZNM01000013.1 GCF_900188295.1 Paracoccus sediminis
CGGCGGTGACCGCCAGCGTAACCCACGGCCGCGCGGCTTGCGCTACGCCGAAGGCTCCGCGCGCGGCCTCCTACACCACGTGCTGGGACACTATCGGGAAGCCCAACGGCACCTGGCCTATTGGACCTTGCAGCCGATGGCCGCGCTGCTGGCCGAGGAAGCGACGAACAAGCTGGGACAGCCGGTCGAGATCGACACGCTGCGGCCCTTGCAAGCCTTCGATGTATCGGGCCGGGCGCGGGCGCTGGCGACGATTGTTCAGGCCCTGGCGCAGGCCAAAGAAGGCGGCTTGTCGCCGTCCGAACTGAACGACGCGCTGACATTGGTGAACTGGGGGGCGAACGATGGAGCCGTTTGACAGCGTGGCGAAAGCCGCGTCGGGCATGGCCCGGATGATGTGGCGCGAGACGCACGATCAGCGCGATCCCGGCGTGACGGAAGCCGAGGTTTATCTGGAACTGGTGGCGCAATGCGTCCGCGCGCTGCGGGCCGAAAAGCCGCCCTACGTGATGCGGATCCAGTGACAGGGCAGGATGCGCCCGGCTTCCCTTATGGGCATGGGCCGAAGCATCCCCTTTAGTCGGCGAGTGGGCAAACCCCGACACGGCGCGGCCCCTTTCCTCCTTGGGGGCGTGGCGCAGGCAGTCACGGTTTAAAGCCGGGGACTGTCACGGGCCGGGGGGCAGTGCTTCCCGGCCTTTGCTTCCGCGCGCGTGGATGCGCCCCGGATCAAAACTGCTTGGGTAAGCCTGCCTGCTTCAAGGTCGCGTTGGCGGTGTGGCGTGATTTGCAGCCGTGATCTACGGTGAAGTGGACGCCGGAAAGCGGGCTGAACCAGATTTCATGATCGCCCTTGCCTGCCCGGACATAGGCGCAGCCCGCCGCCTTCAATGCCTCGACCAATTCGCGGTAATAGCCCTTGACCATAGTTCAGGCGTGGGCGGTCTTCAGCAATTCCTGGGTCATCAGATGCACCGGGATCTGATCCCCCTCATGGGCAAACCCGTTCAGTTCCACAAGATCATAGAGTGCAGCCATGACCTTTTCGTGCAGCTTATCAAGGCTGCTTGCCTCGATAGCAAGACCGGCCACATCGTCGGTGGTGGCGACCCAGACGCCAGCGTCCTGATCCCACCCGATACGGACCTTGATCGGAGATTGTTCGGTCATCGGCACCCTCATGCTACCGCGATGATATAGCAATCTGACATCAAACTCTCAAGAACAGGTTGAGGTTGCGGACGTTGCAAGGCGCTGACGCTCTGCGCGGGGGGAACGCTGACGCTTCCCAAGCGGCAAATTTGCCGCTTGGGAAGCCTGGGCGCTCCACGCGCACGCGGGGAGCGCTTTCCAACGTTGCCGTCCCCAACCATTCGCCCGCACGCTTAGAATCCCCCCTCATGAACGACCTTCATCATCATGTTCCAAAGCTGGTCCTTCTGATCTTCGGTTAGATCAGACGAATACAGGGCATCGCGTGTTGAACGGAGTGCCTCCTCGATTTGGGCTTCGCTTGCCGTGATAAGCGGGGGAAAAGCATCCTCAAGCGTGGCAATAATTTCCGCGTTCATGCTTCGGTTATTTGCCTCGGCAACGCTCTTGATCCGGTTCCGCATCCCCTCGGGAAGCCGAAGCATAAACTTGTCGCTTTCTCGTCCAATTGGACCGGCCACAATCATCACCCTTATCTTTGTGGCACCGTGACACTACATCGTGCTTGACTGCAATGGCGTCACGGTGCCATATGATGTCACGGTGACTTAAAGAGGTTGCTATGACCGACCGGAAGTCCGTGCAGCTTCGGCTGCCGACCGACCTGAAGGCGTGGATCGCGGCGCAAGCCGAGCAAAACGCTTCCAGCCAGAATTCTGAAATCTTGCGCGCCGTCCGCGAACGGATGGAACGTCAAGAGGCCGCAACGGCTTGAACCCTGGGAGAAACGCTTATGACGATTGCTCAACGCGCTTGCGCGACCGATACCGCTCGTCCTGTCACAATGTGGGAAAATGAAGCGGTCAAGGGCATGGCCCTGTCCTGCGACAAGATCCATGAGAACAACATGGATGAAATTGCCGCCCTTCGCGCGCGGCAGGCCAAATACGAGGCCAGCTTGCCGGTGGATCCTCGCGACGTGATCAAGGCCGTGCAGGACATGATGCAACCCAAGAGCGAAACCTATCCTGATCGTTTCGAGGAATCACTGCACCTGTCCCATGCTCTGCGGCCCATGATCGAAATGCTGGATCTTTCGCACCCTGGCCCTGATCGGGACGCGCTCTTGTGGATTACCGACAGAATCATGTTCGGTCTAGAGGATGTGCAGCGCAACCTTGACCGGATCGGCGACATTCTGGGCAATCCGGCCCGCGTAAAGCGTCAGGCCGCTTGATGCAGATCGCCCCCGGCTGGAAAAGTGAGCGGGGGCTTTCCGCGCAACGCACATTTAGGCTTGCGGCGAGTCTAACCGTGTGCTACTCATTAAGTATGAAACACAGCGCATTCACTCATATCGTCGCCAAAAGCTGCCGCATCCCTGAGAAAACGGTAGCGATATTCGTGCGCAATTTGAAAGAGGCGGGCTTGGTGACCTCGGGCGCGCGTGGTGTCAATGCACCCGAAATGACGGTGATGGATCTTACGCGCACGCTCATTGCCCTATGTGCGACAGATCGTCCTTCTGATGCGGTGTCTGCTTTGAACAGATACCGTGCCGCAACCTGTGGATTTGCAGCCAAGGCAGAACTGGATGGCAAGCAGATAGAGATTGGGGAGATTGGTGAAACCTTCGAGGATCACCTATGCAACCTGCTATCTGCCCACTTTAATGTTCTTCGCAAATCCGGTGGAAGCATCGAGGTATTCCAGAACATACCTGCGGCAATCATTCGGGTTTTCGGAGGAACGGTATATTTTCAAAGCACTCTGACCGACGACGAGCAGAACAATAGCTGGATAGAAGATCGTAATGGCAGCCCTTATCCGGTTGTTCGAGGCATTGCGGCGGTTCGCAGTATTTCCGCGTCCGATCTCCGCGAGATGGCTATTCTCTTCTTTCTGGAACGCGAAGACGGCACAACCTGGGAAGATATGGTGGCCAGTGGAAACGCGGCAGAGATCGCAGCCCGGCATGTCTTCGGTGTTGGGCAGGAGGACAAAAGCTGATGTCTCACCCTCGTGCCACCTTCAAACAAGTCGATGTGACGCGTGCCGCGAAGGGCGTGGTTGCTGCCGGGCTGCGGGTTGGACGGGTGGAGATCGACCGTGAAGGCAAGATTGTCGTCTTGGTAGGCGACGCTTCCACTCAAGCCGAAAAGAACGATTGGGATTGAGGATGAAGAAGGCTGATCGTTTCCCCTTCGCAAAATCCTACACCGACCGTCACAGCAAGCGCCGCTGGCGATTTCGCCATAAGGGTGTGACTGCCGAACTAGGAACCGAATGGGGCAGCGAAGAATTCTGCCGTCGCTATGCCGAAGCTGTCAACGGTCACGCTAAAAGCGGGGCAGGGGCCGACCGAACCGTTCCGGGCACCCTAAACGCCTTAGCCGTGCAATTTTATAAGCTGCATCTGCCCACAGTCGCAGAAAGCACAGCGGCAGATTACCGCGCCCTCATCGACGCTTTGCGCGTCCAGCATGGGCACAAACGTGTGTCCCAAATGGCACGGCGGCATGTCATTGCGATCAAGGCCGACATGGCTGCCACACCACAGCAAGCCAACAAGACCCTGAAACGCCTTTCGCAGATGATGGAACTGGCGAAAGACCTGGAATGGCGCACTGACAATCCCGTTGACGGCGTGAAGCTATATCCGACGAACGCCGGAGGCTTCCACACCTGGGACGAAGGCGAGATCGCCCGGTTCTATGAAGTGCATGAAATCGGAACCCCGGCGCACCTTGCCATGACGTTGATGCTCTATACCGGCGCGGCAAAGTGTGATGCGGTAAAGATGGGTCGCGGCAATGTCCGTGACGGACGGCTGATCTATAGACGCAACAAGACGCGGCGCAATCCCGAGGGGATCGAGGTCAACATTCCAATCCACCCCTACCTTGCCGAGACATTGGCGCGTGTCCCGTCCGATGCCTTCACCTTTCTGCAAACTGAAAATGGCCTGTCGCGGTCGGTGAAGGGCTTGGGATCATCTATGCGGAAATGGTGTGACAAGGCTGGCCTGTCGCTTTGCAGTTCGCACGGGCTGCGCAAGGCGATCTGCCGTCGCATCGCGGAAGCCGGAGGAACGGCTTTCCAGATCATGTCCGTGAGCGGGCATATCAGCCTGAAAGAGGCGCAGAAATATTGCGAGGAGTTTGGCCGCAAGGCGCTGGCCGACTCTGCCATCGCAAGCCTTCCCAGCGGGGCGAATGGGGAACAGAAATTGACGAACCACCCCGCAAGGTTCGTCAAAAAATCTGCTAAGGATTTGAAATGACTTACCAAAACAAGGCATTTGGTAGGCCCGGAGGGACTCGAACCCCCAACCAAGGCGTTATGAGCGCCCTGCTCTGACCATTGAGCTACAGGCCCGCAGCGGTTTCCCGGTTAATCGCAGGGCGGCTTTCGGTCAAGCGCCGATCGCCGTTGCCTCCGTGTGACGCCTGCGCTATCGGGGGCGCAGCATTCAGCCGGGGGCCGTCATGACCACGAACGGGATCAGCTATCGCGACGCGGGGGTCGATATCGACGCGGGCAATGCGCTTGTCGAACGCATCAAGCCCGCCGCCGCCGCGACCGCGCGGCCCGGCGTGATGGATGCGCTGGGCGGGTTCGGCGCGCTGTTCGACCCGCGTGCGGCGGGCTATGACGATCCGGTCCTGGTCGCGGCGACGGATGGCGTGGGCACCAAGCTGCGCATCGCCATCGACACCGGGCATCTGGACGGCATCGGTCAGGATCTGGTGGCGATGTGCGTCAACGATCTGGTCTGCCAGGGCGCGGAACCGCTGTTCTTTCTGGACTATTTCGCGACCGGCAAGCTGTCGGTGGACGAGGGCGCACGGGTCGTCGAAAGCATCGCGTGGGCGTGCCGCGCCGCTGGCTGCGCCCTGATCGGCGGCGAGACGGCCGAGATGCCGGGCATGTATCACGACGGCGACTTCGATCTGGCCGGTTTCGCGGTCGGCGCGATGCGGCGTGGCGCGGCATTGCCCGCCGGTGTGGTGGCGGGGGACGTGCTGCTGGGCCTGGCGTCGGACGGGGTGCATTCCAACGGCTATTCGCTGGTGCGCAAGATCGCGGATCACGCGGGCCGGGGCTGGGACGCGGCCTCGCCCTTTGGCGACGGGAACCTAGGCGCGGCGCTGCTGACGCCCACGCGGCTTTATGTGAAACCCGCGCTGGCCGCGATCCGCGCGGGCGGGGTCCACGCCCTGGCCCATATCACCGGCGGCGGCATCACCGAAAACCTGCCGCGCGTGCTGCCCAAGGATCTGGGCGCAGACATCGACCTGTCGTCCTGGCCCCTGCCGCCGGTCTTCCGCTGGCTGGCCGAGGCGGGCGGGATCGGTCAGGCCGAGATGCTCAAGACCTTCAACAGCGGCATCGGCATGATCCTGTCGGTCGCCGCCGACCGGGCCGATGCGCTGACCGACCTGCTGGCCGGGCAGGGCGAGACGGTCCACAGGCTGGGCCGCGTGACAGCGGGGCCTGGCGTCCGCTACGGCGGGACGCTTGCGTGAAGCGTGTCGCCATCCTGATTTCGGGCGGCGGATCGAACATGGTGCGGCTGGTCGAGGACATGCAGAGGGGCGGCCATCCCGCAACGCCGGTGCTGGTCGCATCCAGCGACCCCGCAGCGGCGGGCCTTGCCAGGGCCGCGGCGCTGGGCGTTCCCACCGCCGCCGCGGATCATCGCGCCTACCGGGGCGACCGCGCCGCCTTCGAGGCGGCCTTGCTGGAACCCCTGCTGGACGCGCGCCCCGACATCCTGTGCCTTGCGGGCTTCATGCGCATCCTGACGCCCGCCTTCATCGACCGCTTCGCAGGCCGGATGCTCAACATCCATCCATCCCTGTTGCCCAAATACCCCGGCCTGCACACCCACGCCCGCGCCATCGCGGCAGGCGACACCCAGGCAGGCGCCACGGTGCACGAGGTCACGACCGATCTGGATGCAGGCCCGATCCTGGGCCAGGCGCGCGTCGCGGTGCTGCCGGACGACACCCCGGAAACGCTGGCCGCCCGCGTTCTGGACGGCGAACACCGGCTTTACCCGCTGATCCTGCGCCGTTTTGCGTCGGGTTCGCGCGAACGCTGCGACCTTTAGCCCCACAGCGCGGCCAGTGCCGCCACCGGATCGTCGGCCGACCAGATTTCCGGCCCGATGGCGATGAAGTCGCTGACCGGGGACACCTGTTCAAGCAATGCGCGGGTGATCGCGCCTTCGGCCACGACCGGCACCTCGATGGTTTCGGACCACCATTCGAACAGGTCCAGATCCACCGGATCGCCGCGATACAGGGCCGAGGCGCCGATGGGGCCGAAACTGACGTAATCGGCGCCCGCCTCGCCCGCGCTCATCCCGTCGTGGCGCGAAGTGCCGCAAAAGGTGCCGACGATGGCGTCCGCGCCCAATTCCTTGCGGGCATAGCGCACCGTTCGCGCCCCATCCGTCAGATGCACCCCATCCAGGCCATGCCGCTGGGCCAGGACCAGATGGTCGTCGATCACCACCGCCACGTCGCGGGCATGGGCGATTTCCCGCGCCAGATCGGCCAGGCGCCCCAGCTCGTCCTCCTCGGCGCCCGCGCGGATGCGCAGGCAGGCGACCGGAAAGGCGTCCATCACCGCCGAAAGCTGCGGCCCCAGGGTGGATGCCTGCGCGCCTGCGGGCGTCATCAGGTAAAGCTGCGGGGCGTCGGGGGCGGGGTCGGGCATGGCGGATACTCCTTTATGCCGCAGATAGCGCAGCTTGCCGCCCGCCGCCAGACGGACTATCTGGCCCCCATGCACAGCGAACGCCTGCCCGTCATCATCCTGGTCCGCCCGCAGATGGGCGAAAACATCGGCGCCGCCGCCCGCGCCATGCTGAATTTCGGCCTGACCGAGATGCGTCTGGTCGATCCCCGCGACGGTTGGCCCAACCCGCGCGCTGTGGCCATGGCGTCCGGCGCGGCGGGACAGGTGCTGGACCGCGCGCGGATCTATCCGACGCTGGCGCAGGCCATGGAGGGCATCGACCTGGCTTTTGCCACAACCGCGCGGGGCCGCGAACTGTCCAAGCCCGTCCACACCCCCGCCACCGCGATGGCGATGGCCCGCGCCCATGACGGGCGCTGCGCGATCATCTTCGGGCCGGAACGCACGGGCCTGGAAAACGACGACGTGGCCCGCGCCAACGCCATCGTGACGGTGCCGGTGAACCCGGATTTCCCGTCGCTGAACCTGGCCCAGGCGGTGCTGCTGATGGGTTACGAATACGGGCGCGATCTGCTGCCGCCCGAGCCGTCCCCCCACCATGCCCGCCCCGAGGCGATCCAGCCCGCCGACCGTGTGGAGATCGAGAAGCTGGGCGATCATTTCGAGGAAAGGCTGTCCGAGGCAGGCTTTTTCTTTCCCGAAACCAAGGCCGCGTCCATGCGGCTGAACCTGCGCAACATGTGGGCGCGGCTGGCGCTGACGCGCGGCGACGTGCGCATTCTGCACGGGATGCTGCGCCAGTTGACCCGGCGCTGACCCCAACCTACCCTTTGCCCGACCCCAAGGAGCACGCGATGGCCAAGCGCCCCGTTTTCGAGGAAGTCCTTGACCCGGCCGCCCCCAGCCGCCCCGTTGCGAGGACCGGCATGATCGATGCCGCCCCGCGCGGCGCCCGCCGGGCGATCCGCGCCTGGCTGACGATCCTGTTCGTCCTGGTGGTCGCCATGATCGCCTTGGGCGGGGCGACGCGCCTGACCGGATCGGGCCTATCCATCACCGAATGGGCGCCCGTCACGGGCACCATCCCGCCGTTGTCCAACGCGGACTGGCAAGCCGAATTCGACGCGTACAAGCTGATCCCCCAATATGCCGAGGTCAATCCCGACATGGATCTGGCGGGCTTCCAGCAGATCTATCTGTGGGAATGGGGGCACCGACTGCTGGGCCGCCTCATCGGGCTTGTCTGGGCGGCGGGCTTTGTGTTTTTCTTGGCAACCAAGCGCATCCCAACCGGCTGGACCCCGCGCCTGCTGGGCCTTGGCGCGCTGGGCGGTCTGCAAGGGACCATCGGCTGGTGGATGGTCAGTTCCGGCCTGGTCCCTGGGATGACCCGCGTGGCGTCCTATCGCCTGGCTACCCATCTGGGCCTGGCCTTCGTGATCCTGGGCCTGATCGCCTGGTATGTCCTGCTGCTGGGCCGGTCCGAGGCCGATCTGCTGCGCGCCCGCCGGGCCGGGGAAACCAAGCTGTTCTCCATGTCCACCGGCCTGATGCATCTGGCCTTTGTCCAGATCCTGATCGGCGCCCTGGTCGCGGGAATCGACGCGGGCCGCACCTATACCGGCTGGCCGACCATGGGCGGCGAATGGATCCCGTCGCTGATCTGGGATCCCGCGCTTGGCTGGCGCAACCTGTTCGAAAACCCCGCGCTGGTGCAGTTCGTGCATCGCATGACGGGCTATCTGCTGGCGATTTTTGCCGTGGTGGTCTGGCTGCGCGCCCGCCGCTCGCCCCATCCGGTGACCCGCGGGGCCTTTGCCGCGATGATCGTGGCGGTGGCGGTGCAGGTGGCGCTGGGGATCCTGAACGTGATCCATGCCTCGCCCCTGGCGCTGGCGCTGGCGCATCAGATCGGCGCGGTGGCGCTGTTTTCGCTGATTATCCGCGCGCGGCATCACGCGCGGTATCCGCATGAAACGTCTGTCAGGGGGACTATCCGATGACGGCCATCAACGACCTGCTTGCCTTTCAGCGCCAGACCGAGGCGCTGTCGTCCGTTGCCGAACGCCTGGGCTGGGATCAGGAAACCGTCATGCCGCGCGGCGCGGTGGAACAGCGGTCCGAGGAAATGGCCGCCATCGAATCCGTGCTGCACGAACGCCGCACAGATCCCCGCATCGGCGAATGGCTGGACGTGGCCGACCCCCAGTCCGAGGCCGAGGCCCGGTCCGTCGACCTGATCGCCCGCGATTTCAACCGGGCCAGCCGTGTCCCCGCGCGTCTGGCGCAGGAACTGGCACGCCTGACCTCGCTGTCCCAGGGCATCTGGGCCGACGCGCGCGCCAACGACGCCCCGGACGATTTCCTGCCGACGCTGGATCAGGTTCTGATGCTGAAGCGCGAGGAAGCGGCGGCCATCGCGGACGGCGGCGATCTGTACGACGCGCTGCTGGACGACTATGAACAGGGGATGACGGGCGCCGAGATCGCGGCGCTGTTCGACGCGATGCGCCCGCGCCTTGTCGCCCTGCGCGAAAAGATTCTGGACGCGGATACCCGGCCCCAGCCCCTGACCGGCCATTTCCCCCAGGAAACCCAGATCCGCCTGGCCCGGATCTGCGCCACGGCCTTTGACTACGACTGGACGCGGGGGCGCATGGACATCGCCGTTCACCCGTTCAGCAGCGGCCGATGGCAGGACAGCCGGATCACCACGCGGGTGGTGGAAACCGATCCGTTCAACTGCATCTATTCCACCATCCACGAGGTCGGCCATTCCAGCTACGAACTGGGCATCGATCCGGATTACGCCTTCACCCCGCTGGGCCGGGGCGTGTCGATGGGCGTTCACGAAAGCCAGAGCCGCATCTATGAAAACCAGATGGGCCGGGGCCGGGCCTTTGCCGGCTGGCTGTTCCACCGCATGTCGGACGCCTTCGACGGACTGAACATCGCCGATCCCGATGCCTTCTATGCCACCGTCAACCGAGTCACCCCCGGTTTCATCCGCACCGAGGCCGACGAGGTGCAATACAACCTGCACATCATGATGCGGTTCGACCTGGAACGCGACCTGATCTCGGGCAGGCTGTCCACGGATGATCTGGTCGACGCGTGGAACGCCCGGTTCCTGCGCGATTTCGGCGTGGCCGTGGACCGTCCGGCGAACGGCGTCTTGCAGGACGTGCATTGGTCCGTCGGCTTGTTCGGCTATTTTCCGACCTATGCCCTTGGCAACGTCTTCGCGGGTTGCCTGAACCGTGCGATGCAGGATGCCGTGCCCGGTCTGGACGATGCGCTGGCCGCAGGCGATGCGTCCCCGGCCGTCGAATGGCTGCGCGAGAACGTGCAGCGCCATGGTGGCCTGAAACGCCCCCGCGCGCTGATCGAGGACGCGACCGGCGGCGATGTGTCGCCCGAGCCATTGCTGGCCTATCTGGAACAGAAGTTCGGGCAGATTTACGGATTGTGACAAAGGCCGGGCACATGGCCCGGCCCTTTGTTCACCGGTTCGGCCACAAGGGCGCGTGGCGGTTCACGTCCTTATACAGCAGGTATCGGAACGGCCCCGGCCCGCCCGCATAGCAGGCCTGCGGGCAAAAGGCGCGCAGCCACATATAGTCGCCGGGGCCGACCTCGACCCAGTCGCGGTTCAGGCGATAGACGGCCTTGCCCTCCAGCACGAACAGGCCGTGTTCCATCACATGCGTTTCGGCAAACGGGATCGAGCCGCCAGGCTTGAACGTCACCACGGTGATGTGCATGTCGTGGCGCAGGTCGGCCGGGTCCATGAATCGCGTCGTGCCCCAGGCCCCGTCCGTGTCGGGCATCATCGACGGCGGCACGTCCTGTTCCTGCGCGACGATTGGATCGGGCCGGTCCACGCCGTGGCTGGGCTGCCACCGCTTGCGCCACCAGTGGAACCCGGTGTTGCCCGGCGTGGTGTTCCTGACCGACCAGGCGGTGCCGGGGGGGACATAGGCGAACCCGCCGGGGCGCAGCAGATGTTCGGTTCCGGCGATGACGACCGACATCGACCCGCCCGTGACGAACAGGGCGTGCTGCACCTCGGGATCGTCGTCGGGGGTGTCGGACCCGCCGCCCTCGGCCAGCTCGACGATGTACTGGCTGAAGGTTTCCGCGAACCCCGACAGGGGCCGGGCAATCATCCACATCCGCATCCCGGTCCAGCCGGGCAGATAGCTGGTCACGATGTCGCGCATCACGGTGCGGGGGATCACCGCATAGGCCTCGGTGAAGACGGCCGTGTCGGTGGTCATGCCGGTCTGCGGCGGCAGGCCCGCCACGGGACCGGCATAGGGGATGCGCCGGGTTTCCGTCGGCGGGACGGGGGCGATGTCGCCGGTGGGGGCGCCGGCGGGCGGCAGGTCGGGGGACAGGTCGGTCATGTCAGGGCCTCGTTCAGGCGAAGTTCCGCGATGCGCATGACCTGGCGCTCGGCCTCGGCGCGCTCGGTCGGGGTGTCGTTTTGGGTGCGGGCCTGCATGGCGGCCATGATGCCAGGCTTGTCGTGGTCGCGCACGGCGATGATGAACGGGAATCCATGCCTGGCGACATAGGCGTCGTTCAGCCGGGTGAAGGTCGCGCGTTCGTCGTCGGTCAGGCTGTCCAGCCCCGCGCTGGCCTGTTCGGCGGTGCTGTCCGCCGTCAGCCGTTTCGCCTGCGCCAGCTTGCCCGCCAGGTCGGGATGGGCGTTCAGGACGCCCAGCCGTTCGTCGTCGCTGCTGGCGCGGAACACCTGCGCCATCCGCGCGGCAAGGCCCGCCGGGCTGTCGTGGACCGCGCCCATTTCCCCGTCCCAGACCCGTTCGGCGATGAAGGGCGAATGTTCATAGATGCCGCCGAATGCCTGCACGAATTCGTTTCGGTCCATCTGCGATGGCCGGGCCTTCGGTCGATACGGATGCGCCTCGGCCCAGTGCCGGGCAATGTCCAGGCGGGACGCGAACCAGACCCCCTCGTGCGCCCGGCAATGGTCAAGGAACCGCTGAATCGCCATGGCGCGGCCCGGCCGACCGGCCAGGCGGCAATGCAGGCCGATGCTCATCATCTTGGGCGCGCCCGCCACGCCCTCGGCATACAGCATGTCGAAACTGTCGCGCAGATAGTCGAAGAAATCCGTGCCTGTCCCAAAGCCCTGACCCGACGAAAACCGCATGTCGTTGGCGTCCATCGTATAGGGCACCATCAGCTGCGGTCGGCCGTTGTGGACGTGCCAATAGGGCAGGTCGTCCGCGATGGTGTCGGCCAGGTATTCGAAGCCGCCTTCCTCGCAGCCAAGCGCCACCGTGTTCATGGAACAGCGGCCCTGATAGAACCCGCGCGGGCGCTGCCCGGTGACGCGGGTGTGCAGGGCGACCGCCTGGGCGATGTGGTCGGCCTCGACCTCTCGGGGCAGGTCGCGATAATCGATCCATTTCAGGCCATGGGTGGCGATTTCCCACCCCGCCGCCTGCATCGCCGCCACCTGTTCGGGGCTGCGTTCCAGGGCGGTCGCCACGCCATAGACCGTCACGGGAATGTCGCGCAGCAGCCGGTGCAGCCGCCAGAAGCCCGCCCGCGCGCCGTAATCGTAGATGGATTCCATGTTCCAGTGGCGCTTGCCCGGCCAAGGCTGGGCGCCGATGATCTCGGACAGGAACGCCTCGGACGCGGCGTCGCCATGTTCGATGCTGTTTTCGCCGCCTTCCTCGTAGTTCACCACGATCTGCACGGCGATCCGGGCGCCGCCGGGCCATTGCGGGTCGGGGGTGGTTTCGCCATATCCTCGCAAGTCGCGGCTGTAGCGCATCGAAACATCCTTTTCGTGGCATGGTGGTCGCAGCAAACCGCGTGCGGGCCTGCGCGGCAAGCGGTCAGAGACGGAATTCTGTATCAACGAATCGGAAAAGATCACCGGCGGTTTCAAATAGCCGTTGAAAGACTTGCGGGTTGGCGCCGATTGTTGCCCCGAACCCGGCCCCCCTAAGCTGCGCGCATGGCGGCCGGAGGAGCCGCGCGGGAGGGAAAACCCATGGAACGCTACTTCAAGCTGTCAGAGCACGGCAGCACGGTCAGGACCGAGGTGATCGCAGGCATCACCACCTTCCTGACGATGGCCTATATCATCTTCGTCAACCCCGACATCCTGTCAACCACGGGGATGGACCGCAACGCCGTGTTCATCGCCACCTGCCTGGCCGCCGCCATCGGATCGGCGGTGATGGGGCTGTGGGCGAACTGGCCCATCGGCATGGCGCCGGGCATGGGGCTGAACGCCTTCTTCGCATTCACCGTCGTCGGCGCCATGGGCTTCACCTGGCAACAGGCGCTGGGCGCGGTCTTCATCAGCGGGCTGATCTTCCTGTCCCTGTCGGCCACGGGCATCCGCCGCTGGCTGGTGGCGGGCATTCCGGTGTCCATGCGCAGCGGCGTCGCGGCCGGGATCGGGATGTTTTTGGGCATCATCGCGCTGAAATCCTCGGGCATCGTGGTGGACAGCCCCGCCACGCTGGTCACGCTGGGCGACCTGACGGCGCCGGGCGCGCTGCTGGCCATCGCGGGGTTCTTCATCATCGTGGCGCTGGATGCGCTGCGGGTGACGGGCGCGATCCTGATCGGCATCCTGGTCATCACCGTCGCCGCGATCCTGCTGGGCGTCAGTCAGTTCGGCGGCGTGATGTCGATGCCGCCATCGATCGCGCCCACGCTGCTGCAACTGGACGTGTGGGGCGCGCTGGGGTTCGGCATCATCCAGGTCATCCTGGTGATGGTGCTGGTCGAGGTGTTCGACGCCACCGGCACGCTGATCGGCGTGGCCAAGCGCGCGGGCCTGCTGAACGAAGGCCCGGCCCATACCAACCCCGGCCTGTCGCGCGCGCTGATGGCGGATTCGACGGCGATCACCATCGGATCGATGCTGGGCACGTCGTCCACCACCGCCTATGTCGAAAGCGCGTCCGGCGTGCAGGCGGGCGGGCGCACCGGGCTGACCGCGCTGGTCGTGGCCGTCCTGTTCCTGCTGGCGATGTTCTTTGCCCCGCTGGCCGGGTCCGTTCCCGCCTATGCCACCGCGCCCGCGCTGCTGTATGTCGCCACCCTGATGGTGCGCGAACTGTCCGAGATCGCGTGGGAGGACGTGACCGAGGCCGCCCCCGCCGTGCTGACCGCCCTGGTGATGCCCTTCACCTATTCCATCGCCAACGGGCTGGCCTTCGGCTTCATCAGCTATGCGGTCATCAAGCTGCTGACCGGCAAGGCGTCCCAGGTCCATGCCGCGACCTGGATCGTGGCCGCGCTGTTCGTCATCAAGTTCGCCTTCTTCGGCGGGCATTGACACCGCAGGCGGTGGCACAGGCGGCTGCCCCGACGACGGATGACCGCCTGTGCTCGTCCTCATCCCCCCATCGCCGCCGACAGTTCCGCCGCCGCTGCCGCCACGACCGCGCCCAGCGTCTTGACATGCTCGTGGCCGATCCGGTGCGACGGGCCGCTGACGCTGACCCCGGCGATCGCCTCGCCGCTCATGTCGAAGACCGGGGCGGCGATGCAGCGCATCCCCCGCGTCCGCTCCTCGTCGTCAAAGGAAAAGCCTCGGGCGCGGATGCGAGCCATGTCCTGGGCTAAGGCATCGACCGTCACCTGGGTCTTGTCGGTAAAGCGTTTCAGGCCCGGACCGTCCAGATAACCGCGCAGGACTTCGGGGCGCCCGAACGCCAGCAATGCCTTGCCGATGCCAGATGCGTGCAGGGGCGACCGGGTGCCTGGCGGAAAAAAGGCGCGGATCGTCTCGTGTGTCTCGGCCTGGCTGACGAACAGCACGGCATCGCCGTTCAGAATCCCGAGATTCGCCGTTTCTCCGGTATGTTCCATCAGCGCGCGCAGGATCGGGCGGGCGCGTTCGACGATGCCCGACCGGCGCATGAAGGCCGAACCCAGACGGAACGTGGCAGGCCCGATGTTCCAGGCCTGGGTTGCCGGATCGCTTTCCACCATGCCGCGCGCGGCCAGCGAATGCAGCAGGCGGTGGACGGTCGAGGGCGACTGGTCCATCCGGTCGGCAACCTCGCTCAGCGTCAGGCCGGGATGGGCGGCCAGCAGGTCCAGCATGTCCAGGGCGCGGTCCAGCACCTGCACGGTGCCGCCTTGGTCCTTGGCGCTGCGGGGGCGGCCGCGGCGGCGGGTCGGTTCAGACATTTTTGTCCTTTTCTAAAGAATACATTGCGGAAACCGCGATAATCGGAAACGCGGGCTGAAAAATGCCAAGCCAATGGCAATGTTCGCTGATTCCGCTTTTAGCGTCAAAATGGAAATGTTTTCCAGAAAAATTGTGGCATCTGGCCGCAAGGGGTATGCTGGGCGTATCAGAGGAGGAACCGCCATGACCAGCCAGAATCCCGTGTTCATTCCCGGCCCGACGAACATCCCCGAGGTGCTGCGCAAGGCCGTGGACATGCCCACGATCGACCACCGCAGCCCGGTTTTCGGCCGCATCCTGCATCCGGCCCTGGAGGGCGTGAAGAAGGTGCTGAAGACCACGGACGGGCAGGTCTTCGTTTTCCCCTCGACCGGGACGGGCGGTTGGGAAACCGCGATCACCAACACGCTGTCGCCCGGCGACAAGGTTCTGGCGACCCGCAACGGCATGTTCAGCCACCGCTGGATCGACATGTGCCAGCGTCACGGGCTGGACGTGCAGGTCGTCGCCCAGGAATGGGGCGAGGGCGTTCCGGCCGACCGGTTCGAGGAGATCCTGACCGCCGACAAGGGCCACGAGATCAAGGTCGTCCTGGCGACGCATAACGAGACCGCCACCGGCGTGCGCAGCGACATCGCCGCCGTCCGCCGCGCCCTGGACGCGGCCGGCCACCCGGCGCTGCTGTTCGTGGACGGGGTGTCGTCGATCGCCTGCTATGATTTCCGCATGGACGAATGGGGCGTCGATGTTGCCGTGACCGGCAGCCAGAAGGGCTTCATGCTGCCCCCCGGCCTGGCCATCGTCGGCTTTTCACCCAAGGCGATGGCAGCGGTCGAAACCGCGAAACTGCCGCGCACCTTCTTCGACATCCGCGACCAGGCGCGCGGCTATGCGGCAAACGGTTTTCCGTACACCCCTCCGGTCGGGTTGCTGAACGGGTTGAACGTCGCCTGCCAGATGCTGCTGGACGAGGGGCTGGAGAACGTCTTTGCCCGCCACCATCGCATCGCCGAAGGCGTGCGCCGCGCGGTCGCCGCCTGGGGGATGCCGTTGTGCGCCAAGCGGCCCGACCTGTATTCCGACAGCGTCAGCGCGATCCGCGTGCCGGAAGGCTTCGATGCCAACAAGATCGTCAGCCATGCGCTGAACGCCTATGGCGTGGCCTTCGGGACGGGCCTTGGCGATGTCGCGGGCAAGGTGTTCCGCATCGGCCACCTGGGCAGCCTGACCGACGTGATGGCCCTGTCGGGCATCGCCACGGCGGAAATGGTCATGGCCGATCTGGGCCTGCCGGTGACGCTGGGCAGCGGCGTCGCCGCCGCGCAGGATCATTACCGCCACAGCGTCCCCGCGATGCAGAAGGCCGCATGATGAAGGATGCCATGTATATTCCGACCTATCAGGACATGCTGGATGCCCATGACCGCATCCTGCCCCATATCCGGCGCACGCCGGTCCGCACCTCGGATTACCTGAACGAGCTGACCGGGGCGCAGTTGTTCTTCAAATGCGAGAATTTCCAGGAGCCGGGGGCCTTCAAGGTCCGCGGCGCCGCCAATGCGGTCTTTGGTCTGGACGAGGCGCAGGCCGCGCGGGGCGTGGCCACCCATTCGTCGGGCAACCATGCGTCCTGCCTGTCCTATGCCGCGATGCGCCGGGGCATTCCCTGCAACGTGGTCATGCCGCGCACCGCGCCGCAGGCGAAAAAGGACACCGTGCGCCGGTATGGCGGGGTCATCACCGAATGCGAGCCGTCCACATCCTCGCGCGAGGAAACCTTTGCCAAGGTGCAGGCGGCGACCGGGGGCGATTTCGTCCACCCCTACAACGATCCGCGCGTGATCGCGGGGCAGGGCACCTGTTCGCGCGAATTCATGGAACAGACCGACGGGCTGGACATGGTGGTGGCCCCCATCGGCGGCGGCGGCATGATTTCGGGCACCTGCCTGACCCTGGCGACGCTGGCCCCGGAAACGCGGGTCATCGCGGCGGAACCGGAACAGGCCGACGACGCCTATCGCAGCTTCAAGGCGGGCCACATCATCGCCGACGACGCGCCCAAGACCATTGCCGACGGGCTGCTGGTGCCGCTGAAGGATCTTACCTGGCATTTCGTTTCCAACCACGTGTCGGAAATCTACACCGCGTCCGACGCCGAAATCGTGGATGCCATGAAACTGATCTGGAAGCACCTGCGCGTCGTGATGGAACCCAGCAGCGCCGTGCCGCTGGCCACCATTCTGAAGAACAAGGACGCCTTTGCCGGCAAGCGCGTCGGCATCATCATCACCGGCGGCAATGTCGATCTCGACACGCTGCCCTGGATTTAAGGGAGAGGGATCATGAACGCACCGATCAAGTCGAACGGCGTGAACTTCGACAATCTGGAGGTCGGCTTTGACGTGCCCGCGCTGCCGGGCATGGACGAGGCGGATATCCAGACGCCGTGCCTGATCCTGGATCTGGACGCGCTGGAACGCAACATCCGCAAGATGGGCGATTACGCCAAGGCGCATGGGATGCGCCACCGCAGCCACGGCAAGATGCACAAGTCCGTGGACGTGCAGAAATTGCAGGAATCCCTGGGCGGCGCGGTCGGCGTCTGCTGCCAGAAGGTCAGCGAGGCCGAGGTTTTCGTGCGCGGCGGAATCAAGGATGTGCTGGTCAGCAACCAGGTCCGCGACCCCGCCAAGATCGACCGCCTGGCCCGCCTGCCCAAGCTGGGCAGCCGGATCATCGTCTGCGTGGACGACGTGGCGAACGTGGCCGACCTGTCAGAGGCGGCGCAAAAGCACGGCACGACCATCGAATGCTTCGTCGAGATCGACTGCGGCGCCGGGCGCTGCGGCGTCAAGACCGCCGATGCGGTGGTCGAGATCGCGCGGGCCATCGACGCCGCGCCTGGGCTGAAGTTCACCGGCATCCAGGCCTATCAGGGCGCCATGCAGCACATGGACAGCTATGACGACCGCAAGGCAAAACTGGACGCGGCCATCGCCCAGGTGAAGGAAGCCGTGTACGCGCTGAAGGCCGAGGGGCTGGAGCCAGAGCTGGTCAGCGGCGGCGGCACCGGCAGCTATTATTTCGAAAGCAATTCGGGCGTCTACAACGAATTGCAGTGCGGTTCCTATGCCTTCATGGACGCGGATTACGGCCGCATCCTGGACAAGGACGGCAAGCGGATCGACCAGGGCGAATGGGAAAACGCGCTGTTCATCCTGACCTCGGTGATGAGCCATGCCAAGCCCGACAAGGCCATCGTGGACGCGGGCCTCAAGGCGCAGTCTGTGGACAGCGGGCTGCCCTTCGTCTATGGCCGCGACGACGTGAAATACGTCAAGTGCAGCGACGAACACGGCGTGGTGGACGACCCGCAGGGCGTGCTGAAGGTCAACGACAAGCTGCGCCTGGTGCCCGGTCATTGCGACCCGACCTGCAACGTCCACGACTGGTATGTGGGCGTACGGAACGGCAAGGTCGAAACCCTGTGGCCCGTCTCGGCGCGCGGAAAGGCCTATTGATGTGGGTCGTTCCTGAACACGAGATCGCCGGGCTGATGACCCCCGAGGCCGCGTTCGACGCGGTCGAGGCGGTCTTTGCCGCGATGGCGCGCGGCGATGCCCGGAACTTTCCCGTCGTGCGAGAGGCCCTGGGCCACGAGGATGCGCTCTACGGCTTCAAGGGCGGCTTCGACGGGGCGGGGATGACCCTTGGCCTGAAGGCCGGGGGGTATTGGCCGAACAACCAGAAACACGGGCTGATAAACCACCAGTCCACCGTGTTCCTGTTCGACCCGGATACGGGGCGCGTATCGGCAGCGGTTGGGGGGAACCTGCTGACCGCCCTGCGCACCGCAGCCGCCAGCGCGGTGTCCAGCAAATACCTGGCGCCCGAGGGCGCGCGGGTTCTGGGCATGATCGGGGCGGGCCACCAGTCCGCCTTCCAGATGCGCGCCGCCGTGCGGTTCGGGCAGTTCGAAAAGGTCGTGGGCTGGAACCCGCACCCGGCCATGCTGTCGCGCCTGGCCGATACCGCGGCCGAACTGGGTCTGCCGTTCGAGGCGGTCGATCTGCCGCAACTGGGCGCGGACGCGGATGTCATCATCACCATCACTTCGGCCTTCGAACCCCTGCTGCTGGACGGCCATGTCACCGGTCCGACCCATATCGCGGCCATGGGCACCGACACCAAGGGCAAGCAGGAACTGGATCCCGCGCTGGTCGCCCGCGCGCGCCTGTTCACGGACGAGGTTGCCCAATCGGTCAGCATCGGCGAATTCCAGCACGCGAGCGCGCAGAAAACCGTATCCGCCGACGACATCACCGCGCTAGGCCAAGTCATCATCGGCAACCATCCGGGGCGCGGCGATGCGCAGGTCACGATTTTCGACGGAACGGGCGTGGGCTTGCAGGATCTGGCTGTGGCATCCGCCGTCGTCGAACTGGCGAAACAGCACGGAAAGGCGATCCAGGTCGCGATCTGAACGAAACAAGGCATCCGTGGAAAGGGAGGTCCGCCATGTCCGACGCAACCTATCAGGGAGGGATCCATCCGGTCGATGAAATCCTGCCCGCCCCCAAGCTGTTCACGCTTGGGTTCCAGCACGTGCTGGTCATGTATGCGGGCGCCATCGCGGTCCCGCTGATCGTCGGCCGCGCCCTGCAACTGCCGCCCGAGGAGGTGGCGTTCCTGATTTCCGCCGACCTGTTCGTCTGCGGCATCGTGTCCATCATCCAAAGCCTTGGCGCGACGCAGTATTTCGGCATCAAGCTGCCGGTGATGATGGGCGTCACCTTCGCGTCGGTCGGGCCGATGGTGGCGGTGGCCACGTCGCTGCCCGGCCACGACGGCGCGCGCGCGCTGTTCGGGGCGATCATTGCGGCGGGGATCATCGGCATCGCCATCGCGCCGTTCATTTCCCGGATGCTGCGGTTCTTTCCGCCGGTCGTGACGGGCACGCTGATCCTGACCATCGGCATCAGCCTCATGCCCATCGGCGTCAACTGGATCTTCGGCCTGCAAGTCGGCCCGACCGCGCCCAGGATCGTCGATCCCGAAGCCATGGCCTGGCTGGAGGCCGCGCGCGCCGCGGGCGACGTGCCGGCCAGCGTGGCGCTGGCGCCGACGGTGCAGAACCCGCTTTATGCGTCGGGGCGCAACATCATGATCGCGCTGCTGGTGCTGGGCACGATCCTGCTGGTATCCAAGTTCGCGCGCGGTTTCCTGTCGAACATCGCGGTGCTGCTGGGCATCGTCGTGGGCGGCGTGGCCGCCGCCGCGCTGGGCATGATGAGCTTTGACAAGGTCGGCGCGGCGGAATGGTTCGCGGTCATCAAGCCTTTTCATTTCGGGATGCCCACGTTCGATCCGATCATGATCGCCACGATGGTGCTGGTCATGCTGGTGACGATGATCGAATCCACCGGCATGTTCCTGGCGCTGTCCGACATCTGCAAGAAGCCGCTCGACCAGAAATCGCTGGCCGCCGGCCTGCGCGCGGACGGTCTTGGCACGGCCATCGGCGGCATCTTCAACACCTTTCCCTATACTTCGTTCAGTCAGAACGTCGGTCTGGTGGGGGTGACGGGGATCCGGTCGCGGTTCGTCTGCGTGGCGGGCGGGGCCATCATGATCGTGCTGGGCCTGATCCCCAAGATGGGCGCGCTGGTCGAAAGCCTGCCGACCACGGTTCTGGGGGGCGCCGGTCTGGTGATGTTCGGCATGGTCGCGGCAACGGGAATACGCATCCTGGCGCGGGTCGATTTCGCCACCAACCGGCACAACCTGTTCATCGTCGCGATTTCGGTCGGCATCGGGATGATCCCGCTGGTCGCGCCGAACTTCAACCAGTGGATGCCCCCTGCGATCTATCCGCTGATCCATTCCGGAATCCTGCTGGCGGCGATCAGCGCGGTTCTGCTCAACTGGTTCTACAACGGCGCGCCCCCCATCGACGAGGCCGAGATCCGCGAAGCAGGCCATGTCGCGGACCACTAGGACGCTGTTCCGGCGGGCGGAGGTCGTCGTCACCATGGACGACGCCCGCCGGGAAATCGCTGGCGGCGATGTGCTGATCGAACATGGAAAGATCGTCGCGGCGGGTGAAAGCCTGCCGCGCGAGGGTGCCGAGGTGGTCGAGGCCGCCGGTTGCGTCATCACGCCGGGGCTGGTGAACACCCACCACCACCTGTTCCAGACTCTGACCCGCGCCGTGCCCGCCGCCCAGGACGCCGCGCTGTTCGGGTGGCTGCGCACGCTGTATCCCATCTGGGCGCGGATGACGCCCGACGACATCCGCCTGTCGGCCGAGGTCGGGCTGGCGGAACTGGCCCTGTCGGGTTGCACCTGTTCGTCGGACCACCTGTATCTGTATCCCAACGGCGCGCGCCTGGACGACAGCATCGAGGCCGCGCAGCGCGTGGGCATCCGCTTCACCGCCACGCGCGGGGCCATGTCGATCGGCGAAAGCAGGGGCGGGCTGCCGCCGGATGCCCTGGTTGAAAACGAGGCCGCGATCCTGAAGGACAGCGAACGCGTGGTCGATGCGTTCCACAACGCGGGCGAGGGGGCGATGGTGCAGGTGGGCCTTGCCCCCTGTTCGCCGTTTTCCGTCAGCCGCGAACTGATGCGGGACGCGGCGATCCTGGCGCGGGACAAGGGCGTGCGCCTGCACACCCATCTGGCCGAGAATGACGAGGATGTCCGCTATTCGCTGGACAATTTCGGAATGCTGCCGGGCGATTACGCCGAAAGCCTGGGCTGGACCGGCGACGACGTGTGGCACGCCCATTGCGTCAAGCTGTCGCCGCCCGAGATCGCCCTGTTCGCCCGCACCGGCACCGGGGTCGCGCATTGCCCCTGTTCCAACGCGCGGCTGGCCAGCGGCATCGCGCCCGTCCGCGCGATGCGCGACGCGGGCGTGCCGGTGGGTCTGGGCGTGGACGGATCGGCCAGCAACGATTGCAGCCATCTGGGGCTGGAGGCGCGGCAGGCGATGCTGGTCGCGCGGCTGCGCGACGGTCCCGCCGCGATGGGCGCGCGCGAGGCGCTGGAGATCGCGACCCTGGGCGGCGCGCGGGTGCTGGGCCGCGGCGACATCGGCGCGTTGACGCCGGGGATGCAGGCCGATCTGGTCTTGTGGGACGTGTCGGACCTGGCGCTGGCGGGGCAATGGGATCCGGTCGCGGCGCTGATCTTTTGCGCGCCGGTCCGGCCCAGGGCCGTGTATGTCGGGGGCAGGGCGGTTGTCGGCGACCACCGGCTGCTGACCGCCGATCCGCGTGATCTGCGGGCGCGCGCCGAACGGGCCGTCGCGCGGTTGGCCGGGTAAAGCCGGGGGCGCTTCGCCCCCCGGACCCCCCGAGGATATTTGTCGCCAAGGCAAAGGCAGATTTTCTACGGAATCTTAAGACTGCGTTGCCTCCGGTCCCTCTCGCACGGGCGGGGGCGGATCGGTTATCAAGCAAACCAAGAGAATGAAGGGGAGGGCGATGATGCCAGGATACCTGACCACCCATGTGCTGGATACCGCGCGCGGCCGCCCGGCCGAGGGGATGGAGGTCGTGCTGTTCCGTCTGGACGGCACCCAGCGGACTGAGCTTGCGCGGCTGCGCACCAACCATGACGGTCGCACCGACCGCCAGATCCTGCCGGCGGCGGATTTCGCGACCGGCAGCTATGAGCTGGAATTCCATGCGGGCGCCTGGATGGACGCGACCGGCGTGGACCCCGAAAGCCCGCGGTTCCTGGATGTGATCCCGATCCGCTTCGGCATGTCGCGGGACGACCATTACCATGTGCCGCTGCTGGTCTCTCCCTTCGGCTATTCCACCTATCGGGGAAGCTGACGCCATGATGCAACTGATCCCCGACCACATTGTTCTTTGGGAATGGCTGGCCTTTGCCGTCCGCTGGACCCATGTCATCACCGCGATCGCCTGGATCGGATCGTCCTTCTACTTCGTCGCGCTGGATCTGGGCCTGACCAAGGCGCCGGGCCTGCCCAAGGGGGCGCATGGCGAGGAATGGCAGGTCCACGGCGGCGGCTTTTACCATATCAACAAGTATCTGGTGGCCCCCGAACGGATGCCGGATCATCTGACCTGGTTCAAATGGGAAAGCTACATGACCTGGATCAGCGGCGCGGCGCTGCTGATGGTGGTCTATTGGGCGGGCGCCAACCTGTATCTGATCGACACCGCCAAGGCCGATCTGGCCGTCTGGCAGGCGATCCTGATTTCCGGCGGTTCGCTGGCGCTGGGCTGGCTGATCTATGACACGCTGTGCAAGTCGCGGCTGGGCGAGACGCCGACGGTGCTGATGCTGCTGCTGTTCGTGGCGCTGGTCGTGATGGGCTGGGGCTATACGCAGGTCTTCACGGGCCGGGCCGCGCTGCTGCATCTGGGCGCCTTCACCGCCACGATCATGACGGCCAACGTGTTCTTCATCATCATGCCGAACCAGCGGATCGTGGTGGCGGATCTGAAGGCCGGGCGGGCGCCCGATCCGAAATACGGCAAGATCGCCAAGCTGCGGTCCACGCACAACAATTACCTGACGCTGCCCGTCATCTTCCTGATGCTGTCGAACCATTATCCTCTGGCTTTCGCCAGCCAGTACAACTGGCTGATAGCGGCGCTGATATTCCTGATGGGCGTGACCATCCGGCATTTCTTCAATACCATGCACGCCCGCAAGGGGATGGTCTGGTGGACCTGGGCGGTGACGGTCGTGCTGTTCATCATGGTGATGTGGCTGTCGTCCGCCGGCCTGAACCAGGACACCCTGGAACAGGCCGAGGCCCGGCCCCTGACCCCGGTCGAGACCCGTTTTGCCGAGGCCGAGGGGTTTCAGCAGGTCAGCGACATCGTGATGGGGCGTTGCTCGATGTGCCATGCGCGCGAACCGGGTTACGAAGGCATCTATCACGCGCCCAAGGGTGTGTTTCTGGAAACCCCCGCCGACATCGCCAAGCTGGCGCGGGAAATCTATGTCCAGTCCGGCCTGACCAACGCGATGCCGCCCGCCAACGTCACCTATATGGAACCGCAAGAGCGCGAGCAGGTGATCCGCTGGTTCCGGGCCGCCGGCGCAGGCGATCTGGCGGGGCTGTAAGGCCCGGCGCGGGTCTGCCGCTCAGAACACCTTTTTCAATTCGCGCACCGCGAAATCCGCGAACATCCGCACCTTGGGATCCTGCAACCGCCGGTGCGGCGTCAGGCATCCGAACTGGGATGCCAGGGGGCGGTTCCGGGGCAGCACCTCGATCAGGCGGCCGGCCCTGATGTCGGCCGCCACCTCGTACAGCGGGCGGTTCGCGATGCCTTCGCCGCCAAGCGCCCAAGCCGTCAGAACGTCGCCGTCGTCGGTGTCGAAGCGCCCGCCGACCATCATCTTTTGCGGGCCGTCGTCCGATTGCAGCACCCAGTAATATTCCGGGCTGCGGGGATAGCGCAGCAGCAGGCAGTTGTGATCCACCAGATCCTCGGGCATCGCCGGCGTGCCATGCTGCGCCAGATAGGCGGGCGAGGCGACCAGGACGCGCGGGCAATCCGCGATCTTGCGCCACTTCAGCGCGGAATCCGCAGGCTCGCCCAGAAAGAAGGCCAGGTCGATGGCGTCTTCCACGATGTTGACGTTGCGGTCCGACAGCCGCAGCCGGAAATCCACGCCGGGGTTTTCGGCGCAGAACGGCGGGATCAGCGGCGCGATCAGCCGCCGCCCCAGGCCCAGCGGCGCGGTCAGGCGGATCACCCCCTGCGGGCGCCCGGAAAAGCTGCTGACCAACGCCTCGGCCTCGTCCAGGGTGTCGATCACGCGCCGCGCGTTGTCATAGAAGGCGCGCCCGATCTCGGTCGGCGTCAGCTTGCGGGTGGTGCGGTTCAGCAAACGCACCCCAAAGCGGTTTTCCAGATCCTTGATGCGATTCGAGGCGACGGCGGGCGACAGCCGCAGGTCGCGCCCGCCCGCGGTGATCGACCCCAGTTCGACCACCCGGACGAACACGCGCAGGCTTTCCAGATAGGACATGGGTGATAGGCCGCTTTCAAGGATTCGTGTAAAGTCTTCCGGGTCGGCGCCGATTTCGCAACCGTTTTTTTCGGCCTAGGATTTCCACAGGGTCCACAGCCACAAAGGTATGCCATGACACCCGCGCTGCGCTTTCTGCTGAACGGTCAGCCGATCACCCTGTCCGAGGTCGGGGCATCCGACACGCTGCTGGATTTCCTGCGCATCAGCCGCCGCCTGACCGGCACCAAGGAAGGCTGCGCCGAAGGCGACTGCGGGGCCTGCACGGTGCTGGTAGGGCGGCTGACCAACGACGGCCTGGTTTATGAGCCGGTGAACGCCTGCATCCGGTTCCTCGCGTCCTGCCACGGCTGCCATGTTGTGACGGTTGAACACCTGCGCGGCCCGGACGGCGGGTTGCATCCGGTCCAGGCGGCGATGGTGGAATACCACGGCAGCCAGTGCGGGTTCTGCACGCCGGGCATCGTGATGGCGCTGTACGGGTTGTGGATGACGAACCCGGATGCCTCCGTCACCGACATCGAGGTCGCCTTGCAGGGCAACATCTGCCGCTGCACGGGATACGAGCCGATCATCAAGGCGGCGCTGGCCGCGGGCCGCGCGGGCGGTCAGGCCTCCGATGCGCTGGCGGTGGAACGCGAACTGGTCGCGGCCAGGCTGCGCGACATGCGCGGGCAACGGGTGGAGCTGTCCAAGGGCGGCGAACGCGCCATCATTCCCGCCGATGCCGACGATCTGGCCGCCGTGCTGGAGGCCGAACCCAAGGCCACCATCGTCGCGGGCGCGACCGACGTGGGCCTGTGGGTGACGAAGTTCATGCGCGACATTTCCCCGGCGGTGTTCATCGGCCATCTGATGAAGGAAAAGCGCGTCGAGGACGGCGAAATCCGCCTGGGCGCGGGCGTCACCTATTCCGAGGCCGCGCCGCTGATCCGCGACCACATCCCGGCCGCCCATGATTACTGGCTGCGCATCGGCGGCTGGCAGGTGCGCAACATGGGCACCATCGGCGCCAACATCGCGAACGGTTCCCCCATCGGCGACACGCCGCCGCTGCTGATCGCGCTGGGCGCCCGGATCGTGCTGCGCAAGGGGGCCACGCGCCGCGAGGTCGCGTTGGAGGATTTCTTCATCGAATACGGGCGCCAGGACCGCGCCCCCGGCGAGTTCGTCGAGGAGGTCATCATTCCCACCCGCCCGCAGGCGAGGGTCGCGGCCTACAAGATCACCAAGCGCCGCGACAGCGACATCACCGCCGTCGCCGCCGGTTTCTGCCTAAGCGTCGAAAACGGCACCATCACGGATGCGCGGGTCTGTTTCGGGGGCATGGCGGGCGTTCCGAAACGTGCCGCGGGGGCCGAGGCCGCGCTGACGGGCCAGCCCTTCGCCCGCGACACCTTCGAGGCCGCGGCCCGCGCCGTCACGGGCGACTTCCAGCCGCTGACCGACATGCGCGCCAGCGCCGATTACCGCCGCACTGTCGCCGCCAACCTGTTCCGGCGCTTCTGGCTGGAACAGTCCGAACCCGGCCTGCCCGTCCGCCTGCTTGATGCCGTAGGAGCGTAAGATGAAAGACGATACCGCCATCCACGGCCAGGCGCATCAGGACACGATCCACGACAGCGCCATCAAGCATGTCACCGGCCGCGCCGATTACACCGACGACCTGGCCGAGCCTTACGGGCTGCTGCACGCCTATCTGGGCCTGTCGCAATGCGCCCATGGCACGATCACCGGCATGGACTTTTCGGAAACGCTGGCATCGCCGGGGGTGGTGGGGGTGCTGACCGCCAGGGACATTCCCGGCGTCAACGACGTGTCGCCCAACGGCAAGCACGACGACCCGATCTTTGCCGAGGACAGGGTGCTGTTCTGGGGCCAGCCGGTCTTTGCCGTGATCGCGGAAACCCGCGACCAGGCGCGGCGCGCGGCGCACAAGGCCAAGATTACCTATGACGTGCTGCCCCATGCGCTGGACCCCATCGCCGCGCGCGACGCGGGCATGGGCTATGTGACCGACCCCCTGACCCTGCGCCGGGGCGATGCCGACGCGGGCATGGCTGCTGCGCCGCATGTCATCAAGGGCCGCTTCGCCATCGGCGGGCAGGATCATTTCTATCTGGAAGGCCAGATCGCCATGGCCATTCCGGGCGAGGACGAGGACGTGACGATCAATGTCTCGACCCAGCACCCGTCCGAGGTTCAGCACATGGTGGCGCATGTGCTGGGCTGCCGGAACAACGCGGTCGTGGTGAACGTGCGCCGGATGGGCGGGGGCTTCGGCGGCAAGGAAACGCAGATGAACCTGTTTTCCTGCGTCGCGGCCATCGCGGCCAAACGCTGGAACCGGGCCGTCAAGATCCGCCCCGACCGCGACGACGACATGACCGCCACCGGCAAGCGCCACGACTTCGTGGTGGATTACGAGGTGGGCTTTGATGACGATGGCAAAATCCGCGCCGTGCAGGGCGACTGGTATGCCCGTTGTGGTTTCTCGGCGGACCTGTCCGGCCCGGTGACGGACCGCGCGCTGTTTCACTGCGACAACGCCTATTACTATCCCGATGTGCGCGTCAGCAGCCATCCGATGCGGACGAACACCGTCAGCAACACCGCCTTCCGCGGTTTCGGCGGCCCGCAAGGGGTGATCGTGGCCGAACGCATGGTCGAGGAGGTCGCCTATGCCCTGGGCCGCGATCCCCTGGAGATCCGCAAGGCGAACCTGTATCAGAACGGCCAGTTGACCCCCTATCACCAAGAGGTCAACGACCAGATCCTGCCGCGCATCTTCGAGGAGCTGGAGGCCAGCAGCGATTATCACGCCCGCCGCCAGGCGGTGCTGGACTGGAACGCGAAAGGCGGCGTGATCCGCAAGGGCATCGCGCTGACGCCGGTCAAGTTCGGCATCAGCTTCACGGCGACCTGGTTCAACCAGGCGGGCGCGCTGATCCATGTCTACAACGACGGGTCAATTGCGCTGAACCACGGCGGCTGCGAGATGGGGCAGGGCCTGAACACCAAGGTCGCCCAGGTCGTGGCCGAGGCGTTCCAGTGCGACATCGCCAACATCAAGATCACCCGCACCACCACCGAAAAGGTGCCCAACACCTCGGCCACGGCGGCGTCCTCGGGGACCGATCTGAACGGCATGGCGGCGCTTGACGCGGCGGAACAGATCAAGGCCCGGCTGGTCGAATTCGTCGCCGAACGCTGGCAGCAGCCGCGCGAGGACGTGCGCTTTGTCCCCGGCCATATCCGCGCGGGCGACCACGAGATCCCCTTCAAGGAGGTGATCGCGGCGGCCTATATGGCGCGGATCCACCTGTCGGCGGCAGGCTTTTACAAGACGCCCAAGATACACTGGGACCGGGCGACCGGAAAGGGGCGGCCGTTCTATTACTATGCCTATGGCGCGGCGGTGTCCGAGGTGTCGGTCGATACCCTGACCGGCGAATACGTCATCGACCGCACCGACGTGATCCACGATGTCGGGCGCAGCCTGAATCCGGCCATCGACAAGGGCCAGGTCGAGGGCGCCTTTGTCCAGGGCGCGGGCTGGCTGACGACCGAGGAACTGTGGTGGGACGACAAGGGCCGTCTGCGGACCCATGCGCCGTCCACCTACAAGGTGCCGCTGGCGTCCGACCGGCCGCGCGTCTTCAACGTTTCGCTGGCCGACTGGTCCGAGGCGTCGGAACGCACCATCAAGCGGTCCAAGGCCGTGGGCGAGCCGCCCTTCATGCTGGGCATCAGCGTTTTCGAGGCGATCAACATGGCCGTGGCCTCCTTCGGCGATTACCGCGAACCGGCGCGGCTGGACGCCCCCGCCACGCCCGAACGCGTGCTGATGGCGATCGAGGCGCTGCGCCGATGATCCGCGTCCGGGTCATAACGGCCCTGGGGTCCACGCCCCGCGACGCGGGGGCCGAGATGTTCGTGGGCGCGGATCGCGTGGACGGCACCATCGGCGGCGGGCAACTGGAATACATGGCCATCGACCGGGCGCGTCAGATGCTTGCCTTAGGTGAGGCAGAAGCGCGGATGGATATTCCCCTTGGCCCCGAAATCGGTCAGTGCTGCGGGGGCAGGGTGGTCCTGCATCTGGATCGAAACGGCCCCACGCCCGAGGATCATCCGGATGCGCTGGTCTTCGGCGCCGGACATGTCGGGCGGGCACTGGCGCTGGCGCTGCACCCCTTGCCGGTCAACGCCACCCTGATCGATCAGCGGCCCGAGGAACTGGCCCTGGCCGCGCCCGGCATCGCGACCCGCCTGACCGCGCTGCCCGAGGCCGAGATCCGCGCGGCCCCCCCCGGCAGCGCCATCGTCATCCTGACCCATGACCACGCGCTGGATTTCCTGCTGGCAGCCGAGGCGCTGGCGCGGTCCGACCTGTCCTATGTCGGCATGATCGGCAGCGCCACGAAACGCGCGCAATTCAGCCGTTTCGCCCGCGACCGGGGCATCGATCCCGCGCCGCTGGTCTGCCCCATCGGCGCGGGGTTCAGCCCGGACAAGCGCCCCGCCGTCATCGCCGCTTTCGCCGCCGCCGAACTGATCGCGCGGCTGACCGCAGCTTCTTCGTTGAAAAAACACCCATGCAACAGCTGATCCGGGGCCGTGTCCTCTCCTTTCACGCCGATCCCCACGACACGACCGACAACCACCGCTATCGTGAGTACGGGGCCATCCTGGTCGAGGACGGCCGCATCCTGGCCGTGGACGATTACACGGCGCTGGCCCGTCCGGATCTGCCGGAAATCGACCACCGCCCGCACCTGATCCTGCCGGGCTTCATCGACACGCATATCCATTTTCCGCAGGTGCAGGTCATCGCAAGCTGGGGCGCGCAACTGCTCGACTGGCTGAACACCTATACCTTCCCCGAGGAAGCCCGCTTTCGCCAGCAGGGCCATGCCCCCGCCATGGCCGATGCCTTCCTGAACCTGCTGACCGACCACGGCACCACCACCGCCGTCGCCTTTTGTTCGGTCCATCCCGAAAGCGCGGAAGCCCTGTTCAGCGCGGCGCACGCCCGCAACATGGCGATGGTCGCGGGCAAGGTGATGATGGACCGCAACGCCCCGCCCGAGGTGCTGGACACGCCCCGGCAAGGCTATGACGACAGCAAGGCGCTGATCGACCGTTGGCACGGCACGGGCCGCCAGCGTTACGCGATCACGCCGCGTTTCGCGATCACCTCGACCCCGGAACAGATGGCGATGGCTGGGCAACTGGCCCGCGAGCATCCCGACTGCCACGTCCAGACGCATCTGTCGGAAAATCTGGACGAGATCGACTTCACGTTGTCGCTCTATCCGCAGGCGCGCGATTATCTGGACATCTACGAAACCCACGGCCTGCTGTCCCCCAAGCTGCTGCTGGGCCATTCGATCCACCTGCGCCCGCGCGAGATCGCGCGCATGGCGGAAACCGGCAGCCGGGCGGTGTTCTGCCCGACCTCGAACCTGTTCCTGGGATCGGGGCTGTTCGACAAAGGGGGGCTGCGCGCGGCGGGCATCACCAGCGGCATCGCCACCGATGTCGGCGGCGGCACCAGCTATTCGATGCTGCAAACCCTGAACGAGGGCTACAAGATCCTGCAACTGCGGGGCCAGAAGCTGACGCCGCTGTCGGCCTTTCACTGGATCACGCGCGGCAATGCGATGGCCCTGGGGATGGACAGGGACATCGGCACGCTGGATCCGGGCAGCATGGCCGACCTGGTGGTGCTGGACGCCCGCGCCACGCCTGCCATGGCCCTGCGCATGGACCGGGCGGAAACGCTGGAACAGGAATTGTTCATCCTGCAAATCATGGGCGACGACCGCAGCATCGCACAGACCTATGTGGCGGGCCGGGCGATGAAACCTACAGGTTGAACGACACGCAGCCTTTTCCGCCGCGTCTTGGCGCGCTATCCCTGCGCTGATGCGGATCGCAAGGAAAGCTCCATGACCAAGATCACCCCCGTTCTGATGGCCGGCGGATCGGGAACGCGGCTGTGGCCCGTGTCCCGCAAAAGCTTTCCCAAGCAATTCGCGCCGCTGATCGGGGACCAGACCCTGTTCCAGGCATCCGCCCGCAGGCTGGCGGGGCCGGATTTCGCCGACCCCGTGGTCATGACCAACGCCGATTTCCGCTTTATCGTGGCGGAACAGTTGGACCAGGTCGGCATCAAGCCCGGCGCCATCGTGATCGAACCCTCGGGCCGCAACACCGCCCCCGCGATCCTGGTCGCGGCCCTGATGGTTGCCGCCAAGGATCCCGACGGGCTGCTGCTGGTGGCGCCGTCCGATCACGTCATCCCGGACGACGCCGCCTTCGCCCGCGCGGTGCGGCAAGGCGTCGGTCCCGCGTCCGAGGGGCGGATCGTCACCTTCGGCATCACCCCGGACCGGCCGGAAACCGGCTATGGCTATCTGGAACTGGGGGGGCAGGGCGACGGCCCGCAGCCGCTGACGCGGTTCGTGGAAAAACCCGACGCGGCGACGGCGGCGCGGATGCTGTCGCAAGGCAACTTTCTGTGGAACGCGGGTATCTTTCTGTTCCAGGCCGACGCCATGATCGAGGCGTTCCGCGTCCATGCCCCCGATTACCTGTCGCCCGTTCTGGCGGCCCTGGATCAGGCACGGGACGATCTGGGCTTTCTCCGGCTGGCCAAGGGGCCGTGGGACGGCCTGCCCGATCAGTCCATCGACTATGCCGTGATGGAAAAGGCCGACAACCTGACCGTGGTGCGGTTTTCCGAACGCTGGTCGGATCTGGGGGGCTGGGATGCCGTCTGGCGCGAGGCGCTGCTTGAGGCGCCGTCGGATACCGGGGTGGTGACGGACCGCAATTCCACCGCCATCGACTGCCACGACGTGCTGCTGCGGTCCGACAGCGACGATTTGCAGGTGGTGGGCATCGGGCTGACGGACGTGATGGTGGTGGCGACCGCCGATGCCGTTCTGGTCGCCGACAAGTCGCGCGCCCAGGACGTGCGCCACGCGGTGTCCGCGCTCAAGGCCAGGGGCCGCAAGCAGGCCACGGCATTCCCCCGCGATCACCGCCCCTGGGGCTGGTTCGAGACGCTGGCCCTGGCCGACCGTTTCCAGGTCAAGCGCATCGTGGTGAAACCCGGCGCGGCCCTGTCGCTGCAAAGCCATGTGCACCGGTCCGAACACTGGATCGTGGTGTCGGGAACGGCCAAGGTCACGGTGGACGACACGGTGACGCTGGTGACGGAAAACCAGTCGATCTATGTGCCCTTGGGCGCCGTGCACCGGATGGAGAACCCCGGAAAGGTGCCCATGGTCCTGATCGAGGTGCAGACCGGCAGCTATCTGGGCGAGGACGACATCATCCGCTACGAGGACGTCTATGCCCGCAGCAGCGCGGATTGAGGCGGGGGACCAGTCCCCCGCACCCCCTTGGGATATTTGGACCAAGGCAACGCATGATGCCTGCGGTTCATAATCTTCTGTAGGATTATGAATTTGCCGACGCAGCCCGTCGCGGCTATATCTGCGCCTTCCTGACGAAGGTAGGACGATGACCGGCAGACTTTCCCCATCCCCCGCATTCGCCGCGCTTGACCGCGCGGCATCCGAACGAATCCTGATCCTGGACGGGGCGATGGGCACGCAGATCCAGCAGCTTGGCTTGGCCGAAGACGACTATACCGGGCATGGATCGGGCCATGCCTGCCGGCACCATGCGGACCATCCGCAACAAGGCAACAACGACCTGCTGGTGCTGACCCAGCCCGAGGCGGTCGAGGAGATCCATTACCGCTATGCCATGGCGGGCGCCGACATCGTGGAAACGAACACCTTTTCCGCGACCACCATCGCGCAGGCCGATTACGGGATGCAGGCCGCCGTGCACGACCTGAATGTCGAGGGCGCGCGCATCGTCCGCCGCGCCCTGGACCGCGCGGCCGCGCAGGACGGGCGGCCGCGCTTCGTGGCGGGCGCGATCGGGCCGACGAACCGCACCGCGTCGATCAGCCCGGACGTGAACGACCCCGGCTATCGCGCCGTGACCTTTGACGATCTGCGGACAGCCTATCTTCAGCAGGCGCAGGGGTTGATCGAAGGGGGCGCCGACATCCTGCTGATCGAGACGATCTTCGACACCCTGAACGCCAAGGCCGCGATCTTTGCCTGCATCCAGGCGATGCAGGCCCATGGGCGGGAACTGCCGCTGATGATTTCGGGGACGATCACCGATGCATCGGGACGCACGCTGTCGGGCCAGACGCCGACCGCCTTTTGGCATTCGGTGCGCCATGCGCGGCCCTGGTCGGTGGGGCTGAACTGCGCGCTTGGCGCCGCCGCCATGCGGCCGCATCTGGCGGAACTGTCGGGCGTCGCGGACACCAACATCTGCGCCTATCCCAATGCCGGGCTGCCCAACGCCTTTGGCCAATACGACGAAGGCCCGAACGACACCGCCGTGCAGATCGCCGAGTTCGCGCGCGAGGGGCTGGTCAATGTCGTCGGCGGCTGCTGCGGCACCACGCCCGACCATATCCGCGCCATCGCCAAGGCGGTTGGCCAGTACGAACCGCGAAGGGTGCCCGAATATGCTTGAACGCCACCTGCGCCTGTCGGGCCTGGAACCCTTTGTCCTGACCCCCGCCATCCCTTTCGTGAACATCGGCGAACGCACCAACGTCACCGGATCCGCCCGTTTCCGCAAGCTGATTACCAACCGCGACTATGCGGCGGCGCTGGAGGTCGCGCGCGACCAGGTGGAAAACGGCGCGCAGATCATCGACATCAACATGGACGAGGGGCTGATCGATTCAAAGGCCGCCATGGTCGAATTCCTGAACCTGGTCGCCGCCGAACCCGATATCGCCCGCGTGCCGGTGATGATCGACAGTTCCAAATGGGAGGTGATCGAGGCGGGCCTGCAATGCGTGCAGGGCAAGCCGGTGGTCAATTCCATCAGCATGAAGGAAGGCGAGGAACAGTTCCGCCAACAGGCCGGGCTGTGCCTGGCCTATGGCGCGGCGGTGGTGGTCATGGCCTTTGACGAACAGGGCCAGGCCGACACCTGCGCCCGCAAGACCGAGATCTGCGCACGCGCGTACCGCATCCTGACCGAGGAGGTGGGCTTCCCGCCCGAGGACATCATCTTCGACCCCAACATCTTCGCCGTGGCGACGGGGATCGAGGAGCACAACAACTATGGCGTGGACTTCATCGAGGCGACGCGCTGGATCCGCCGCAACCTGCCCCACGCCCATGTCTCGGGCGGGGTGTCCAACCTGTCCTTCAGCTTTCGCGGCAACGAACCCGTGCGCGAGGCGATGCACGCCGTGTTCCTGTTCCACGCCATCCGGGCGGGCATGGACATGGGCATCGTCAACGCGGGCCAGCTGGCCGTCTATGACGCCATCGACCCGGACCTGCGCGAGGCCTGCGAGGACGTTGTCCTGAACCGCCGTCCCGACGCCACCGAGCGCCTGCTGGAGATCGCCGAACGCTTCAAGGGCGAGGGCGGGGCCAAGGCGCGCGAGAAGGATCTGTCCTGGCGCGAATTGACGGTCGAAAAGCGGCTGGAACACGCGCTGGTCAACGGCATCACCGAATACATCGACGCCGATACCGAGGAAGCGCGCCTTGGGGCCGAACGCCCGCTGCACGTCATCGAAGGCCCGTTGATGGCGGGCATGAACGTGGTGGGCGACCTGTTCGGCGCGGGCAAGATGTTCCTGCCGCAGGTGGTGAAATCGGCCCGCGTGATGAAGCAGGCCGTGGCCGTGCTGCTGCCCTTTATGGAGGAGGAAAAGCGCCTGACCGGCGGCACCCAGCGGGAAACGGCGGGCACGATCCTGATGGCCACGGTCAAGGGCGATGTCCACGACATCGGCAAGAACATCGTGGGCGTGGTCCTGGCCTGCAACAATTACGAGGTCATCGACCTGGGGGTGATGGTGCCCGCGCAGAAGATCCTGGAGGTCGCGCGCGAACGGAACGTCGACGTGATCGGGCTGTCGGGCCTTATCACGCCGTCCCTGGACGAGATGGTCCATGTCGCGTCCGAGATGGAGCGCGAGGGGTTTCGGGTGCCGTTGCTGATCGGCGGGGCAACCACATCCAAGATCCACACGGCGGTCAAGATCGCGCCGCGCTATCACAAGGGCGCGGCGGTCTATGTCACCGACGCCAGCCGCGCGGTGGGGGTGGTGTCGTCGCTGCTGTCGCCCACGCAGCAGGCGGATTATGTCGATGGCATCCGCGCCGAATACCTGGACGTGGCCGAACGCCACGAGCGCGCCGAACGGGCCAAGCAGCGCCTGCCGCTGGCTGCGGCGCGGGCCAATGCCTTCAAGATCGACTGGACCGACTATCGCGCCACGGCCCCGAAGTTCACCGGCGCCCGCGTCATCGACGACTGGGATCTGGCCGACATCGCGCGCTACATCGACTGGACGCCGTTTTTCCAGACCTGGGAACTGAAGGGCGTCTATCCCCGCATTCTGGATGACGAAAAGCAGGGCGAGGCCGCGCGGACGCTGTTTGGCGAAGCGCAGGAGATGCTGGCCCGGATTGTCGACGGAAAGTGGTTCAATCCCCGCGCCGTCGTGGGATTCTGGCCCGCCAATGCGGTGGGCGACGACATCCGCCTGTTCACCGACGACAGCCGGACCCGGCCGCTGGCGACGTTCCACACCCTGCGCCAGCAGGTGACGAAGCGCGGCGACCGTCCCAACGTGGCGCTGTCCGATTTCGTGGCACCCCAAGGCCGGCCCGATCATGTCGGCGGCTTTGTCGTCACCGCCGGTCCTCAGGAAGCCGAGATCGCCGCCCGTTACGAACGCGCAAACGACGACTATGCCGCGATCATGGTCAAGGCGCTGGCCGACCGCATCGCCGAGGCCATGGCCGAGATGCTGCACGAACGCGTCCGCAAGGATCTGTGGGGCTATGCCTCCGATGAATCGTTCGGCCCGCAGGATCTGATCGGCGAACCCTACCAGGGCATCCGCCCTGCGCCCGGCTATCCCGCGCAACCGGACCATACGGAAAAACTGACGCTGTTCCGGCTGCTGGACGCGGAAAACGCCACCGGAGTCACGCTGACCGAAAGCATGGCGATGTGGCCGGGATCGTCGGTGTCGGGCCTCTATATCGGCCATCCCGACAGCTATTATTTCGGGGTCGCCAAGATCGAGGAGGATCAGGCCCGCGACTATGCCGCGCGCAAGGGCATGGACCTGTCCGAGGTCGAACGCTGGCTGGCGCCGATCCTGAACTATATCCCCCCCAAAAGGGACGAGGCCGCATAAAATTCCCGCCCCGTCACCCTGGCTTCCATATCCTCGGAGGGTCCGGGGGCAGACAGCCCCCGGCCTTCTTCAGAAACCGGCCTTGATCTTCTCGAACTCGGCCAGCTGTTTTTCGCGCTGCGCGGGATCGTTGGGCGTCTGGGCCAGGATCGGGGCATCGACCTCGCTCAGCCCGTCCTTCACGGCCTGTTCGTCGGCAATCGTTGCCATCGCCTCGGTCGAGGTATGGCCATAGCCGATCGTGTCCAGCAAGGCTTTGCCCGCCGACGGCTCCAGCCAGGCGTTGATGAAATCATAGGCCTTTTCTTCGTTGCCCGGCCCGTCTTTCAGGTTGATATAGCCGCAAAAGAACGTGGACGACCCTTCCTTGGGCGCCCGCTGGAAGCCCACGGGATAGTTGTCGGCCTGAAGATACACCACGCCGTCGTTCCATGACCAGGCGATGTCCACCGCGCCGGACGCCATCAGTTGCGCCTGTTCGGACGGGTCTGCCCAATAGGCGGCGACGTTCTGATGGGCCTTGCGCAGCCAGTCGGCGGCGGCTTGGAACTGTTCGTCGGTCACGTCGGTCCAGTCGGTCGTGCCCGTCGCCAGATAGGCCAGTGCCCAGACATCGTCCGAGGAATCCGGCAGGGACGTGCGGCCCTGGTATTTCGGATCGACAAAGACTTGCAGCGTGGACACGTCCTCGGCAGGCACCGTTTCGGTATTATAGGCGATGGCCGTCGCGCCCCAGTCGGTGGGGATGTACCAGACGCCCTCGTCGTCCTTGAAGACTTCCGATTCCAGAAACTGCGGGTCGATCTTGTCGAAGTTCGGGATCTTCGAGGTGTCCCAGGGTTCGATCAGGCCGGCGTCGCGGTACTTGCTGACCATCTGGCTGCACGGATGGGCCACGTCGGCCTTGAACCCCGAGGCGATCTTCTGGAACGCCTCGTCGTCGTCGCCGTAAAAGGCATAGGTCGGGCTGTCGCCGTATTTGTCGACATAGCCTTGAAAGATCGACGGTTCCTCGAACCCCGCCCAGTCGAAGACGGTCAGTTCCGGGTCGGCTGCCAGGGCGGGCAGGGCAATGGCGGTGGCAAGGGCGGTGGTGGTCAGCAAGCGCATGAAATCGGGCTTTCCTGTTGGGCGGTTCGACACAAACGCTAGCGGCGGCGAAACCGTCGTGCAAGGGCATCGCGGGACGGTGAGCAGCCCCTGCTCAGCGCATCCGCAACGCGCCGTCCAGGCGGATCACCTCGCCGTTCAGATAACCGTTCTCGACGATGTGGGCGGCCATGCGGGCAAATTCCGCCGGATCGCCCAGCCGGGCGGGAAACGTCACCTCGGCGGCCAGCCCGTCCTGAACGTCCTGGGGCAGGCCGCGCAGCATGGGCGTGCCGAAGATGCCCGGCGCGATGGCGCAGACGCGGATGCCCAGGCCCGCCAGGTCGCGCGCCAGGGGCAGGGTCATCCCCGCGATGCCCGCCTTGGATGCGGCATAGGCCGCCTGTCCTTTCTGCCCGTCAAAGGCCGCAACGGAGGCCGTGTTGACGATCACCCCGTTTTCCGCCCGCCCGTTCTTTGCCATTTCGGCCGCCGCCAGCCGCAGGACGTTGAAGCTGCCGATCAGATTGACGTCGATCACGCGGCGAAAGGCATCCAGATCATGAGGGCCGTTCCGGCTTACGGTCCGTTCGCCGATCACGATGCCCGCGCAGTTCACGCAGATGTCGATGCCGCCCATCCGGTCCGCAGCCTGCGCGATCGCCGCCGCCGCGCTGTCGGCCGATGTCACGTCGGCCTGCACGGCGTTCGGATCGCCGCCCGTATCGCGGTCCAGCACCACGACCGCCGCGCCCTTCGCGCGAAACCATGCAGCGGTCGCCGCCCCCAGGCCCGAAGCGCCGCCCGTCACGATGGCGCGGCCATGTGCCAGTTCCATGCCCATTCCCCCGTCAGTCCAATAGTTCCGGCCCGCCCGTGATCGCCGGATCCGGGGTGCCGATGGCATCGGTATCCTTGCCCGCGAAATCGACCGCGTTCAGCACCGTCTGGATCGCGGCCAGCCGCGCGCGGCGCTTGTCGTCGGACCGGATCACCGTCCATGGGACGATCGGCGAATGCGACAGGTTCAGCGTGTCGCGGATAGCCTGGGTATAGTCGTCCCATTTCGCCAGTCCCTCCACGTCGATGGACGACAGCTTCCATTGTTTCAGCGGATCGGATTCGCGGTCCAGGAACCGGCGCAGCTGTTCGGCCCGCCCCACGTTCAGCCACAGCTTGACCAGAATGATGCCGTCATCGACCAGGGTCTGTTCGAACCCCGGCAACTGGCGGAAAAAGGCATTGCGCTGCTGGTCGGTGGAAAAGCCGAAGACCCGTTCGACGATGCCGCGGTTGTACCAGCTGCGGTCGAACAGCGCGATTTCCCCGGCGGCGGGCAGCCAGTCCACATACCGCTGGAAATACCACTGGCCCGCCTCTCGGCTGGTGGGGGTGGGCAGGGCGACGATGCCGGCGGAACGGGGATTCAGGTTTTCGCGCATCCGTTCGATGGTGCCGCCCTTGCCCGCGGCGTCGCGGCCTTCGAACAGGACGACCAGGCGCTTTCCTGTGGCGACCGCATCGTGCATCATGCGCACCAGCTGCAACTGTAACCCGTCCATCTGCGCGTCATAGGCCTTGCGGTCCATCTCCTCGCGGTACGGATAGGCCGGATCCAGGATCGCGTCCTTGTCGGCGCCCTCCAGGATCTGCCTGATCTCCTTGGGCGCGGCCTTCAGCGCCTCGGTGATCTTGCCGACCAGGGGCAGGTGCGGGATATCGGCCATGTCTTATCCTTCGCCAATGCGGGACAGGTCGTATTGGGTGGTCTGATAGATCTCGTTGATCCAGTTACCGTAGAGCAGATGCGCATGGCTGCGCCAGCGGTTCGACGGCGCGCGCGCGGGATCGTCGTCGGGATAATAGTTCAGCGGCACGTTGATCGGCTTGCCCGAGGCGGCATCGCGGTCGTATTCCTCTTTCAGGGTCGTGCTGTCGTATTCGAAATGGTTGAAGATATACAGCGCGCGGTGCCCCGGATCCTCCAGCAGGCAGGGACCGACGTGATCGCTGGACAGCAGCGTCCGCAGGGCAGGGCGGGCGTCCACGTCGGGCTGGCGCACCTCGGTCCAGCGGCTGACGGGAACCAGCACGTCGTCGGAAAAACCGCGCAGATAGGGGGACGCGGGCGCCCGGTTGTGGTGGCGAAAGCAGCCAAAGGCCTTGGCGGGCAGGGGATGCTTGGGAAGCCCGTGGAAATGCCAGGCCATCGCCATGCCGCCCCAGCAGACGCCGAAGGTGGAATGGACATGGCTTTGCGTCCAGGCGAACACGCGGGTCAGTTCGTCCCAATAGGTCACGTCCTCGAAGGGCAGTTGTTCGACGGGGGCGCCGGTGATGACAAGGCCGTCGAACTTCTCGCCCGTGGCCTCGACCTCGCGGAAGGGGCGATAGAAGCTTTCCAGGTGGTCGGCGGCGGTGTTGCGGCTTTCGTGGTCGGACATGCGGATCAATTGGAAATCGATCTGCAAGGGCGTCGCGCCGATCAGCCGGGCGAACTGGTTTTCGGTCTGGATCTTCTTGGGCATCAGGTTCAACAGCCCGATCCGCAGGGGCCGGATATCCTGCGTCGCCGCCCGGCCCGGAGACATGACCATCACGCCTTCGTCCGACAGAATGCGATAGGCGGGCAGATTCTCGTTCAGGGTGATGGGCATGTCAGGCTTCCTTGCGGTCGATGGCGCGGGCGATCAGGGCGTTGAAATCGCCGGGCGATTTCACGGCGGCGACCTCCTCGGCCAGGATGGTGACGCCGCGCCGGGCCATGGCTTCGTATCGCGGCTGGCGGTGGGCCAGGGCGCGGGCATAGGTCCAGCGGATGAAATCGTCGGGGTTCACCTCGTCCCCCTCCAGCCCCTTTTCGACGCGATAGGCGATCCAGGCCCTTTCCAGGAATTGCGGCTGGTAATACATGGGCTTGGGCGCGCGGTCGAACCGGCGCACCAGATCGGCGGTGTGGGCGTCCGACCCCTTGATCCAGACCATCAGCAGGTCGCGTTCAAGCGCCGACAGCACCGGATCGTCGGGATCGTCGGGATCCACGACCTCGCAGATCGACCCGCCGCTGTCGCAGACGAAATGCGGGATGGCATAGATGTCGCGGGCGCGATCCATGAAATGCCGCGTGTCCAGAAGCGCCGCGATTTCTGCCCGGCGGTGCTGGTTCTGGCGCAGGCCGTATTCGTCAAAAGGCAGCCCGCCGCGCGACGGGCTGCCGGGCTTGCCCAGATAGGTGGACAGCGGCACCAGGTTGTCGAAGGTGATGTTGCTGGCGACATAGATGCTGTCGGACAGCAGCAGATCGCGCAGGAAGGGAACCTTCATCGCCTCGCGCTTGAAGTTGTCGGCGATGAATTCGCCCATGTAGCGGGTGCCGATCCGGTAATCGACCGAATAATGGAACCAGTCGCCCGCATCGCGCAGCATGGTGGCCAGATAGGTCTTGCCCAGGCCCGACATGCCGAACAGCACGACGCGCCTTGCGTTCGTTCCCAGCCATTCGCCGCCGCTGCCATAGATCATCGGGTGCCCTTTCGTTGCAGGCGCATAGGTAATGCGGGCCATGCCGAAAGCAAAGGCCCCGCCGGGGCGGGGCCTTTGTGTCGCCCTGCGGAGGGCAGGCGTCAGAAGCTGTAGCCTATGCGGACGCCGACGCCCCAGGCATGGTTGTCTTCCATGGTGGCGACCCGCGTCTTGTTGCCGGTTTCCCCGATGCCAAGGTCCGAACCGCCCAGCCGGGTATAATTGATGCCCGTCGTGACCTTGAGGTTGTCCATCGTATAGATGGCCGCCAGCGTCACGCCCTTGCGCCCGTTGGTCGGCGCCAGCGGCGACACCGTGTCGCCTTCGCTGGCCTCGTACAGGAACGACACGGACCCGGACCAGTTGTCGGTGAACTGGCGGCCCATCCCGATCGTGTAGGTCGTCGTATCCTCGACCTCGACCAGCGGCACCGATCCGCCGGTCGGCGTCGCGATCGGGAAGACGGCATTGTCCACGATGAATTCGGACCATTTCACCCAGCGGATCGAACCGAACACCAGTGTGCCCTCGGCAACGCCGGTCTGGCCTTCCAGGGTCCAGCTGCGCGGCGTCTTGACCGTGTAGCGTCCCGAGATCGTATCGGTCAGGCCACCCGTCGCGCCCAGGATGACATTGCCCGTTTCGGTCATGTCGAAGTCGTGTTCGATGGGAGAGTTGTAGGTCAGCGACACGCGCCCGGCGATCTCGGGGATCTCGTAGGCCGCGCCGATGACATAGCCCGTGCCCCATTCATCCTCGATCTCCAGGTTGTAGGGCGGCGCGATCCGGCTGTATCCCGCCCCGTCCAGAACCACGCGGCCATCCGCTCTCGAGGCGCGGATTCCGCCATGGATCGAAAAGTTGTTTTCGAACCTGTACCGGGCCAGGGCGGTCAGGGTGGTCGAATTGACCTCGACCCGCGTGCCGCCCAACACCACAGAGCCGTCGGTCGAGGGATTGGGGAACGGGCCGGGCTGCGTCGGATACAGGATGTCCGCCCCGAACGGCTGTTCCATGATGAAGGCGGCCGAGAGGTTGTCGTTGAACTGGTGCTTGTAGGACAGCCCCGCAAAGCCGTAACCCTGCGCCACGTCGCCGGTTTTGAACCCGGCGATATCCGTGCCTTCGACCGTCGGATCGACGCCGCCAAAGCTCAACTCGGCATAGTTCCCTTGTTCGAACAGCACAGCCAGCGACTGCGGCGCCCGTTCGATTCCTCCGGCCACGACCGGCGCGGTCGTCATCAGCAGCACCGCGCTGCCGGACAGGATCTTGTTCATGAATTCCCCCTTCGTGAAGCTTTCCACCCTTGGGGCCAGCTTTAATGCGCAGATCTTTCCAATCAATGAGGCATTCGCATGACGCGGCGTCGGCAGGCGCGTCCGGTTGCAGACGTGGCATTCTGGCAACTTTGCGTTGCGGTCTCGATGCCTTGGAAGGCAACAAATCCGCAAAGCCGCACTGGACAAATCCCCCCGCCCGTGAAAGGGGAAACTGCCAAACGATGCTGCCGCAAGGACACCCCATGCAGATTCGTGAGGCCCTGACCTTTGACGACGTTCTTCTGGTTCCGGCGGCATCCACGGTGCTGCCCTCGACCGCGGACGTGACCACGCGCGTGACGCGCGCCATCGCCATGAACATCCCGCTTTTGTCATCGGCCATGGATACCGTGACCGAAAGCCGCATGGCCATCGCCCTGGCGCAGGCGGGCGGCATGGGCGTGATCCACCGCAACCTGACTATCGAGCAGCAGGCCGACGAGGTTCGCCGCGTCAAGCGGTTCGAATCGGGCATCGTCTATGATCCGATCACGCTGCGCCCCGACCAGACGCTGGCCGATGCCAAGGCGTTCCAGGCCCGCTACAACGTCACGGGCTTTCCGGTGGTGGACGACGGGGGCCGCGTGGTCGGCATCGTCACCAACCGCGACATGCGCTTTGCCAGCGACGACCGCACGCCGGTGCGCGCGATGATGTCGTCGGACAACCTGGCGATCCTGCGCGAACCCGCCGACCGCGAACAGGCGATCAGCCTGATGAAGGCCCGCCGGATCGAAAAGCTGCTGGTCACGGACGCCCATGGCAAGCTGACCGGCCTGCTGACCCTGAAGGACACCGAGCAGTCGGTCCTGAACCCGCTGGCCTGCAAGGACGACCTGGGGCGCCTGCGGGTCGCCGCCGCATCGACCGTGGGCGACGAGGGCTTCGAACGCAGCCAGGCCCTGATCGAGGCCGGCGTGGACATGGTGGTCATCGACACCGCCCATGGCCATTCGGCCGGGGTGGCCCGCGCGGTGGAACGGGTCAAGATGTTCTCGAACGAGGTGCAGGTGGTGGCCGGAAACGTCGCCACCGCCGAGGCGACGCGGGCGCTGATCGGCGCCGGCGCCGACGCGGTCAAGGTCGGCATCGGTCCGGGGTCGATCTGCACCACGCGGATCGTGGCGGGCGTGGGCGTGCCGCAGTTGACGGCGATCATGGACGCGGCGGGGGCCGCGGGCGACGTGCCGATCATCGCGGATGGCGGCATCAAGTATTCCGGCGACTTCGCCAAGGCCATCGCCGCGGGCGCCAGCTGCGCCATGGTCGGCAGCGCCATCGCGGGCACCGATGAATCGCCGGGAGAGGTGATCCTGTATCAGGGCCGGTCGTTCAAATCCTATCGCGGCATGGGTTCGCTGGGCGCCATGGCGCGTGGGTCGGCCGACCGCTATTTCCAGAAGGATGCGGCCAGCGACAAGCTGGTCCCCGAAGGGATCGAGGGGCAGGTGCCCTACAAGGGATCGGCCAATGCGGTGATCCATCAGCTTGTGGGCGGATTGCGCGCCGCCATGGGCTATACCGGCTGCGCGACGGTCGAGGAAATGCGCAAGAACTGCCAATTCGTCCGCATAACCGGCGCGGGACTGAAGGAAAGTCACGTCCACGACGTGCAGATCACGCGGGAAAGCCCGAACTATCGGCTTGGATAATCAACGGATCATCCGGTTTTCTGGCTGGTTCCACGTCGGGATGCCTCGGTCTTCATCATCAGAGGTCTTGATGGAGCTTTCACGTGCCGGCATGGCATGGTCGTTCAAGGCCCGCAGCATGCCAACCGTCTTGAGGCGACGCTGAGCGGATCGAGCCGCCATGGCTTCGGGTTGGGAATCCCGCCGCCTTGGACAGGATCATCCAGGACGTTGAAATTGCGGGTTTCTAGCCCGATATGATTTCGAACCGGGTCACGTCGATCATTCCCCGGTCGGTGATCTTCAGCGCCGGGATGACGGGCAGGGCCAGAAAGGCCAGTTGCAGGAACGGCTCCTCCAGCGTGACGCCCAAGGTTCTGGCGGCAGCGCGCAGCAGGACCAGCCGGTCGCGCACGGTTTCGAACGGATCGAGGCTCATCAGGCCTGCGGCGGGCAAGGGCAGTTCCGCCAGGACATTTCCCCCGGCCGCGACCACGAATCCCCCTTCGATCTGCTGCAAACGGTTCGCGGCCATCGCCATGTCGTCATAGTCGATGCCCACCACGGCGATGTTGTGATGGTCGTGACACACGGTCGACGCGATGGCCCCCCGCCCGATCCCGAAGCCCTCGACAAAGCCCGAGGCGATGTTTCCGTTTCGGCCATGGCGTTCGATCACCGCGATGCGCGCCAGATCGCGGGCCGGATCGGGGCGCTTGTCGCCGTCACGGGGGGCGATGTCGCGGATCAGGTGCCGGGTGATGATCTTGCCCTCGACGATGCCGATCACCGGGGTTTCGGCGCGGTTGCCGGAACAGCGGAAATTCTGCGCCCGGACCTGCGGCGCCTTGACCGAGGCGCGGCCGACCGGCTGGATCCCCCTGCGCCCGGCAAAGGCAGCCTCGTCGACGATGCGCCCGCCGCACAGCACCAGATGCGCCCGGCAGCTTTCCAGGCTGTCAAGCGCCACAATGTCGGCGCGCAGGCCGGGCGCGATCAACCCCCGATCCTTGAGGCCAAACGCCTCGGCCGCCGACAGGGACGCCGCGCGATAGACGGCTAGAACCGGACTGCCGCGTCGGATCAGGTCGCGGATCATGTGATCCAGATGACCATGTTCGGCAATGTCCAGAGGATTCCGGTCGTCTGTGCACAGGCACATGTAAGGCGCGGTCACATCCGTCAGGACCGGCTGCAAGGCCGCCAGATCCTTGCTGACCGACCCTTCGCGGATCAGGACGCGCATCCCCTTGCGCAGCTTTTCCAGGGCCTCGTCGGCCGTGGTGGCTTCGTGTTCGGTGCGGATGCCTGAGGCGACATAGGCCGACAGATCGCGGCCCGACAATTGCGGGCAATGGCCGTCGATATGGCCGCCGGCAAACAGGCGCAGCTTGGCCAGGGCGGCGGGATCGCGCTGGATCACGCCGGGATAGTTCATGAATTCGGCCAGCCCGATGTTCGACGGATGGCCCATGACGGCTTGCAAATCCACAGCCTCGATCCGCGCGCCCGATGTTTCCATCGCGGTCGAGGGAACGCAGGACGACAATTGCACCCGCAGGTCCATCAGCAGGCATTCGCTGGCCTGCTGGAACCAGCGGATGCCGTCCAGACCGATGACATTGGCGATTTCATGCGGATCGCAGATGGCGGTGGTGATGCCGCGCGGGGTGACGCAGCGGTCGAACTCATGCGGGGTCACAAGGCTGCTTTCGACATGCAGATGCGTGTCGATGAAGCCCGGAACCAGCGTCAGACCGCTGACGTCGACAACGCGCGACGCCCGGTATTCATCGCCCACTCCGACGATGCGGTCGTTGCCGATGGCAACGTCGCCCGCGATCATGCTGCCCGTAATCAGGTCGAACACACGACCCCCACGCAGAACCAGATCGGCAGGCTCATCCCCGCACGCCTGCGCTATGCGCCGTTCCAGATCGTCCATGCCGTCCCCTTTCGATTTGTGTCAGAAGACCTGACACAAGGCGCGGCGTCCAGAGGCGAAACGGAGAATGGCGCACCCGAAGGGATTCGAACCCCTGGCCTCTGCCTTCGGAGGGCAGCTAAAGCGGCTTTTCGCCCTGCTGCGACCTTGGCTAGGAAGTGCGTCCCGACTTCGAAAAACGTCCGTCCATCAACCTGTTATCGTCCCTGTGTATCCGCTGGCGGTCACGCGGTCACGCGGTCAACGGTTTCGGTTCGCGCCTGTCACACTGCCGGTGTGACCGTGGTGTGACAGGAGGGGGGTATGGGGGGCCTTCCGCGCGGTCTGGATAGAGGTGCCCGCGCGAAAAATTTCGTCGGATTTTTCTGACCCGCCTCCTACACGATGTAGACGAGTTCCTTCACGTCGAAGCGGTCCCTATCGACGATCCGGTGCAGGCCCTCGGCATAGCCTGCGCGTATCCATGTGCCGTCTGACCGGTAGGTCCAGAAGACGTTGCGATACTCGCGGTGCTGCACGCGGATTTTCTCCACGTTGCGATCCGATTGCAGCCGCCCCGTTTCGCCGTCGTCCTTGATCTCCACCAGCGTAATCGCGTCCGGGGTAGTGCGCCCGCTGACACCCACCACGAAGTCGGGGAAGAAGCGGTGCCCGGAAGGCAGGATCAAGCGCGTGGCCCAGGTCTCGTTCTCCGGGTTGCGCATCCACCATTTCACTGTGCCGGTGCGGTCCGCGTCGAGGAACGCGGCGAAGTCCTGTTCCTCCTTGTTCAGGCGATGCGGGAACACCCCATAAGCGGACTTCTCGGCTGCGCTCAGCCCGTCAGGTCCGAAATACTGGTCCGGGACGGGTTCGCTGGTGTCGGTGCGCACGTTGCGGGACTGCGCGGTCTTGATCGCCTCTTTCAGCTTCTCGGGTTCCATCATCCCGGCAAGGTCGATGGCGCGGCGCAGGTCGCGTTCGTCGGCTTCGATGCCCTTTTCGTCCACGATGCCGCGCAATTCTTCCACCAGCGCGCGCTTCAACAGGCGCGGGTCGATGGAGTCGTTGAAGTTGAAGGCCAGTTGCGCCTTCTCCGCCACCCGCGCGTTGGACAGGCGCAGGCGCAGGTCCACCGTCTCCTGCAACTCCGCAGCGAACATGTCGCGCAGGTCCAGATGCGCCTTCGTCAGGCGACGTTGCAGCAGGCCCGTCACATCGGCAGCGCGGCAGAACTCGCGCGCAATGTCGCCCACAAGGTCGTTCAGCTTCGACGGGTCGGGCGGCAGTTCCCGGATCAGCGCCTTGGGCAGGTCCAAGTCCTGCCGCAGGGGATAGGGTCGGAAGTTCGGCTTGGCGGGTTGCGCTCCGGTATCCGGCTTGGGGGCTTCGGGCAGGTCTCCGAACAGCGGCGTCTCGCTCATGTGCCGCCATGTCTCGCCCGCGACAATCGCTCGGTCCTGTTCGGCTTCGGGCATGTTCTGCACGTCTGGGCGCACGACGCCTTGGTCGATCAAATCCGACAGGCGTTGCTGGCGTTCGTCCGCCGTCTGCGGCGGCTTCGGCGTGAAGGTCGGTTTGGGCTGCGCGTCCGCCATGCCGGTTGGCGTATCGGGGTTGCCGAACTCGAACATGTCCAGATTGTCGGTTATCAGTTCGATGCTCTCGCGCACCGCCTTCAACTCGTCCACCGCCGCCTGTAGGCCCGTCTGCATCTCGGGGTCGGTCAGCAGGACGTAGCCGCTGTCCAGAAGCGCATCCTGCCCGTGGATGGGGCGCACGGACGGGTGCACGCGCATGATCCGGCCCACGATCTGCAAGCCGAAGTCCCGCCCCCGGTTCGGGCGCACCGAAACCAGCGTCCATGCGCGGGGCGCGTCGAAGCCGGTCGCCACCGCCACCTTGAAGATCAGCACATGCTTGTCGGGGTCGTAGGCGAGGCTGTGGAAATCCGGGTCGGGCTCGCCCGACGTGTGCGTGGCGATGGCCGCGTCATCCACGCCGATCTCCACCAGCTTGTCGCGCACCCGCTTCACCGGGTCTTCCCCGCCCTTGGCCTGGTCCTCCACCTGCACCAGCATCAGGGGCGACACCGCCAGCCCGCGTTCGGCCAGCCGGGCGCGCACCCGGCAGTGCTGCGTCCACCCGGCCTGAAGCGTGGCCTGTTCGTGGTCGATCAGGTCGCGGTCGCCATCCTTGAAGCGGATCACGCCCAGCTTCAGCCCCACCTTGTTCAGCCCCGCTTCCACCACCTCGGAACGGGGCACGACAACGCGGCTGGCCACCTCGATACCGGCGGTGCGCTCGAAGGCGTCCAGCTTGTCGTCGTTCGGCGTGGCGGTGGCGAGGATCGTGAAGTCCGGGCGGATATGCTCAAGGTAGAAGTCCGCAGCGACCTTGGCGGACGCGCCGAAGTTCAGGTGCGCCTCGTCGATCACCACGCCGACGAAGAAGCCCGCATCGCGCAGGGCCGCAATCATGTCGTCGAAGGACAGCGCGGCCTCGGAGGTGCGGCGCACCTTGCGGGCGTCCTTGTTGCTGGCGGCGACGGTGGCCCATGTCTGGATGAACACGTCCCCGTCGCGGGTGCCCGTGGGTTCGCGGTCCTTGGCCACGTCGCGGATGCGCAGCCCCCCGCATTGCTCCACCAGCGCCTCGCGCGTCTGCGTTACAAGGCCCGCATAGGGGGCGAACCACAGCCACACCACGGGCCGCGACAGCCCGCCCCGCAGCCCTTCCAGCACCCGGCCCAGCACCAGCGTCTTGCCCGAGCCCGTGGGGCTTTGCAGCAGCGTCACGCCGCTTTTCAGGGCGATGGCCTGCCGGTGCGCCGGGTCGCGGTCGTGCAACTCGGCCACCTTGCGGATCACGCCCGACAGCGCGTCCACCGCGCGGGTCTGATAGGCGGCGAGCGACAGGCGCAGGGGCTTCGCGGGCGCGTTCATTGCTGGAACCGTTTCACCAGCGTGTCGCGGACAGGCCGGATATCGACATGGGTTCCGTCGAGGTGTTGGGCGATCTGGCCCGGAGCCCAGGCATAGACGAACAGGTTCTGCCGGTCGCGGCCCCGCAGCCAGTCCAGCAGCGCGGGGTCGAAGCGGTCCACCAGCACCAGCGCCACGCCCTCGCCCTCGTGCAGGTTCCACGGGCGGGCGGGGTCGTAGCGCGTCAGGGGCAGGTCGTGCATGGCCTCAAGCGCCGTCCATGCGTCGGCGGGCGTCAGGTCGTAGTCGAGGTCTTCGAAGGCGATTTCGTGGGTGCGCAGATAGGCGAAGCCTGCGGCGAGGTCGGCGTATTTCGGGTCTTCGCTGGCGTTCAGGCGGCGGATGCGTTCCGCCGTCACGTCGCGGCACAGGTTCTTGTCCGGGTCGTCCTCGGTCGTCTCGGTGGACGACACCATGATGAAGCGGCGATTGCCCCCGTCCTCGGCGTTCAGTTCCATCACCGCCTGCGCCGTGGTGGCGGAGCCTGCGAAGAAATCCAGCACCAGATCGTCCGGGCCGGTGGACTGGCGCACCAGTTCGCGGATCAGGGACACCGGCTTGGCGTAGTTGAAGGCTTTCTCCCCATACACGGACTTAATCGTCTTCGCTGCTTCCATGTTTGTGCCAGCTACGATCTCATTGAAGTCACCTTCTGGAATTGATTCTTTTTCAAAGTTTGGCGTAATCCAACTTGAAAGAGGCTGCGTTGGTGCCTTTAGTTCCTTCTTGTATCTCTTGAGTGACGGCGTTCCAAAGCCGACTTTTTTTCCAACCCAGAAATCGAGGTTTGGCGTGTCTTCTCGTAGGAAGCGCGCGTTGCCACTTGACGGCACATCCCCGGACCGAATGGCTTCTTGAAGTTCGCTGAGCGTTTGCCAGACGACTACGCGCTGCTCCTTCGGAAAATGGATGTATCCGTCTGCGATGAATTCTTCCATGTATCGTGTTCTAATGGCCTTCTTTTCATCACCGAAAATTTTGGAGGAATAACGCCAAACGCTATCGGGGTTGCAGGGATACCAAATTTCTGTGGATGAATCGTGCAGGGGATAATAAGTGTTTGGTCGTTCAAGCCGGTTGTGCGCTTTTGTTAAGTCCCCTCCGGTCCTGTAGAAGTCTTTTTTTGCCTCATCCCAGTGCCGATAAAGTTCGAAGGTCTTTTCAGTTCCAGAAAACCGGAAATTTGGTTTTGCAAACGATAGAACATGCTCGTGGTTATCCGACAGAAATGCGCCCTTGGTATCATTGCCGCCTGTCCGGGTTCTCCAAACAAAAGAGCCGATCTTCATGCCCGGCAACACTTCATCCAATAGCATTTCCATCTTTGCTCGCTGGTCGTCATTGACCGACACCAGCAGCACCCCGTCTTCGGCCAGCAAGTCCCGCGCCAGCGTCAGGCGGCGATACAGGAACTCGAGCCATGTGGACTGGCGGAACCGGTCCTCGGGGTTCATGTAGCGGTCGTTGTAGACCCAATCCTTGTTGCCGGTGTTGTAGGGCGGGTCGATGTAGATGCACTTCACCCGGCCCGCATGGGTCATCCGCAGCCAGCGCAGCGCGTCGAAGTTGTCGCCCTCGATCACCAGATTGTCCCACGGCGCGGGCTTGTCCGACAACTCGGGCACGATCCGGCAGGCGACGAAGTTCGCATCCACCGCGCGGTCGGCCTCGATCTCGTCCCGCTCCCACACCAGCCCCAGCTTCTTGGTCCGGTCGCGCTTTTCCAGCAGTTCGACAAGTTGCGCGTGGGTAAGATCGTCGTATTTCCCGGCCATCGAAGTCTTTCTGGTTGTTCGTCTTTTCGTGCAGCCTATCGTCTGCGCCGCCCGAACGAAAGCGGTCATGCCGCCCGCGTGCGCATCGAAAACAGACAGATAGCGGGGCCGCGCATGGCCACGGGGAATGCGGGCGAGGCTTACGCCCCGCCCTTCATCCGGTTGTCCCGCTTCCAAAGGGGTTGCAGGTTCGTGTAGTGGCACAGCCGTGTGAGGTCTTCGACCGTGCGGCCCGCCGACAGGGGCGTGATGTGGTCCACCTCCCACTGCCCGTATTTCTCCCACGCCATGCCCTCGGTGAACTTGGCCGCGATGTGCCGTTTCAGCGTGACGGGGCCGCAGCCCAAGGCGCGGGCCGGGCTGGCCCGCCCCCGCAACGCCTGCCCCGCGCGCCGCTGGACGGAACGATACAGCCGGAAGGTCGGATCGGTCGCGGCCCTGAGCCGTTCCCGCTCGCGCGCCTTCTCGGCGTTGCAGGCGACGCACTGGCGGTTGCTGACGAAGCGTTCGGCCCTGTGCCCGGCCTTGCAGGGACGCCCCGTCCAGAAACGAGAAAGGCCGCGCTGGGCGGCCTCGTCTCGGGTGATCGGCTGGCGGGGTTCGGTCACAGGGTCACGCATCCGAACCTCTCGGTCTGGAACGTCACCGGGTCGAAGCGCAGCGCGGGTTTGGCCTTGCGGCCCTCGCCCGGAACGAACCGCCAGCCGAGCGGGTGAAGCGGCCTGCACTGCTTGGACTGGAACGCCCGCTTGAGCGCCTTGCCCGCAATGCCGGTGCTGTCCGCGATGCTGTCCGCCGTCAGCATGATCGGTTCGCGGGGCTGCATGGCCTGCGTCAGCACAGACGCCAGCCGCTTGGGTCCGGTGTTCTGCGCGTCCGCGTCGTCGATGAACGCAGGCGGCGGCGCATCGGGGAACAGGGCCGGGTAGCTTTCGAGGAACAGCGCCCGGTCCATGCTGGTGAACAGCCGCATGGGGCTCGCCACGCCCGCCGCGTCGAGTTGGCGGATACGGCCCCGGCACGCCATCTGCTTGAATTGCCTCAGCCGGTGCGCCTTGCACACTGCGTCCACAGGTCCGGTGCATTGCGCCCCGTTCGCCTGCCTCAGATCGTCATGCGTCGCGACCTTGCCCCGATTGGCGAGGCTCTGTGCGAGGTAGATGTGGCGGGGCTTGTGGAACTCCGAGAACAGGAACACCGCGCCGCAGTTGCGATAGGCGTTCGACCCAACCCCCATGCCCCAGGTCGCAACCATGACGGTGCGGCCCGGTATTGGGTTGCCGGTGTCGAGTTCCGCCGCGACCTTCTTGGGCAAGACGATCAGGACGGTTTCGTCCTTGGCGGTGTTCGCCTTCACAGTCGCCTTGATCCACTGGACATAGGCCCGGATCGTCTCGGCTGACGCGGCCCGGCTGGCGATACGGTCGAACCCCGCCGGTTCCTGAATGTGGGTCAGACTCAGGTTGCGATAGCTGACCTGCGGCCCGCTGTAGCGGCGGAAGTCATGCCCGGCCTGCACCTGCGGCGCGAAGTCCGCCGTGGCGTCGAGGATCACCAGTCCCGGATGCGGGCGGAAGCGATCATCGTAGGCGACCAGCATCATGTGCCCGTCCGCCTGCCCGGCGGTCTTCGCTTTGCTGCGGAACAGGAAGCACCGCCCGGTGCCGGTCGCGGACAACACCGCCAGTGCCCTGTGCAGCGTGGCCATGTCGCGGGCGTCGCTGAGCCGGGTCAGGTCGATCCGTTTCAGCGCGGCTTGGTCATCCGGGGAAAGCAGGGTCGCGGTCTTGAACCGGGAATTGCCGTCCCCGCATCTATCCCTGAACGCATTGGCCGCGTTCCGAACCAACGTGGCGAGGTCGCGATACTCGGGAACCCTATGGAGTTCGTCCGCCAGTTCGTCGAGGTCGGCAGGCCCGGCTTCCACCGTCGCCACGGTATCCGGGAACTCGTCCAGAAAGACGTTGCTGCGCGGTGCGCCGTTGAACCGCCGCACGCCGAAGTCGGATTTGTGCTCGCCCTCCTTGATCCAAAGTTCATGGGTGCAAACGACAACCCGATGTTGTGTGAGATCGGCGCGGCGACTGACGCCCCGCATCTGGACGTGCTCAAGGATAGCCGCGCCGTGCTGCTGAGCTGCATCCTCGCTTTCGTGGGCTGATGTGTGGATCCTCACAGCAACGGGCGGAAGCAGCTTGGCGAAGTCATCGAAGACCTTCTGCGCCTCGTCGATGGTCGGGACGACATAGGCGGCGGAATAGTCGCTGAGCGTGGCGACGCTCGCGGCGATCAGGGCGACACAGAAAGTGGTCTTGCCGGTGCCGGTGCCGGAATTGACCAAGTGCGGGGTTGTCGTCCCCGTATTGGCCATCACGTCCTTGAATGCGGCCTGTGCAGCCTGAAAGAGTGCGGTGTTGCATTGAATATCGAAGTCATCGTTCTTTCCCGTGATTTCGTGCTGTATCGTGCAAGCGTGGTGGAATATTTCATCATTCATCATTCGTCTCTCCACGAACAAAAAACCCGCCTTGCGGCGGGGTGTGTGTGCTTCATCGGGTGAATTTGATCGGCGTATTTTTCTAGGGATATCCCAAAGGAAAATGCGCCGGTTGAACGCTCAGGGGGGTGCCGAGCATGGTCGTTCTGTCGGCGGAACAGGGGGCGGGGAGGGTCACAGGGATCGCGGCATTGTCTATATGTCTGGAACTGACAGCCATCGCTTCTGTCTATATGGCAGGAGGTCAGGAAAATTCCGTCTTGTCATAGGCTTATACTAAAGCCGCATCGCGGCCCCGCCGAGGGTGGTTCGACGATGGTCCAGCACCCTACGCCGGGCGAACCGTGACCGTCCCGCTTCGCAAAGCATCGCCGTGCCGGGGCCTCGTGACGTTCGGGCCTGCGCCTCATTGTCTATATGTGGGTAGGTGAGATTTCTATTTTATTTCAGTGTTTTGTTTGGACCTTCCAAGCTGACCGTGAGCAGCCCCGAATGATGGCGTTACCCGCAATGCTGGCCTGCAACTTTCCGAAAGGAGTTCACCCGAACGCGCTTGCCTTCGCATCCGGGCTGATTTTCAAGCGATCAACGAACAGAGAACTTCAAAGACGTTATTGATCTACTCCATCACTGCACTTGAGCAACGCATGTCCACAGTGATGCGATGAAGCGAAGTTAAACCTGCGCAACCCGATATCGCAATACATAAGGGCACAAGGACGTGACATTGCTCCGCGCTGGAACGCCATCATGCCGCTACGCTTTTGATGCCATTGAACTTCGCCACGATATCTTCGGCGCGCAGGTGAGTGTAGCGGAACAACATCCGGGGATCGCGATGCCCGCTAATCAACGCCACTTCCGGGATGGACAAGCCCATCTCGAAAAACCGGCTGACGGCTTCGTGCCGCAGATCATGGAACCGCAGGTCCGCAATGTCGGGGCATGGCTTCGCGGCGATGCGCTTGCACCGTTCCCAGCACAGCCGGAAGGCGTTAGCGGAAACCGGGAAGACCAGACTGTTCCCCGTGTCGCGGTGCGCCTTGCGTTCGCGCAGCAGGTCCGCAGCCCGGTTCGTGAGCGGGATGCGCCGGGCGTGCCCGTTCTTGGTCTTGCGGATCAGCAGCGTGGTCATGTCGGGCGAGATATCGGCCCACCGGATGCTGAGCAGTTCGCCGCGTCGCATCCCGGTCTCGACAGCAAGCAGGATGCCCGCCCGCAGCCAGTCGTTGCGGTTCCCCTCGCAGGCCGCAAGCAGCGCATCAAGTTCGCCAGACGCCAAGCGGCGTTCTCGTGCGTCCGGGGCTTTGGGCTTACGCACCTTGGCCACCGGGTTCTCGGGCAGCGGCACGTCCCATTCCAGCCGGGCCACCTCGAAGACAGCGCGCAGCAAGCCAAGATCGCGGATCACGGTTCCGGGGCTGACCTTGCGCAGCCGTTCGTCCCTGTAGCGGCTGAACACCTGCGGCGTGGCCTTGGACAGCGGCTTGTCGGCCCATGTCTCGCGCAGGAAGCCGTCGATCCGCTTGTTCTCCGATCCGTGCCCGCGCTTCGCAGGCGTGACCTCGTTGCGGTAGCGGGTGAGCAAGTCGCGCAGTGTGGTGCGTTCCAGCACGCGCAGATCGACGGCGAAGACTGTTGCGTCCAGTTCCGCTTCCGTCTGCCGCGCCCATTGCATCGCGTCGCGCTTGGACAAGAAGGATTTGGTGCGGGGCGTATGCCCGTTGCGGCGCACCTGCGCCTGCCATTTCCCGTTCCGATTCCTGATGGTGGCCATGTCGAAAACCCCGTTGCTGTGACCAGAGCGTGACAGGCTGGTTTTCGGGGGTTTTTCGGAGTCACCCTGACGCGGCCTAAGCCGTTGTCATTCAGGGGTTTTTGGGTGGCGCACCCGACAGGATTCGAACCTGTGACCTCTGCCTTCGGAGGGATTACGACTAGCTCCGTCGATTACCGAAAGGGGCACGCCATGATGCGCTATGTTACTGTAAATAAAAAGGAATTTGATTTCCTTCGCCGACAAGCCTATCCTTCTGTTCGCCACGGTTTTCGCCCTGCTGCTTACGTGGTGCTTACGCGGGTTTTCGGGCATGTGACGGAGGAAGTCCATGGCTAAACTTACAAAACGCGTCGTCGATGCGGCGGAAAGCCGTCGCAGTGATTACGTGATCTGGGACGATGAGCTACCCGGTTTCGGGCTTCGTGTCTTCACATCAGGCAAGCGCAGCTATGTGATCCAGTATCGCCAGGGAGGACGGTCGCGGCGCTACACCATCGGCCTGCATGGTATCTGGACGCCAGAACTGGCCCGCCAGGAGGCCAAGGTCCAACTTGGCAGGATCGCGCGCGGCGAAGACCCGGCCGAGGAAAAGCAGCTCGATCGCAAGTCCATGTCGGTCAAGGAACTCTGCACTCTTTATCTGAATGACATGAACGCCGGTCTCATCATGGGGAAAGGCGGCCGTCCAAAGAAGCACAGCACGATTGTGACCGATACCGGGCGGATCAACCGGCACATCATCCCGCTCTTGGGCAGTCGGCGGGTGCGTGACTTGACCAAATCCGACGTCAACAAGCTCCTCAAAGACGTCATGGCGGGTAAAACTCGGATTTCGGTCAAGACCGATAAGCTTAGAGGCAGGGCCATTGTCCGCGGCGGTCCTGGGACTGCCGCTCGAACCGTCAGCCTTCTCGGCGGTATTCTTACCTATGCCGTCGATGCTGGGATCATCGAGCGGAACCCGGCGCATGGCATCAAGAAACCGAAGGATAACGTCCGCAAGCGTCGGCTGTCCGAGGCGGAGTATCGCCTACTTGGTGTCTTGCTGCGCAAAGCAGCGCAGAACGAGAATTATGCCATGACCGTCGAGATCATCCGCCAGATCACCATGACGGGTTGCCGCCGATCGGAAATGATCGGGCTAAGCTGGAGCGAAGTTGACGCCCAAGCCAGTTGCCTGCGCCTTGAAGACAGCAAGGAAGGCTATTCCATTCGGCCCATCGGGCTGCCTGTCGTGGAGTATCTGGAAGAGCGCGCCAAGTCGCGTATCGGCACTTATGTGTTTCCCGGCCGTGATGAGGACAGAGCGTTCGGCAGCTTCCCCAATCACTGGAAGAAGATCTTCACGGACTCCCCGCTTGCCGATGTCACTCCCCACGTTCTTCGCCATAGCTTCGCGAGCATAGCGAATGATCTCGGGTTCACGGAGATCACCATCGCCGCTCTCGTCGGTCACGCCAAGGGGTCTGTCACGAGCAATTACATCCACACCGTCGACACGGCCCTCATCATGGCGGCCGACACGATTGCTGGCTACATTCAGGGCCTGCTCGATGGCATCGAGTTCAAGCAGACCGCCTACGCGCTGGATCGGGACTCCCGGAAGACGTCGCTCGCGCGCTTCCTTCAGAAGGCAGCAGGCAACGACGACAGAACCGCCGACGTGGCGCAGCCTCTGGCGGCTTGAGGATGGCGGAAACGGCTGGCGGATCGTGGGTCAGCCTTGAAATTGGGGCGCCTCCAATATATATTCCGACACATCGGAAGATTTATTGGTTGGAGGCGTCCATGCCCGCGACTGAAATGCTGAAGGCCACGGAGGCGGCCGTGGTCGCCCGCGTCAGCCTGCGCGATGTCAATCGCGTCATCGACGAGCGCATCCTGCCCGAAACGCTGGTCTCGGTCGAAAACGGACGTTTCGTGCTAGGGGCCGCCTGCACCCTGATCGCCTTCTATTTCGAGAGCGCCAAACGGCTGACCTCGGAGGAACGCCTGTTCGCCATCCGCTCCGCCGAGCCACGGTTGCGGCGCTGGAACCGCGCAGCCACCGAGGCCATGCTGAAAGCCGACTGGACCGTTCGCCACGACTTCCTGACCATCGACCTTCTGCCCTTCTTCGAGCGTTCCGTCGCACGGCTGGAACGGCTGGACGCCGCGCGCGAGGTGGTCACCATCTCCGATGACATCATGGGCGGCACCCCGGTCATCAGCGGCACGCGCGTTCCGGTTCACGACGTCGCGGCCGCATTGGCGGCGGGCGTCCCCGCCAAGGAGATCCTTGAGGATTATCCGTCTCTGACCGAGGACAGGCTGGAATTGGCCGCGCTCTATGCGGAGGCCAACCCCCTTCGCGGACGGCCGAAGCCGCTCATCGCCAGACTGCCCGAAGGTGCGCGCATCCTCTCGGATCATCGCGTGCCGCGCAGGCGAGCCGGATGAAGTTCCTGATCGACGAATGCCTCAGCCCGAAGCTGACCGAGCTGGCTCACCAGAGGGGGCATGGGGAATCGTCCCATGTCGTCTGGCTGGGCCGCTCGGGCGCGAAGGACTGGGATCTCATCCCCCTCATCGTAACCGTCCGGCGTGACCGCTATCCGTTCCAGCGCCACGGCATCAGGTCATCGACCTTGGTGATCTTGTAGTCGGGAATGCGGGCGAGAGTGTCAGCGAGCCAGGCGTGGGGATCGACGGCGTTGAGCTTGGCCGTTTCGATCAGGGTGTAGGCGATGGCAGCGGCGTTGCCGCCCGCCTCGGAGCCGACGAAGAGGTAGTTCTTCCGCCCGAGGGCGATGGCGCGCATGCCGCGTTCGGCGGTGTTGTTGTCCAACTCCAGGATGCCGTGGTCGAGGTAGGGGCGCAGGCGGTCCATTCGGGTCAGGGCATAGCGGATGGCGGCCGCGAGCGGGGATTTGCCCGAGATTTCCGTCAGTCTCATGGCCAGCCATCGCTGCAGATCGTCGAAGACCGGGGCGGCGTGAGCTTTGCGGAGTTCCGTGCGGCGGTCTGGCGGCGACCCTCGGGCTTCTTTCTCGACGGCGTAGAGCTGTGCGATCCGGCCGATGGCCTCTCCGGCGATCGGGGAGCCCTGCGACCGATGGATATCGACGAACTTTCGCCGGACATGGGCCATGCAGGCGACCTCGCGGATGGTGCCGGAGCGGTAGAGATCCTCGAACCCGGCATAACCGTCGGCGTGCATCCAGCCGCGGAAGCGGGCGAGGTGGTCCTTGGGATGCTGGCCCTTGCGGTCACCGGAGAAGCGATACCATGCCGCCGGTGGGGCCTGCCCGCCCCAAGGGCGTTCGTCGCGCGCATAGGTCCAGAGCCGGGCGGTCTGGGTCTTGCCGGTGCCGGGCGCCAGCATGCTGATCGGCGTGTCGTCGGCGAAGATCGCCTCGGCTGAGAAGACATGGCGCCCGATGGCGTCGGCCAGCGGCTCCAACAGGGCCGTGCTCTTGCCCACCCAGTCGGCCAGGGTGGACCGGTCCAGGTCGAGACCTTCGCGCTCGAAGATCTGGCTCTGGCGGTAGAGCGGAAGGTGGTCGGCATACTTGCTCACCAAGACATGGGCGAGGAGGCCCGGCCCCGGGCGACCGCGCTCGATCGGGCGCGAGGGCAGTGGGGACTGCACGAAGCGTTCACAGCACGAGCAGGTCAGCCGAGGGCGGACAAGCCGGTTCACGATGAACCGCCCGGGAACGTATTCCAGCTCTTCCGTCACATCTTCCCCGATCCGGCGCAGGCGCCCGCCGCAATCGGCACAGGCATCTGTGCTCGGTGTCAGCTCCACCTCCATTCGCGGGATGTGGTCCGGGATCGGACGACGCTTGGGTTTGTCCTTCTCCTCGATGTCCGGCAGCTTCATCCGCGCGGTCATCGCGGCGGCGGCGATCTCGCTGGTCTCAAGGGCCAGCTGCAACTGTTCCGCCGTCTCGGACGACGCACCAAACCGGTGCGCCCGGTGCCCGGCCAGCTGATGCCGGAGCTTCTCGATCAGGATCGCCTGGGCCTTCACCTCGGCCAGAAGCCGCGCGGTGAAGCTGCGCAGCTCCTCGGGGTCTTCCGGCAATGTCAGGGCCTGGGTGAGCATGCGGAAAGTTTATCCCACTGTATTACTTGTGGGAATCACTGATTGCAGGCGCCGTGGACTATCCCGCCGCCAGAGGCCGCCACGTCCGTTCCGGTGCCCGCCAGTCGATGCCTTCCAGCAGCATCGACAGTTGCGCAGGCGACAAAGCCACCTTGCCCTCCTTGGCCGAGGGCCAGACGAACCGACCCTTCTCCAGCCGCTTCATGAACATGCACGCGCCTTGGCCATCCCACCAGATCACCTTCACCAGATCGCCCCGACGGCCACGGAAGACGAACAGATGCCCGGCGAACGGGTCCTGCTTCAGCACCGCCTCGGCCTGCGCCGCCAGTGCCGTGAACCCCTTGCGCATGTCGGTGGCGCCCGCCGCCAGCCAGACCCGCGTGTTCGCCGGAACCGGGATCACGCCGTCACGCCCCGGATCAGCCGCGCCAGAGCCTCGGGATCATAGCTCCCGCTGATGCGCATCCGGTGCCCGCCCGCCAATTCGATCTCGATGTGGTTGTGGGCGGCAGGTGTTGCCCGGGCAGACCTGGTCTCCGCGACAATCTCCACAGGCAGAAAGCGCGCCTCCTCTGACGGGGGAAGAGCCGAGGCGGGGTCCGGCGCGTAACGGCGATCGCGCAGCCACTTGAAGATCAAGTTCGCATTCACCGCGTAGCGCCGCGCCACCTGGGCGACCGATACCCCCGGCGCCGCCGTCTGGAAGCAGATCGACCGCTTCTCCTCATCCGTCCAAAGCCGCTTCGTCCGACGCGCCACGTCATCACCACAGTGTCCACTATCAATGGTGGACACTATCCCGCACTCTCACACCGCGGCAGAGCGGTTAGACCGGACGGTTACCCCTCATCATCGAGGACGACTGGACCTTCGTGACCCGCAATTCCGTCGATTTCCGGGGCGCAGCCTCGCGCCCCGGCGAGAAAGGGCAATATGCCCGTGTCGATCTGCATGCCGGCCTGGTCTGCCTCAATGGCCCCGAGGGTATGACGCGAGCCCTCCAGTTGGAGTTGTTCGAGCAAGCCCTGCTCGAACTTGACGCCGATCCAGACCTTGTGAACCAGGTGCTTGAAGTCACGCTGGAGGACGATGACCATCTGCGTGTTATCCGATATGCGCTCCCCTCGGAGCCGGACCAGAGAACCTGACGGGAGCGCGATCAGCGCTCACGCGGCCAAGCCGCGTGCATGTCGTCGATCACATAGGCATGGGCATGGCGTCGACCATGCCCAGCTTCTGCGAGATGCGGATGGTCGGCCGACAGATCGGCATGACCGTGTTCAAGCACCTCTGGATCGTCGGCAGGCCAGACGGCGAAGCCGATGCCGATCGCGACAGCGGCCAGCGCGGCCAGAATGATCGCCGTCATCGGCAGGCCGAGCGTCGCGCCGGCCCACCCGGCAAGCGGATAGGCGATCAGCCAGCAGGCATGGGAAAGCGCGAACTGCGCGGCGAACAGCGCCGGCCGGTCTTCGGGATTGGCCGAGCGCCGGAGCAGCCGGCCGGATGGCGTCTGTGCCGTGGAATAGCCGACACCGAGCAGGAACCACAGCGGCAACAGCCAGCCGTAGCCCGGCAGCGCCGCCGCCGCCAGTGTTCCCACCGCCAGCAGCGATGCGCCACCGAGCATCGCCGTTCGATCTGGAATCGAGTCCAGCAGCTTCGGCAGCGCAAGCGCCGCGACCATCGAGCCGCCACCGAACGCCGCGAGGGCCAGGGCCATCGCCTGGTTGTCGAGGCCATAGACAGCCTGCACGTAAACGACCGTATTCACGATCACCAGCGCGCCCGCCGAGGCGACTGCGAGGTTGATCGCCAGCAGCCCGCGCAGGCGCGGCGTCGCCAGATAGATGCGGATGCCGCGCGTCGTGCGGTCGTAGATACCACGAGGTTTCGACGGTTTCGGACTCGGCAGGACGACCGAGATCACCAGAGCCGCCGAGACGAGGAAGCCGATCACCGTGCCGGCGAATAGGCTATGGAACGAGATGAAGGCGAGAAGTGCCGCCGCCAGCATCGGACTGACGACGCTTTCCAGATCGTAGGCCAGCCGGGAGAGCGACAGCGCGCGCGTGTATTCCTTCTCGTCCGGCAGGATGTCGGGGATCGTCGCCTGGAAGGTCGGCGTGAAGGCGGCCGAGGCCGATTGCAGCACGAAGATCAGAACATAGACCTGCCAAATCTCGGTGACGAAAGGCAGGAAAACGGCAACGGCGGCGCGGACGAGATCGAGCGCCACCAGCATGGCGCGCCGCGGCACACGCTCGGCGAATGCCGATGCGACCGGCGCGACACCGACATAGGCGATCATCTTGATGGCGAGCGCGGTCCCCAGCACCGCGCCGGCCTCCGCCCCCGCCAGTTCGAAAGCCAGCAGGCCCAGCGCCACCGTCGCAAGGCCGGTTCCCACCAGTGCGATGACCTGTGCCAGAAAGAGGTGGCGATAGGTCCGGTTTTCGAGGATCGCCAACATCACAGATACTTCGCTATTTCCTTGAACTCGTCGATCGACTGCCGCCGATCACGCCCGAGCGGCCCGACCACTTCTTCGAGGCAATGGTCGAGGTGATCCTGAATCAGTGTCTTCTTGGCCTGGGCGATAGCCTTCTCGACGGCATGGAGCTGCTGGGCGATGTCGAGGCACGGCCGCCCGCCCTCGATCATCTCGATGACGCCGCGAAGATGACCATCGGCGCGCTTCAGCCGCTTGACGATCTCCGGGTGGGATTGGTGAGTTTGGGATGGCTTGGTCATCGTCATATCCTATCCCCCTGTAGGGGATATACCAAGATGGTCGAACGTCGAAAGCAGGTTGCTCGTTTGGCTATAGCGGCAGGTGAAGTCAGGTATTGCTTACTTGCACTTCTACGCTTTTGCGGTTGTCGGTTCTTGCGGGGGAAAGCCTTCCCCCTGGCCGGCACTGCGTTGCCGGCACACCCCCTTCTGCGGGGAGACCCCGCAACGCCCCCTGGGTAGGTCTCAGCCGGACTCAGTGATGTGGTGGACGCGCTCGCCTCGCGATACAGTGTCCCAACGCCTATACTTCATCTCATCTGTGGGCTTCCCGGCTCGGGCAAGACCACATTGGCACGGCAGCTTGAGAATCAGGGAAAGGGGCTTCGCCTCTCTCCCGATGAATGGATGTCCACGCTCGGATTCCAGCTCTACGACGAGGGCGGCCGCGCGCGTGTCGAGCAGTTGCAATGGCGTCTGGCCCAACGCCTTCTGGCCGCCGGAAACGACGTCATTCTGGAGAACGGCTTCTGGTCAAGAGAGGAGCGCGATTCCTACCGGGCGGTTGCGCAGTCGCTCGGCTGCGAGACCCGGCTTCACTATCTCGACGTCCCCGTCGAGGAGTTGCAGCGTCGGATCATCGCCCGCAACCGCGATGCGCCTGCCGATGCGGCTGTCGATCCGAACGATCTTCTCGCTTGGTCGAAGATGTTCGAACCGCCGACCACGGACGAACTTGCGGTTGGGCACGGCACCGCGCCGCCGTGATCGGCGGCAGCGCCGCTTTAGAGTGAGAGTGCAGACGGGGTTTGCCGTGACGGGTTGAGGGCTGGAGAAGAGGTCTCCGGCGCCCGTCGCGGAGAACCGCGATGTCCAGATACGACCATACCCCCCGTTCCGGCGCGGATCGGGCGAACCTTTACGACGAGATCACCGACAAGATCATCGCCGAGCTTGAGGCCGGGCGCTTTCCTTGGGTCCAGCCCTGGGGCAAGGCCACGGCCCAGGCCCCGCTCGGCCTGCCGCAGAACGCCAGCACCGGCCGCGCCTATAGCGGCATCAATATCCTCATCCTGTGGGGCGCCGTCGTCCAGCACGGCTTCCCCGGACAGGGCTGGCTCACCTTCCGCCAGGCGCTTTCGCTCGGCGGCAATGTCCGCAAGGGCGAGTGCGGCACAACCGTCGTCTATGCCGATCGCTTCACGCCCGAGGACGAGAAGCGGCGGGCGCGAGAGACCGGCGAGGAACCGGGGAAGATCCCGTTCCTGAAGCGGTTCACGGTGTTCAACACCGCGCAGTGCGAGGGCCTGCCCGAGGACATTGCCGTGGCCATGCCGCCTCCGCCATCCGGACTGGTCGAGCCGAGGGTCGAGGCGCTCATCAAGGCGACCGGCATCGACTTCCGCATCGGCGGCGACCGCGCCTACTACGTCCCGGCCCTCGACCATGTGGTCGTTCCGCCGCCGCAAGCCTATTTCGAGCCGATCAACTGGCACCGGACGGCCCTGCATGAGCTGGGTCATGCGACAGGCCATGCGTCCCGGCTGAACCGCGATTTTTCCGGTTCCTTCGGCACCAGGAAATACGCTTTCGAGGAGCTGGTGGCGGAAATCTCGGCCGCCTTCTGCTGTGCCTCCCTCGGCATTGTGCCGACCGTCCGCCATGCGGATTACATCGCCTCCTGGCTCGAAGTGCTGCGCGAGGACAACCGGGCCGTCGTCCGCGCTGCCTCGCAGGCGAGCAAAGCGGCCGACTGGATTTTGTCCTTCCTGCCAGATGCGGACGGGCTCGGTGCGGCCGACGATGAGCGGGAGGCAGCATGATGAACGCGCTCGCCTTTCCCGGCTCGATCCCCGATCCTGCGCAGGCGGCCGAGATCCGCCTGCGTGTCCTCAGCCTCGGCGCCGGCGTCCAGTCGACCACGCTCGCCCTCATGGCTGCCCATGGCGAGATCGGCCCGATGCCGGATTGCGCGATCTTCGCGGACACCGGCTGGGAGCCGAACGCGGTCTATGAGCATCTTGCCTGGCTGGGATCGCCGAATGTCCTGCCATTCCCCATCCATATCGTCTCGGCCGGGGATATCCGCGCCGATCTGCTCACCGGCGCACGCGGCGAGCGGTGGGCCTCGATCCCCGCCTTCACACGCACGGTCGCGCCCGCTGGGACTGAACTACCCGTCTATGATGAAGACGAGAACGGCGAACCCGTCATTGTCGGTTCCCGCGTCCTGGCAGGTGAGCGGATCAGCATTGGCATGATCCGCCGCCAATGCACCAAGGACTACAAGATCACCCCAATCCGGCGGAAGGTGCGCGAACTCCTTGGCATTGCGGGGCGCCGCTCGCCCGGATCGCCAGTCGCCGAGCAATGGATCGGGATTTCTCTCGACGAGGCGTTGCGCATGAAGCCCTCGTTTGAGGACTGGCAGGTCAACCGCTGGCCCCTGATCGAACGGGGCATGACCCGCCAGGACTGCCTGCGCTGGCTGGAGCGGCATGGCTATCCTCTCCCGCCCAAGAGCGCCTGCATCGGCTGCCCGTTCCATTCCAATGCCTATTGGCGGCATATGCGTGACCACGATCCCGAAGGGTGGACCGATGCCGTGTCGGTCGATGCCGCCATCCGCACGGGCTTCCGGGGCATTCGCGGCGAGGTCTATCTTCACCGTTCCGCCGTCCCGCTCGATCTGGCCGATCTTTCGACAGCCGCCGATCATGGCCAGCTCGACCTCTGGCCGAACGAATGCGAGGGCATGTGCGGGGTGTGACTGCTGAAACTCGCCGATGCACATAGCCGGATTTCCGGCTTTGCGATTTTCCGGCTCGCAGCGCCGCCCTTCTGGAGACAGAGGGCGGCGCTTTGGGTCGTGGCGGGTTGGGTGCCGGGAGAGAGGCTCCCGGCGGCCCGCCACGGAGAACGCAGATGCCTGCTATTCAGTCACCCACGCCCCTGAAAACCTTCCTCATCTGCCATGGCGCCGAGAACGAGTTCTGGCTGTGCAAGGCCGCGGACCGGAATCATGCCGTCGAGCAGTTTGAAGCCGCCGCGACGGACGGCGACATCAACGAGGTATTCGAGTGCGTCCCCGCCATGAACCGCTACTTCGTCCGCCAGCGGCGGGCGATGTGGGTCTGCTTCGTCCAGGAGGTCGAAGCAGAGGATGAGGATGCCGCGGTCGATGCCTTCTACCAAGGGTTCGATCCGCAGCACTTCTTCATAGAGGGCGCCCTTCAACACGCTGATCATGGCCCCGCCACGGTCTTCGACCGGCGGGAATACCCGAACGCGAATGTTGCCGAGGCCGACTGACGAGCTGTTCCAAAGCTGAATAGCCCGTGTCCTTGCGACAGCGCTGCCCTCTTAGAGTAAGAGGGCGGCGCTTCGCTTCGTGACGGGTTGGAGGTCGAGAGAGAGGCTCACGACCGCCCGTCGCGGAGATGACCACCATGGCCCGAGCTGCCAAGAAAAAGAAGCCCGCCCTTCAGATGATCGAGTTCTCGCGGGCGCGCGATATTCCGTTCAACCGCATCCGACTGTCGGATAGCAACGTCCGCGAGATCGACGTGGAGGCCGGCCTGGACGACCTGACCCATGACATCGACCGGCGGGAAGATCTCGTGCAAGGTCTCAATGTCCGCGCCGTATTCGACGAGGACGGCAATGAGACCGGCGATTTCGAGACACCCGCAGGCGGCCGCCGCTACAGGTCCATCGCGCGCCTTGTGGAAGCCGGTCGCTTCCCGGCCGAAGGGCTTGTGCCTTGCATCGTCAAGAAGGCCGACGCCAAGACCTCGGCCGTCGACGACTCGCTGGCCGAGAACCTGCTGCGCCTCGCCCTGCATCCGCTCGACCAGTTCAAGGCGTTCAAGCGGATGTTCGACATGGGCATGTCGAAGGAGGAGATCGCCGACGCCTGGCGGACCACGCCGCGCTACATCATGCAGCGTCTGCGCCTCGCCACCGTCGCGCCGACACTACACGATGCCTATGCGCGCAACGAGATGACGCTGGCGATGCTGGAAGCCTTCACCGTCAACCCCGACCACGAGCGCCAGCATCAGGTCTGGGAGCGCATCAGCACGTCGTGGCAGAAGGAGCCCTGGCAGATCCGCAATATGCTGACCGAGACCACGGTTCCGGCCGCCGATAAGCGCGCCCGCTTTATCGGCGTCGAAGCCTATGAGACAGCGGGCGGCCCGGTGCTGCGCGACCTCTTCTCCGAGGAAAACGGCGGCTGGTTGCAGGACGTCACGCTCCTCGACCGCCTGGTCGACGAGAAGCTGCGCGCCATTGCCGACGAGATCGCCGGTCAAGGCTGGAAGTGGATCGACGCGGCGGTCGAGCTGCCCTACGGCCACACCAACGGCCTGCGCAAGCTGGCCGGTGTGACCCAGGAACTGACCGAAGAGGAGCGCGCCACGCGCGAGGCGCTGCGCGACGAGTATGACGAACTCGAAGCCAAGTATGCCGAAGCCGACGACCTCCCCGATGAGGCCGATCAGCGTCTCGGGGAGATCGAGGCCGAGCTGGAAGCCTTCGAGAACCGGCCCGTCACCTTCGCGCCGGAAGACATCGCCCGTGCCGGTGTTTTCGTCAGTATCGGCCGCGAGGGCGAGTTGATCGTCAGCAGCGGCTACGTCCGCCGCGAGGATGAGCAACCCGAGACGGTCGATGGCGAGGATGCCGGAGAGGGCGCGGACCCGTCCGACCCTGATGCCGTGCAGCGCGCCGTCATCACTGTCGGCGGCGAGCCGGTCCCGGACGCCGACGAGGAAGAGGACGATGCTGTCAAACCGCTGCCCGAGCGGCTGGTGACGGACCTGACCGCATGGCGGACGCTGGCGCTGCGCAATGCGCTCGCCGAGAATCCGCACGTCGCCATGACGGCCCTGCTGCACAAGCTGGTTCTCGATACCTTCGAGCGCACGTCCACCTCGGGAACGAGCCTTTATGCCGCCGTGCGTCACATCTATCTCCCGGCCGATGCGACCGGGCTCGCGGACAGTGCCGCCGCGAAGATGATCGACGAACGCGCGGACGCCTGGCGGGGCGACATTCCCTCCGGTGATGACGACAGGCTCTGGGGCTGGATCGACGGCCTCGACGATGCCAGCCGCCTGGCGCTGCTCGCCCATTGCGTCAGCTTCGGCGTCAACGCGCTCTATGAGCGGCCGAACCCCTATTCGGGGAATGGCATCTCGCAGCACGGTCTCGACCGCCGCATGGCCGAGGCCGAACGGCTGGCGCAGGCCACCGGCCTCGATCTTGTCGAAGCCGGCTGGAAACCCACGGTCGAGAACTACCTCGGCCGCGTGACCAAGACTCGCATCCTCGAAGCGGTGCGTGAAGGCGCCGGCGATCGCGCGGCCGATCTCATCGCGCATCTCAAGAAGGGCGACATGGCGAAGGAGGCCGAGCGGCTTCTGGCCGATACCGGCTGGCTGCCGGAGCCGCTGCGCCCCACCGTGGACGCGCAGGCCGTGGATGGCTCAGCCGATCAGGACGAGAATGGCATGGCGTTGCCCGATTTCCTCGCCGGTGACGATGAGAACGCGGCCGATGCCGCCGACGATCCGGTGGCCTTGGTCGCCGCCGAGTGACGCGCACCAGCGGGGCGGTCTCGGTCGCCCCGCTTACTCCCCACCCCATATAGGCTCGGCCCCGGCCGGGCCTTTTTTTTCAGGAGACAGGATCATGCCATCCGACAACCATCCCAACCCCGGCCAGCCCATTCCTCAGACTGTTCATGTCGCCCTTTATGAACATCGCTATGGAACCGATGTGCGCGCTTTTCTCGACAGCGAAGAGGCGATGCACTGGCGCACAGAGATCGCCAAAGAATGGTGGACTGACGCCTTCGATGACGATCTGCCGCCCGACGACCAGATCGGCGACGTGTATTTCGAGCGCATGTTGGAGCGCGACGAGTTCTTTTGGACGAAGGCGTGTGAAATCAAACGCGATCCTCCTGATTCCACCGATCCGGACAGCCCCGTTCCAAGCGCCGATGGTGGTGGCGCATGATCATGACGGTTGATGAAATCTTCGCTGACGACCGCCGCAACCCTCCCATGGAGCGATCGCTTCCGTGGGAGGAAACGCGCGGCGGCGTCACCGTCTTCGTGGAGCCGAAGCCTCATTGGGCCGAGGACATGCGCGCCTTCCGGCTCGATAGGTGCGAATATTGCCGCTATGCGGACTGGAGCGCGCACGGCGCCCGGACACGGTTCTACGGTCATATCGACACGTCCGGCGACGACGTGATGATGGAGGCTCGGGCAATTATCGCCCGCGAGATCGCCGATGGGCTATGGGACTGAGCAGCCCTTACGCCTGTGCCTGGCGCAGACCGGGCCATCGGGGTATCGCCGCGCAGCCAGCGACGGATCGAGGTCCAGCGTCACCATTGCGCCGTCAGCTTCTCGCAGCGGGACAGCGGATTCCATCTCCAGCCTGAAACACATCCTGAAGATCAGCCCGGCAACGAGGCTGGCGCGGCGGGGCATCTATGACGGGATTCCCGGCATCCTGTCAGAGGCGAAGCACCACCCCCGCTTCCATTCGCGAACCTTGGTCCGACCGTCTCTTTGTCAATCAACCCACGAGGGGTCGGCTTACGCGAGCGTGCCGCCCTCGCGGATTCGGACGAGCCGAACGCGCGAGGGTGATTGCAGATCCGGTCGGACACTTCGGGCGCCTGTCGCGCGGGGGATGGTCCCCCGCCTCCCAAGACAGGAGCCGGAACCCATGTCCTATGCAGATGCCACCGCCTTCGCCGCCAGCCTCGCCACCACGCTGATGGTTTCCATCGTCGTGTTTCAGGCCGGAGATGGAACCCACTCCGCCATGCCGGCCGACGAGTTCGACGGCGACGAGGAGATGGTGAAGCTGGAACTCGATCCGTGGAGCTGAGGCGCGAAAGCGCCTCACTCCCAAGGCCCGGTGCCCAAGCGCAGTCGGGCCTTCTCCCGACAATCGCCGCCGATTGCCGCTTGCGTGCCGGACGGCATTGCGATCTCGACCCGCATCGGAAAGAACCGTCGGCGATCACGCCGATTTCGCTCCATCAAGATGAAAGCCATTCGCCATGCTCAGCCATATTGTCGTTTCCATTCTGCTCTGCACGGCGTCATGCGAACCGGCCGAAATCCGCGTCTGGGACGGCGATTCCATTCGCTTGGGCACGACGCGGCAATCTGAGGCCGTCCGGATCTTCAACATCGACGCCCCCGAGATCGAGGGGCAATGCGCGTATGAAACCGACCTCGCGCTGCAATCGAAGATCAGGCTGGCCGAGCTTCTGAAAGGCCAGCGGATCGAAATCCTGCACCAGGGAACCGACCGCTATGGCCGGACCCTGGCGGCGATCCGCGTCGAGGGACGAGACGTCGGAGACATTCTCGTCAGCGAGGGACTGGCCCGAACCTGGGCGGGACGCCGCGAACCGTGGTGCTGATCCACCCCGACAACAGGAGAGTGAGAGGGTGGGTCGGTTGGCCGTGACGGGTTGCAGGTGGAAGAGAGGCTTCCGCCGCCCGTCGTGGAGCAAACCCCATGACCCTTTCCCACCACCCCGGTTTTACCCTGGTCGGCGACGTCATCACGCGCGAGGTGTTGCCCCGGCTGCGCTACGCCCAAAAGCTGCCGTTGCGCCTCTCCTGCATGGGCACGGCCGGTTACGAGGGCCTCGACGAGGCCGATGAATTCGACCGCACGGTCGTCATCGGTCAATCCGCATCCGCCGAAGAAGCCATGATCCTTGCCAGCCAGCGCGTCGCGCGCGGCGACATTCGTGTCAGCGCGGACGACACGCTGCGCTTTCACCCGCGTATCGTCGTCATTCAGGACGGCGATCTCGGCCTGGTTCTCGGTGGCGAGATCCGGGCAGGAATCGTCCTCTGGCAGCAGCCCGTCGTCTCCGACGTGGAGGCCCGCCGCATCATCACCGAAGCCAGCCGCTTGCGCGGGCTGGCCTTCGCCGCCTCCGGTCGGGTCGATCACAGCGCAGCCCGCGATCATCGTTATCGCGCCAGCCTGCTCGAGGCCCGACTGGTCGATCCCTACTGGCGCGAGACCGCGGCGGAGCTTCTCCATCTGCCCCAGGCCGCCTGACACCTTCTTCCACATCTTCGCCCGGCCGCGCGCCGGGCTTTCTCGTTTCAGGAGTCCGACATGGCTAACTATTTCACCCATTTCTCCTGCCTGCTCGACGTAGGCACCCCGGAAAACGCCGCCCGCGCGCTCGACCTCTACAACGCACTTTCAGAGGAAAACGCTGCCGAAGACCCTCCCTCGGAAGGATTCATTCTGTCGATCCAGCCTGAGCATGGCGGCACCCAGCTCTGGATGCGCGACGATGAGACCGGCGATCCCGAGCATGTGATCCAGTTCGTAAAACGCTGCGCGGCCGCGTTCGGCCTGTCGGGCCTCTGGGGCTTCCAGTATGCGACCGCCTGCTCGCAAGCCAGGGTCAACGCCTTCGGTGGTGGCGCGCATGCCCTCGATCTCGCCACCGGCGAGACCGTGGACTGGATCTATAGCGGCAGCTGGCTGGAGATCGTCCTGGACGGAGGTGATCCCTATGCCTGAGATCATCGAAACCACGGTCTATCGGCTCGACGAGCTTTCCGACACGGCGAAGGACAAGGCCCGCGCCTGGTATCGCGAAGGCGGGTTCGACTACGACTGGTATGATGCGGTCTATGAGGATTTCCAGCGGATCGCGGAAATCCTCGGCATCCGCTTCAAGACCCGCACCGTGCGCCTGTATGGCGGCGGCTCGCGGCGGGAGCCGCGCATCTTCTTCTCAGGCTTCTGGTCACAAGGCGATGGCGCTTGTTGGGAAGGGTTCTACTCCTATGGGAAGAACGCCTCGGCCGAGATTCGATCCCATGCACCGCAGGATACGGCCCTGCACGGTATCGCCGATGCCCTTCAGGCAATCCAGCGACGCAATTTCTACCAGCTTCGCGCCGAGGCCAGCCATCGTGGTCGCTACTACCATGAGTATTGCATGGCGATTTCCGTCGAACGCGACAGCCAGACATATCAGGACATGACCGCCGATGCCGAGGAGATCGTGATTGAGGCGCTGCGCGATCTGGCCCGTTGGCTCTACCGCCAGCTTGAGCGCGAATACGACTACCTCTCCTCGGGTGAGGCGGTGGATGAGACCATCACCGCCAACGAATATACCTTCACCAAAGCCGGACGCCGTTTTGGCTGACCCCGACAAGCGCTCCGCCTCTCGGCCGGGCGCTTGTTTCATGCCTGCTTACGCCACGGCTTGAGAGGGAGAGAGCGACCGGAAGGGATTTGAGCCGGTGCGGTCGAGAGAGAGCGCCGTGCGGCTCGGTCCTATTCCGCTCTCCCAAGGAATCTCCGATGAACATGATCTCTGCTTCCGCGGCGGCCTCCGCCGCCGCGCCGCTTCCACTCGACCATGACGCCGAGACGGCTGCTTCCACCTTCACCGCTGCCGGTTTCCTGCTGCCGCATCTCGAACGCGGTCAGCGTGTCGATGCCGCAACCCTGCGCGGCGCCATGGAAGCGGCCTTCGGCGCTTCCGATGCCACCGGCGCCTGGAACTGGAAGACCGCCTATGATGCCTGCGAGGCGGCGACCGTCCTCTTCCTGCGCAAATACGGCGCTGCGCTTTTCCGCAGAGCCGGGTCATCGGCGGCTATCCTGCCGCAGCTCGGCAAGATCGCCGGGCTCCTGCCGACGCATACACGCCGGTCGGAGGAAGCCCAGACCTTCCAGCAGTTCTCCACCCCGATCCCGCTTGGCTTTGCGGCGGTGACGGCGGCGGCGATCACTCCTGCCGACCGGGTGCTGGAGCCCTCGGCCGGCACCGGGCTCCTCGCCATTCTGGCCGAGATCGCCGGCGGCACGCTGCTCCTCAACGAACTCGCCGAGATGCGCGCCGGCCTGCTTTCCTCTCTCTTTCCGGCCCTCTCCGTGACCCGCTTCGACGCCGCCCAGATCGACGATCACCTCGATCCCGGCCTGGTCCCGACCGTCGTGCTGATGAACCCGCCGTTCTCGGTCATGGTGAATGTCGAGGGCCGCATGGCCGATGCCGCCTTCCGCCATGTCGCCTCGGCGCTGGCGCGCCTTGCGCCCGGCGGGCGGCTTGTGACCATCACCGGGGCGAGCTTCGCCGCCGACAATCCGGCATGGACCGCCTCCTGGACCCGGCTGCAGGAGCGCGGCCGCGTCACCTTTTCCGCCGCAGTCGATGGGTCGGTCTATGCCAAGCATGGCACCACGATCCCAACCCGGCTGACCGTCATCGACAAGCTGCCCGCCGACGACCCTGCGGTGTTTCCGACAGCAATCGGAGTCGCGCCGGACGTGGCGACGCTGATGGGCTGGCTGGCGGATCAGTTGCCCGCGCGGCTGCCGGTCGATCCCGGCGTTGCCGTGCCGATCGCGCGGCCTGCCGTCCCCCGCACCGTGCGCGGCTATGTCAACCGAACGGCGAGGGCTGCGCCCGCCGCGCCGCTGGCCGAGCCGGAGGGGGTGCCGCTCGCCTATGAGACCGTCGATTGGGCACCGGCCGAAGACGGCCGCCTCTCCGATGCGATCTATGAGGAATACGGTCTCCAGACCATCCGCATCGCCGGCGCGCAGGCGCATCCGACCCAGCTCGTGCAATCGGCGTCGATGGCGAGCATCGCGCCGCCGAAGCCGAGCTACCGGCCGATGCTGCCAGCCGACATTCTCGGCAAGCTGTCCGAGGCGCAACTGGAAACCGTGATCTATGCCGGCGAGGCCCATACGGGCTTCCTCGCCGGGGCCTGGACGGTCGATGACACGCTCGACAGCCTGTCCGCCGCGCCGGAGGAGGCCGAGGGTGCCATCCGTTTCCGCCAAGGGTTCATGGTCGGCGACGGCACTGGTGTCGGCAAGGGCCGGGAATCCGCTGCCATCATCCTCGACAACTGGATGCAAGGGCGGCGTAAGGCGGTCTGGATATCGAAGTCGGACAAGCTGCTGGAGGACGCACAAAGGGACTGGAGCGCCCTCGGCATGGAGCGGCTGCTGGTCACGCCGCTGTCGCGCTTCCTACAAGGCAAGCCGATCACTCTGGGCGAAGGCGTCCTATTTTTAACCTATGCCACGCTGCGCTCCGACGACCGCGGCGAAAGGGTTTCGCGCGTCAAACAGATCGTCGAATGGTTGGGCTCCGACTTCGATGGGGTCATCATCTTCGACGAGGCGCATGCCATGGCCAACGCCGCCGGCGGCAAGGGAGAACGCGGTGATGTCGCCGCCAGCCAGCAGGGTCGCGCCGGGCTGCGCCTCCAGCATGCCCTGCCGCAGGCCCGCGTCGTCTATGTCTCGGCCACCGGCGCCACCACCGTCCACAACCTCGCCTATGCGCAGCGCCTGGGCCTCTGGGGCGGCGAGGATTTCCCGTTCTCGACCAGGGCGGAATTCGTCGAGGCGATCGAGGCCGGTGGCGTCGCGGCAATGGAGGTGCTGGCCCGCGACCTGCGCGCCCTCGGCCTCTACACCGCCCGTTCGCTGTCATTCAAAGGCGTGGAATACGAGCTGCTCGACCATGAGCTGACCCCGGAGCAGATCCGCATCTACGACAGCTACGCCGATGCCTTCGCCATCATCCACAACAACCTGGATGCCGCGATGCAGGCCGCCAACATCACCGGCGGCGACGGCGGCTCCGGCACGCTGAACCGGCAGGCCAAATCCGCCGCCCGCTCGGCCTTCGAGAGCGCCAAGCAGCGCTTTTTCGGGCACCTGCTCACGTCGATGAAAACCCCGACGCTGATCCGCTCGATCACCAGCGATCTGGAGGCGGGCCATTCCTCCGTCATCCAGATCGTTTCGACCGGCGAGGCGCTGATGGAACGGAGGCTCGCCGAGATCCCCACCGAGGAATGGGGCGACCTGAAAATGGACCTGTCGCCGCGCGAATATGTCCTCGACTACCTCGCCCATTCCTTCCCGGTCCAGCTCTACGAGCCGTTCACGGATTCGGAGGGCAACCTGTCGTCTCGCCCGGTCTATCGCGACGGCCAGCCAGTCGAAAGCCGGGAGGCCGTGGCGCGGCGCGACGAGATGATCGCAAGCCTCGCCAGCCTGCCGCCGGTCCCCGGCGCGCTCGACCAGATCATCCAGCATTTCGGCACTGACACCGTGGCCGAGGTCACTGGCCGCTCGCGCCGGATCGTTCGCAAGCGCAGCGTGACCATCGACCGGCTGGTCGTGGAGAATCGCGCCGGTTCGGCCAATCTCGCCGAGACCCAGGCGTTCATGGATGATGGCAAGCGTGTGCTGGTGTTCAGCGACGCCGGCGGCACCGGGCGCAGCTACCACGCCGAACTCTCGGCGAAGAACACCCGGCTGCGCGTCCACTATCTCCTCGAAGCGGGCTGGAAGGCCGATGCCGCCATCCAAGGGCTTGGCCGCACGCACCGCACCAATCAGGCGCAACCGCCGCTGTTCCGGCCGATCTCGACCAATGTGAAAGCCGAGAAGCGATTTCTCTCGACCATCGCCCGCCGCCTCGACACCTTGGGTGCGATCACGCGCGGCCAGCGCCAGACCGGCGGTCAGGGCCTGTTCCGCCCGGAAGACAATCTGGAGAGCCACTACGCCCGCGACGCGCTGCGCCAGCTCTATCTCCTGCTGGTGCGGGGCAAGGTCGAGGGATGCAGCTTGGAGCGGTTCGAGGCCGCAACGGGGCTGAAGCTGATGGACTCGAACGGCATCAAGGATGATTTGCCGGCGATCACCACGTTTCTCAACCGTTTGCTCGCCCTGACCATTGAGCTTCAGGGCGTGCTGTTCACCGCCTTCGAGCAGCTTCTGACCGCGCGGATTGAGGGCGCCATCGCCTCGGGCACCTATGATGCCGGACTGGAGACGCTGCGCGCCGAAAGCTTCGTGGTGGCGGACCGGCAGGTGATCTACACCCATCCGCGCACCGGGGCCGAGACCAGCCTGCTGACTATCACCGAACGCAAGCGCAACCGGCCGGTGACGCTCGACGCCGCCTTGGCCGAACTCGATGATCCGCGTGCGAAGCTGCTGATCAACGAGCGCTCGGGTCGCGCGGCGGTGCAGATCCCCAGCACGAGCGTCATGCTGGATGATGGCGAGATCGAGCGCCGCGTCCGCCTGATCCGGCCGATGGAGGCCCATAACGTCCCGGTCAGAATGATGGGCGAAACCCATTGGGTCGAGGCCGACCGGGACGTCTTCGCATCGGCTTGGGAGGCCGAGGTTGCAGAAGTGCCGGAGTTTGCCGACAGCACCCTGCATATGGTCACGGGCTTGTTGCTGCCGATCTGGAAGCGGTTGCCCAATGACTCCACCCGCGTCTATCGGCTCCAGTCTGACGCCGGCGAGCGCATCATCGGCCGGAAGGTCTCTCCAGCCTGGGCCGCGAACGCGACCAAGACCGGAACCGCATCGGTCACGCCGGATGATGCCTTTGCGGCGCTGATGGAAGGTCGGACGATCCTCGATCTCGCCGAGGGCCTTCAGCTTCGGCGGGTCCGCGTCATGGGCGCGAACCGGATCGAACTCTCCGGCTTTACCGACATGATGCGTCAGCGCCTCTCGGCCTATGGCCTCTTCCACGAAATCATCTCATGGAAGCTGCGCATGTTCGTTCCGGTCGATGGGACTGGCCCTGCCGTTCTCGGCAAGGTTCTCGACCGCTGGCCGGTCGAGCGCATCGGCGAGCGGGAGGCAGCATGATGCCCCGTCACGATGTCTCGGAACTGGCGATCCGTCTCGGTCGGGAGGCCGAGGCGGTCTGCCGCCATTATCTGTCGTCCGGCCAGCGCGCCGGACGATACTGGCTGGTCGGCGATGTGCAAAACACGCCTGGGCGATCCATGTTTGTCCGCCTCACCGGGCCTGAATCCGGCAAGGGCGCGGCGGGGAAGTGGACCGACATGGCCACTGGGGAGCATGGCGATCTGCTCGACATCATCCGGCAATCGCTTGGCCTCGTCGACTTCAAGGACGTGGCCGAGGAAGCGCGCCGTTTCCTCGCTCTCCCGCATCCCGAACCGGAGAAGACGAAGACGCCGACCGGCAGCACGTCCAGCGTGGCGTCCGGTTCGCCTGAAGCGTCTCGCCGCCTCTTCGCCATGGCGCAGCCGATCGGCGGCACGCTTGCGGAGATCTACCTGCGCGGGCGGGCGATCACCCGCCTCTCGGGCACCGCCGCGCTGCGCTACCATCCCCGGTGCTATTACAGGCCCGATGAGCATTCGCCCACCGAGATCAGGCCGGCACTCGTCGCCGCCGTCACCGATCTCTCCGGCCACCAGACCGGCGCGCATCGCACCTGGCTCGCCCCGGACGGTTCCGGCAAGGCACCTGTCGAAACACCGCGGCGGGCGATGGGCGACCTTCTCGGCCACGCAGTCCGCTTCGACACTGCCGCTGAGGTTCTCGTAGCCGGCGAGGGCATCGAGACCGTGCTGTCGCCCCGTCAGGTTCTGCCCCACATGCCGATGCTGGCGGCGCTTTCAGCCGCTCACCTCGCTGCCATCCTGTTCCCGCCGTCCCTGCGCCGGCTCTATGTCCTGCGCGATCGCGACCCGGCCGGGGACGGCGCAAGAGACAGCCTCGCCTCCAGAGCAGCGAGCTTCGGGATCGAGGCGGTCACGCTCACGCCGGTCGAGGGCGACTTCAACGATGATCTGCGACGCCGTGGCGCCGATGCCCTCAGGGCGGCCCTGAAGGATCAGCTTCATCCCGAGGACATCCGCCGTTTCATGGAGCGGTGAGGATGTAATCGTTCTCGGAGGCGCGGCCCAACTCGTCGCCTGCCGGTTTCGTTCGCTGGCCATCGGCAGGCGCATCCTTCGTCGGAGAGGCCCGCACCCACGGCCTTCTGAGAGGGCGATCGGCGCACAAACGGGCCGGGCAGGCAATGGCCGCTTTCGGACTATTTTCCGCCGGCGGGGACGAGCCCCGCCTTTGCATCGCGAAAGTCAAAATAGTCCGAACCCGGCCATCGAGGCCCTCGCGGAGTGGGCGAGGGCTGCCAACCCGTCCCGCCCGTGCGCGTCGACGCCTGCGAAGGCCGCGATGGGCGCGGTCTCCAGACAAAGGACGCTCCCGATGACGAACGAAACCTATTCCGCAGGCGACGAGCCGGTCCACACCTCCTCCCAGACCGATCACGCCCTCACCGAACTCCAGCTCTACGGCTGGCGTCCTTTCCAGGACGAACCCGATCCCAGGCCGCTGCCCGAAGGCAATACCGTCGCCAGTGCCGTCACCGACATCTTCGACGCCCTCGTCGCGACGCTCGGCGACACCCGCTTAGAGCCCGATCTCGAAGAGCTGCTCTGGGGGACGGTCAATCTCTTTCACCGCGCCGCCAGCCGGGTGGAACGCGATCTCGACGACAACGAGCAGGCGCAGCGCCGGATGCAGCGGGAACAGGACGGCAGCGAGGTGAAGTCGGTCGAACTCGAACGCCTCACGGCAGAGGGACAGACCCTCATCGAACGGCGCAACAGCATGGAACTCTTCCGCGATCTCGCCGCCGAGGCTTTCGAACACCACACCGGCAGCGCCTGGCGGCCGCGCAGCGGCTCGATGGTCAACCATCGCAACCTGACCGCCGCGATGATCGACAGCCGCGACTTCCTTGCCGCGAAACGCCGCGCCGAGACCGAGGTGATGCTGCCTGCCGGTCCCAAGGTGGCCGTGACCGGCGGCGCCGGTTTCAACGATCACCGGCTGATCTGGGGGCGGCTCGATCAGGTCCATGCCAAGCACCCGGAGATGGTCTTGCTGCACGGCGGCACCCCGAAAGGCGCGGAACTGATCGCCTCCCGCTGGGCAGACCACCGCAAGGTGCCGCAGGTCGCCTTCCGGCCCGACTGGACGAAGCACGGCAAGGCCGCACCCTTCAAGCGCAACGACGCGATGCTGGATGTGCTGCCGGTCGGCATCCTCGTCTTCCCCGGCACCGGGATTCAGGAGAATCTCGCCGACAAGGCCCGCAAGCTCGGCATCCCGGTCATGAAGTTCGACGGCGGCGCGTAAGCGCCGCCGTTCGGCGGCTTTCAGCCGCCAAACCTTGACAGGAAGCGAGGTCGAGCCTCTATTGGAGCATCCTTGTAGAACCGGCGAAGCAGAATAGTCGCAGGCGGAGCGCATCTCCCGGCAGCCTGTCGTGATCCTCAACCGTTCGCTGGAGGTTTCCATGACGTTGATCCTGCTCGCCATCTCTTTGACCATCACGGCCTGCGTGATCGCCTACAATCTCGCGATCTACGCTTTGCCCGTCATGTCGGCCATTACTGCCGCGCAATACGCGTGGGGCGCGGGAGCCGGCGTCCTGATGTCCGGTTTCGCTGCGCTCGGTGCGGCCCTGCTGTCCATCGTCTTGGTGATCGCGGTCCTGGGCTTTGCCAAGAACCCTGTTCTTCGCCTCATCGCGCTTGCCCTCTTCGCGGTGCCCGCCGTCATAGCTGGCTACGCGCTCGTCTATGGCGTCACGAAGAACGCCATAGACTCGACCCTCGCGCTCAACCTTCTGGGCGGCGTGGGCGGCCTGGTCATCGGCGTCTCGGCCATCATCAATCTGAACGCGCTCGGCGAGTCGGTGTTCTCGCGCTGAGCCGGCGCGCGCGATCCCGCAGTCTCATGGAAACCCGACGGCTGGACCACCGGGCTCCGGGCTTCCTGCTCAGAATAGGAAATCATGTCATCGCGGTCACGCTGCCGTCTTTCTCGACCTGCTTTGCCCGGCTCTGGAAGCCGGTCATCGGCGTGAATCCCGCTGACGCCGTGCAGTCGATGGCCAGCCGCATCCTTCCACTTCATTTCGTGAACACAGCCGCAATCACCTTCAAACCCTTGCCGCAATACTGCCGGACCTGACCTCGTGCCATTGATGCAGGTGATGCGATGCCGGTTCCGCGCTCCAGACCCGATAGCCCTTCTCGTCACGGGCCACACAGCCTTCCAGCGGGGCGTGAACATGACGGGGAAGTGGGTTAGATCGGGATGCCCGGTGGCATGGATACGGGTTCCAAGGGCCAGCACGCTGCTGCTACCGGCAGGGATGCCAGTTCTGCTGCGCGTCCCCGATTGGCTCTCGAAGGCACCAATCCCTCCGACTGACTGATCCCCTAAGTCCGTTCGGTTTCCACCAGCAACCCCGGCGGCTCCGGACCGTGTTGCCGCGCGAGCGCGGCTGCCCGCCCCACTCCGGGCCTTAGGGGCGAGCTGCCGCAAGGGCGGCAGTTGCGGGAGTCTCCCGACGGCCTTGGCCGGGTCTCGTCGGAGGGATGGTCCCTCCGAGGAGCAACGGAGACTTACAATGCAGAACATCGTCATCCTCGCCGGCAACATCGGTCAGGCCCCCGAAACCCGCACCACCCAGGGCGGCACCTCGATCACCCACTTCAGCCTCGCCACGTCGCGCCCCAAATACTCGGAAGGCCGCGTGGTCCGTGACGAGAAGGGCTATCGGGTTCAGGACACGGAATGGCACCGCATCACCTGCTTCAACGGCCTCGGCAAGACGGTCCAGCAGTATTGCGACACGGGCATGAAGGTTCTGGTTCGCGGCCGCATCCACTACACGAAGTGGAAGGATGCGGAGGGCAACGACCGCTACGGCTGCGAGATCATCGCCGAGACCGTCGATTTCCTGAGCCGGGCGAAGCAGACCGAGAACGACGACGGCAAGTTCATCGACGACGATGACATCCCGTTCTGAGCGGGAAGCCAGAGGCCCGGCGGCGCAAGCCGCCGGGCCTTCCATGTTTACGGTGGGTCGCGCCCGCCGGCTCAGCGCAAGATTCCCCACCGGAACGCCATGCGCCTTCGCGCCCGGCGCTCCGATTTCCTTGCCGGAGAATCGGATCATTTCCAAAAACAGGAAACCACTTTTTGGTCCGATGCTCCCCGAATGAGTAGGGGGCAAGCCGCCCCTCTCAAACTCGCCCCATGAAGGTGCAGGGCTACGCCCCGCCCCCTCCAACTCCCTACCCATGGAGGGGAGACCCCTCCAAACCTCCCCTTTGGCGTTGCGCTGAATAATGTCGCGACCCCTGGTCGGGGCCGCGGGCTCCTCTCTCTCTGACTTCGGATCATGCACCAGCCACTCCGGCGTCAAGGACTTCGCGGTCCCCCAATTTTCAGCCGACGCCCAAGAACATCGTCAGAAAATCGGCTCCACCACTCGCCGCCGCTGGCGGTCGGCTTACGCGATCCCTGACCCCTCGCGGCAACAGTGCAGGCTCCTCCCGTCAGAACGAAAGGAGAAACAAATGTCTGATCTCGATTTCCTCAATCTCTCAAGAAAGCTTGGCCGCATCAGAACCAGGGTGCGCAAGAACTACTTCAGGTGCGACACTCGCTTTTCGCAGTCCCTCCATGAAAAGCTGCTTCTTGCCCTCAACGGCCATCTCAAGACTTGCCGCGAGGGCGCAAAGGTCCAGCGGCGGCTACGGAACGAAAGCGATCCGACGGTGCGCGAGTCCCTTGAACAGACCCTCGGCGACTGCATGGGCGATCTCGAATCCGGCGGCCGGGGGTTCTATCCTTGGCATCTGCTGGATGCCGTCGATGGTGACCCGGACTTCGGCGGATACCACCACCCCGTTGCGGCCATGTGGTGCAATGGCCCGATCCCGGAATGGATGACCGTCGAGGACAAGCATCTGTCCGGCCTTGGTCCCATCCTCCGGCAGATCGCTGCCCAGACAGGTATCCGCTTCACCACCTATCTCTGCGATGCCAGCATTGGCCCCGATGGCGCGGGGCAACTCGACCCCGAGATCTACGAGCGCCCGGTCAGCAACTTCCGATACCGATACCGATAGCGAGGTGGCGGGCGGCGGAAGCCGCTCGCCACCTTTTCCCCTGTCGTAATAGCCATACCGACCGGATCGACCGCTCGGCAGGGCTTATGAAAGGGGGGCAAGCCGCCCCTCTCAAACTCACCCCATGAAGGTGCAGGGCAAAGCCCCGCCCCCTCAAACTCCCCCACCCATGGAGGGGAAACCCCTCCAAACCTCCCCTTCGGTTCCACCGAATATTGTCGCGGCCCCTAGTCGGGGCCGCGGGCTCTTCTCTCTCTGACTTCGGATCATGCACCAGCCACTCCGGCGTCAAGGACTTCACGGTCCCCCCAATTTTCAGCCGATACCCAAGGGCATCGTCAGAAAATCGGCTCCCCCGCTCGCCGCCGCTGGCGGTCGCTGCGCGATCCCTGACCCCTCGCGGCTACGGTGCCCGACCCTCCCGTCAGCGAGAGAAAGGAGCATGACATGACCGAACAAAAGATCATCCGTATCGACGGGGGCAGCGCCGAATACTGGCGCGATCGCAAGCAGGCTTTCGGGCTTATCCGCGATGCCGAGCTTGCCGCAAAGCGTCTGGCCGAGGCGCCGATGTATCTGCACGGCGGCTACGACGAGGATGGCGACGTTATCCCCATCGAAAACCTCGGTCCCCACGACGATATGGAGGACGCGATCTGGGCCATCGAGGCCGATCCGACTGCGGTGAGCATCCTCGTTGCGCAGGGGCGCACGAGCATCGGCGGTCACGAGATCGGGGCTGTGGTTCGCGGTTTCGAACCGGACTACGGGCACATCGAGGACCCGGAGAGCAATCCGCTCTGGGGACCGGATACCGACTGACCCTTCGACGAGAGGCGGCGAAAGCCGCCTCTCGTCTTTGCTTCGTCGTCAAAGCCCTGCCGGCCGGATCGACCGGCCCGCAGGGCTGATGAAAGGGGCACGCCCCTCTCAACGCTCTCCCATGAAGGAAGGGGCAAGCCCCCTCCTTCAAACATCCTCCCCAAGGGAAGGGCTGAAGCCCCTCCCTTGAACCCTCCCATGGGAAGGAGGCGACGGTTCCCTCGCCCTCCTTCCCAAACCCATCCTCCTCTCCCTGGGCCAGGCCATTCTGGCCGCGCCGATACGCTGTCGTATGTCCGACCGAATCAGATGGCTGCCTATCCCGCCACTGCGAGGTTGATCACGACGATTCCAGCCGAATTTCGAGTGGAATTTGAAGGCAGAGCGACTATTATAGTCGTAGTTCTGGAGTGCGTGCAGGTCTCGGTGGGAGGTGATCATGTATGATCACCGCTCGCCAATCACGGGCCGCACGCGCGTTGCTGGGTTGGACACAGGAGACGCTCGCTGACAAGGCCCAGGTCGCATTGACCGCACTCAAACGCCTCGAATCCCAAAATGGGCTTGAGGTGTTCGAGACGACTCGCGATCAGGTTCGCCGCGCTCTCGAAGCGGCCGGCATCGTTTTCCTGTCAACGGATAAGGGCGAAGGCGTCTTGCTCCTGCACGAGCGGAGCCCGACGCCGGGTTAGCGTCGTGGCCTGCGCATTGACCCGTTGCCCATAAAAAGAATGGCTATCTCCCGCCGGAGATGGTTAACAAATACGTTATCCGATCGTGAGCGACTGATGGGACAAGCGACACAGACATTTCTTGACGAACCACCGTCCAGCCAAACGCTGACACCATATGATCGAGAACACATGAAGCTCTATATGCGCCTGCTCGACGCAGCGCGCGATGGCGCCGACTGGCGCGAAGCGGTTCGAATCCTCTTCAATCTCGATCCAGAGCGTGATCCCGAGCGTAGCCGCCGCGTTCATGACGCGCATCTCGCACGAGCGCGTTGGATGACCGAGCGCGGCTATCGCGAACTGGTCCGCGAAAGTCAGCACCGAACATCATAGCGATGCGCGGGACGCATCACCTGTTGATCCCGACCCAGCTTCCTCAATTCAACCCGAACGGGAATCGTAGAGTCTCTCCAACTTCCTGAGCTGTGACGTGGGAGGCTCCGATGACACCCAACGCATCTACCTGGCGTTCTTCGGCAGACTACGAGCATCTGGATGTGCTGACGCCATCCGATCTGGCTTGGGAGTGGCTCCGCCGCAACGATGCCTATGACGCTGATTTTGAGGCATCGGCCTCTGGCCAGGGAGATCCCGAACCGCTGACCGAACGAATCCGGCAGCGGTGGGGACTCCGATTTCCCCGTCGATCCGCTGGCTGCGCCACCTGACGCCAAGGTATTATGGCTTCCGCAGGAGGACACGAGCGTCGTCATACTGGCGAACGCGCCATCGGAATTTGACGAGCAAATCGGTCTCGCAGCTACCGTGATCTGGCGCGCCCATCCTCGCTCGCAACCTACGGATGAGGACTACCGGCTCGATATTGGCAACGGACAGCATCTGCAGATCCTCGACTGCACGGCCGGCGACGACAGGATCGCCGTCGCCATCGTTCCGCTCGGCCTGGACGGCTTCGACCGGATCGAAGCCGTCCGCCGCTTCCTCTCCGCCCTACATGGCCGCGCCATTCCTCCCGATACGCGGCTGACCCGGCAGCAGCGCATACGCCTGCGACGGATGCTTCGCGCCTTTGACGGACACAGGGCGGGCGCCACACAGCAGGAAATCGCGCAAGTCATCCTGAAGATCGGGCCGCTCGACCGCGATGAATGGCAGGCGTCTTCGGCCCGCCACACGATCAAGGCGCTTCTGCGCGACGCCCATTCCATGGTCGCGGGCGGCTATCGAAAACTCCTGCGTCATCGTCGCCAACGCTAGCGTAGTTCGACGCCTGGGCTGGTGGGCGATTTCGATACCCATCAACTTCGCCCTGCAACTCGCCGGCCTCCCTCCGCCACCGTGGTCGTTGTCCCGCCGCTGACTCGCAGTGGCCGTTCCCAACAGCCCGGAGGCCCGATCATGCCACATGAACCCGTCGTTTTGCCGCCGCGCTTCCTGCGCACCAAGGAGGCTGCGGATTTTCTCAGCCTTTCGGCCCGGACGCTCGAAAAACACCGCACCTACGGGACCGGCCCTGCCTATCGCAAGCTCGGCGGCCGGGTTGTCTATGCCATCGACGATCTCGAAGCCTGGACCGAGCGCGGTGCGGTAACCTCCACCTCCGATCCCCGTGGCTCCGTGCTGCCCGCCAAGCGCCACGCCCTTCCGACCGGCCCGCAGGTCGGGCGCTCCGCCCGCTGATCGCACCCAGTTCCCTTCATGGTGGCGCGACGTCGATCCCTTTCCGAGCGCGGGCAGCTCGACCTGTTCAGGGCGCTCCCCGGCGACTTCGCGCCACGAGACGCGCAGGATCTCATGGCCTATCCCTTCTTCTCCCTCGGCAAGTCAAAACGTGTCGCGCCCATCGACTTCGCCGCCGGCAATGTGACGATCCGGGTCGAGGCGGTCCCCGATCATGGCATGGCGACGATCTGGGATGCGGACATCCTGATCTGGGCCGCCAGCCAGATCGTCGAAGCCCGTGATACCGGGCTTCGGACGTCCCGGCTGATGGCCGCCACGCCTTACGAAATCCTCACCTATGTCGGGCGCGGCACGTCGCTGCGCGACTACCAGCGCCTGAAGGCCGCACTCGACCGGCTGCAATCGACCACCATTTCCACCTCGATCCGGCAACCAGCTGAAGGCCGCCGGCATCGCTTCTCCTGGATCAACGAATGGCAGGAGCGCACCGACCGCAACGGCCGCCCCGATGGTATCGAGATGATCGTGCCGGACTGGTTCTATCAGGCCGTCCTCGACGACGCGCTCGTGCTGACCATCGACCGGACCTATTTCGACCTGACCGGCGGACTCGACCGATGGCTCTACCGCCTAGTGCGTAAGCACGGCGGCCGCCAGCGTGAGGGTTGGCGCTTCGACTTCCGCCACCTCCATCAGAAGTCCGGCAGCATGTCGCCATTCAAACGCTTCGCTTTTGAGTTGCGCGACATCATCCGACGCCAGCCCTTGCCGGGCTACCGGCTCTTTCTGGAAGCCGAGATCGGCGGGCGCATGCTGCTCGCCTTCGAGCCGACACCGGCCTGTGGAAAACCTGTGAATGGCCTCGTGCTATCGGGAACCCGGACTATCGTGCTATCGGGAACCCAAGGCTCGTGCTATCGGGAACCGAAATCGGGCTTAACGCCCGAAGACCACTCGCAAAATCGCGCCCTTAACTTAGAGTCTAACAAAGACTCTAACCTTGAAGAGCGCGTGCGCGATGTGGAAAACCTCATCCGCGACACCGCCAGAAGCCTCAGCAGAGCCGCTAGGAACGGCGCATCTGCCACGCCACGCGCTTCCCAGCCGGCCCCTCAGCCCGGCGGAACCGAGGCTTCCGAAGGTTCCGACACACCCCGCCTTCCTCTCGACTTGCCGGGAGGCGGCCAATGATCATCGCACTCCTCAACCAGAAGGGCGGTGTCGGCAAGACCACGCTGGCGCTGCATCTCGCCGGAGAACTGGCGCAGGGCGGAAAGCGCGTCACACTTCTCGATGCCGACCCGCAGGGTTCGGCGCTCGACTGGTCACAGCAACGCGCACGCGAGGGCCTGCCTCGACTGTTCGGCACCGTCGGCCTCGCACGGGACACACTGCACCGCGAGGCACCGGAGATCGCCCGCGATGTCGATCACGTCGTCATCGACGGACCGCCGCGTGTCGCCAGCCTCATGCGCTCCGCGCTCCTCGCCGCCGACCTGGTGCTGATCCCGGTGCAGCCGTCGCCCCTCGATGGCTGGGCCTCGGCCGAAATGCTGGCCCTCCTCGCAGAGGCCCGCATCTATCGGCCCCAACTCGTCGCCCGCTTCGCGCTCAACCGCTGCGGCGCGCGCACCGTCATCGCCCGCGAAACGGCCGAAAGCCTTGCAGATCACGACCCGCCCGTCCTTGCCACCACTGTCGGGCAGCGCGTCGTCTTCGCCGACGCTGCACAGTCAGGTCGTCTCGCAGGCGAGATCGACCGCCAATCTCCTGCCGCGCGTGAAGTCGCAGCGCTCACCGATGAGATTGCGCGGCTGGGCATCGGGAGGGTCGGCCAATGACCATCCTGACCGGCGACTGCCGCGAAGAAATGCCCTGGCACGCTCCCTACGACATGATCCTCGCCGATCCGCCCTATGGCGACACCTCGCTCGCCTGGGACCGGCGCGTCGAGGGCTGGGTCGCGCTGGCGCGCGCCGCCCTCAAGCCGACCGGCTCGCTCTGGGTTTTCGGTTCACTTCGTTCCTTCATGGCGACCGCCGACCACTTCGCCAATGCGGGTCTGCGCATCGCGCAGGAGGTGATCTGGGAGAAGCAGAACGGCACCGGCTTTCACAATGATCGCTTCAAGCGGGTGCATGAGCTGGCCGTCCAGTTCTATCCGGCAGAGACCGCCTGGCGCGACATCTACAACGACGTCCAGACCACGCCCGACGCAACGGCCCGCACGGTGCGGCGCAAGCAGCGTCCACCCCATACCGGCCAGATCGACGCCGGCCATTACATTAGCCATGACGGCGGACCGCGCCTCATGCGCTCGGTCATCTACCTGCGCAACTGCCACGGCCGCGCCATCCATCCGACCGAGAAACCGTCGGCGCTCCTGGAAATCCTGATCCGCACGAGCTGCCCGGAAGGCGGACTTGTCGGTGACTGGTTCGCCGGTTCCGGCGCAGCCGGGGAAGCCTGTCGGCTTTCCGGCCGGAGCTATCTCGGCTGCGAGATCGACGCCGACATGGCCGATCTCGCCCGCGCCCGCATCGCCACCGTGCTGCCGTTCCATGACGGAGCCCCGTCATGACGGCCGGCACGGACAAGCGCGGCTTCGCTACGCGCCCAGCCGATCCCGATGGCTGGATCAAGGCTGGCGATGGACGGCCAGCGCGCGATGGCGCCGCAGCCGCCCATTCCGCCCGGCTGACGATCGACATCACGCCCGAGCTTCGCGGGCGGATCAAGATCGCCGCGTTCGGGCGCGGCACCACCGTCGCGGACATGCTGCGTGACCTGCTTGCGCGCGAGTTTCCCGACACAGCGGGAGACCGCCCATGATCGGTATCGATGCCCATGATGGCGATCTGACCCGCGTGGAACTGACCTGGGTGGAGGGCAGGACCGAATACTGGATCAGGTTCGGCCATGAGGCGGGAACGCAGATCCTCGACCGCAACCGGCGCGTCGTTTCTTTCGGTCCTGGTTCGGTGTTCGCGTTCGTCCGCTGGGCGGCGAACGACCACGGCACGATCATTTCGCGCCTCGACATCCTGCGCGCGGTTGCGCCGGGCGAATCCTATCAGACGCTGCCCTTCGTCCGTCCGGGCGGCGAAATCCTGCTGAAGATCGAAGGCTGGCCGAAGGTTGAGGCCGTCCTTCGCCATGTCGACGGGATCGAGGCCATTGGCGTCGATCCCGCCCAGGTCGATCCCGATCACTGGCGGCATGTCGCCCACTGGATGAACGCAGGCGAAGCGCCGCGTCCTTACACCGCCGAGCGCCATCAGGCATGGCTCCGGCGCCGGGAGATCGCCCCATGACGCGCTTTCGCTATGTCATGGTGACGGCGGCGGCCACGCTGGGGATCGCCATCGCCGGATTCGTTCCGACCGCGCCAAGGCTGCTCTGGAACGCATCGGCCAGCGTGCCGATCGGGTTCTACACCGTCGCGCCCGCTGATCGGATCGAGATGCCCGATCTGGTCGCCGTCATGCCACCTGAGCCGTTCGCGTCCTACATGGTGGACCGCGGCTACGTCGCGCGCGACGTGCCGCTTCTGAAGCGCGTGATCGGCCTGCCCGGACAGCGCGTCTGCCGCGCCGGCCGCGCCATCGCCGTCGATGGTGTTCCGCTCGGCGAAGCACGCGACCGCGACAGCCTCGGCCGAGACCTGCCGGTCTGGCAGGGCTGCCGCGTCATCGCCGAGGGCGAAGTCTTCCTGATGAACCCGGACGTCGGCGACAGCCTCGACGGCCGCTATTTCGGCCCGTTCCCCGCCTCGGCGGTGATCGGCCGCGCGATCCCGCTTTTCACCGACGAAGACGGCGATGGCCGCTTTGTCTGGCGCGCGCCGATGCGGTGACGGCGCGTCCGCTGCGGGGCGTGCGAACGGCCCGCGTCTTCTCCACCGCATAGCAAAGGAAACCTCCCATGGCACAGATCGGCCAATTTACCCGCACCCCGTCCGGCTATTCCGGGCATGTCCGCACCCTCACGCTCGACGCGGAGTTGACCTTCGTTCCAGCAGAGAACGCCGAGGCGGAGAATGCGCCCGCCTACCGCATCCACCTCGGCGACGAGGACGGACCGGAAGTCGGCGCGGGCTGGAAACATTCCGGGGAACGCGCCGGGCCGTTCGTTTCGGTCCTGCTCGACGATCCCGTCTTCCAGCAGCCGATCCGCGCCCGCCTGTTCCAGGCGGACGAGGACGGACGCGACTGGGGCTTGCACTGGACCCGCCAAAAGAAGCGCGACGAGCAGGAATGACCATGCTCATCTCCTGCATTCGTCTCGCCTCCGGGAGATACGGCGTCCGCCGCCGCATCATCCTCTCTCTTCTTTCCGGCCTGTTCGTTTCAGCCATCACCACGCCGCCCGTCCTAGCCCAAGCTGCGATGCCCGGTCATGTGGTTGCCGCGCATCCGCACGACGCCCACATTGCGGAAGCCTCGCAACGCTTCGGCATCCCGACGACATGGATCATCGCCGTGATGCGCACTGAGAGCGCGGGCGACGTGCGCGCAATTTCGTCCGCCGGTGCGATGGGACTGATGCAGGTCATGCCCGACACCTGGGCGGATCTGCGCATCCGCCATGCTCTCGGCCGCGACCCCTTCGAGCCGCGCGACAACATCCTCGCGGGCACGGCCTATCTCCGCGAGATGTGGGATCGCTACGGCAATGTGGCCGCGATGCTCGCGGCCTACAATGCCGGTCCCGGCCGTTACGACGAATACCGCGCGACGGCTCGTCCGCTTCCGGCCGAGACACGCGCCTACGTCGCCGCGCTGACACCGATCCTGCTCGGCGAGCGACCGTCGGGGGGCAGCTCGTCGGTTGTTCCACCGCTCGATTGGCGCGAGGCGGCGATCTTCGTGGCGGGAGAAATCGGCGCTACCGCTTCCGATCCGGCTTCACCCGACCCCACGCCTCGCGACGCCCCTTCATTCGTCCCGGCAGCACCGGAAACGCTCACGGCCTTGCAGCCGGAGGGGCTGTTCGTCGCTCGCAGTGCCGGTGAGGACCAGCCATGAGCGGCTCCGTGCGGTTTCGCATCCTGTCGACCGCTGGCGTGTCATGGAGGGCGCGGGGGGTGGCGGCAGGCACCACGACCGGAAGATGGCAGGATAAAAGCGCGCACGGTGCGGCTCGGTCGGTCGGTTGTTTTTGTTCATGTTTTCGGCGCGTTCCGCACCGTGCCGCGCATTCGCGCACCGTGCGCCTCGCGCCCATCCTCCTGAATTTCCTTACTGTCTTGCACCGTGCGGGGCTGTGTCATGTCCGATGAACACGAGTTCCGCATAAGGCCGGGGCGCATCCGCTCGACCCGCGCTCAGCAGACCCGGCCCTTCATCGCGCAGGCGCTCGCCGCCGCGAAGAAGGCCGGCGGTGGCGTCTCTCGATCCGGCCGCGTGACTTCCGGCAATCGCTCCCGCTTCGGGCGCGGCCAGCGCGCCAGCGTCCAGGCCAATCGTCTCATCACCACCCGCACACGCGGCGCCGTCGTCAAGGCGCGCGTGGTGCGCAACATGGCATGGTCCGCGCCGCTCGGAACGCATCTCGATTATCTCCGCCGTGACGGCGTGACCCGAGATGGCGAGAAGGCACGGCTGTTCGGGCCGGGAACGGAGGATGCCGATGGTCGCGCCTTCGCGGAGCGGTGCGGCGATGACCGGCATCATTTCCGGTTCATCGTCTCGCCCGACGACGCGCCGGATATTTCCGACCTCCGATCATTCACGCGCGATCTTGTCGGCCAGATGGAAAAGGATCTCGGGACGCGCCTCGACTGGGTGGCGGTCGATCACTGGAACACCGCGCATCCGCATGTCCATCTGATCGTGCGCGGTGTTCGCGACGATGGGCAGGACCTCGTGATCTCCCGCGACTACATCAAGGAGGGGATGCGGGACCGGGCGCGCGATCTCATCACCCAGGAGCTGGGGCCGCGCACCGATCTCGACATTCACCGTGCGCTAGAGGCCCAGATCGAGGCGGAACGCTGGACCCAGCTCGACCGGCAGCTTGTCCGTGATGCGGGAAAATCCGGCATCGTCGATCTTGCCCCGCTCGCCAGCCGACCGCAGGACGAGTTCCATACGCTGAAGGTCGGGCGGCTGCGCACCCTCGAAATCCTCGGCGTCGCCGGGCAGATCGGCCATTCGCAATGGTTCATCAAGCCCGAGGCCGAGACGGTCTTGCGCGAACTCGGCGAGCGCGGCGACATCATCAAGCGCATGCACCGTGCCCTGATCGCGCGCGGCATCGAACGCGGCTCGGCCAGCTATGTCCTCGCCGGCGAAAGCCTCGACGTTCCCGTCATCGGCCGCCTGGTCGAGCGCGGCCTTGACGACGAGTTGAAGGGCACGGCCTATGCCGTCGTCGATGGCGTCGACGGACGCACCCACCACATCAAGCTCCCTCATCTCGATGCCGCCGGTGACAGCCCGCCCGGCTCAATCGTCGAGTTGCGCGCCTATGAAGATGCGCAAGGTGCGCGCCGCGTCGCGCTCGCTGTCCGCTCCGATCTTGATCTCGGTGCGCAGGTGGGGGCCTCGGGCGCGACCTGGCTCGACCGCCAGGCCATCGCCCGCGAGCCGGTTCCTCTCTCGGATAGCGGCTTCGGCGCCGAGGTCCGTCAGGCACTGGACGAGCGGGCGGAGCATCTGATCGGCGAGGATCTCGCGGAGCGGCAAGGCGGGCGCGTCGTCTTCGCTCGCCGGCTATTGAACACGCTGCGCAGGCGCGAACTCGACAGTCTCGGCGAGAAGCTCGCGGCCGAGACCGGCATGTCCTTCGAGCGCGCCGCCAGCGGCGAATATGTCGCCGGCTCCTATCGCCAGCGCTTCGCGCTCGCCTCAGGCCGCTTCGCCATGATCGACGATGGCCTCGGCTTCCAGCTCGTGCCCTGGTCGCCCTCCATTGAGAAGCAGATCGGCCGTCACGTCTCCGGCATCGCCCGCGACGACGGCGGTGTCGATTGGGACTTCGGGCGCAAGCGCGGCCTCGGCCTCTGACCTCAATCGGAAAGGAACCAACCCCATGTCCGCCACCAAGATCCTCTGGGGACAGATCAGCGTCGTCTTCCTCATCATCCTCGCCACCACCTGGGGCGCCACCCAATATGTCGCCTGGAGCCTTGCCTATCAGGCGCAACTCGGGCCGCCCTGGTTCGAGCTGTTCGGCACCCCGATCTACTATCCGCCCGCACTCTTCTGGTGGTGGTATTTCTATGAAGCCTATGCGCCGCCGATCTTCGCCAAGGGCGGGATCATCGCGGCCTCGGGCGGCTTCATCGCCATCGCGGTCGCCATCGGCATGTCAGTCTGGCGCGCGCGCGAGGCGAAGAACGTCGCCACCTATGGCTCGGCGCGATGGGCGGAGAAACCCGAGGTGAAGGCGGCCGGCCTGCTCGATCCCGATGGTGTCGTCCTTGGCCGGTATGATCGCGAGTATCTGCGCCATGATGGACCGGAGCATGTGCTGTGCTTTGCCCCGACACGTTCGGGCAAGGGCGTCGGCCTGGTGGTGCCGACGCTGTTGACCTGGCCCGGCTCGGCCATCGTCCACGACATCAAGGGCGAGAACTGGCAGCTTACCTCGGGTTTCCGGGCACGCCATGGCCGCGTGCTGCTCTTCGACCCAACCAACCCAAAGTCCTCGGCCTACAATCCGCTGCTCGAGGTGCGCCGCGGCGAGTGGGAGGTGCGCGACGTCCAGAACATTGCCGACATCCTCGTCGACCCCGAAGGCTCGTTGGACAAAAGGAATCACTGGGAAAAAACCAGCCATTCGCTCCTCGTCGGCGCCATCCTTCATGTCCTCTATGCGGAGCCCGACAAGACCCTCGCCGGCGTGGCACGATTCCTCTCCGATCCGAAGCGCCCGGTGGATTCCACCCTGCGCGCCATGATGGAAACCGCGCATCTCGGTGACGCAGGACCGCACCCCGTCATCGCCAGCGCCGCGCGGGAGCTGCGCAACAAATCCGAGAACGAGCGGTCCGGCGTGTTGTCGACGGCGATGTCGTTTCTCGGCCTCTATCGAGATCCGGTCGTGGCCGAGGTCACGCGCCGCTCAGACTGGCGCATCAGCGACATTGTGGGAGGCGATCAGCCGACCACGCTCTACCTCGTCGTGCCGCCCTCCGACATCAACCGCACCAAGCCCTTGATGCGACTGCTGCTGAATCAGGTCGGCCGCCGCCTGACCGAGGATCTGCAGGCGAACACGGGGCGGCATCGGCTGCTCTTGATGCTCGACGAGTTTCCGGCGTTGGGCAGGCTCGACTTCTTCGAGACGGCCCTGGCCTTCATGGCGGGCTATGGTCTCAAGAGCTTCCTGATCGCGCAGTCGCTGAACCAGATCGAGAAAGCCTATGGCCCGAACAACTCTATCCTCGACAACTGCCATGTGCGGGTGAGCTTTGCGACGAATGACGAACGCACCGCCAAGCGAGTCTCGGACGCGCTCGGCACTGCTACCGAGATGAAGGCGATGAAGAACTACGCCGGGCACCGGCTGTCGCCCTGGCTCGGGCACCTCATGGTTTCGCGCTCGGAAACCGCCCGCCAGTTGCTGACGCCGGGCGAGATCATGCAGCTTCCCCCGCATGAGGAGATCGTCATGGTGGCGGGCATCCCCCCGATCCGGGCGACGAAGGCGCGCTACTACGAGGACGCCCGGTTTCGCGAGCGTGTTCTGTCACCACCTGAATTGCAGCGCCCTGAGGGAGCCCGGCCCGACGACTGGACCACGCTTCCGCTCCCGGCGCGGCCGGAAGCCGCCGTGGATGAGGACAACCCCACGACGGATGACGAGGATACGACCGAATCCGAACGCCGCTTGCAGCCAGAACTCAGCCGGGTGAAGCCGGTGGAGAAGAAAAAGCCCATCGAGAACGAGTTTGAGTTCGCCCCGCCCGATGATGTCGACGAGGAGGCTGTCCAGAACCGGCGGATGATCCGGCAGGTCCAGGGGATTGCCCGGCAGGTTGCCATGGACCCGAACGACGGCATGGACCTATAGGACCATGATGCAACGCAAGAAGAAATCAAAGGTCACGATCTATCTCGATCCAGACCTCACTGCGGCGCTGGCCGACTTCGCCGCACGCCGGGATCGGTCGCAATCCATGATCGCCGAGGCTGCCATCGCATCCTTCGTGTCGCCGGATGATGCTGAGCGCCGCGAGGCGATCGTCGCCAAGCGACTCGACCAGATCGACCGCCGCATGACGCGGGTAGAGCGTGATGTCGGCATCGCCGTCGAGAGCCTGGCGGTATTCATTCGTTTCTGGCTGATGACGACGCCAGCCTTGCCCGAGCCGGCGGCAAAGGCGGCAAAGGCCAAATCGGCCGAGCGATACGAGGCGTTCATCACTGCGCTCGGCCGACGCCTCGCACAGGGACCGAAGCTGCGGCAGGAGATTACCGAGGATGTAGCGGCAGCGGACGAATAGATCGTCAGGCGGAGTGCTTGCATTAATGCCGATCCCGTAAACTGCTTTTTCGCGGCGATGGCGCGACGGAGGCGAACGCTACAACTATCGCAAAACCGTTCTTAGGGCACGATCCAGCGTCCTTCCCAGCCGTGGAGCCCTTGCCTAAAGCTGCATCGCCTGTGCGGCTCCGAGGAAAGATCCAATCGTTCCACATGGCTTATGACGATCTCGACCAGGCAGAACCGCGCATAGGCGGTCGCCGGATCGCTATCGTCGGTTTCCATTTCATTCGGCGAGGCCAGCACTGTCCCCGGCGGCAGTGCCGACCGAAAGAGGATATGTGTATGCGGGCGCAGCGCGTTCCAGAAGTCCCGCCGCCTCGTCTCGTCTTCGATGATCTCCGCCCGACCGTCGATGCGCAGTTGAACGACCCTCTCATTGTCGAAGCCGGCAAGCGATACGCACGGATTGGCCGTGATCTCCCGAACCTTGGGCGAACGCAGGTCGGTGATGAAGGACAGACTCGTAGATGCCTCGTTGAAGCTGCGCAGCACGATGGTTCGGATCTTCGGCGCACCGTCCTCGCCGACGGTCGCGAGTTGCATCAGCGTAAAGGGCGTTCGCTGTTTGACCGCATCGGCCAGCACCAGCCAGACATCATGGAGCAATGCCTGCTTCATGGTGCTTTTCCGGCAGGAGCAAGGCCGACACCGGCATCTGGCTCGACCTCCGGTGCCACCTTCCGCGACCCGAACTGAAGCAGAGCGACCCCCGCGAGGATGAGGCACATCGCCAGGTAGCCGATCAGCTGGATCGCCTCGCCGACGAACACGACGCCGATCACCAGGGCCACGACCGGAGGAATGTAGGTAACGCTCGAAGCCGCCAGCGCACCGAGGTTTTCGACGATGTGATAATAGGCGACATAGGCAAGGCCGGTTCCGCAGAGGCCAAGACCGATGACAAGGCCGATCCAGGCCCGGTCGTCGGCGAAGACCGCGCCAATCCCCTCGACCGGGATCACCATGAACAGCAGAAGCATTGCGATGCCGATCTGGTAGGTCGTCAAGGCGGCGGCTGGCAGCTTCAGCGGGCTGACGAATTTTCTGGCATAGACGAAGGAGCAACCGACGCTGAAGGTGCCCGCGATCATCCAGGCGACCCCTGCCATCTCGATGTCGCCACCGACCGACCACGGCTGCGCGATCAGCAACACGCCGAGAAAGCCGAGGGCGACGCCGACCGCCTTTGTCGCCGTGATGCGTTCCTCGCGCAGGAAAAGGAAAGCGCAGACGAAGGTGAAGAGCGGGATCGCCCCGCTCAGCATTCCGGCGATGCTCGACGGCAGCAAGGCCGTGCCCTTGGCGAAGGCGAAATAGTAAAGCGCGGTCGCCACCAGCGCCATGACCGCGAAATGATGCACATGACGGGCATGGCTCCATCGCAGTTCGCCCCGAGACAGCGCGAACAGAAAAACAGGGAGGAAGCCGAAGACCACGCGCAGCAGCGTGATCTGAGCCGGCGTGATGTATTCCGCTGCCCATTTGACGAAGATGAAATTGCTTCCCCAGATGAATCCGAGGAAGCAGAAGGCAAGCCAGGCGGTTTTCTTCATGGGCTTACACGGCGCGGGTGACGCCGCCGTCGACCCGGATATTCTGGCCAGTGATATAGGCCGCGCCATCGGAAGCGAGGAAGGCAACCGTCGCCGCGATTTCCTCGGAGGTGCCGTAACGCTTCAAAGGCACGCCGTCGCGGCGCTCCTCGGTCGCGGGGAGACTGTCGATCCAGCCGGGCAGCACGTTGTTCATGCGGATGTTGTCGGCCGCATAGGTATCGGCGAAGATCTTGGTGAAAGATGCGAGCCCGGCACGAGCAACGGCCGAGGTCGGGAACATCGCACTCGGCTCGAAGGCCCAGGCCGTCGAGATGTTGATAATGACGCCGCCCTTATGCTTCTGCATGGTCGGAGCGACGAGCCGAGCCGGCCGCACGACGTTCAGGAAATAGGTGTCGAACCCTGCGTGCCAGTCCTCGTCGGTGATTTCGAGGATCTGCTTGCGCGGGCCGTGGCCGGCGCTGTTGACCAGCACGTCGATACGTCCCCAACGCTCAAGGGTGCCGTCGACGAGGCGCTTCAAGTCGTCATTCGACTGGTTCGAGCCCGTGACGCCGAAGCCCCCGAGTTCCTGTGCCAGTGCCTCACCCTTGCCAGAGGACGAGAGAACCGCGACCTTGAACCCATCTGCCGCCAGCCGGCGCGCAGCAGCCGCGCCCATTCCACTACCGCCAGCCGTGATGATTGCGATTTTTTCTACTGTCATATCCGTGGCCTCTGAAAGAGAATTGATCGTGGAAGCCGCCTATACGGAGGCACTATGGATTGGTATCATCCTTTGAAACGGGATACGAACCAGTTCCACTCCCATCACTCTGTAGAAAATCTATCCTATGCCGGAAGGTTTCCCTCGACTCCCCTCGCTCAACGGCCTGCGCGTATTCGAGGTCGTGACGCGGCATCTCAACTTCCGGCTCGCGGCCGAGGAGCTGGGCGTCACGCAAGGGGCGGTCGCGCAGCAGATTCGCGGGCTGGAAGCCGAACTCGGGCTGAAGCTGTTTGAGCGCCAGCCACGCACGCTGGCCTTGACGGAGGCGGGCCGCAGCTACGTTGCCAATATCCGCCGGGCGTTCGAGTTGATCGCCGAGGCGACCGAAATGCTGAAGCCGGAACCCAGGCACCTGACCATCAGCGTCACGCCGACCTTCGCATCACGCTGGCTGATCCCGCGCCTGCCAGATTTTACCGCCACACACCCGGATATAGACCTTCGTATCCTTGCCACGGATCGGCTTTCCAGCTTCCAGACGGATGCGGTCGACATCGCCGTGCGCTATGGGCGGCCACCCTTCGGGGCGGGCCTCAACACCGAACTCCTGTTCGAGCAGGTGATCGTCGCAGTTGCCAGCCCGCTTCTCCTCGAAAAGCTCGGTCCGCCCGACGAGGACGACAATCTCACGCGCTATGCGCTCCTACACGACGCACATAATTTCTGGCCACAGTTCCTCGAACGAGCCTATCCGGGTGGCGTGACCGCCTCAGCCAAGAACATTCGCTTCAACCAGACATCGCTCGCCGTTGACGCGGCTGTCGCCGGTCAGGGTCTGGCGTTAGCGAGCCTGTTCTTCGTGCAGGACGATATTGATGCAGGCCGCCTCGCGCGCCCCTTCGCGACGGAATTGCGCGTCGGTTCGGACTTCTACCTGGTTTCGCCGCGCAAGCCGCGCCACCCTGAACCGACAGCGGATGTGCGGAGCTGGCTCCTGACCGCCGCGCGATGAACCGAATCACCTGACAAGGACCAAGGCGCTGCTTTCAGGCTTGGTCCTAGATGGGGTCACCGCCGTTCTCCTGTATTTGCGCGCTACGCTACTACGACTGTTAATTTCCACCCAGAAGTGACCCAGGTTTTCCATCGAGAACTGACCCACCTTTGATTATGGTTTTTGGGTCATTCAGAGGTCAAGGCGTGATTGTTCTCCTTCTTTTGGCGCGCTGCGGCGGCTGAACTGGCTTTGAAGCGGAAGCTGTCGTTTCCGGTCTCCAGG
>NZ_FZNM01000014.1 GCF_900188295.1 Paracoccus sediminis
CCGCCCTGCACGCCGACCGCGACGGCACCGTCAAGGCCATCCACGTCAAACCAGGAGAACAGATCGACGCAAAGGATTTGTTGGTCGAGGTGGAGTGAGACGGAGCGCCGCGGCCCCTACAGAAGGGTCGCGGCGATCAGCACCCACAGAGTCAGGGCCGTGGCGGTGGCCAAGGCGTAAAGTCCGTTCCATGCCATTCCGGCATGGCGGGCCTCGACCCCGCCCAGCTTGCCCACCAGCAGCACCGATGCCGTGAACGGCGAGGTGTTGCCGCTGATCGCCCATCCCCCGGTGATGGCGATGACCATGGCGGTGGGGTGGACACCCAGAACGGCGGGCGCGGGCAACAGCGGCACCAGCAGCGACACGGCCAGAATCGGGTTCATGCCGATCTGCCCGGTCAGCGGGATGATCCAGATCAGACCCGCCAGAATCACCATGGGCGGGATCGCCGACATGTCCGGCCCATGTGCCTGCATGATCGGCACCAGCAGCCAGGATCCCAGGCTGCCGATAAAGCCCGCCATGAACAACAGAACGATCTCGCCCCGGTAATTCGCCAGGTCGCGGGCGGCGAACCGGCCGATGCGGGCGGCCAGGGTGGCGACGCGCCCGCCGGGGGCGGGGGGCTGGACCAGCACCCAGGCCATCGCGACCAGCGGCACCATTGTCATGACCGCGCCGGTGACGGCCACGCCGGTGGCCAGATGCAGCGCCAAGACGCCGCCGACCACGACGGCCAGCAGCACCAGCAGCGGGCGCAGGCGCAGCAGCCAACCGTCGGTTTCGGCCATGCGCATCGGAGGCGGGGCGGAAAGCCGCGGCTTGAAGATCGTGTCCAGTCCCCAGCCGATGCCGATCATCAGCGCGGTGCCGACCATGCAGAACGCGGCCGCCCCCGACCACGAGGCGCCCTTTACCACCGACAGGGTAACGGCCATCGACAAGGCCATGGGCGACCAGCACAGCGTCGAGGCAAAGCCCCGTTGAACCGCCACCAGCATCCGGCGCAGGCGGTGGCGGCGCAACTCCTCGTTGCCCTCGCGCGCGGTGCTTTCGGCGGCAAGCCCGCCCAGCAGAGAGATCGCGCCATACAGCAGGATCAGCCCGAACAGGTGCCCGCCCAGCGTCAGCGCCAGATAGCGGCGCCCCGGCGGCTGGCGGGCCAGAAAGCGCCCGCATTCCAGGATCGCCTGCGACCCCATGGCCGCGCTGCGCAGGGCGGACAGCGCCGTGAACAGCGCGATGATGAAGCCGCCGCGCGTCAGGGCGGTCAGCGTGGCCTGCGCCCAGTCGGGCCGGGTCGCGGCCGCCCAGGCGATCAGGGCGACGCCCACGACGACAAAGGCCAGCCGGGATAGGGGCTGGGTCAGCGAAAACAACGCCAGGGCCGCGATCAGCAGCAGTGCCGCGATGATCGCCATGCCCTGTCCCGCCCCGTATTGATGCGGGATTGTCGCCAGCAACGCGCAGGCCGTCAGAATGCCGCCGATCTGGGCGCTGCGTGGGGGCATGGCGACTCCTGCCTTGGCCGGTCAGCCTGCCATAGCCCCGCCTTGCAGGACGCGCAATTCGTCACCCGCCCGCGACGAATGGCAGGCGATAGCTGATCGCCTCGGCCAGATGGGGCGCGCGCACGGCGGCGGATCCGGCCAGGTCGGCGATGGTGCGGGCGGTGCGCAGGATGCGGTGATAGCCGCGCGCGGTCAGGCCCAGCCGTTCGGACGCCCTCAGGATCAGCGCCCGGCCTTCGTCGTCCGGCGCGGCGATCCGGTCCAGCAGGCCGCCCGCGGCCTCGGCATTGACGCGCACTTGGCGGTGATCGCGGAACCGCGCCGCCTGCACGTCGCGCGCCGCCGCCACCCGCGCGGCGACCTGCGCGGACGTGTCCCCGCCCGAAGGCAGTTCCAGGTCCATGAAGCCGACCGCCGGAACCTCCAGCCGCAGGTCGAAGCGGTCCATCAGCGGGCCGGAAATCTTGCCCATGTAATCGCCGCCGCACACCGGCGCGCGCGAACAGGCGCGGGCGGCGTCGGCCAGATAGCCGCAGCGGCAGGGGTTGGCGGCGGCGATCAGCAGGAAGCGGCACGGGTATCGGATATGGGCGTTGGCGCGGGCGACCACGACCTCTCCGGTCTCGATGGGCTGGCGCAGGGTTTCCAGCACCTGCCGGGGGAATTCGGGGAATTCGTCCATGAACAGGACGCCGTTATGGGCCAGGCTGATCTCTCCCGGCTTGGCGCCGCGCCCGCCGCCGACGATGGCGGCCATGGACGCGGTGTGGTGCGGTTCGCGGAACGGCGCGCGGCGGGATATGCCGCCATCGTCCAGCGTGCCCGCCAGCGAATGGATCATCGACGTTTCCAGGGCCTCGGCCGCGCCCAGGGGCGGCATCAGGCCGGGCAGGCGGGCGGCCAGCATCGACTTGCCCGCGCCCGGAGGCCCGACCATCAGCAGGTGGTGACGCCCGGCGGCGGCGATTTCCAGGGCGCGCTTGGCGCGTTCCTGGCCCTTCACCTCGGACAGGCAGCCGCCGGTGATCGCGCCGTCGATCATGCCGGGTTGCGAGCGGGACAGGGGCGCGCGGTCGGTCAGGTGGTCGATCACCTCGCGCAGGGTGGCGGGGGCCAGCACCGGGACGGAATCGACCCAGGCGGCTTCCGGCCCGCAGGCGCGCGGGCAGATCAGCGCCCGGTCATCCTCGGCCGCGGCCATGGCGGCGGGCAGGGCGCCCGTCACCGCGACCAGCCGCCCGTCCAGCGCCAGTTCGCCCAGCGCCACGCAGCGCGACAGTTCGTCGTTCGGAATGATTTCCAACGCGGCCAGGATCGCCAGGGCGATGGGAAGGTCGAAATGCGACCCCTCCTTGGGCAGGTCGGCGGGCGACAGGTTCACGGTCAGGCGGCGGTTCGGCATGGCGATGGACAGCGCGCCGAACGCCGCCTTGACGCGTTCGCGCGCCTCGGTGACGGCCTTGTCGGGCAGGCCGACGATGGCAAAGCCGGGCAGGCCCGCCGCGACCGAACACTGAACCTCGACCAGACGCGCCTCGATCCCCTCGAACGCGACCGAATAGGCGATCGCGACCATGGCATCCCCTTCAATCTCTGGGGGATGGTTAACGCGCCGGATTTAAGGAATGGTTAACGGGCCGGATCGGTTGCGGCAGCGACAAGGGGTGGCTATGTGTCCGGCGCGTATTATCAAGGGACCATGATGAACGGCAAGCGCATCCTGTTGATCGTCGGCGGCGGCATCGCGGCCATGAAGATCCCCCGGCTGATCCGCCTGATCCGGGCCGAGGGCGCCGCCGTGACCCCGGTCCTGACGCAGGCGGGCGCACAGTTCACCACCGCGATGACGGTATCGGTTCTGGCCGGAGAGGCCGCGCACGAGGGCCTGTGGGACATCGCGGCCGAGGCCGAGATCGGCCATATCCAGCTGTCGCGCAACGCCGACCTGGTGGTGGTGGCCCCCGCCACGGCCGATCTGCTGGCCAAGATGGCGCAGGGACTGGCGGACGATCTGGCGTCCACCCTGCTGCTGGCCACCGACAAGCGGGTTCTGGTCGCGCCCGCGATGAACGTGCGGATGTGGCATCATCCCGCGACCCAGCGCAACCTGCGGACCTTGCGCGACGACGGCATCCTGTGTGTCGGTCCCGAGGACGGCGACATGGCCTGCGGGGAATACGGCACGGGCCGGATGTCGGAACCCGAGGCGATCCTGGCCGCGATCCGCGCGGAACTGGCCCCCCAGGCACCGCTGAAGCTGCTGCCCGAAGCGCAGGTCCGGCCGGGCGCGCTGTCGGGACGGCATGTGATCGTCACATCCGGTCCGACGCATGAACCCATCGATCCGGTGCGTTACATCGCCAACCGATCCTCGGGCGCGCAGGGGGCCGCGATCGCCGCCGCGCTGCGCGATCTGGGCGCACGGGTCAGTTTCGTCACCGGCCCGGCCGAGGTTCCGCCGCCGGAAGGAGTCGAGGTGATCCGCGTCCAGACCGCCCGGCAGATGCGCGATGCGGTGGAATCGGCGCTGCCTGCCGATGCGGCGGTGATGGCGGCGGCGGTGGCGGACTGGCGGATCCGCAATTCGTCGGCCCGGAAGCTGAAGAAGGATGGGACCGGCAAGCCGCCATCGCTGGAAATGACCGAAAATCCCGACATCCTGGCCTGGATCAGCCAGCCGGATGCCCGCCGCCCCCGGCTGGTCGTGGGCTTTGCCGCCGAAACCAACGACGTGGTGGCCCATGCCACCGACAAGCGGCTGCGCAAGGGCTGCGACTGGATTGTCGCCAACGATGTCAGCGAAGGCACCGCCATCATGGGCGGCACGGAAAACGCCGTCACCGTCATCACCGAGGAAGGGGCCGAGGACTGGCCCCGGATGGCCAAGGACGCCGTGGCCCGCAAGCTGGCCCAAAAGATCGCGGACGCCCTGGGATGAGAACCTATCTGGACTGGAACGCCACCACCCCCCTGCGCCCCGAGGCCAAGGCCGCGATGCGCGAGGGAATGGAGATCGTGGGCAACCCGTCGTCCGTCCATACCGAAGGGCGGGCGGCCAAGATGGCGATGGAACGCGCCCGCGAAGAACTGGCGGCCGCCCTGGGGGCGGAGGGCGCGGACGTGATCTTCACCTCGGGCACGACCGAGGCTGCGGCCATGGTGCTGGCGGGCCGGGGCATCCATTGCGCGCCGGTCGAACACAGCGCGATCAAGGTCTGGTGCGATCAGGATCTGGCGGTGAACCGCGACGGCATCGTCACCGTGACCGATCCCGCACAGGCCAGCCTGCAACTGGCCAACAACGAAACCGGCGTCATCCAGACGCTGCCGGAGGGGCTGGGGTCCAGCGACCTGACCCAAGCGTTCGGCAAGGTGCCCTTTGCCTTCAACTGGCTGGGCGTCACGGCGGGCTTTGTCAGCGCGCACAAGCTGGGCGGTCCCAAGGGCGTCGGCGCGCTGATCGTCAAGCGCGGCACCGATGTCCAGGCGATAATTCGCGGCGGCGGCCAGGAACAGGGTCGGCGCGGCGGGACCGAGAATCTGATCGGCATTCTCGGCTTTGCCGCCGCCGCCGCCGCCGCACAGCGCGAACTGGACGAGGGCCTGTGGGATCAGGTGGCCGCGCGCCGCGACGCGTTGGAGGATCGGCTGCTGGCCGCAGCGCCGGGTGCGATGATCGCCGGAAAGGGCGCCAGGCGCTTGCCGAACACCACCTGCCTTCTTACATCGGTCTGGAAGGGTGAAACCCAGGTCATGCAGATGGATCTGGCGGGCTTTGCGATCTCGGCAGGGTCGGCCTGTTCCTCGGGCAAGGTCCGGGCCAGCGGCGTTTTGCAAGCGATGGGTTTCGACGATAAGGCCGCGCAGTCGGCAATTCGGATTTCCATAAGCCCGGCTTTGGGCGACGATCAGGTGAACCGATTTGCGGATGCGTGGGAAAGCGCGTATTCACGCTGGCGCGAACGGAACGGCTAGGCCACCACCCGGCCCGAGGAAGGACTTGGAATGACCGCAACCATCGATCTTGACGTGCGCGAGGGCGTTGACCGCGAGACGGTCGAAACCGTGCAGAACATGGGCAGCTACAAGTACGGCTGGGATACCGAGATCGAGATGGACTATGCCCCCAAGGGGCTAAACGAGGACATCGTCCGCCTGATTTCGCAAAAGAACGAAGAACCCCAGTGGATGCTGGAATGGCGGCTGGAGGCGTTCCGCCGCTGGCAGACCATGACCGAGCCGAAATGGGCGATGCTGAACTATCCGGTCATCGACTATCAGGACCAGTATTACTATGCCCGCCCCAAAAGCATGGAGGTCAAGCCCAAGTCGCTGGACGAGGTGGACCCCAAGCTGCTGGCCACCTATGAAAAGCTGGGTATCCCGCTGAAGGAGCAGATGATCCTGGCCGGGGTAGAGGGCGCCGAGGATGCGCCCGCAGAGGGGCGCCGGGTGGCCGTCGATGCGGTGTTCGATTCCGTGTCGGTGGGCACGACCTTCAAGGACGAGCTGGCCAAGGCGGGCGTGATCTTCTGTTCGATCAGCGAGGCGATCCGCGAGCATCCCGAACTGGTAAAGAAGTATCTGGGCAGCGTGGTGCCGCAATCGGACAACTTCTTCGCCACGCTGAACAGCGCGGTGTTTTCGGACGGGTCATTCGTCTATGTTCCCAAGGGGGTGACATGCCCGATGGAACTGTCCACCTATTTCCGCATCAACGCGGAAAACACCGGTCAGTTCGAACGCACGCTTATCATTGCCGATCAAGGGTCTTATGTCAGCTATCTGGAAGGCTGCACGGCGCCCAAGCGCGACACGAACCAGCTTCACGCGGCGGTCGTGGAAATCGTCATCCTGCAAGATGCCGAGGTGAAATACTCGACCGTCCAGAACTGGTTTCCCGGCGACGAGGAAGGCCGCGGCGGCATCTATAACTTCGTCACCAAGCGCGCCGACTGCCGCGAGGCGCGGGCCAAGGTGATGTGGACGCAGGTGGAAACGGGATCGGCGATCACCTGGAAATATCCGTCCTGCATCCTGCGCGGCGACGAATCCCAGGGCGAGTTCTATTCCATCGCCATCGCCAACAACATGCAGCAGGCCGATACCGGAACCAAGATGATCCATCTTGGCAGGAATACCCGGTCGCGCATTGTTTCCAAAGGAATTTCTGCGGGCCGCGCGCAGAACACCTATCGCGGGCTGGTGTCGATGCACCCGCGCGCGGCCAACAGCCGCAACTATACCCAGTGCGACAGCCTGCTGATCGGCGACAAGTGCGGCGCGCATACCGTGCCCTATATCGAGGTCAAGAACACCTCCAGCCGCGTGGAACACGAGGCCACGACCAGCAAGGTCGATGACGACCAGCTGTTCTATTGCCGCAGCCGCGGCATGGACGAGGAGGAGGCCGTGGCCCTGGTCGTCAACGGTTTCTGCCGCGAGGTCTTGCAGGCGCTGCCCATGGAATTCGCCATGGAGGCGCAGTCGCTGGTCGCCATTTCGCTGGAAGGCTCGGTCGGCTGACCGCGGAAAACAATTTGATGATGGTGCCGGACGGCTGGCACCGCCGCCACCATCTAATGAGGAAAAGATGCTGAAAATCGACAACTTGCACGTCAAGCTCGAGGAAGAGGACAAGCAGATCCTGAAGGGTCTGTCGCTGGAGGTTCCGGCCGGTCAGGTCCATGCCATCATGGGTCCGAACGGGTCGGGCAAATCCACGCTGTCCTATGTCCTGTCGGGCCGCGACGGCTATGACGTCACCGAAGGATCGGCCAGCCTGGACGGCGAAAGCCTGCTGGACATGGAACCCGAGGAACGCGCCGCTGCGGGCCTGTTCCTGGCCTTCCAGTATCCGGTCGAGATCCCCGGCGTGGGCAACATGACCTTTCTGCGGACGGCGGTGAACGCGCAGCGCAAGGCGCGCGGGCAGGACGAGCTGTCCTCGGGCGATTTCCTGAAACTGGTGCGCGCCAAGGCGGCGGAATTGCAGATCAGCCCCGACATGCTGAAGCGCCCGGTCAACGTGGGCTTTTCGGGCGGCGAGAAAAAGCGCAACGAGATCCTGCAAATGGCCATGCTGGAACCGCGCATGTGCATCATGGACGAAACGGATTCGGGCCTGGACGTGGACGCGATGCGGCTGGTGTCCGACGGCGTGAACGCGCTGCGCAGCCCGGACCGCAGTTTCCTGGTCATCACCCATTACCAGCGGCTGCTGAACCACATCCAGCCGGACGTGGTGCACATCATGGCCGACGGCCGCATCGTCAAGTCCGGCGGGCCGGAACTGGCCTTGCAGGTCGAACAGGAAGGCTATGGCGATCTGCTGTCGGAGGCCCGCTGATGGCGGATCTTGCAGTCAGGACCAAGGACCAGACGCCCTCGATCGAAGGGGCGCCGAAGCCTGCCGGCGCGCTTGATGCGCGGCTGGCGGCGCTGAACCTGCCGCAGGGCGGCTTTGCGGCGGCGCGTCAGGACGCGGCGGCGCGGTTGCGCGAGATGGGTCTGCCCGGTCCGCGCGACGAATACTGGCGCTATACCGACCCGCGCCGCTTCAACGCGCCGGCCCCCGCGGCCCTGCCGATCCCGCAGGCGGACGAAACGCCGCTGTTCGACGGCTTGGACAAGCTGACCCTGGTGTTCGTGGACGGCGCTTTTGACAAGGCCGCCTCGGACGATCTGGCGTTGCAGGGCGTCGAGATCGCGACCCTGGCCCAGGCCGACGCGGGCAAGGGCTGGGCCGGCGATCTGTATGGCGTGCTGGAGGCCAGGGGCCAGAAGCCCGTCAAGCGGCCCTTTGCGGCGCTGAATACGGCCTATGCGCGCGACGGCCTGCTGATTCGCGTGACCGCCACCCCTGCCAAGCCGATCCATGTGGTTCACCGCCGCGGCACGACCGATGCGGACGCGATGTGGCATCATGTCATCCGCATAGAGCGGGGCGCCGAGCTGACCTTGCTGGAAACCGGCATGTCGGGCGCCCGCTCGAACAGCGTGATCGAGGTGGATGTGGCCGAAGGCGGCACGTTCCACCATGTCGCCTCGAAGCGCGCGGCCGATCCCAGGGTCGGCATCGGCCACATCTTCGCCCGTGTCGCGGCGCAGGCGCAGTTCAAGTCCTTTGCCCTGTCGGTCAACGGCACGACGATGCGCAACGAAACCGTCATCGACATCGCGGGCGACGATGCCGTGGCCCATGTCGCCGCCGCCGTCTTGGGCGATGGGGAACGGGCGCCGTTCCATCACGACGATACGGTCTTCATCACCCACGGGGCCGAACGCTGCGAAAGCCGCCAGGTGTTCAAGAAGGTGCTGAAGAACGGCGCGACCGGCGTATTCCAGGGCAAGATCCTGGTCAGGCCCGGCGCGCAGAAGACCGACGGCTATCAGATCAGCCAGGCCCTGCTGCTGGACGAACGCAGCCAGTTCCTGGCCAAGCCGGAACTGGAAATCTATGCCGACGACGTGAAATGCTCGCACGGCTCGACCACCGGCGCCATCGATGACGAGGCGCTGTTCTATCTCCGCTCTCGGGGGGTGCCGCGGGAACGGGCCATCGTGTTCCTGGTCTTGTCCTTTCTCGCCGATGCTCTGGCCGAGGTCGAGGACGACGGTATCCGCGACCGCATCTATGAACGGCTTGACGTGTGGCTGACGCTGAACGCGGTGCAATAAAGTCGCTGCCGGGGGGCATCGTGCCCCGCGTGCTGCACAGTTGGTGGGCGCCGCGCCGGGTGGTGCGGGGCCTTTCCGCCATGCCGGAAGGCGCGAAGCTGGCGGTGCTGATGGCGGCGATGCTGATTTTCCTGATCGCCCAGGCCCCGGCCCATGCGCGGATGGCGCAGCTTGATCCGTCCATCCCGTTCCAGGCGCGGATGGGCGGGGCGCTGTTGGCGGTGATGTTCATGATGCCGATCCTGGCCTATGCCGTGGCGGCCCTGGTTTCGGGGCTGTCGCGATTGTCCCCCTGGCGGCTGTCGCCGGGGGATTCGCGGCTGGCGCTTTTCTGGTCCTTGCTGGCGGTCGCGCCCGCGATGCTGCTGGCGGGACTGGTCGCGGGGCTGATCGGGCCGGGACCGGCGCTGACCGTCGCGCAGGCGGTATCGGGGGCCGGTTTTCTTGTAATATGGGGCGCCGGAATGGCGGCGCTGGCGAGGCGAGCATGAGTTTCGACGACTTCAAGGCCCTGATCGGCCTGTCGTTCCGCGATCCGCAGGGCGCGGCGCGTGCGCTGCTGGGGCAGGGCTGGCCGGTCCAGGCCCGCTGGATGGCGCTGCTGGCGGCCGTGTCGGTCTCGGCCCTGCTGGCCTGGCTTGCGGCCGCGCTGTTCGCCGCGCCTCGGGATGGCACCCAGGTGGTCATGCTTAGCCAGCAACCCATCGTTCTGGCGGGAATGCAGATGGCGGCCATCGTTCTGGCGGCGGGCCTGATGTCCGGGGTCGGCCGGATGTTCGGTGGCCAGGGCCGGTTCGAGGATGCCTTGCTGCTGACCGTCTGGATCGAGGTTCTGCTGCTGGTGGTCCAGGTCGTCCAGTTGGTGCTGTCGCTGGTTTTGCCGTCCGTTGCGGGGATGCTGGGCATCGCGGCGATGGGCCTGTTTCTGTGGCTGACCGTGCAGTTTACCAAGACCTTGCACGGGTTCACCAGCACGCCCAAGGTCGCCCTGGGCCTGATCGGCACCGCCATCGCGGCAGGCTTCGTCCTGTCCATCGTCGCCGCCGCCCTGGGGATCCTGCCGGAGATGCCGCAATGAGCTTTGACATCGCCACCGTCCGCGCCGATTTCCCGATCCTGTCGCGGCAGGTCAACAACCGCCCGCTGGTCTATCTGGACAGCGGCGCCAGCGCGCAAAAACCGCGCCAGGTGATCGACGCGGTCGCCCGCGCCTATGAAGGCGAATACGCCAATGTCCACCGGGGCCTGCATTTCCTGTCGAACCTCGCGACCGAGAATTACGAACGCGTCCGCGCGATCATCGCGCGCTTCCTGAACGCCCCGCACGAGGACGAGGTGATCTTCACCAGCGGCTCGACCGAGGGGATCAACCTGGTCAGCTATGGCTGGGCCGCGCCCCGGATGGGGGCGGGGGACGAGATCGTGCTGTCGGTGCTGGAACACCACGCCAACATCGTGCCCTGGCATTTCCTGCGCGAACGGCAGGGAGTGGTGCTGAAATGGGTCGAACCCGAACCCGACGGATCGCTGCCGCCGGAAAAGGTTCTGGCCGCCGTGGGGCCAAAGACCAGGCTGGTCGCCGTCACCCATATGTCGAACGTCACCGGCACCATCGTCGATGTGGGGGCCATCGCGCGCGGCACCCATGTCCCGGTGCTGGCGGACGGATCGCAGGCGGCGGTGCATATGCCCGTGGATCTGGCCGCGCTCGGCGTCGATTTCTACTGCATCACCGGGCACAAGCTCTACGGCCCCTCGGGGTCCGGGGCGATGTGGATCCGCCGCGACCGGCAGGCCGAGATGCGCCCCTTTCTGGGCGGCGGCGACATGATCCGCACGGTGACGCGCGACAGTGTCGACTATACCGACCCGCCCCTGCGGTTCGAGGCGGGAACGCCCGGCATCGTCAACCAGATCGGCCTTGGCGCGGCCCTGGAATACCTGATGGATCTGGGGATGGACAACATTGCCGCGCATGAACGCGGCCTGCGCGACTATGCCCGCGACCGGCTGCGCAGCCTGAACTGGTTGCAGGTCCAGGGCGACGCGCCCGGCAAGGGCGCGATCTTTTCCATGACCATGCAGGGCGCCCATGCCCATGACCTGTCCACCATCCTGGACAAGCGCGGCATCGCCGTGCGCGCAGGCAGCCATTGCGCCATGCCGCTGATGGAGTTCTTTGGAATCACCGCCAGCGCGCGGGCGTCATTCGCGATGTACAATACCACGGCGGAAGTGGATGCATTGGTCGAAGGATTGACCTTCTGCCGCGACCTTTTCGCCTGAATCGTGCAAAGATTCGAACGGTCGCCGAAGATCGTGCGATAAGTCTTGCCGGATTTCGGGGTTATGCGGCATCCCTGACCGAACAACGGTCAGGGGAAGGCGATGGCACAGGTTCTGGTTCTGGGTGCGGGCATGGTCGGCGTCACGACCGGGCTGGCCTTGCAGGCGCGCGGGCATGACGTCACCATCGTCGAACGCGGCGTGCCGGGACGCGAAACCAGCTATGGCAACGCGGGTCTGATCCAGACCGAGGCCGTGGAACCCTATGCCATGCCGCTGGCGCCGGGCGCGCTGATCCAGATCGCGCTTGGCCGGGGCTATGACGTGAAATGGAACGTCGGGGGCCTGTTGTCGCAACTGAACGCGGTGTGGACCTATGCCCTGAATTCGCTGCCCGCAGGCCACCGCCGGGCCACGCTGGTCTGGGGCAAGCTGATCCGCCAATCGACCGACCGCCATGCGCCGCTGATCGACGCTGCGGGCGCCGACAACATCATCCGCCGCGACGGCTATATCGAGGTGCATCGCACCCCCGCTCGCATGGACAAGGCGCGCAAGGCCGCCAAGCGGTTTCTGGACGACTTTGGGGTCGAAGCGCGGCTGATGGACGGCAAGGAACTGCGCGCCCTGGAACCAGCCATCAAGATCGAGGTCGAGGGCGCCACCCACTGGGCCGACGCCTGGGCCTGTTCCGACCCCGGCGGGCTGGTGGCGGCCTATGCGGCGCTGTTCGAACGCCAGGGCGGGCGGATCGTCAACGGCGACGCGGGCGACCTGCACCGCGCGGGCAAGGGCTGGAAGGTCGGCGAGGAAACGGGCGAACACGCCGTCGTGGCGCTTGGCCCCTGGTCGCCGATGCTGCTGCAACGGTTCGGCCTGACCGTGCCGATGGTGTTCAAGCGCGGTTATCACCGGCATTACCGCATGGACACGCCGCCCAATCACCCCATAGCCGATTTCGGCAACTCGGTCGTGCTGTCGCCGATGCGGCGCGGATTGCGGATCGCCACGGCGGCCGAACTGACCAGCCACCCGCGCCTGACGCCGCCGCAACTGAAGCACGGCGAAAAGGCCGCGCGCGAGCTGTTCGACATCGGCCAGCCGGTCGAGGCCGAACCCTGGACCGGCCGCCGCCCCTGTATCCCCGACATGCTGCCGGTGATCGGCCGCGTGCCCGATCAGCCGAACCTCTGGGCGCATTTCGGCCACGGCCACCAGGGCTTTACCCTTGGCCCCGTCACGGCGGAAATCCTGGCCGAGGAGATGGACGGCCGGCAAGGCTGGGCGGAATTGCAGCCGGGGCGGTTCAAGCGGTAAGGCCCCCCGTTTCACCGGGTAAAGGTTGACTTTCGCGCGGCAGGACACACCTTACAGGCTCTGCCGACAGAAGGGTGCCTGATGGGCCACAACAACACCAACGCGCCGGTCGCGCGCCCGATCGAAGTCACCCGCCCCAAGCTGGAAGGCGGGCGGCGCTTCGTCCTGAAGACCGAATTCGAACCGGCGGGCGACCAGCCGACGGCCATTGCCGAACTGGCCCAGGGGGTCCGGGCGGGCGAACGCGATCAGGTGCTGCTGGGCGCGACCGGCACCGGCAAGACCTTCACCATGGCCAAGGTGATCGAGGACACGCAGCGCCCGGCCATCATCCTGGCGCCCAACAAGACGCTGGCCGCCCAGCTTTACGGCGAATTCAAGGGCTTCTTTCCCGACAACGCGGTCGAATACTTCGTCAGCTATTACGACTATTACCAGCCCGAGGCCTATGTGCCCCGATCGGATACCTATATCGAAAAGGAATCCCAGATCAACGAGGCCATCGACCGGATGCGCCATTCGGCCACCCGCGCGCTGCTGGAACGCGACGACGTGATTATCGTGGCCTCGGTCAGCTGCATTTATGGCATCGGCTCGGTCGAGACCTATTCGGCGATGACGCAGGACATGGTGGTCGGCGACAGCTATGACCAGCGGGAATTCCTGGCCCAGCTGGTGGCCCAGCAGTACCGCCGCCTGGACGCGGCCTTTCAGCGCGGCGGCTTTCGCGTGCGCGGCGACGTGGTCGAGGTCTGGCCCGCCCACCTGGACGACCGCGCCTGGCGGTTCGATTTCTTTGGCAACGAGTTGGAGGCGATCACCGAATTCGACCCGCTGACCGGCGCCAAGACCGACACTTTCCGCCAGATCCGCATCTATGCCAACAGCCACTACGTCACGCCGCGGCCGACGCTTCAGCAGGCGATCAAGGGCATCAAGGCCGAATTGCAGGGTCGGCTGAAGCAACTGGTGGACGAAGGCAAGCTGCTGGAGGCGCAGCGGCTGGAACAGCGCACCATTTTCGATATCGAGATGCTGGAGGCCACCGGCGTCTGCAACGGGATCGAAAACTATTCCCGCTATCTGACCGGCCGCGCGCCGGGCGAACCGCCGCCCACGCTGTTCGAATTCATCCCCGACAACGCCATCGTCTTTGCCGACGAATCCCATGTCAGCGTGCCGCAGATCGGCGGCATGTACCGGGGCGATTTCCGGCGCAAGTTCACGCTGGCCGAACACGGGTTCCGCCTGCCCAGCTGCATGGACAACCGCCCGCTCAAGTTCGAGGAATGGGACGCCATGCGCCCGCAATCGGTCTTTGTGTCGGCGACCCCCGCGCAATGGGAAATGGACCAGACCGGCGGCGTTTTCACCGAACAGATCATCCGTCCCACCGGGTTGCTGGATCCGCAGATCGAGATCCGCCCGGTCGAGATGCAGGTGGACGACCTGCTGGACGAGATCCGCCGCGTCAGCAAGGCGGGCCTGCGCACGCTGGTCACGACGCTGACCAAGCGCATGGCCGAGGATCTGACCGAATATTTCCACGAACAGGGCATCCGCATCCGCTATATGCATAGCGACATCGACACGATCGAGCGGATCGAGATCCTGCGCGACCTGCGGCTGGGTGCCTTTGACGTGCTGGTGGGCATCAACCTGCTGCGCGAGGGGCTGGACATCCCGGAATGCGGGCTGGTGGCGATCCTGGACGCCGACAAGGAAGGGTTCCTGCGGTCCGAAACGTCGCTGATCCAGACCATCGGGCGCGCGGCGCGGAACGTCGATGGGCGGGTCATCCTGTACGGCGACCGCATCACCGGCAGCATGGAACGCGCCATGGCGGAAACCGAGCGTCGGCGCCAGAAGCAGATGGCCTATAACGAGGCCCACGGCATCACCCCCCAGACCGTGCGCAAGAATGTCGAGGATGTCCTGGCGGGCCTGTGGCAGGGCGATACCGACCAGTCGCGCGTCACGGCCAAGGTGGACCGCCCGATGGTGGGCGCAAACCTGGCTGCCCATCTGGACGCCCTGCGGGGCCAGATGCGCAAGGCTGCCGAAAATCTGGAATTCGAGGAAGCCGCCCGCATCCGCGACGAGGTGAAACGGCTGGAAGCCGTCGAACTGGCGGTCGCGGACGATCCCCTGGCACGCCAGTCCGTGATCGAGGACGCGGCCGATGAGGCCGTCAAGGCCTCGGGCCGGTCCACGGCGGGCCGCGCCGGGCAGCGCGGCGGCAACAAGCGGTCGAAACGGCGCCGATAGCGGTATCCGCGGACGTTCCGGCGCCGACGCGGTTCAGGACAGGTCTTCGATGATGTAATCCTCCCAGTCGTCCTCGTTGACCGACAGCTCGTTGACGGTCCAGCCCTGGACGCTGGCCCCGGCGCGGTGGACGGTGTCGCGGTCGCCCGAAATCAGGTGGTGCCAATCATGCAGGGGCCGCCCTTCGTGCCGCAGGCGATAGGCGCAGGTGGCGGGCAGCCACCAGGCGATCTCGGCCAGCTTCCTGGGGGTCAGGACCACGCAGTCGGGAACATAGTCGTGGCGGTTGGCATAGCTGCTGCACCGGCATTTGTCGCCATCCAGCAGCTTGCAGGCGACGCGGGTAAAGGCCAGATCGCCGGTATCCTCGTATTCGATCTTGTTCAGGCAGCACTTGCCGCAGCCGTCGCACAGCGCCTCCCATTCGTCGGGCTGCAACTGGGGCAGGGGCAGTTCCCAGAAACGGTCGCGCATCAGGCCCCCGCCAGCACCGCGCGGGCCTGTTGGGCATCGGCGGCGATCTGGTCGATCAGGGTCTGAACGCTGTCGAACCTGGCCTCGTCGCGCAGGAATTCGACCAGGCCCACGGACAGGTGCTGGCCGTACAGGTCGCCGTCGAAGTCGAACAGATGCACCTCGAGGTTGGGGGCGTTGCGGCCGAACATCGGGCGCACGCCCAGGCTGGCCACGCCGTTGCAGGACAGACGATCCGGGCCGGTCAGCACCTCGACCACGACGGCATAGACGCCAAGGCGGGGCAGGTGCAGGTCGTCCATGCGCATGTTGGCGGTGGGCCAGCCGAATTCGCGGCCGCGCTTGTCGCCGTGGACCACCTCGCCCTCGATCCGATGCAGGTGGCCCAGGATGCGTCCGGCGTCGCGGGGGCGGCCCTCGGTCAAGGACCGGCGGATCGCGGTCGAACTGTAATCCTGCCCGCCATCCCCCAGCAGCGGCACCGCCGTCACGCCGAAACCGAACCCCCGGCCCAGATCCTGCAAGGTGGCGACATGGCCCGCCCGGTCCTTGCCAAAGACGAAATCGGCGCCGACCGTCACATGGGCGACGCCAAGCCCGGCCATCAGCACGTCGCGGGCAAAGGCCTCGGGCGACAGGCCCGCCAGGACGGGACCGAAGGGCAGTTCATACAGGTGGTCAACCCCCAGGCGGGCCAGGCGATTGGCGCGGGATTCCGAATTCATCAGGCGGAACGGCGGGGCGTCGGGGGCAAAGAACTGGCGGGGATGGGGTTCAAAGGTAACGATGCCCAGCGGCGCGCCGCCCGCCTGGCGCGCCGCCTCGATCACCGTGCGGTGGCCCAGGTGGACGCCGTCGAAATTGCCCATGGCAACAGTTGCGCCGCGGGCGCTTGCCGGAAGACCTGTCCAGTCGCGGTGGATCTGCAAAGGGTGCCCCCACTGGGGCCAGCGGCGCGCCCCGTCAGTCGAACTTGCGGCTTGGCGCCAGAACGACCGCCTCGCCTTTCAGGACGACCGTATCACCCACGAGGCAGCAGGTTGCAAGCGTGACCCGCCGTTTCGCGTGGTCGATGGCATCCACCGTCACCTCGGCCCGAACCAGGTCGCCGGGGCGCACCGGGGCCACGAATTTCAGCGTCTGGCCCAGATAGACGGTGCCGTGGCCGGGAAGCTGTTCCCCGATCACCGCCGAAATCAGCCCCGCCGACAGCATCCCATGCGCGATGCGGCCTTCGAAGATCGTATCGCGGGCGTAATCGTCGTCCAGATGCACCGGATTGCGGTCGGTCGACACCTGGGCGAACAGTTCGATATCGCGGTCGGTGACGATCTTTTGCAGATGCCGGGTCATCCCGACCTCCAGATCCTCGATGACGATGGTTCCGCGGGGCAGGTTGTCCAACATGCGTTCCATTCCAGGGGCCAGACCGGCAAGGATGCCTTATGCTGCATAGCAGCGAAAGCGCGTATCCGCAATAATAATGCGCAAACTGCGCATCAAGATAGAAGATTGTTGCAGATAGGATCGGCAGACATGGCAAGGCCCGCGCCGTTTGACGGACGCGGGCCGTTGCGATCAGGGGTGGTCAGCGCAGCCGGCCGATGCTGAACTGCGGCGCCAGCGCGTGCCCGCCCAACCAGTCCAGCAGCAGGGCATTGTCCGGGTTTTCGACATCCGGCCCCAGCGAGTCGGCCGCAAGGCCGCCGGTCACGAACAGCGCGTCGATGCCTTGGTCCAGCCCGCCCTTCACGTCGGTGAAGATGCCGTCGCCGACCGCCAGAATCCGCGCGTCCGGTCCCAGGTCCAGCAGGCGCCGCGCGCGGTCATAGATCGGCGGATGCGGCTTGCCGAAATACAGCGACCTGCCGCCCAGCCCTTCGTAGTATTCGGCCAGGGCGCCTGCGCAATAGATGCGCGTCTCGCCCATGTCCACGATCACGTCGGGGTTGGCGCATAGCAGGGGCAGGCCCCGGTCCCGCGCCACCATCAGCCGATCGTGATAATCGGCGGGCGCTTCGGTGAGTTCGTCAAAGGGACCGGTGGCGACGATCCCCTCGGCCTGATCCAGGGGGACGCGCCGGATCGCGGGGGCGTCCCGGAATTCGGCGGGGATGTCGTCGAAAAAGCCGTCGTCCTTGTCGGTGCCGATATGCCAGACCTTGCGCCCGACGGCCCCGGAAAACATCGCCTCTTGCGCGGCGTCGCCCGAACTGACCACGGCGTCCCAGGCGTCGCGCGGCACGCCCATGCGGTCAAGCTGGGCGATGACATAGGGGTTCGGCCGGGGCGCATTGGTCATCAGGACGACCCGCCCGCCCTGCGCGCGGAACGCCTGCAAGGCCGCGACGGCGGCGGGATAGGGCCGCTTGCCGTTGTGCAGGCAGCCCCACAGGTCGCAGAACAGCACGTCGTAATCGGCGCCGATCTGCGACAGCGACTGGATGATTCGGCTCATCAGACGGCAAGCACCGGGATGATCTGCTTCTTGCGGCTCATCACGCCGGGCAGGACCACGCTGTCGCCGGTCGCCGTCACGCCGAAGCTGCGTTCGGCGATGCGGCGCACGTCATCGTTGGGGATCAGAAGGGTGGCTTCCTTGCGCAGGATGTCCACCACAAAGCACAGCACCGCGTCCGCGCCGTCTTCGGCCGCGACGCGGGGCATCGCATCCAGCAGCGCGGCCTTGCGCGCCAGGATCAGTTGCGGAGAGGTCGTTTCCAGCACCGTGATGCGCAACTGCTTGCCGTTCAGCTCGTATTCCTTGCTGTCCAGCCGCAACAGCGCCTCGTCGGTGAAGGCGCTGACATCGGACTTGGCCGCGAACATTTCCGTTGCATAGTCGGTGATGTCGATGCCCAGCCCGGCGGCCAGGCGTTCGGCCACGGCGCGGTCATGGGCGGTGGTGGTCGGGCTGCGGAATTCCAGCGTGTCCGAAAGGATGCAGGTCAGCATCGCGCCCCGGATCCCTTCGGGGGCGCGGTCCATGTCGTCGGCGATCAGGTCGTGCATGATGGTGGCGGTGCAGGCCAGCGGGCGCACGGTGATGTTGATGGGCACCAGCGTCGTGATGCCGCCCGCCAGCCGGTGATGGTCGATGATCTCGATCACCTCGGCCCGGTCCAGGCTGGCGGGCAGTTCGGCGGGGTTGTTGGTGTCCACGATCACGCATTGATCGCCCGGCGCCACGTCCGCGATGATCTGCGGCTTGTCCAGGTTCCAGCGTTTCAGCATCCACAGGGCTTCGTTGTTCGGTTCGCCCAGCAGAACGGCCTGGGCGGGGGTCTTGCGCACCTCGGACAGATACCAGGCCCAGATGATGGGCGATCCGGTGGAATCCGTGTCGGGGGCGGTGTGGCCAAAGACCTTAATCATGCTGATGCACCTATGAAGCGTCTGGATTTGCGCGCCTTATAGGCCGGGGCCGGGCGGATGTCCAACAGGGCGGAGGGGGAATGGTGCCGGTTGAGGGGATTGAACCCCCGACCTTCGGTTTACAAAACCGCTGCTCTACCGCTGAGCTAAACCGGCGCGCCGCACCTTGTCTGGACCAGATAGCGGCCCGACGCGATTTCTGCAAGCCGTGGCATCGGGCGAAAGCGGTTTGACTGGCCCGATTGCCCGGCTAGGTTGTGCGGATGGCATGGTTTCAAGGGGTACGGGTTCGCGATGCAGATGGTGTTTCACCTGGGGGTCCACGGCACGGACGGCGACCGGTTGCTGAAGACGTTGCTGAACAATCGCGACGTGCTGATGCGGCAGGGCACCGACATCATCACCCCGAACCGCCATCGCGGCTTGTTCGAAGAGGCGCTGATGGCGCTCAAGGGCGGCCAGGCCACGCCCGAAATGCAGCAGATCATGCTGGACGCGGTGCTGCATGGCGATGCCCCGAACCGCGCGGTGTTTTCCACGCCGACCTTCATGGGCGCGCCGGGCCGGGCGGTGGGGCAGGCGGGGCTGTATCCCCAGATGGGCGCGCGGGCGGCGGCGCTGGCCAATCTGTTCCCCGATCATACGGCCGAATTCTTTCTGGCGATCCGCAACCCCGCCAGCCTGATCGCCGAGGTGCTGCCGATCTTTACCGGCGGGGGCTATCACGTCCTGATGCAGGGGCGTCATCCGCTGGATCTGCGCTGGCGCGACCCGATCCAGGCGTTGCTGCGCGCGGTTCCCGGACGCCGCGTGGTGATCTGGTGTCACGAGGACGTGCCCCTGATCTGGCCCGAGATCGTGCGCCTGGCCGGCAATATTCCCCCTGATGCGCCCCTGCACGGCGGGATGATGTATCTGGAGGAGATCCTGACCGACACCGGCATGGCGCAGTTGAAGGAATCCCTGTCGATGCAGGACCGCCTTACCGTCGCGCAGCGCCGCGCGCTGTCGTCCCACGCGATCCGCGATCATGCCGTGCCCGACGCCTTGGACCAGTCCGTGGACCTGCCCGGCTGGACACAGGAAATGGTGGACCGGATGACCGACCAGTACCACGCCGACGTTTCCGAAATCGCGGTGCTGCCGGGGGTAGAGTTCGTGCTGGTGTAAGGTCGAAACCCTAGCGGTCCCTTCCTGGCCCGCTTCCAGGACCGCGGCCTTTGGTTCGATCCCGAGGCAGCCGGATTTGGGGCGGTTTCCGAACGCCGGGAACCGTCGTCGCGCAAGAACGGCCGTGCCGCCCCCTCGATCTTCCGGAAACCAAAAAGGGCGCCCATCGGCGCCCCTTCAACCCGGCCGGACCCGAACGCCCGGCCTTGTCGGCACGATCCTTACTTGATCTTGCCTTCCTTGTATTCGACATGCTGGCGCACGACCGGGTCGAATTTGCGGACGGTCATCTTTTCGGTCATGGTGCGGGCATTCTTCTTGGTCACGTAGAAGTGGCCCGTGCCGGCGGTCGAGTTCAGCCGGATCTTGATGGTGGTCGGCTTGGCCATGTCATTGCTCCTGCTTCGGGGCAATCGCGCGGCGCAGACCCCGTGGAATTCGTGTGAAGCCCGGCTTTTACCGAGGCATGCGGCGAAGTCAACCCGAATCGCCGGGAAAACGACCGATTGCGCGGAGGGCCTGTAAGCCGGATTCTGTCCACCGCGTGATGCGGCTGGATGACCATTCCTCTGGCCCGGCGGTTGCCCGCCGGATCAAGCTGCCTACCCGGACCTGCTGGGGCAAGGCGGCCCTGCGGGGTTGCCCCCGCGCGCGGTCCCTATTCGGCATTGCTCCCGGTGGGGCTTGCCATGCGGGGCCTGTTGCCAGGCCCCCGGTGGGCTCTTACCCCGCCGTTTCACCCTTGCCTGCACGGATGCAGGCGGTCTGTTCTCTGTGGCGCTTTCCCTGGGGTTGCCCCCGCCGGGCGTTACCCGGCACCGCTGCCTCATGGAGTCCGGACTTTCCTCGACGGCTTGCCGCCGCGGTCATCCAACCCTCCGCGCGCAGCCGCTATGGCGGGGACGGGCGCGCGCGTCAATGAAAAACCCCCGCTGCGGACAGCGGGGGGGTCGATTTCCTATCCGATCGGATCAGGCGCGGGCCAGGTTCCGCAGCACATAATGCAGCACGCCACCGTTCTTGAGGTATTCGATTTCCACCTCGGTATCGACCCGGGCCTTGATCTGGATCTCCTTCACCCTGCCGTCGGCATAGCGGATGGTGCAGGGCACCAGCGACAGCGGCTTGAAATCGCCCGCCAGCCCGTGGATCGAGACGACCTCGTCGCCTTTCAGGCCCAGCGTCTTGCGGTTCTCGCCCGGCAGGAACTCGAACGGGACGACGCCCATGCCGACCAGGTTCGACCGGTGGATGCGCTCGAAGGATTCCGCGACGACTGCCTTGACGCCCAGCAGGTTCGTGCCTTTGGCCGCCCAGTCGCGCGACGATCCGGCGCCGTATTCGATGCCGCCGAAGATCACCAGGGGTGTTCCGGCCTGCTGATAGGCCATCGAGGCGTCGAAGATCGTCGTCTGCCGGCCGTCCGGGCCTTTGGTATAGCCGCCCTCGACCCCGTCCAGCATCTCGTTTCGGATGCGGATGTTGGCGAAGGTGCCGCGCATCATGATCTCGTGGTTGCCGCGGCGCGAGCCGTAGCTGTTGAAATCCTTGGGCGCGACCTGGCGTTCGGTCAGATACTGGCCCGCGGGCGTGGTCGGCTTGAAGGAACCGGCCGGGCTGATGTGGTCGGTGGTGATCATGTCGCCCAGGATCGCCAGCACCCGGGCGCCGTCGATGTCGCTGATGACGCCGGCCTCCTTGGACATGCCGCGGAAATAGGGCGGGTTCTGGATATAGGTCGAGGTGGGCGGCCAGTCATAGGTCTCGCTGTCCGTGACCTCGACCGCCTGCCAGCGTTCGTCGCCCTTGAACACGTCGGCGTATTTCGACTGGAACGCCTGCCGCGTGACGGTGGCATGGACCAGATCGGCGATCTCCTGGTTGGTGGGCCAGATGTCCTTCAGATAGACGTCGCGGCCCTCGGGCGTCCGGCCGATGGGGTCGCGGGTCAGATCGACGTTCAGATCGCCCGCGATGGCATAGGCCACCACCAGCGGCGGCGAGGCCAGGAAGTTCGCGCGCACATCGGGGCTGATGCGCCCCTCGAAGTTGCGGTTGCCCGACAGAACGGCGGTCGCCACCAGGTCGTTGTCGTGGATCGCCTTGCTGATCGCCGGATCGCCCAACGGGCCCGAATTGCCGATGCAGGTGGTGCAGCCGTAACCCACCAGATTGAAGCCCAGGGCGTCCAGATCCTCTTGCAGCCCGGCGGCTTCCAGGTATTCGCCCACCACCTGCGATCCCGGCGCCAGCGAGGTTTTCACCCAGGGCTTGCGGTTCAGGCCCAATTGGCGCGCCTTGCGGGCGACCAGACCGGCGCCGATCATGACGTAAGGGTTCGAGGTGTTGGTGCAGGAGGTGATCGCCGCGATCACCACCGACCCGTCGCGGATCGTGTAATCGGTGCCTTCCACCGCAGCGGTGCGGCGCACATCGGCCGGGGCCGCGATCACGCCGCCGCCTTCCTCGACCATGTCCTGGGCGCCATTGGACTGGTCGATGCCACGATAGTCGGCCACGACCTTGTAGAAGCTGCGCGCCGATTCGGTCAGCGGCAGATAGTCCTGCGGCCGCTTGGGACCGGAAATCGCGGGCACGATGCTGCCCATGTCCAGGTCCAGCGTCGAGGTATAGACCGGCGCATAGTCCGCCCCGCGCCAGAAGCCGTTCTGCTTGGCATAGGCCTCGACCAGACTGATCCGATCCTCGTCCCGTCCGGTATTGCGCAGATAACGCAGGGTCTCGTCGTCGATGGGGAAAAAGCCGCAGGTGGCGCCGTATTCGGGGGCCATGTTGGCGATGGTGGCGCGGTCGGCCAGCGGCAGGTTGTCCAGGCCCTCGCCATAGAATTCGACGAACTTGCCCACCACGCCGTGCTTGCGCAGCATGGCCACGACCTTCAGCACCAGATCGGTGGCGGTGGTGCCCTCGACCATGCGGCCGGTCAGCTTGAAGCCCACCACCTCGGGGATCAGCATGGATACGGGCTGGCCCAGCATCGCGGCCTCGGCCTCGATGCCGCCGACGCCCCAGCCCAGCACGGCCAGGCCGTTGACCATGGTGGTGTGGCTGTCGGTGCCCACCAGCGTGTCGGGATAGGCGACCAGATCGCCGTTCTGGTCGGTGTCGGTCCAGACGGTCTGGGCCAGGTATTCCAGGTTCACCTGGTGGCAGATGCCGGTTCCGGGCGGCACCACGCGAAAGTTCTGGAATGCGTTCTGGCCCCATTTCAGGAACTGGTAACGCTCGATATTGCGTTCGTATTCAAGATCGACGTTCTTCTGAAAGGCGCGCGGATTGCCGAATTCGTCGATCATCACCGAATGGTCGATGACCAGATCGACCGGGTTCAGCGGGTTGATCTTTTGCGCATCGCCGCCCAGGCCCAGGATGCCGTCGCGCATCGCCGCCAGGTCCACGACCGCCGGAACGCCGGTGAAATCCTGCATCAGCACGCGGGCGGGACGATAGTTGATCTCGCGCGGGTTCTTGCCGCCCAGGGCCGCCCATTCGCCGAACGCCTTGATGTCGTCCACCGACACCGAGAATCCGCCATCCTCGAAGCGCAGCAGGTTTTCCAGCACCACCTTCAGCGCGGCAGGCAGCCGGGAAAAGTCGCCAAGCCCGGCCTCGGTCGCGGCGTCGATGGAGTAATAGGCGTATTCGCGCCCGCCCGCCGTCAGGCTGCGGCGGGTGCTGGCGGTATCGGTTCCGATCTGGATGGGCATCGAGGCCTCCCTGTCTGCGACGTGGATGGGTCGGGCTTGCGTGGCTTCTGCTTTGCCCGATGCTGCGGGGCAGCGCAAGGGCATCGCACGGCAAATTGTATGCAATTGCATACCACGTTGCCGGGCGTTGCTCAAGAGGCACGGCCAGGCGGGGCCGTGGCGGACTAACAAAGCCTTGATTTGTCTCTGGCCGGGGCCGGGGTCTATGCAGGACGGCAATCGTTCCAAGAACCGGACCCCGGATGCTGGCCCTATCGGCAGCCTTGTGCAGAAACCCTCTTGCCGCCGCGCTGTGCGGGCTGGCCCTGACGTTCGGGGGCATGGCCGCGGCCCAGGGACCGGAGGGTGGCGGGATAGGCGCCGCCCTGAACGGCGGACCTCGTGGCGCCGAGGGATCGCGGCCAGGCGGCGAGGCCGCGCCGGTCATCGCCGCGCCCAGCGACCCCAGCCGGTCCGCGCCGTCATCGGCCTATGCCCCGTCCGAAACCGGCGGCTTCAACAGCTTTGCCGCCACCGACGGATCGCCGCCGATGGAACCGTTCGCCTTTGACGATGCGGTGCCGGTGGTGGTCGAACTGTTCACCTCGCAAGGGTGCTCGTCCTGTCCGGCGGCGGATGCGATGCTGTCGGGGCTGTCCGACCAGCCCGATGTCCTGCCGCTGTCCTTTCATGTGGATTACTGGGATTATCTGGGCTGGACCGACAGCTTTGCCCGGCCCGAATTCACCCGGCGCCAGGAACGCTATGCCCAGGCGGCGGGGGAACGGTCGGTCTATACGCCGCAGATGATCGTGGACGGCATCGACACGGCCGTGACCTTGGGACCGGCGCAGTTGATGGGGCTGATCGACGCCAGCCGGGTCGCCCCGGCCATGGTCAGCGTCCAGCGCGATACCGCCGCCGATGGCCAGTCGATCGAGCTGATGCCCCTGTCGGACCTGGGCGGGCGGGTGGACATCCTGATGGTCCGCTATGCCCCCGAACGGTCGGTCGAGGTGACGGCGGGCGAAAATCGCGGCAAGACCATCACCTATACCAACGTCGTCCTGTCGCTGGACCGGCTGGCCGAATGGGACAGCATGGCCCCCCTGCGCATGAAGGTCAGCGCCGCCGGCGCCGCCGACGACCGCTTTCCGCCCGACACCCGCCATGCGCTGCTGGTCCAGAAACAGGAACGCAAGGGAATGCCCGGACCGATCCTGGCGGCCATCCGTCTGGATTGACGGGCAGGCCGGCCTTGCTTGGCGGCGCGCAATGCGGGAAACAGCGATGACGGACCACACGAGGACGATGCCGCGATGAACGAACCGAAACCCTGGGTGCTGCAATCATTGGAATGGGGGCCGCTGCTGCTGTTCTTTGCGGTGTTCATGCTGAATCGCGGCGGCGACGTCAGCCTGTGGGGGCAGAACTATACGCCCCTGGTCTTTGCGACGCTGGTCTTTATCCCGGCGCTTGCGCTGGCCACGCTGATCCGCTGGCGGCTGACCGGAAAGCTGGCGCCGATGCAGCTGGCGACGCTGGTGCTGGTCGTGGTGTTCGGCGGGCTGTCGGTCTGGCTGAACGATCCGCGTTTCTTCAAGATCAAGCCGACGATCATCTATCTGCTGTTCGCAAGCCTGCTGGGGTTCAGCCTGATGACCCGCCGGAACTGGCTGGGCGCCATCCTGTCCGAGGCGTTGCCGATGGACGCGCAGGGCTGGCGCAAGCTGACGGCGCGCATGGCGCTGCTGTTTCTGGCACTTGCCGCCGCGAACGAGATCGTCTGGCGGGCGATGTCGGAAACGACCTGGGTATATTTCAAGACGTTCGGAATGCCGGTGGTGATTTTCGTCTTTCTGATGGCCAACGCCGGGCTGTTCCGCGCCCATTCGATCCAGGTGCCGACCGACGACGCGACCAAATAGCCTCAGGCCCGAAGGCCTCCGAATTGCGCGGGCGGCGCCAGCAGGCGGGACCATCGCGGCTGGATCCGGCCTGGCAGGCGGGCGCGCAGCATCGGCAGGGACAAGGCCCAGGGCTGCGTCAGGGCGGTGCGATAGAAGTCGAACAGGCCGCCGCGCAGATAAGGCGTCCAGTGCGACAGGCGCAACGGACGCCGTTCGACCGCGAAGCCCAGGCCTTCCAGCGTCGCCAAGGTGGCGCCGTCGTCGATCTGCACATCCAGCCAGTTTCCCGCCGGACGGGCCAGCCCGAAGCCGAGCGCCTGCCTGCGCCCCAGATCCAGCCACAGCTCCATCGCAAGATCGAACAGGTCGTTTTCGCGAGACGTGACATTCAGAACCTCGGCCCGGCGGCCCGCGAGACTGTCCAGCGCCAGGGCGGCGGTATCGCGGAACTCGGCGCCCGCCAGCAGGACGATGCGCCCGATGCTGCCCGGATCGGCATGATGCAAGGCCTGCAAGGCCACGCGGGCCCCCAGCGAATGACCAATCAGCGCCACGGGCCGCCCGGCCTTGTCGGCCAGTTGGCCGATCAGCCGCGCCGCCCCGCGGCCGACATCGCCGGCCCGCGCATAGGCGCCGCCCAGCGTGCCCCGCGCTTCCCATCCGAAGGCGACGGCAAGCCCTTCGTCGTCCCGGCCCGTTCCGAAGCCGAGGGCGCGCGGCCAGGACAGGGCGCGGCGCTGCGACCGGTCGGGGTCCAGGGACAGGATGTGGCGGTGCGGGTCGCAATGGGGCGCGGCGGGCGAATAGCGATAGCCGTGGATCATCACAATGACGGGCGCATGGGCGGGAAGGGCGCGGACGATCCCCGCCAGTTCCCCGGAAAGCGCGCCTTCGCCATCGATCCTGACCACCGGCATGATGCATCCCCTTTCCCTGCCCGACCGGGCATAAGGCACAAGGTGCAACATCGACGTGAAAGAACCGTTAAGGCTGCGTGACGCGTGTTGCGCATGCCCTTTGTGCGGGCGGGAACCGGCGTATTCCGCCTCGGACCGTTTTCGCCATTGAATTTTCTACCCCTTCGCCTCTATGTTGCGGCTATGCGTCATCGACCTTCAATCGCGGGTTGTGGGCGCTTCCAGTTTCGCAGCGCGGCACCTCTGCCCCGGATTCAACCCTTGGCGGCATGTGTCACGCGGAAAAACCCGCCCGGACTGCGCATTGTCGCGCGATCGGGCGAAAGAACCGACAGCGGCGCGTCAGGCCTGGCCTGCGCGTCGATCACAAGGAACAGACGCGATGACGCGCGCATGGGACGGACAGGATCGGAACGGGGGGGCTGCTGGCCGTTCCCGTCCGGTTGCCGTTGCCGGTGCCGCGCCCGCGTTCCCATCATATCGCGGCCTGCATTCCGGGGTGCCACTGGCACCACCTGGGGCGCGCCTGCGCGAAAGACACAACAATGGCAAAGAAAATGCTGATCGACGCCACCCATGCCGAGGAAACTCGGGTGGTCGTGGTGGACGGAACCAAGGTCGAAGAATTTGATTTCGAGACCGTAAACAAGCGCCAGATCTCGGGCAACATCTATCTGGCCAAGATCACGCGGGTCGAACCCTCGTTGCAGGCCGCTTTCGTGGATTACGGCGGAAACCGCCACGGTTTCCTGGCATTCGCGGAAATCCACCCGGATTATTACCAGATTCCCGCCGCCGACCGCGACGCCCTGATCGCCGAAGAACGCGCCTATGCCGAGGCGCAGGAGGCCGAGGATGCCGCCCGCGCCAAGCGCCGTCAGGCGCGGTCCGCGAAGACGGAATCCGGCGACGAGATCGAGCAGGCCGAGGCTGAGGCCGCCGATGGCGAACGGTCTGACGAGACGACCGGGGAATCGCCGGACGCCGATCATGGCGATGGCGACGACACGGCAACGGCCGCTTCCGACAAGGATGAGGACATCGAATCGGTCGCCGACGAGGACGTGGCCGAGGAGATCCACGCCCCGAAAAAGCCGCGCGCCCGCCGCTACAAGATCCAGGAGGTCGTGAAGGTCCGGCAGATCATGCTGGTCCAGGTCGTCAAGGAAGAACGCGGCAACAAGGGCGCCGCGCTGACCACCTATCTGTCGCTGCCGGGCCGGTATTGCGTGCTGATGCCCAACACCGCGCGCGGCGGCGGGATCAGCCGCAAGATCACCAACGCGGTGGACCGCAAGAAGCTCAAGGACATCGCGTCCGAACTGGACGTTCCGCGCGGCGCGGGGCTTATTATCCGCACGGCGGGCAGCCAGCGGACCCGCACGGAGATTCGGCGCGATTATGAATACCTGCTGCGCCTGTGGGAACAGATCCGCGACCTGACGTTCAAGTCCATCGCCCCCGCTCCGATCTATGAGGAGGGGGATCTTATCAAGCGGACCATCCGCGACCTGTACAATTCCGAGATCGACGAGGTTCTGGTCGAGGGCGAGCGCGGCTTTCGCACCGCCAAGGACTTCATGAAGATGATTATGCCGACCCACAGCCGGGCCGTGCAGCAATACACCGACCAGATGCCGCTGTTCGCCCGTTATCAGGTGGAAAGCTATCTGGCGGGCATGTTCAACCCGGTCGTGCAGCTGAAATCGGGCGGCTATATCGTCATCGGCGTGACCGAGGCGCTGGTGGCCATCGACGTGAACTCGGGCCGGGCGACCAAGGAAGGCTCGATCGAGGATACCGCGCTGAAAACCAACCTGGAGGCCGCCGACGAGGTGGCGCGCCAGTTGCGCCTGCGCGACCTGGCCGGGCTGATCGTCATCGACTTCATCGACATGGAGGAGCGGCGCAACAACGCCGCCGTCGAGAAGCGGATGAAGGACAAGCTGAAATCGGACCGCGCGCGGATCCAGATGGGCCGCATATCCGGTTTCGGCCTGATGGAGATGTCGCGCCAGCGGCTGCGTCCGGGGATGCTGGAATCGACCACCCAGCCCTGCGCCCATTGCCATGGAACCGGCCTGATCCGGTCCGAAGACAGCCTGGCATTGACGATCCTGCGCGCCATCGAGGAAGAAGGCACCCGCAAGCGGTCCCGCGAGGTGTTGGTCAAGGCGCCGGTCGCGGTCGCCAACTTTCTCATCAACCAGAAGCGCGAGCATATCGCCGGGATCGAGGCGCGCTATGGCCTGTCGGTCCGGCTCGAAGCCGATCCGTCGCTGATCTCGCCCGATTTCGCCATCGAGAAGTTCAAGACCGCGACCCGCAGCGTGCCCGATGCGGCGGCTTCGGTCCTGTCCGTCGATGCCGATCTGATGGCCCAGATCGACGACGAGGACGAGGATCTGGCCGATGACGCCGAGGCCGATGACGCCGAGGCCGGGGATGGCGAGACCGATAGCGAGGATACGACCGTCTTGGCCGCGGATGAGGATGGCGAGGGGCGCGGCCGCCGCCGCCGTCGGCGCCGCCGCCGGAAATCCGACGACCGCCCCGAAGGCGAGACGGCCGAAACCGACGAGGATTCCGAAGATGGCGCCGAAACGGCGCAAGCGGGCGACATCGCCGACGAACCCGAGGCTGCGGACGGCGAACAGAACAGCCGCCGCCGCCGGTCGCGGTCGCGCAATCGCCGCCGGGGCGGCGATCAGCCCCAGCACGAGGGCCTGCCAGAGGTCGTCGATCTGCGCGACAATGCCGACGAGCCCGCTCCGTCGCTGCCCGGCCTGAACGCCCGTCCCGAACGCGGCGCAGCGCCCGAAAGCCTTGCCGACGACAGGATCGAGGAGGACGGCGACATCGTCGCGTTGTCCGAGATCGCCGTCGAACCGCAGGCCGCCGACCCGGAACCCGAGGCCGGCGCCGTCCTGATGGCCGAACCGCAAACCGGGGCCGCCGCGGCCGAAATCGGCGCGACCGGGACCGATAGGGCCGAGCCGGCCCGCGCGGATGCGGTCGATCCGGCCGAAGCCCTGCCTGCCCCCGAAGCCGGGCCTGACGCGGGCGCCGCCGGACGCGAGCCGGAAATGGCCGAGGCGGATGACGGCCGCCCCAAGCGCCGGGGCTGGTGGTCGGGACACCGCTGATCGTGAACAGGGGCGCGGTGCAGACCGCGCCCTTTTCTCAAAACCGTGACCCGATGACCCATGGTCTGCCCCGGCCCATGCGCTAAGGTGCGCGCCATGCTGGGAATCGAACTTGCCACCGCCGCGTTCCTGCCCGCCGCCCTTGTGGCGCTGCTGGCGGGCATCCTGTCCTTTCTGTCGCCCTGCGTGCTGCCGATCGTGCCGCCCTATCTGGCCTATATGACCGGTGTCGGCGTGAACGGGCTGCGCGCGCAGGAACGCAGCGCCGTGCTGCCGGCGCTGTTCTTTGTCATGGGCCTGTCCACGGTGTTTCTCATCATGGGCTTTGCCGCGTCCGCGTTCGGCCGGGCCTTCCTGCAATATCAGGACGTTCTGGCCAAGTTCGCCGGCGGCGTGGTCATCGTGATGGGCCTGCATTTCCTGCGCGTGATCCGCATCCCGTTCCTGGATCAAGAGGCGCGGATCGAGGCGGGCGCCGAGGGCGGCGGGGCGTTCGGCGCCTATCTGCTGGGTCTGGCCTTCGCCTTTGGCTGGACGCCCTGCATCGGCCCGCAACTGGGCATGATCCTGTCGCTGGCCGCCACGGGGGCCGAGCTGTCGCGCGGTACGGCCCTGCTGGCGATCTATGCCCTGGGCCTGGGCATCCCCTTCCTGCTGGCCGCGATCTTCATCAACCAGGCAATCGGGTTGATGAACCGCATCAGGCCTTGGCTGCATGTGATCGAACGCGCGATGGGGGTGCTGCTGCTGATCGTGGGCGTCATGCTGATTACCGGGGCGTTTTCGGCCTTTTCGTACTGGCTTCTTGAAACCTTTCCGGGACTGGCGATGCTGGGGTGATCCCAGCAAAGGCGTCCCATGAAACCGCAGCACCCCACGTTCCCGGAACCCGACGACGCGGCCGCGCGGCGCGCCATGTCCCCCGTAACCTGCTATCCGGCCGATTGCTTGCCGGCCGTGGACCTGGCCGCCCTTGGCGCTGCCCGCGACGGCTGGCAACGCATCGCCGCCGTCACCGTCCCGCCCCGCGATGCCGGCTGCTTCGAGGTTCCGGCCGGTCACTTCTTTCGCATCTCCAGCATCGGCGGCCCTCAGGTGGGCGATCTCAACCTGTGGTCGGCGGATCTTTCCGAACGGTTCTATTCCGGCAAGACCCGCGCGCTGCATGGCACCCATGTGTCCACCGGCGACCGGCTGTGGTCATCCTTTCCGGCGCTGAGGCCGATGGCCACGATCACGGCCGACACGCTGGACTGGTACGGCTTCGACGCGGACGGGCTGTCGGTCCACGACGTGATCGGCACCCGCTGCGATCCCTATACGCACAACCTGCTGACGGGCGGACAATATCACCACTGCTGCCATTCGAACCTGACGCGCGCCCTGGCCGCGCATCGCGGGCTGACGCTCGAACAGGCCGAAACGCATGTCCACGATGTCCTCAATGTCTTCATGTGCACCGGATTTTCGCGCCGAACCGGCCAATACCTGATGAAGGCCAGTCCCGTACGCCCCGGCGATTATCTGGAGTTTCTGGCCGAAATCGACCTGCTGGGCGCCCTGTCGGCCTGTCCCGGCGGGGATTGTTCGGCAGAGCATTCGTCCGACAGGGCATCATGCCATCCCCTGCTGGTCGAGGTGTTTCGTCCCGCCGCGCCGCCGCGGGGATGGCTCGCGCCCGAGGTCAGCGGCTATGATCGCAGCCATGGCGCCCGCCCCGACAATCCCCAGTAGCGCGGCCCCGAATTTCGCGCTATGCTGTTCGGCAGACCCGGAAAAACCGGGCAGGATCAGAGGCAGTGACGGCGGTATTCCCATGACCGAGATGGTCTTTGGCACGGCACCCGTACGGGCGGGCGACCCGATTCTTCCACGCTGGTGGCGGACCTTGGACAAATGGTCCCTGGGCTGCGTGCTGGGGCTGTTTTCCATCGGCATCCTGCTGGGCCTTGCGGCTTCGGTTCCGCTGGCGGAAAAGAACCACCTGCCGCGATTCTATTATGTCCAGAGGCAGGCGTTCTTTGGCGTCATGGCACTGGTGACGATGCTGGTCATCTCCATGCTGCCGCTGCGCCAGATCCGGCGCATCGGCGTGCTGGGCTTTGCCGCGGCCTTCGTGCTGATCCTGCTGCTGCCCTTCATCGGAGAGGATTATGGCAAGGGCGCGACCCGCTGGCTGTCGGTGGCGGGCATTTCCATGCAGCCGTCCGAATTCCTCAAGCCCGGCTTTGTCGCCATCTGCGCCTGGTTCCTGGCCGCCGCGCAAATGGCGGGCGGCCCGCCCGGCCGGTTGTATTCTTTTGTGACCGCGATGGCGGTGGTGGTCCTGCTGGCCTTGCAGCCGGACTTCGGACAGGCATCGCTGGTGCTGTTTTCCTGGCTGGTGATGTATTTCGTCGCCGGCGCGCCCATGCTGCTGCTGATGGGCGTGGCGGGGCTGGCGGTCATGGGCGGCGTCTTCGCCTATGGCGCGTCCGAACATTTTGCCCGGCGGATCAACGGCTTCCTGAACCCTGAAATCGATCCGCGCACCCAGATCGGCTATGCCACCAAGGCCATTCAGGACGGCGGCTTCTTTGGCGTCGGCGTGGGCGAGGGGTCGGTGAAATGGTCGCTGCCCGATGCCCATACCGATTTCATCATCGCCGTGGCCGCCGAGGAATACGGCACCGTCATGGTGCTGCTGGTGATCGCGCTGTATTGCACCATCGTCGTGCGGTCGCTGCTGCGGCTTTTGCGCGAACGCGATCCGTTCACGCGCATCGCCGGCGCGGGGCTGGCCTGCGCCTTTGGCGTGCAGGCGCTTATCAACATGGGCGTGGCGGTGCGGCTGCTGCCCGCCAAGGGAATGACGCTGCCGTTTGTCAGCTATGGCGGGTCGTCGGTCATCGCGTCGGGCATCGCCGCCGGGATGCTTCTGGCCCTGACCCGCACCCGGCCCCAGGGCGAGCTGGCCGAAATCCTGCGGCGGGGCCGCTGATGGCCGCCCCGTTGGCCCTGATTGCCGCCGGGGGGACCGGCGGGCACATGTTTCCCGCGCAGGCCTTGGCGGAACTGCTGCTGTCCGAGGGCTGGCGCGTCAATCTGTCCACCGACGACCGGGGCGCGCGCTATGCGGACGGCTTTCCCGACACGGTGGAACGCAGCGTCGTGCGGTCGGCGACCACGGCGCGGGGCGGGCTGGCCGGCAAGCTGACCGCGCCCCTGAAGATCGGCTTGGGCGTGTTGACCGCGCGGGCGGCATTCCGGCGCCACCGGCCCGCCGTGGTGATCGGGTTCGGCGGCTATCCGACCATCCCGGCCATGTCGGCGGCGCTGTCGCTGGGCGTGCCGCGCATGATCCATGAACAGAACGGCGTCATGGGCCGCGTGAACCGCGTCTTTGCGTCCCGCGTGGATCGGGTGGCCTGCGGCACCTGGCCCACGGATCTGCCTGCTGCCGTCAACGGCGTCCATACCGGCAATCCGGTGCGCCAGTCCGTCCTGGACCATGCCGCCGCCCCCTATGCCCCGCCGGGCGACGGTCCGCTGCACCTGCTGGTGATCGGCGGCAGCCAGGGCGCGCGCATCCTGTCCGATGTGGTTCCCGCCGCCATCGCCGCCTTGCCCGACGAGATGCGCGCCCGGCTGCGCGTCAGTCACCAGGCCCGGACCGAGGATGCCGACCGCGTGACCGCGGCCTATGCCGATGCGGGCGTCGCGGCCGAGGTGCGGACCTTTTTTACCGATGTTCCCGAACGCCTGGCCCAGGCGCAACTGGTCGTCAGCCGGTCCGGCGCCTCGTCCCTGGCCGACATCACGGTGATCGGGCGACCGGCCATCCTGATTCCCTATGCCGCGGCTGCAGGCGATCACCAGACCGCCAACGCGCAATCCCTGGCCGAGGCCGGGGCCGCGCTGATCCATCCCGAATCGGTGCTTGACGCGCCTGGCCTGACGCGCGACATCCGCGCGATCCTGAACGACCCCGCGCGTGCCAGCCAGATGGCCGGCGCCGCGCTTTTCCTTGCCCGCCCGGATGCGGCGCGCCGCCTGTACGACCTTGTCACGGAGATTGCCCGATGAATGCCGCCACCAAACTGCCGCACGAGCTGGGGCCGATTCACTTCATCGGCATCGGCGGCATCGGCATGTCGGGCATCGCCGAGGTGCTGCTGACCCTGGGCTATGACGTGCAGGGCAGCGACGCAAAGAAATCCAGGATCACCGACCGGCTGGAAACCCTGGGCGCCCGCGTCTTCGAAGGACAGCGGGCCGACAATATCGGCCAGGCGGGCGTCGTGGTTGTTTCCACCGCGATCAAGAAGGGCAACCCGGAACTGGAGGAGGCGCGGCGGCGCGGCCTGCCCGTGGTCCGCCGGGCCGAGATGCTGGCCGAACTGATGCGGATGAAATCCAACATCGCCATCGCGGGCACCCATGGCAAGACCACCACCACCACCATGGTGGCGACCCTGCTGGACGCGGGCGGGCTGGATCCGACGGTCATCAACGGCGGCGTGATTCATGCCTATGGATCGAACGCCCGCGCCGGGGCGGGCGAATGGGTCGTGGTCGAGGCCGACGAGAGCGACGGCAGCTTCAACCGCCTGCCCGCCGACATCGCCATCGTCACCAACATCGACCCCGAGCATATGGAGCATTGGGGCAGCTTCGACGCGCTTCGGCAGGGGTTCTACAACTTCGCGTCCGGCATCCCGTTCTACGGCCTTGCCGTCTGCTGCACCGACCACCCCGAAGTTCAGGCCCTGGTGGGCAAGCTGACCGACCGCCGCGTCGTGACCTTCGGTTTCAACGCTCAGGCCGACGTGCGCGCGATGAACCTGCGTTACGAAAACGGCATCGCCCATTTCGACATCGCGTTGCAAGGCGAAGGCCCGACGGAAATGGGCGACCTCGAGATGATCGAGGGGTGCAGCCTGCCGATGCCGGGCGATCACAACGTGTCGAACGCGCTGGCCGCCGTCGCCGTCGCCCGCCATCTGGGGATCAAGAAGGCCGAGATCCGCGAGGCGCTGGCCAAATTCGGCGGCGTCGGCCGACGCTTTACCCGCGTGGGCGAAGTGGGCGGCGTCACCATCATCGACGATTACGGCCATCATCCGGTGGAAATCGCCGCCGTGCTGAAAGCCGCGCGCCAGGCGACCAAGGGCCGCGTGATCGCCGTCCACCAGCCGCACCGCTATTCCCGCCTGTCCAACCTGTTCGACGATTTCTGCACCTGCTTCAACGAGGCCGATGTGGTCGCCATTGCCGAGGTCTATGCCGCGGGCGAGGATCCGATCCCCGGCGCCACCCGCGACGACCTGGTGGCGGGCCTGATCGCCCACGGCCACCGCCACGCCCGCGCGATCCTGGACGAAAACGACCTGGAACGGCTGGTCCGCGAACAGGCCCGGCCCGGCGACATGGTGGTCTGCCTGGGCGCGGGCACGATCTCGACCTGGGCCAACGGCCTGCCCGCGCGGTTGCAAGGGCGGGCTGCATGATGCAGTCGGCGATCCTGGCGCTGGCGATCATGGCGGGGTGGCTGCTGATGGCGCGCCTGGCCCGCAGCCTGCGCAGGCGCCAGCGGCAACGCGCCCTGTGGGGCTTGATCGCAACGGGCGTGCCGATCCTGGGCTGGCTGACCTACACATGCGGTCCCTTGGCCGGGGTCGGTTTCCTGACGCTGGGCGTGCTGGTCCTGGTCCGGCTGCCGCTGCGCAGGCGGGCCGGGCTGAATTCTTGATTCTCTTCCAGGCCGTCATCGGGCTTGTGGTCCTGTGGGGCGTCTGGACGGGCGCCACGCGCCTGGCCGCCCGGTCCCTGCGCCCGCTGCTGGCGGCATTCGCCGCGCTATTGGGCGGGGCGCTGGCCTGCTGGCTGATCGGCCTGCGAAAGACCGATTATTCCGGGTTGGCCGGAACGCTGCTGGCCTTTCTGCTGATTCTGACGGCGGGTTCGGTCGCGTTCGGGGCCGCCCTGCGATGGATCCATGACGCAACGCGCCGCCGCATCCCATCGGACCCCGAATGGCCCTTGACGCGGCCATGGGACATCTGGGGCCTGTGCGGGCTGTCGGCCCTCGCCGTGATCGCCAGCCTGCTGGCCTAGGTCCGCCCGGTTGACCCTGCCACCCTGGCTGGCTACCACGGCCGTCATGATGACCGTCCTTCCCCCCACCCGTGGCGCCCTGACCCCCGACCGACCGCTGGACAGCCTGACCTGGCTGCGCGTGGGCGGCCCCGCCGACTGGCTGTTCCAGCCCGCGGACGACGATGACCTGGCCGATTTCCTGCGCGATCTGGATCCATCGGTTCCGATTTTTCCGATCGGGGTCGGCAGCAACCTGATCGTGCGGGATGGCGGTATCCGGGGTGTGGTGATCCGTCTGGGCCGGGGCTTCAACGCCATCGCGATCGAGGGCGACCGCGTGACCGCGGGGGCCGCCGCCCTGGATGCCCATGTCGCCCGGCGCGCCGCCGATGCGGGGCTGGACCTGACCTTTCTGCGCACGATCCCCGGCAGCATCGGCGGGGCGGTCTGCATGAACGCGGGCTGCTATGGCAGCTATGTCGCCGACCATCTGGTCGAGGCGCGCGCCGTCACCCGCGACGGCCAGCGGATCGTGCTGACCCCCGACGACCTGCGCTTTGCCTATCGCCACGCCGACCTGCCCGCGGGCTGCGTCGTGACCGAGGCGACGTTCCGCGCGGTTCCCGGCGATCCCGATGCGCTGCACGCCAAGATGGCGGTGCAGCTTGCCCGGCGCGACGAGACGCAGCCCACCCGGGAACGCAGCGCCGGATCGACCTTCCGCAACCCCGCGGGGTTCAGTTCGACGGGGCAGGAGGACGACGTCCACGACCTCAAGGCCTGGTCGCTGATCGACCAGGCGGGCTTGCGCGGTCACAGCTGGGGCGGGGCGCAGATGTCCGAAAAGCATCCCAATTTCCTTCTCAACACCGGCGGCGCCACGGCGGCAGAGCTTGAGGCCTTGGGCGAACTGGTCCGGCGCCGCGTGCTGGAGGACAGCGGCCACGACCTGCAATGGGAGGTGATCCGCGTGGGCGATCCGCTGCCTGTTTCAACCGAAGGCTGACTAACGATTCACTCAACAATCTTTGGCAGATAGCCAAAATTACCCTTTTGTGATTTTCGCGCATCAGCTATCCTTGTCTGGCAGGCGCAGGATCGGGGTCAACCCGGCCGCGCGGGACAGGAAAATCCCGGACCAACCGGGTGCGAAAGGCAATCAAGTGGCGGGCAGGTCGAGCAGGACAGCCCATACCGTAGCCGTTCTGATGGGCGGACCCTCGGCCGAACGCGAGGTGTCGTTGTCGTCGGGGCGCGAATGCGCGAACGCGCTGCGGGTGGCGGGCTTCGAGGTGATCGAGGTCGAATTGGGGCGCGCACGCGGCAGCGAACTGGTCGCGCGGCTGGCGGGACTGCGCGCCGATGTCGTCTTCAACGCCCTGCACGGCCGATTCGGCGAGGATGGCTGCGTTCAGGGCATCCTGGAATGGCTGGACCTGCCCTATACCCATTCCGGCGTGCTGACGTCGGCCCTGGCGATGGACAAGACCCGCGCCAAGGACGCGCTGCGCGCCGCCGGCCTGCCGGTCGTGGACAGCGTCATCGCCTGCGCGGCCGAGGTGCGGGCGCGCCATGTCCTGCCGCCGCCCTATGTGGTCAAGCCGAATGACGAAGGGTCGTCCGTGGGCGTCTATATCGTCCATGACGGCGCCAACCAGCCGCCGCAGCTGGCCCCGACCATGCCCGCGCGGGTGATGGTCGAAACCTATGCGCCGGGGCGCGAGCTGACCACCGCCGTGATGGGCGACCGCGCCCTGGGCGTGACCGAGATCGTGACCCAGGGCTGGTACGATTATGCCGCGAAATATTCGGTCGGCGGATCGCGCCACATCATTCCGGCCCAGATTCCGGCGGACATCACGGCGGCCTGCCTGGATTACGCGGTGCGTGCCCATGACGCGCTGGGCTGCCGGGGCCTGTCGCGCACCGATTTCCGCTGGGACGATGCGCGCGGCCTGGACGGGCTGATCCTGCTCGAGGTGAACACCCAGCCCGGCATGACGCCCACTTCTCTGGCGCCGGAACAGGCGGCCCATGCCGGGATCGACTTTCCCGCCCTGATGGCCTGGATGGTAAAGGACGCGCTGTGCCGGACGTGATCGACCATCGCCCGGATCGGGCGCAGCAGCCCGAACGCATCAAGCGCGACCCGGCGCCGACCCGGCTGCAATACCGGCTGGAACGCATGTGGCTGCGCCCGCTCTGGCGCCGCACCGTCCGGGTGGGGGTGCCGTCGTTTCTGATCGCGCTGACGGCCGGTTTGTGGCTGGCCGACGACGATCGCCGCGCCCGGCTGACCGGCGGCGTCCAGCAGGTCATCGACAAGGTGCAAAGCCGCGAGGAATTCCAGATCCACACCATGACGGTCGAGGGCGCATCCCCGGTCGTGGACAAGGCGCTGCGGGCCATGCTGCCGGTGGAACTGCCGGCCTCCAGCTTTGACATCGATCTGGCCGCGCTGCGGCTGCAAGTGATGCAGCTTGACGCGATCGAATCCATCGACCTGCGCATCAAGCCGGGCGGGATCCTGTCCGCCGTGGTCAAGGAACGCGAACCCGCCGTCCTGTGGCGCCATTCGCGCGGGATCGAAATTCTGGACAGGACCGGCCGCCGCGTCGCCTCGGTCACGGCCCGCGACGTGCGCCCCGACCTGCCGCTGATCGCGGGCGAGGGGGCCGATCTGTCCGTCCCCGAGGCGCTGTCGCTGATCGACGCCGCCGGTCCGATCCTGCCGCGCGTGCGCGGGCTGGTGCGGCGGGGCGAACGCCGCTGGGATCTGGTTCTGGATCACGGGCAAAAGATCATGCTGCCCCCCGAGGGATCCGTGATCGCGCTGCAAGCCGCCATCGCCCTGGACCGGTCCCAGGACATGCTGGGGCGCGACATCACCACCGTCGATTTGCGCAACCCGTCCCGCCCCGTGCTGCGGCTGGGCGTGGATGCGCGCAACACCATCCGAGAAGCGCGCGGCCTGGCTCTGCTGGGACCGGATGGCAAGGTCATCATCCAACAAGAAGAAAAGACGGGGGGCTGAACGGGTGGCGGAACTTTATCAGACGCAGCGGGCGATGCGGAACATCCGCCTGGCCGCCCTGCAACGGGGCGTGATCGGCATTCTGGACATCGGCACCGCAAAGATCGCCTGTCTGGTGCTGCGCTTTGACGGAACCGGCACGTTCCGCGAAACCGACGGCGTGGGGCCGATGGCGGGGCAGGTGAATTTCCGGGTGATCGGCGCGGCCTCGACCCGGTCGCGCGGGATGCGCCGCGGCGAGATCGACACGATGGCCGAAACCGAACGCGCGATCCGCACGGTCGTCGCCGCCGCGCAAAAGGTCGCGGGCGTGAGGGTGGACCATGTCATCGCCTGCCTGTCGGGCGGGCGTCCGGCATCCTATGGGCTGGCGGGCGAGGTCGCCCTTGAAACGGGCCGCGTCCAGGATCACGACGTGGCCCGCGTCATGGCCGCCTGCGACGCGCCCGATTTCGGCCGGGGCCGAGAGGTGCTGCATGCCCAGCCGGTGAACTTTGCCGTCGACAACCGCAGCGGCCTGGGCGATCCGCGCGATCACGTCGGCAACCGGCTGGCCTGCGACATGCATGTGCTGACCGTCGATGGCGACGTGATCGGCAATCTGGTCCAATGCATCCGCCGCTGCGATCTGGAACTGGCGGGGGTGGCCTCTGCCTCCTACGCTTCGGCCCGTGCGGCACTGGTCGAGGACGAGCAGGAACTGGGCGCGGCCTGCATCGATATGGGCGGCGGCGGGACGGGTGTTTCTATTTTTGCAAAGAAACACATGATCTTCGGCGACAATGTTAAGATCGGCGGCCAGTTGATTACCCAGGACATCGCCCAAGGGCTGCGGGTGCCGCTGCCGGTGGCCGAACGGTTGAAGACCCTGAACGGCGGGGTCGAGGCGACGGGCCGGGACGACCGCGACATGATCGACCTGACCGGGGCAGGGTCGGGGACGGGGACCGGGGACGCGGCCGGCTGGGAGGGCGACCGCCGGTCGGTCAGCCGCGCCGACCTGATCGGCATCATGCGTCCGCGGGTCGAGGAAATCCTGGAAGGCGTGCGCGAGGTTCTTGATGCCGCGGGGTTCGATTCGATGCCCAGCCAGCAGATCGTGCTGACCGGCGGGGGCAGCCAGATTCCCGGCCTGGACGGCCTGGCCGCGCGCATCCTCGGACCCAGCATCCGCTGCGGTCGGCCGCTGCGGATCGACGGTCTGGCCCATCAGTTCACCGATCCCGGCTTTTCCAGCGCGGTGGGCCTGGCGTTGTTCGCGGCGCACCCGCAGGACGAATGGTGGGATTTCGAAATGCCCGCGGACAGCTATCCGACGCGCAGCCTGCGCCGCGCCTATCGCTGGTTCAAGAACAACTGGTAAGCCATTGACTATCCACAAGCTGAAAGGGACGGGCCACCACCACATGCAGCGGGCATTGGCAAGATACCGCCGAAAACACATTCAGATACCGCCAGATTTTGCGGATATTTCGTGTTTTTCGGGTGACGCAAAGCGGCCTGACCGCTAGGATTAACGACGATTTACGAGGGATTCGACGGGCGGCAGGTCATGACCCGGTCGACATAGCAAAAACAGGCGGAATCATGAACCTCAATCTGATGATGAACGACGAAGACGAACTCAAGCCCCGGATCACCGTGTTCGGCGTGGGCGGGGCGGGCGGCAACGCGGTCAACAACATGATCGAGAAAAAGCTCGACGGGGTCGATTTCGTGGTGGCCAACACCGACGCGCAGGCCCTGGCCGGGTCGCGTTCGACCAGCCGCATCCAGATGGGTCCGAAAGTGACCGAGGGTCTGGGCGCCGGCGCCAAGCCCGCCATCGGCGCCAAGGCGGCCGAGGAGACCATCGAGGACATCGTCGATCATCTGATGGGCGCGCACATGTGCTTTATCACCGCCGGGATGGGCGGCGGCACCGGCACCGGCGCCGCCCCGATTATCGCCCAGGCCGCGCGCGAGATGGGGATCCTGACCGTTGGCGTCGTCACCAAGCCCTTCCAGTTCGAGGGAACCAAGCGGATGCGCCAGGCCGAGGAGGGCGTCGAGGCCTTGCAAAAGGTCGTGGACACGCTGATTATCATCCCGAACCAGAACCTGTTCCGCCTGGCCAATGAAAAGACCACCTTCACCGACGCCTTCGCCATGGCCGACGACGTGCTGTACCAAGGCGTCAAGGGCGTGACTGACCTGATGGTCCGCCCCGGCCTCATCAATCTGGACTTCGCCGACGTCCGCGCCGTCATGGACGAGATGGGCAAGGCGATGATGGGCACCGGCGAGGCTTCGGGCGACAACCGCGCCCAGGAAGCCGCCGAACGCGCCATCGCCAATCCGCTTCTGGACGAAATCAGCCTGAACGGCGCGCGCGGTGTGCTCATCAACATCACCGGCGGCTATGACATGACGCTGTTCGAACTGGACGAGGCCGCGAACGTCATCCGCGACAAGGTGGACAGCGACGCCAACATCATCGTGGGTTCGACGCTGGATCCCAACATGGACGGATCGATCCGCGTGTCGGTCGTGGCGACCGGCATCGACGCCAGCGCCGCCCTGGCGGACGTCCCGGCCCCCCGCCGGTCCATGGCCGAGCCGCTGACCCAAAACCCGTCCGTGTCGCAAAAGGTCGAAACCGCGCCTCGGCAGGACGACCTGCCGCCGCGCCGCGTCGCTGCGCCGATGGCGACCGATGCCCGCCCCGCCGCGCCTGCCCCCGCCGCGCCTGCCCCCGCCGCGCCTGCCCATGCGGCACGCATTGAGGACGAGATGCCTGCCCCCGCCTATCAGCGGCGCGAACCCGCGCAGCCGATGATGCTGAATGTCAAGGAAGATGCGGGCTTCATCGCCCCCCGTCCGACCCAGGCAGGCGCGCCGCGCGGCCAGGCTTCGCCCGAAACCCTGGAACGCCTGCGCCGCGCGGTCGAGCACAAGGGCGAACGCCAGCAGTCTGCGTCGCAGCCGGCGGAACCCGTTCGCAACCAAAGCCGCATGGCCGGACTTGGCCGGATGCTGGAACGCATGGCGGGCCATTCCGACACGGCCGCGCCCAAGCCGCCCGCGTCCTCGATCTCGGAACGGGTGAACGAGCGCGTGGCCGTCCGCGCCCGTCAGCAGGAAACCGATTTCGATGATCTGGCCAGCCCGGATGCCGCCCAGGACAACACCGAAATCCCGGCCTTCCTGCGCCGTCAGGCGAACTGAGCCGATCACATCTGACAGACCGGGAAAAGGCCGCCTTGGGGCGGCCTTTTTTCCATGCTGCAACAGCCCGATGCGCCGTCGCGGGATCGGGGCGGCCATGATTGTTTCATACCGTTACAAATCGTTAATTGAAGGCCTGGCGCCGTGAGCCTAGGTCGGTCCTAACATCGACAGACGCCCGTGCGAGGCGTCGAGGCAAGACAGGTGGCCCATGCAGGCGACAGTGAAAAAGACGGTGACGTTCGCGGGCGTCGGGCTGCATTCCGGCGCCCCCGCCCGGCTGGAGATTCATTCCGCCCCCGCAGGCCATGGCATCGTGTTTCGCCGCGCCGACCTGAAGCCCGCCGTTGACATTCCGGCCCGGTGGGATCGCGTCACGCTGTCGAAACTGTGCACCCTGATGGACGACGGCAACGGCGTCACGCTGTCCACCGTGGAACATGTGATGGCCGCGCTTGCCGGCACGGGTATCCACAACGCATTGGTGACGGTCGATGGTCCCGAGGTTCCGATCCTGGACGGTTCGGCCGCCCCGTTCGTGCGCGCCATCCTGCGCGCGGGCATTGCGTTGCAGGCCGCGCCCCTGCGCGCCATCCGCGTGCTGCGCCCGGTCGAGGTCCGCGACGGCGCGGCGTTCGCCCGCCTGTCGCCCGCCGACCATCTGGAAATCGATTTCCAGATCGACTTTTCCGACGCCGCCATCGGGCATCAGGAAAAGCGTCTGGACATGGCCAACGGCGCGTTCCTGCGCGAGCTGGCCGACAGCCGGACCTTTTGCCGCCAGGCCGATGTGGACGCGATGCGCCGGAACGGTCTGGCCTTGGGCGGCACCTATCTGAACGCGGTCGTGGTGGACGGCGCGCGCGTCCTGTCGCCCGGCGGCCTGCGCCACCGGGACGAGGCCGTGCGCCACAAGATGCTGGACGCGATGGGTGATCTGGCCCTGGCCGGGGCGCCCCTGCTGGCGCGCTATACCGGGCACCGCGCGGGCCATGCGATGACCAACAGGCTGTTGCGCGCGCTTTTCGCCGATCCGGCGGCATGGACTTGGGAAACCTGTTCGTCCGCCTTGGAAGACCGCCTGCCCGGCGCAGGGGTCGCGTCTTACGATCTGGCTGCAACCGATTGGGTGGCCGCGTAAATTCACGCCCCTGTCCATGTGCGGCCGATGGCGGTGACGCGCGCGGAAATCAACGGATTGCCATTTTGCGCCCCCTGATGTTCTGTGCTAGACGGTCCGGGCAGCACAGCCCGGACCGGTTGGCTGCACGGACGAATTCGTAGGCAGGGTGAAGATGGCGCGCTCGAAATTCTGGGCTTCCACGATGGCGGCGGTTCTTGCGGGTCTGGTGCTGACGGGCTGCGGCGGGGGATCATTGGATTCCGACAAGCGCAACCTGGACCGATTCACGGCCGAGGAAATCTACAAGCGCGGCGAATTCGAACTGGAAAACAGCCGCAAGCCCGAAGACGCGGTGTTCTATTTTGCCGAGGTCGAGCGGCTGTATCCCTATTCCGAATGGGCCAAGCGCGCGCTAATCATGCAGGCCTATTCAAACCATCGAGGCCAAAATTACGAGGAAGCGCGCGCCGCCGCGCAGAGGTTTATCGACACCTATCCGGGTGACGAGGACGCCGCCTATGCCCAGTATCTGCTGGCCTTGTCCTATTACGACCAGATCGACGAGGTCGGGCGCGACCAGGGCCTGACCTTTCAGGCGCTGCAATCGCTGCGCACCGTCATCGAACAATATCCCGACAGCGAATATGCCCGCAGCTCGATCCTGAAATTCGACCTGGCCTTCGACCATCTGGCGGGCAAGGAAATGGAGATCGGGCGCTATTATCTGAAGCGCGGCCATCATGCCGCGGCGATCAGCCGGTTCCGCGTGGTGGTCGAGGAATTCCAGACCACCACCCAGACGCCCGAGGCGCTGCTGCGGCTGGTCGAGGCCTATCTGGCCCTGGGCCTGACGGACGAGGCGCAGACGGCTGGCGCGATCCTGGGCTATAACTTCCAGTCCTCGCCTTTTTACGCCGACGCCTACAGCCAGCTGCGCGGACGCGGACTGGCGCCCGAGGCGCGGGGCGACAACTGGCTGAATAATGTCTATCGCCAGATGATCCAGGGACGGTGGCTTTGAGTTAGGGTGCGAACCGCCCAACGAAGGATTGCCTATGCTGCGATCGCTGGACATTCGGAACATGCTGCTGATTGACCGGCTGGACCTGTCCTTCGGTCCCGGCCTGAACGTGCTGACCGGCGAAACCGGCGCGGGCAAGTCGATCCTGCTGGATTGCCTGGGCTTCGTGCTGGGCTGGCGGGGCCGGGCCGATCTGGTCCGCCAGGGCGCCCAGCAGGGCGAGGTGACGGCGGTGTTCGACCTGCCCGCCGCCCATCCGGCCCGCGCCGTGCTGGCCGATGCCGGGATCGAGCTTGAGGACGACGACCTGATCCTGCGCCGTGTGAATGGCGGCGACGGGCGCAAGACCGGCTTTGTCAACGACCGCCGGGTGTCGGGCGAGGTGCTGCGGCAGGTGTCGGACACGCTGGTCGAACTGCACGGCCAGCACGACGACCGGGGCCTGCTGAACCCGCGCGGGCATCGCGCGCTGCTGGATGCGTTCGGCGCCATCGACCTGGTTCCGGTGCGCGCCGCCTGGTCCGCCCGCCGCACCGTCCGCCGCGATCTGGACGAGGCCGAGGCCCGCCTGGCCGCCGCGCGCGCCGAGGAGGATTTCCTGCGCCACGCCGTCAAGGAACTGGATGACCTGTCCCCCGAGGCGGGCGAGGAAGCGACGCTGGACACCCGCCGCCGCGCCATGCAGGGCGCCATCCGCATCCGCGAGGATGTGGCCCGCGCGCTCAGGATGCTGGGCGCCGAGGGGGCCGAGGGCGCGATGCTGGACGCGACCCGCTGGCTGGAAGGCGCCGCCGACCGGGCCGAGGGGCGGCTGGACGAACCCATCGCTGCCCTGTCCCGCGCCCTGGTCGAACTGGGCGAGGCGCATGGCGGCGTCCAGGATGCGCTGTCGGCCCTTGACGTCGATCCAACCCGGCTCGAGGCGACCGAGGAACGGCTTTTCGCCCTGCGCGCCCTGGCCCGCAAGCACAACGTCCTGGCCGACGATCTGGCCGGGCTGGCCGACGACCTGCGCGACAGGCTGGGGCGGATCGACGCGGGCGAGGCGCAGATCGCCGCCCTGCGCAGGCAGGTGGACGACGCCGAAGCCCGCTATGATGCCGAGGCCGACGAGGTGACGCGCACGCGCATGGACGCCGCCGCCGCCCTTGATCGCGCCGTGACCGGCGAACTGGCGCCGTTGAAGATGGAACGGGCCGTATTCCAGACCATCGTGACGCGCGGCGAGCCGGGTCCCGACGGGCGCGACGATGTGGCCTTTACCGTCGCCACCAATCCCGGCGCGCCTGCGGGCGCCTTGGACAAGATCGCCTCGGGCGGGGAACTGTCGCGGTTCCTGCTGGCGCTGAAGGTCTGTCTTGCGCGCGGCAACGATGCGCTTGTGCTGATCTTCGACGAAATTGATCGGGGCGTCGGCGGCGCCACGGCGGATGCGGTGGGCCGCAGGCTCAAGCGGCTGTCGGACGATGCGCAGGTTCTGGTCGTCACGCACTCGCCGCAGGTGGCGGCGCTGGGCGCCAACCATTTCCGGGTGTCGAAGTCGGTGCATGACGATATGACGACCTCGACCGTGGCCGCGCTGTCGCCGCCCGAACGCGTGGACGAAATCGCCCGGATGCTGTCGGGCGACCGCATCACCCAGGCCGCGACCGGCGCCGCGCGCGCCCTTCTGGGGGGGTGAAACGGCCTTACGCCGGGATCACCTTGTCCAGCACCGCCCGCAGCCGCGCCACCGTGCCGTCCACGTCACCGAGCTTGTCCAGACCGAACAGGCCCAGCCGAAAGGTCGAAAAGGCGTCGCCTTCGTTCACGGCCAACGGCACGCCGGCAGCGATCTGCATTCCCTGGGCCGCGAACTTCCTGCCGGTCTTGATGTCGGGATCGTCGGTATAGCTGACGACGACCCCTGGCGCGGCGAAACCGGGCGCCGCGACCGACCGGACGCCGCGTTCGGCCAGCAGATCGCGCACCGCGTTGCCCAGGCGCCATTGCGCATCGCGCGCGGCGTCGAAACCCATCGCGCGCGTTTCCTCCATCGCGTCGCGCAGGCCCAGCAGGGCGTCGGTCGGCATGGTCGCATGATAGGCGTGGCCGCCGTCTTCATACGCCGCCATGATCGCGCGCCATTTCTTCAGGTCCAGGGCAAAGCTGTTGCTGTCCGTCGCGGCCAGCCGTTCGGCGGCGCGGTCCGACAGCATCACCAGCCCGGCGGCGGGCGAGGCCGACCATCCCTTTTGCGGGGCCGAGATCAGCACGTCCACGCCCGTCGCCGCCATGTCCACCCAGACCGCGCCCGAGGCGATGCACTCCAGCACCATCAGCGCGCCGACCCCATGCGCGGCATCCGACAGCGCCCGGATGTAATCGTCCGGCAGGATCAGCCCGGCCGAGGTTTCGACATGCGGCGCGAAGACCGCATCGGGCCGGACTTCATGGATCTTCGCCACCACCTCGTCGATGGGCGGGGGCGCATAGGCGGGCTGCGGTTCGTTGCCGGCCGGCCGGGCCATCGCCACGGTCGTCTCGCGCGCGAACCCCCCCATGTCGAAGATCTGGCTCCAGCGATAGCTGAACCAGCCGTTGCGCACGATCAGCGCGTGTCCGGTGCCGAACTGGCGGGCGACCGATTCCATCGCATAGGTGCCGCCGCCCGGCACGATCGCGACCTGCGATGCACCATAAACCTCGCGCAGCGTGGCCGACAGGTCGCGCATCACCTGCCCGAACCGCTGCGACATGTGGTTCAGCGACCGGTCGGTGAAGACGACCGAGAATTCCTCAAGCCCGTTCGGGTCGATGTGGGGGTGACGGTGGGGCATCGCAGTCTCCTGTCTGGTCGGCGCCAGCCTAACCGCCCCGGCGCCGCGCGGCCAGACCGCCAAAGGGCGCAATCGCCCGCGCCCCCTTGCAGGCCCCCCGTCCGGGCGACTACCTTCGTGCGGACAGCAACATCGCAGGTTTTTCATGCGCATCGGCATCCTTCAATGCGGCCAGGCGCCCGCCGAATTGAAGCAGGACATGGGCGATTATCCCGACATGTTTGTCCGGCTTCTGGACGGGCGCGGCTTCGATTTCCGCACCTTTCATGTCGAGTCGATGGAGTTTCCCGACAGCGTGCAGGATGCCGACGGCTGGCTGCTGACCGGATCGCGCCATGGCGCGTATGAGGATCACGGCTTCATTCCGGTCCTGGAACGCTTCATCCGCGATGCCTATGACGCGGCGGTGCCGATGGTCGGCGTCTGTTTCGGCCACCAGATCATCGCCCAGGCGCTGGGCGGCACGGTGGTCAAGCATCCGGGCGGTTGGTCCGTGGGCACGCAGGATTACGATTTCGACGGCGAAACGGTGCGGCTGAACGCATGGCACCAGGATCAGGTCGTGACGCTGCCCAAGGATGCGCAGGTGGCGGGTCGCAGCGATTTCTGCGAAAACGCCGCGCTGATCTATGGCGACCGGGCCTATAGCGTGCAGGCGCATCCGGAATTTTCCGACGGCTTTATCCAGGGATTGATGGACACGCGGGCGCCGGGCGTCGTGCCGCAGCCGCTGCTGGATCAGGCGGCCGCGCGGATGGGCGACGCGACAGGATCGGGCGCGGTGGCCGACCGGATCGAGGCCTTTTTCAAGCAGCCCCGCGCCATCAGCCGGGGTGTAGCCTAATGGAGAAGTCAAGCGACTGGATCGACAGGCTGCCCCAGGCGGCCCGCGACTTCGTGGCCGGCCGCCGGCTGGACGAGGTCGAATGCATCCTGGCCGACATCGCGGGCGTCGCGCGTGGCAAGGCCATGCCCGCGTCGAAATTTGCGCGCCAGGACAAGTTCTATCTGCCGAACTCGATCTTTCTGCAAACCATCACCGGGGAATGGGCGGACAATCCGGCGGGTGCGTTCACCGAACCCGACATGATCCTGACCCCGGATTTCAGCACCGCGACCGCCGCGCCCTGGACCGCCGACTGGACCTTGCAGGTCATCCACGACGCTTATGACCAAGGCGGCAATCCGGTCCCCGTCGCCCCTCGCAACGTGCTGAAACGGGTGGTCGATCTGTATCGCCAGAAAGGCTGGAAGCCGGTCGTGGCGCCCGAGATGGAATTCTTTCTGGTCGCGCGCAACATCGACCCGAACCAGCCGATCATCCCGCCGATGGGCCGCACCGGGCGGCGGGCCGCCGCCAAGCAGGCCTATTCCATGTCGGCGGTCGATGAATACGGCAAGGTCATCGACGACATCTACGATTTCGCCGAGGCCCAGGGGTTCGAGATCGACGGCATCCTGCAAGAAGGTGGCGCGGGACAGGTGGAAATCAACCTGAACCACGGCGATCCCGTGGCCTTGGCCGACGAGATTTTCTATTTCAAGCGCCTGATCCGCGAGGCCGCACTGCGCCACGACTGTTTCGCGACCTTCATGGCCAAGCCCATCGAGGGCGAGCCGGGCAGCGCCATGCACCTGCACCATTCGATCATCGACGTGGCGACGGGGCAGAACCTGTTTTCCGACGCCAAGGGGGCCGAGACGCCCCAGTTCCTGCATTTCATCGCCGGGATGCAGAAGCACCTGCCCGCCGCCGTGGCGCTGCTGGCGCCCTATGTGAACAGCTATCGCCGCTATGTCCCGGACTTCGCGGCGCCCATCAACCTGGAATGGGGCCGCGACAACCGCACGACCGGCCTGCGGGTGCCGATTTCCAGCCCCGATGCGCGGCGGGTCGAAAACCGGCTGGCGGGGATGGACTGCAACCCCTATCTGGGCATCGCGGCCAGCCTTGCCTGCGGCTACCTGGGCCTGGTCGAAGCGGAAAATCCTCGCGCGGAATGCCTGGGCGATGCCTATATGAGCGAGGACGAACTGCCCTACAATCTGGGCGACGCGCTGGACATCATGGCCGACAGCGCCCCCATGCGCGGCGTGCTGGGCGAGGATTTCACCGCCGTCTATGAATCGGTCAAGCGCAACGAGTACAAGGAGTTCTTGCAGGTCATCAGCCCCTGGGAACGCGAACACCTGCTGCTGAACGTATGACGCTTCTGTATGCCAACGACCAGCGCGGGGAATATCCGCCCAGCGTCTATGCCGACACCTGCACCACCCTGGATCCCTTTCCGCCGCTGAAAGGGGAAACGCGCGCCGACGTGGCGGTGGTGGGGGCGGGCTATACCGGCCTGTCCGCCGCGCTGCATCTGGCGCGGGCGGGGCGGGACGTGGTGCTGGTCGATGCGCAGCGGGTGGGGTTCGGCGCGTCGGGACGCAACGGCGGGCAGATCGGATCGGGCCAGCGGCAAGAGGTGGACTGGCTGGAACGCCAGTATGGCCGCGGCACCGCCCGCCGCCTGTGGGATCTGGCCGAGGATGCCAAGGCCCTGGTCCGCGCCCTTGCCGCCGAATCCGGGGTGCCGATCCGCGACGGTGTGGCCCATGCGGCGCGCAGTTCCGCCGAGGTCCGGCACAGCGCAACGATGGCCGCGCATCTGGCGGCGCATTACGATTACGACAAGGTGCAGCCCCTGGACCGCGCGGCCATGGCCGGCCTTCTGGGCAGCGACGCCTATGCGGGCGGCGACGTGGACCGGGGGGCGGGGCATGTGCAGCCGCTGGCCCTGGCGATCGGCATGGCGCGGCTGGCAATACTGGCGGGGGTGCGCATTCACGAGGGCACGCATGTCCACCGGATCGAACACGGCACAGCCACCGGCAAGACCTGCGTGCTGTGCGATACCGGCAGGATCGTCTGCGATCATGCGATCCTGGCCGGGAACGGCTATCAGGGTCGGCTGGATGCGCGCGTCGCGGCGCGGGTCATGCCGATCAACAACTATATCGTCGCGACCGAACCGCTGGGGGACCGCTTTCCCGAAATCCTTCCGCAGCGCACGGCGGCAGCGGATACCAAGTTCGTGGTGAACTATTGGCGCCTGGACGACGACCGCCGCCTGATCTTCGGCGGGGGCGAAACCGTCAGCTATCGGTTCCCACGGGACATTGCGGCCCTGGTGCGCCCGCACCTGCTGTCGGTCTATCCGCAACTGCGCGACGTGGCGATCACCCATGCCTGGGGGGGCACGCTGGCGATCACCATGAACCGGATGCCGCATTTCGCCCGGCCCGCACCGAACTGCCTGTCGGCGGGCGGCTATTCCGGGCACGGGGTGGCGATGGCGGCGATTGCGGGCAGGCTGATGGCCGACGCGGTGGCGGGGCAGTCCGACGGCTTCGACGCGATGGCGGCGATCCCCAAGCGGCCCTTTCCGGGCGGCTCGATGCTGCGCGGTCCGCTGCTGGTCGCGGGGATGGCGTGGTACGGGCTGCGCGACCGGCTGGGGATCTAGCGCGCGGCGGCCGCCCGCTGGCGTTGGAAGGCGGAATCGCGGTCGGTCACGCCCAGCAGCCCGGACATGAGACGGATCATCGTCTCCTCATGGGCATTGCGCCGTTCGTCGGCATAGGCGATGTCCCACAGCGCGCGGATAATGGCGACCCGGTCTTCCAGCAGGACACGATCCTTTATCAGGCGTGTAAAGCGGACCGTGTCGGGCGCCTCGGCCTCGATCATCTCGGCCACGGAACGGCGTTCGGACGCCTCGGCGGGATCCAGGTCGTGCAGCCGGGCCAGAACCTGGTCGATCCGCCGCCGTTCCGCCGCACTGTAATGATCGTCCGCGCGCGCAAGGCGGACCAGCAGGGCGGCGATCGCAATTTCCGCATCCTCTGTTGCCAAAGGCGTCAGAGCGGGTTCTTCCGTGAACAAGCGGTTCAGAAGATTGCGGAACATGGTGGCCATACTAGCCCTTTGCGGAGGTCATTCAAGAACCAAGCAAATGCTTATACTTTTATTAAGACGGACCGGCCGATTCCAGCCAGACTGCCCCGGATCCTAATATACCTGCGGCACGTACAGATCGCGCGGCAGAACGTCGCGTTCGTAGTCGGGGTTGAAGACGCGTTCCGGCAACGACACCTCCTCGTGATCCACCTCGGCATAGGGGATCTGGCTCAGCAGGTGGCTCATGCAGTTCAGGCGGGCACGCTTCTTGTCGTTCGCGGGCACGACGTACCAGGGCGCTTCGGGGATGTTGGTGCGTTCCAGCATGTCTTCCTTGGCCTTGGTATAGGCTTCCCAACGGATGCGGGATTCCAGGTCCATGGGCGACAGCTTCCATTGCTTCAGCGGATCGTGGATCCGCATCAGGAACCGCATCTGCTGTTCCTCGTCGGTGATCGAGAACCAGTATTTCACCAGCCGGATGCCCGACCGGACCAGCATCCGTTCGAATTCGGGAACGTCCTGAAAGAACTGTTCCACCTGATCCTCGGTCGCGAAACCCATCACCCGTTCGACGCCCGCCCGGTTGTACCAGCTGCGGTCGAACAGCACGATCTCGCCCCCGGCGGGCAGATGCGGGACGTATCGCTGGAAATACCACTGGGTCTTTTCGCGGTCGGACGGCGCGGGCAGGGCCACGGTGCGCACCACGCGCGGGTTCAGACGCTGGGTGATGCGCTTGATCGCGCCGCCCTTTCCGGCGGAATCACGGCCTTCGAAGATGACAACGACCTTTTCCTTGTGGTGGCCGACCCAGTCCTGCAACTTGATAAGCTCGGTCTGCAACCGCAGCAATTCGCGGAAATACAGCGTGCGGTTCATCTGTTCGGGCCGCTGGTCACGATAGATGCGGCGGATTTCCTCGGACAGGACCGCGTCTTCCAGCTCCATCTCGTAGTCTTCGTCCAGGGTTTCCTGAAGTTCGGCTTCCAGCCAGTCCTTGGGTGCGTCGGTCATGGGATTCTCCGGGAGTGCGGCGGTCGGTATAGGGCCGCAATGTAACGACTTTGCCGTGGCCCGGCGTTCCGGGCCATCAGCGTCCGAAACGCGCCGCGCAGGCGGGGGTCACGGCCAGAACGAAACGGCCGCGCGTCCCGTCCACGGTCCCGCACCACTGGCCGGTGACGGTGAACAGGCTGCGGGTGCCGCGCGCAGGGCGATAGGCGACGCGGCGGCCGGTCACGTCGAACAGGTTCAGCACGCCGCCGGGATTGGGCGCGTAATAGCCCAGCACGCCCCCGTCGGCGGTGATGATAAGGCGTTGTTCGTTGGCGGGGTTCGATGGCCGATTCGGCCAGGCCGTGCCGGCGTTGGCGGTGTTGCCCGACGAATTCCACGCGGCATTGGGCGAATTGGCGGGACTGGCGGGATTGTTCGCCGGATGCCCCGGCCCCAGGTCAAAAGGCAGCCGCGTCTGGTCCAGGACAATCAGCGGCGCGTCGGCTGCCGCAGCGGTCGCCAGGCAGCACGCCAGCCCGGCAAGGACGGACATGCGCATCGTCAGGATCCGGCGGACGGATTGCCGTCGGCGTCGCCGGACGGGCCGTCACGGAAGGGATCGCGCCCTTCGGCCCGGTCGCGTTGCAGCGCGGCGCGGCCCAGCATCATCAGCGTGACGGGCGTGGTCAGCACGATGCAGAAGCCGATGACGAATTCATGGACCACCGGCCGCCCGTCGATAAAGCTGAACATCAGGGCGGATGCGATGATGATTCCGCCCGTCCCCCAGCTTGTCGCCAGCGTCGGCGCGTGCAGCCGGTCATAGAATGTGGCCAGCCGCGCCAGGCCAAGCGCACCGATCAGCGTCAGGGTCGATCCCAGGACGACCAGGATCGCGACGGGAATGGCCACGGCCAGGGGAATCGCCTGAAGGGGGGTCATTCGATCACCTCGCCCCGGAACAGGAACTTGGCCAGGGCGACGGTCGAGACGAACCCCATGATCGCGATCACGGTCGCCGCCTCGAAGAAAAAGGCCGTGCCAAGCTGCATGCCCGTGACCAGCAGGAACAGCATGATCGCCACATACAGCGCGTCAAGCGCCAGCACCCGGTCCTGGGCGCGCGGCCCGCGCAGCATCCGCGTCCCCGCAAGGCATCCGGCCAGCGCCAGGACGATCTGCGCATAACCCAGGGCGATCGTCAGGATCGTCTCGCTCATTCGAAGATCTCCATCAGCATCGGTTCATAGGTCTTGCCGATCACGTCGTGATAATGATCGACCTCGGAGGCGTCGAAGACGTGCAGCGTCAGAACCCCCGTAGCGGTTTCGTATTCCAGCCAGGCCGTGCCGGGGGTGGCGGTCAGGATGATCGCCAGCAGCGCCAAGGCGTTCTCGTCCCGGATGCTCAGGGGGATCCGGGCCAGGGCGGACCTGCGCCCGTTCCGCCCCTCGGTCAGCAGCAGGCGCGCGATGGCGATGTTGGACCGCATGATGTCCCAGAACAGCGTGGCGACCAGACGCGGCAAGACCCGCCACCGCCTGACGCGGGGCTTGGCGGGATGCAGCGCCGAATAGGCCTGGCCCGCGACCAGCGACAGGGCCGTGCCCAGAAGCAGATAGCCCAGCGAAAAGCGGGTCAGCATCAGCCACAGCACAATCAGCGACAGCGACAGGAAGGGATAGGGAACAAGTCGGGTCATGGATCGTCACCCTGGTCGTCGGGGGCGCGGTCGGCGGCGCGCGGCGTGGCAAAGACGCCAAAGGCATAGGCGGCGGTGTCGTGCAGCGCCTGGGCGGTGCCCGCGGTGTAACGCAGCATCGCCTCGGCCTTGACGGTGGTCATGGCCAGCACGGCCAGCAGCGCGATGACCGGCGCGATTTCCAGCGCCAGCACGCGCGGCAGGACAAGATCGCCGGACCAGAAGGTCTGGATGCCGATCCGGGCCATGCCAATCAGCGTCGCGAATCCCGACAGGATCAGCAGCGCGATGAACGACCAGGCCAGCCCGGCGGGCAGGGCGGTCTGTGCCATCAGCGCCTGGACCATCGCGATCTTGCCGATGAAGCCCGGCAGCGGCGGCAGCCCTGCCAGCATCAGCACGCACAGCGCGAAACAGATGCCCAGCACGGTCATCGTGGCCGGGATCGCAAGGCCCGCGTCCGGCACCTCGTCCAGGTCGGCACCGTCCAGGCCATAGGCATCGGCGGTCAGCGCCAGCATCGCGGCGATGCCACCGTCCTCGCGGCTCATCGGCTCGATCAGCAGGAACAGCGCGCTTGTGGCAAGCGTCGAGGCGACCAGGTAATACAGCGCCCCCGCCAGCATTCCCGGCCCCCCGCCCGCCAGCGCAAAGCCGGTGATGCCCAGCACCGTTCCCGACGAGATCAGCACCGAATGCGCGGCCATCCGCCCCAGTCCCTGGGACGACAGTACGCCCAGCAGCCCGAACAGCACCGTGGCCATCCCCAGGATGATGAGGATGCCGGCCCCGAACCCGGCCGAGGCGCCGCCGGTGTCCCCGAACAGCAGCATCGACAGCCGCACGATCGCATAGATGCCGACCTTGGTCATGATCGCGAACATCGCGCCCACAGGGGCCGCGGCGGCCATATAGGCGGTGGGCAGCCAGAAGGACAGCGGCCAGCTGCCGGCCTTGACCAGGAACGCCACCGCCAGCACGGCCACGGCGGCGTGCAGCAGAGGCCGGTTTTCGCCCGGCATGGCCGCGATCAGGTTGGCCAGATGCGCCATGTTCAGCGTGCCGGTCACGCCATAGATCAGGCTGACCCCGATCAGGAACAGCAGCGACGCCGCCAGGTTGATGGCGATATAGTGCATTCCCGCGCGCACCCGCAGCTGGCCCGACCCGTGCAGCAGCAGGCCATAGGACGCGGCCAGCAGGATTTCGAAGAACACGAACAGGTTGAACAGATCGCCGGTCAGGAACGCGCCGTTCAGACCCATCAGCAGGAATTGGAACAGCGAATAGTAATGCGGACCCTGCCGGTTCCAGCCCGCATGGGCATAGACCAGCGACGGAATCGCCAGCAGCCCGGTCAGCACCAGCATCATCGCGGCCAGTCGGTCCAGCACCAGCACGATGCCGTAAGGCGCGGCCCAGTCGCCCAGCAGGTAAAAGCTGATGCCTTCCCAGTCGCTGACGTCGCCGCCGGTCTTGGCGCGGATCACCAGCTGCACGGCGATCAGCAACTGCGCCGCGGCCGAAACGATGCTCAGCCAGAATTTCGCTGCGCGCCGCCGGTCATCATACAGCAGCATCAGGGCGCCCGTGACGAAGGGGATCAGGATCGGGGCGATTATCAGGTGTTCACCGATCACTGGCTGCGTTCCTTTCCGTCGACGTGGTCGGTGCCGGTCAGGCCGCGCGACGCGATCATGACGACCAGGAACAGCGCCGTGGTGGCAAAGCTGATGACGATGGCGGTCAGCACCAGGGCCTGCGGCAAGGGGTCGGCATACAGCGTCGGATCGACAAAGCCGCCCTTGGGCATGATCGGGGGCGCGCCCGGCGTCAGCCGCCCCATCGCAAAGATGAACAGGTTGACCGCATAGGACAGAAGGCACAGCCCGACGATGACCTGAAAGCTGCGCGGACGCAGCACCAGCCAGATGCCGGATGCCGACAGGATGCCGATGGCGGCAGACAGGATGATTTCCATCAGGCTGGCTCCTCGGTCCGGGCGGCGGCGATGCCGTCCATTTCCCGGCGGCGGCTGGCGCGCAGCGACTGGTGCGCGATGGCGACCAGCATCAGCACGACGGCACCCATGACCGTGGCAAAGACGCCCACGTCAAACAGCATCGCGGTGGCCGCCGGAACCTCTCCGACCAGGGGGATGCGGACATAGCGGGCATAGGCCGTGAGAAAAGGATAGCCGAACAGCCACGCCCCCATCCCGGTCGCCGCCGCGATCAGCAGGCCGATCCCCATCCAGCGGATCGGCAGCACGGTGATGCGCGATTCGACCCAGCGGACGTTCGTGGCAAGATACTGGACCAGAAAGGCAATCGCCAGGGTCACGCCCGCCGCAAATCCACCGCCCGGAAGATCGTGGCCGCGAAAGAAGAAATAGCCCGAAACCACGATCAGCAGCGGGAACATCCACACCATGATGACCGACGGCACATACAGGTAATCGTCCAGCGTGGGCGAGTTGTCCTGGGTCTGCTGATAGGGCGCCTCGATGCTTTCGGGGGCGGGGCGGAACCGGCGCAGCAGGGCAAAGATGGTCAGACCGACGATGGCCAGAACGGCGATTTCGCCAAAGGTGTCGAAGGCGCGGAAATCGACCAGGATCACGTTCACGACATTGGTGCCGCCGCCTTCGTAATAGGCGTTGCCCAGAAACCAGTCGCCGACATTGCTGATAAGCGGCCGGGTCATCACCGCAAACGCCATGGCGGCGATGCCAAGCCCCCCTGCCGTGGCGATGACCAGATCGCGGCCGCGCCGGATCTTGGCGGGCAGCAGCTTGTCCTCGGCGATCTCGGACCGGCGCTTGGGCAGCCAGCGCAGGCCCAGCAGCAGCAGGACCGTGGTCGCCACCTCGACCAGCAGTTGCGTCAGCGCCAGATCGGGGGACGAGAACCATGCAAAGGTCAGGCAGGTCACGACCCCCGCCCCGCCCAGCAGGATCAGCGCGGCAAAGCGGTGATACTTGGCCTGCCACGCCGCGCCGATGGCGCAGGCGCCGCCCACCAGCCACAGCAGGGCGAATGCGGGATTGGGCGCATGCAGGCGCAGATCCTCGGCCATGGTCAGCCCGCCCCACAGCGACGCGACGGCGACGGCGATGGCCGTCAGCACCAGCAGGCGCAGTTGCGGCTGCAACGCCTCGGTGGAAAACACGCTCAGCGTCAGGCGGGGCAGCCGCCATGTCAGCCGGAACAGCAGCCAGTCATAGATGCGCTGCCCGCGCAGCCGATGGATCAGGAACGGGCCTTCGGGACCGTGCGGAATGGCCCGTGCGCTGGCCACATAGATCAGCGTGCCCACCGCCATCGCCACCAGGCTGAGCATCAGGGGCGCGTTGATCCCGTGCCAGACGGCGATCTTGTAATAGGGCATGTCGGCCCCCGCCACCGACCGGGCGGCGGTGTTGACGATCGGTCCCAGCGTCAGCGCCGGGACGATGCCGACCACCAGGCAGATCAGCACCAGAAGTTCGACCGGGCGGCGCATCCAGGCGGGCGGTTCGTGCGGCGGTTTCGGCAGGTCCGTGGCCTGCGGTCCGAAAAACACCGTCGCGATGAAGCGCAGCGAATAGGCGACCGACAGGGTGCTGCCGATCACGGCGAAATAGGGCAGGTGGTCGTCCAGCCAGGTGCCGTTGTGCCAGTCCACCGATTCCGCCAGGAACATTTCCTTGGACAGGAAACCGTTCAGCAGTGGCACCCCGGCCATGGCGGCCGCCGCGACGATGGCCAGCGTCGCGGTGAAGGGCATCGGGCGGAACAGCCCGGACAGGCGCCGCATGTCGCGGGTGCCGGTTTCGTGGTCGATGATGCCCGCCGCCATGAACAGCGACGCCTTGAAGACCGCGTGGTTGCAGATGTGAAAGATCGCGGCCAGGATCGCCACCGGCCCGCCGACCCCCGCCAGCGTGGCGATAAGGCCCAGGTGGCTGATCGTCGAATAGGCCAGCAGCCCTTTCAGGTCGTGGCGGTACAGCGCGATGGCCGCGCCCAGGATCAGCGTCGTCACGCCGGTTCCGGTGACGACAAAGAACCATGTCTCGGTCCCGCCCAGAACGGACGAGAACCGCACCAGCAGAAAGACGCCCGCCTTGACCATGGTGGCCGAATGCAGGAATGCCGACACCGGCGTCGGCGCGGCCATGGCGCCGGGCAGCCAGAAATGGAACGGGAACTGCGCCGATTTCGTAAAGGCGCCGATCAGGAACAGCGCCAGCATCGCCCCGTACCAAGGGTGCGCGCGCACCGCATCCCCCGACCGCAGGATCATCCCCAGGTCGTAACTGCCCGCCGCCTGGCCCAGCATCAGCATCGCCAGCAGCAGGCACAGCCCGCCAAGCGCGGTGACGATCAGCGCCGTCCGCGCCCCGTCCCGCGCCGCCGCCCCCTGATGCCAGAATCCGATCAGCAGGAACGACATGAACGAGGTCAGTTCCCAGAACACGACCATCACCAGCACGTTGCCGGAAATCAGAATGCCCTGCATCGCGCCGGTGAACGCCATCAGCAGCGCATAGAAACGCGGCAGGGAATCGCTGTCGCCCATGTAATAGCGGGCATAGACCACGACCAGCACGCCGATCGACAGCACCAGGGCCGCGAAAAGCCAGGCGAACCCGTCCAGGCGCAGCGCCATGTTCATGCCAAGCGACGGCACCCAGTCCAGGCTGGCCCGCAGCACGTTGCCCGACTGGATTTCCGGCAGAAAGCCCGCCAGGACGGCCAGTCCTCCGACCAGCGACAGGACCGACAGCCAGGTCGATGCGCCGCGCGCCGATTGCGGCAGCGTCAGCAGGATCAGCGAAGTCGCGAAGGGCAGGCAGGCCAGTAACAGGAACAGGTTGTGTTCGGCCATGCTTGCCTTGCCTTTGTCCTGGAACATACGTCACGGTCCCGGCGCAATCGCGTGCCGTCCGGTTCCGGGGCGATGCCTTGGAACAAGGGACGCTTGGCGTTCGGGGATGAAAACCGAATGCCTTCCGCGCCGTTCAAGATCAAGCCCGGATCGCCGCTTTCTTCGGAACGCGTTCAACTTTTCCGTTATCCGCGGCGAAATGCCGGCCGGGCGGCGGGCAGGACCGTGGCGGGTCCGTCAGACCTCGACCTCGATCCGTCCCATGGGGTGCGAACAGCAGGCGAGGATCCAGCCCTCGGCGATGTCGTCGTCGCTGATGCCGCCGTTGTGGACCATGTGCACCTCGCCCGACAGCTTCCGGATCCGGCAGGTGCCGCACAGCCCGAAGGTGCAGCCGGACGGGATGTTCAGCCCCGACCGTTTTGCCACGGCCAGCACCGTGTCGGTTTCCGCGCAGGGCGCGGTGACGCCGCTGCCGGCAAAGACGATCTGGGCCTTGGCGCCTTCCTCGGGGGCCACGTCGTCGATGACGGGGGCGTCGGCCTCGGTCCTGATGGGGGCGCCGAAGCTTTCCTGATGGTAATGGTCCATGTCATAGCCCAGCGACACCAGCATCTCGCGCACGGACTGCATGAAGGGTTCCGGCCCGCAGCAGAACACCTCGCGCTCCAGATAATCGGGGGCCATCAGGCCCAGCATGATCTGGTTCAGGCGGCCCAGATAGCCGGTCCAGGCAGTGAAGGGGTCGTTTTCCTCGACCGTGAAGCGCAGTTGCAGGCCGGGCACGCGGTCGGCGAACTGTTCCAGCCGACGCCGGAAGATGATGTCGGACGGGGCGCGGGCGGCGTGGACGAACACGATGTCGGGCATCTCGCCCGAATCCCAGGCCCAGGTGGTCATCGACATCATCGGCGTGACCCCGGACCCGGCCGAGATGAACAGGTGCTTTTTCGCCGGATGGCGGAGGCTGGAAAAGATCCCCGACGGACCATAGGCCTTGATCCGCATTCCCGGTTTCAGATGATCCAGCATCCAGCGGGTTGCCAGCGACGTGCGCTGCGCCTTGACCGTGACGGAAATCGACAAGGGCCGCGACGGGCTGGAACTGATCGTGTAGGTCCGCTGGACGTTGCCCGCGGGCAGCGGCAGGTCCAGCGTGATGAACTGTCCCGGCTGATAATCGAACCATCCGCCCGACGGCGCGCGAAAGGTGAAGGTGGCGGCGTCCGCCGTTTCCGGCACCACCATCGCGCATTCCAGCAACTCGTCGTCGGACCACGGCTCGGCGGCCCAGTTCAGGCGTGGTTTCCTCATGGGGCCGGTTACTCCGCCGCGACCGCGTTGGGCGACAGGCGCCGGGACATCAGCCCGCAATACCAGTCGATCAGGTGGATGACGCCCGCTTCCTGCGTGGGCGAATAGGGACCGGGCTGATAGGCAGGCGACAGGATGCCGCGCTGGTTCTCCTCGACCACCCGGCGATCCTCGTCGTTGGTGTTCAGCCAGACCTCGGTCAGGGCCGTCAGGTCGTAATCCTTGCCCTCGACCGCGTCCTTGTGGACCAGCCACTTGGTCGTGACCTCGGTTTCCGTGGGGCTGAGGGGCAGGATGCGGAAGACGATGGCATGGTCGGGCAGGAAGTGGTTCCAAGACGACGGGAAATGATAGAACATCAGGCTGCCCGCGTCGTTCCACGGGATCGTCCCCATCCGCTGCGCGACGGCGGCCTTGCCCGACATGGTGAAGCTTTCCTGGTTGTCCATCAGCGGCACGCGGGCCATGCGCCATTGCATGTCGGGCGCGTTGGTGAACCGCGACGGTAGGTTCGCGGCATCGCAGCGCGCCCAGTGGTCCAGGATTTCGGGGCTGGCGGAATTCGGGCCTTCCATCACCGTCATCAGCGGATCGTCCGAATAGGTCCGGCACAGCGAAGGGTGGCTGCCGCCGCAGTGATAGCATTCGCGGTTGTTTTCCATCACCAGCTTCCAGTTGCCCTTTTCGACGATGGTCGAAGAAAAGGCGACCTTGCTGTCGGCGATACCCGAGGGCAGGACAAAGCGCGTCAGGTTCGCGGCCAGTTCGTTGATCGCGGGCGGGATCTGGGCCAGGCAGATAAAGACCATGCCGCCCAGATCGATGCAATGGACCGGCTTCAGGCCGTATTTGCTGGCGTCGAATCCTTCGCCCATGTCGCGGGCATACAGCAGCTTGCCATCCAGGTCATAGGTCCACTGATGATAGGGGCAGACCAGTTTCGGGTTCGATCCGTTCGTCTTGGCGCACAGCCGCTGGCCGCGATGGCGGCACACATTGTGAAAGGCGCGCACCCGGTTGTCGCCGCCGCGCACCACGATCACCGGATAGGCGCCCACGTTCAGCGTGACGAAGTTGCCGGTCTTGGGGATTTCGCAGGACGGCAGCGCGAACAACCATTCGCGATACCAGATCTGGTCCAGGTCGTCCTGGAACGCCTGTTCGCCGCAATACAACTCGCGGGGCAGGGAAAAGCCGGGGATGCGTTCGGCGATCAGGCTGGCGGTCGAGGGGGTGTTCATGTCTGGACCCATAAAGGTGCTGGCTGCTATGGGGTGCAAATTAGCCGTATTATGGCCGCCGCGTGGCAAAATTGCGACCTCGCAGGGCGTGTTTCAGACATCGATCATGTTAGCTTGCTTGACGATCGGGGCGCGCGGAAAGTTTTCCACAGGGAAATATCCAAACACTCTGGAACCTGACATGTCTTCCAGATATTGATTGATGGAAGATGTTTCGAACCAGATGATGTGTCCTGACCACTTGTGGTTGTTCTGCAACATGTGTGACGGCGTCTTGCCCGGTCAGAACCGCAGCGTTTGCCTACCTGGGCAGCGCGCGGCAGTCTGATCGGAAATCACGGGCCATCACGGCCGAGGCAAATCACGACACCGGGCGGCGGGTTCGGCAACAGGTTCGCAAGGCTTGGCCTGCGGCCGCAGGCCCCGCCTTTCCAAGACCGACAGGAGCAGAGGGCATGCCCATCATCGTTTATTCCAAACCCGCCTGCGTTCAGTGCACCGCAACGACTCGTGCCCTGGATGCGCGCGGCCTGTCCTATGATATCATCGACCTGACCGAGGATTCGCAGGCGATGGAACGGGTGATGGCCCTGGGCTATCGACAGGCGCCGGTGGTCATCGCCGGGGAATCGCACTGGGCGGGGTTCCGGCCCGACATGATCGGCCAGTTGGCCTGACGGCCGTGGCGGGTCTGGCCTATTACTCCTCGGCTTCGGGCAACACGGCGCGCTTTGTCGCGCGCCTTGGCCTGCCGGCGCTGCGGATCCCGATCGCGCCGGCCCATCCGATGCCTGCCATCGATGCGCCCTTCGTGCTGATCTGCCCGACCTATGCGGACGGAGAGGGGCGCGGCGCCGTGCCCAAGGCGGTCATCCGGTTCCTGAACGATCCCCGCCGCCGCGCCCTGCTGCGGGGCGTGATCGGCGCGGGCAACCGCAATTTCGGCGCGACCTATGCCCTGGCGGCGCGCGTCATCGCCGACAAATGCACCGTTCCGATCCTGTGGCGATTCGAGCTGGCGGGAACGGACACCGATATTCAAAAGGTCCGCGCGGGCCTGCAACATTTCCGGGGGTTGGAATGCTTGACGGTTTGAAGCCGGAACTGGATTATCACGCGCTGAACGCGATGCTGAACCTGTATGACGCGGACGGCCGCATCCGGTTCGACGCCGACCGCTTGGCCGCGCGGCAGTATTTTCTGCAACATGTGAACCAGAACACGGTGTTCTTCCACAATCTGGACGAAAAGCTGCGCTATCTGGTGGACGAGGGCTATTACGAGCCCGAGGTGCTGGACCAGTATTCCAGGAACTTCCAGCGGGCCATCTGGGACGCCGCATATGCGCGCAAGTTCCGGTTCCCGACCTTTCTGGGCGCCTTCAAGTACTATACCAGCTACACGCTGAAGACCCGCGACGGGCAGCGGTATCTGGAACGGTACGAGGACCGGGTGGTCATGGTCGCCCTGACGCTGGCGCGGGGCGACGAGGCGCTGGCCATGCGCTTCATGGAGGAGATGCTGTCGGGCCGGTTCCAGCCCGCCACGCCGACCTTTTTGAACGCGGGCAAGCAGTCGCGGGGCGAACTGATTTCCTGCTTTCTGCTGCGGATCGAGGACAACATGGAGTCCATCGGCCGGTCGATCAATTCCGCCCTGCAACTGTCGAAACGCGGCGGCGGCGTGGCGTTGATGCTGACCAACCTGCGCGAGGCGGGCGCCCCCATCAAGGGGATCGAGAACCAGTCGTCGGGCGTGATCCCGGTGATGAAGCTCTTGGAGGATTCGTTCAGCTATGCCAATCAGCTGGGCGCGCGGCAGGGGGCGGGGGCGGTTTACCTCAACGCGCATCACCCCGACATCATGCGCTTCCTGGACACCAAGCGGGAAAACGCGGACGAGAAGATCCGCATCAAGACGCTGTCGCTGGGCGTGGTGATCCCCGACATCACGTTTGAGTTGGCCAAGAAGAACGCCGACATGTATCTGTTTTCGCCCCACGACGTGCAAAAGGTCTATGGGGTGCCGTTCTCGGAAATCTCGGTCAGCGAAAAATACGCCGAGATGGTGGACGACAAGCGCATCAAGAAGCGCAAGATCAACGCCCGCGAGTTCTTTCAGACCATCGCCGAGATTCAGTTCGAAAGCGGCTATCCCTATATCATGTTCGAGGACACGGTGAACCGCGCCAATCCGGTGCACGGCCGCATCACCATGTCGAACCTGTGCAGCGAAATCCTGCAAGTGAACGAGGCGTCCGAGTTCAATGAGGATCTGAGCTATTCCCACTTGGGCACGGATATTTCATGCAATCTTGGGTCGCTGAATATCGCGGCGACCATGGACGGCCCGGATTTCGGCGCCACGGTCGAGGCCGCGATCCGCGCCCTGACCGCCGTGTCGGAAATGTCGGCCATCGACGCGGTGCCGTCGATCCGGCGCGGCAACGACGAGGCGCACGCCGTGGGCTTGGGCCAGATGAACCTGCATGGTTTCCTGGCACGTGAGCGGATTCATTACGGATCGCCAGAGGGGGTCGAGTTCACCTCGGTCTATTTCGCGGCCGTAGCGTTTCATGCGATCCGCGCCTCGAACCTGCTGGCGCAGGAGCACGGCCAAACCTTCAAGGATTTCGAGAAATCGAAGTACGCCGACGGCACCTTTTTCGACAAATACATCGACCGGGACTGGCTGCCCACGCTGCCCGATGTCGCGCGGGTGTTCGATGGCGTGACCCTGCCCACGCGCGACGATTGGGCGCGGCTCAAGGCTGACGTGATGGAACACGGGCTGTACAACCGCAACCTGCAAGCCGTGCCGCCGACCGGGTCGATCAGCTATATAAACAATTCGACCAGTTCGATCCATCCGATCGTGTCCAAGATCGAGATCCGCAAGGAAGGCAAGATCGGCCGCGTTTATTACCCCGCCGCCTTCATGTCGAACGAGAACCTGGAATACTATCGCGACGCCTATGAGATCGGTCCCGATGCGATCATCGACACCTATGCCGCCGCGACCGCGCATGTGGACCAGGGCCTGTCGCTGACGCTGTTCTTCCCGTCCGAGGCGACGACCCGTGACATCAACCGCGCGCAGATTCGCGCGTGGAAGAAGGGCATCAAGACGATCTATTACATCCGCCTGCGCCAGACCGCGCTGGAGGGGACCGAGGTCCAGGGCTGCGTGTCCTGCACGTTGTGAGCGACGCCGGGGGGCCGTCTGCCCCCCGGACCCCCCGAGGATATTTGAACCAAGGCAAAGAAAGGGGTTCTTCGGGATGAAGGATCAGCAGATGCAGACGGTCGCGCGCGCGATCAACTGGAACCGTCTGGACGACGACAAGGACCTGGAGGTCTGGAACCGGCTGACGGTGAACTTCTGGCTGCCGGAAAAGGTGCCGCTGTCGAACGACGTGCAAAGCTGGGGCACGCTGCGCCCGGCCGAACGCGAACTGACGATCCGCGTCTTTACCGGGCTGACGCTGCTGGACACCGTGCAGAACATCGTCGGCGCGCCGTCGCTGATGCCCGACGCGATCACCCCGCACGAGGAAGCGGTGCTGTCCAACATCGCCTTCATGGAGGCGGTCCATGCACGATCCTATTCCTCGATCTTTTCCACCCTGTGCCTGACCAAGGAAGTGGACGAGGCCTTTCGCTGGGCCGAGGAAAACCCGCATCTGCAAGCCAAGGCCCGGCTGATCCTCGAGGAATACAAGGCCGGGGCTGATCCGCTGAAACGCAAGATCGCGTCCGTGTTCCTGGAAAGCTTTCTGTTCTATTCGGGCTTTTATCTGCCGATGTACTGGTCCAGCCGCGCCAAGCTGACCAACACCGCCGACCTGATCCGCCTCATCATCCGCGACGAGGCGGTGCATGGATATTATGTCGGCTACAAGTTCCAGCGGGGCCTGGAGCGCGTGGGCGAGGCGCGGCGGGCCGAATTGAAGGACTTCGCCTTTTCGCTGATGTTCGAGCTGTACGACATCGAGCAGCGGTACACGGCGGAACTGTATGACGGGATCGGGCTGACCGAGGATGTGAAGGCGTTCCTGCACTATAACGCGAACAAGGCGTTGCAGAACCTTGGATATGAAGCCCTTTTCCCGGCCCAGGTCTGCGAGGTGAACCCCGCGATCCTGGCCGCGCTGTCGCCCGACAGCGAGAACCACGATTTCTTCAGCGGATCGGGGTCGTCCTATGTCATCGGCAAGGCGGTCGCGACCGAGGACGAGGACTGGGATTTCTAAGCCAGGTTGCGCAGAACGGCCGGGATCATGTCCGGCAGGTCGTCTGCGATCAGTCCGGGGCCGAACAGGCGCGCGGCCCTGGCGTGGATCAGCGTGGCCATTCCGGCCGCGTCGAAGGGTTGAAAATTCCGCGCCAGCAGACCCGTAACCATTCCTGCCAGCACATCGCCCGCGCCCGCCGTGGCCAGCCAAGGGATGTCGAAGGCGGAGTGGATATTGGCACGTTCGTCGGGATCGGCGATCACGCTGTCCGGTCCTTTCAGCAGGATCGTGACCCCGCTGCGGGCGGCGGCGGCGCGTGCGGCGTCCAGCTTGGACCAGGCGGGGCCTCGGGTCGGCAGCGCATTCAGGCGTTCGGCCAGATCGGGGAACAGGCGCGCAAACTCGCCCATGTGGGGCGTGAGAACGCAACCCTTGGGCAAACCTGCGAATGGGTTCGGTCTGCGGGACAGCGCGGTCAGGGCGTCGGCATCCAGAACGGCGGCGCGGCCCGAGTCGAGCAAGGCCTCCAGCAAAAGGTCCGCGCGGTCCACCCCGCAACCCGGACCCAGGCAAAGGGCGGTGATTCGACTGTCTTCAAGCAGCTTGCCCAGATCCTCGGCGGTATCGACCGGACGCAGCATCAGCGCGTCGGGCGGGCGGATGTGATCCGGCATCGCCGCCTGCGGCGGGCAGACCGTCACCAAGCCTGCGCCCATGCGCAATGCCGCGCGCGCCGAAAGACGTGCCGCGCCCCCATGCCCGGATGGTCCCGCAAGGATCAAGGCATGGCCATGGTCGTATTTGTGCCCGTCAGGCTTGATGATCTTTCCACGGACCAGGCGATGGATCCGCGGTCCCGGCGGCCATCCCGGCAGGCCGATATCGGCCACGACCACGTCGCGGCACAGATCGGGACCATCGGCCATCAAATGACCGGGCTTCAAGCTGCCGAATGTCACGGTCAGATCCGCGCCCCAGACTGTCAGGTCATCCTCGGCCAGCAATCGGCCGCTGTCGGCGCAAAGGCCGCTGGGAACGTCGATGGCCACGACATGATCGACGCTGGGGCTGCGGGGGCCGCCGGACGAACTGTGAACGGCGTCGTAGATGCCGTCGAAAACGTTCCACAGACTGTTTGCAAGGGGCCGCGACAGGCCGATGCCGAACAAGGCGTCCACCAGAACTTCGGCCTGATAGCACTCTGCGCCGTTCGGCGTGATACGGCCCACCGGTCCGATCGCCCGCCAGCGGTCGTGATTGGTCCGGGCATCCGGGGGAAGGCTGTCTGGATCGCCCAGCAGGTCCACCTGAACCTTCCACCCCCGGCCTGCGAGCAGGCGGGCCACCACGAAGCCGTCGCCGCCGTTGTTGCCGGGGCCGCACAGGACGATTGCCCTGCTTGGAAGACCAGGGGAATGGCGGTGGTAATTGGGCCATTTGCACAAGATCGCGGCAACGACGGCGGCGCCTGCCCGTTCCATCAGTTCCAGCCCGGAAGTCCGCCCATCCTGGATGGCCTTGGTTTCCAGGGCGCGCATTTGGGCGGTTGTCGAAACTTCGCGGCCCGTAAACATATCGTCTGCCTTTTTATTAGACTCTCAGCACAAAAAACAGGCAAAAACCACCGGCCGTTCCGCTTGTCAAAGCAAACCGCACCACACGCCGTTTACCCCTGACAGGAAACCCGCCAATCAGGCTTCAGGCAAGCCGCGAGGAAGGATCAGTGCGATGAAGAAGGTCGAGGCGATCATCAAGCCGTTCAAGCTGGACGACGTGAAGGAGGCGCTGCAAGAGGTGGGCGTGCAGGGTCTTTCCGTCACCGAGGTCAAGGGCTTCGGCCGCCAGAAGGGGCACACCGAACTGTATCGCGGCGCGGAATATGTGGTGGACTTCCTGCCCAAGGTGAAGATCGAGATGGTCCTGCCCGACGATCAGGTCGACGCGGCGGTGGACGCCATCGTCAGCGCGGCGCGCACCGAAAAGATCGGCGACGGCAAGATTTTCGTTTCGCCTGTCGAGCAGGCAATCCGCATCCGCACGGGCGAAACCGGCGACGACGCGGTCTGAGCACAACAAGAAACAGCAATCCCAACAGGATTTTCGTGCCCGGCGCCAGGACGACCGGGCCGCATCTGCGAAGAAAGGGAAGAGATGACAGTCAACGAGGTTTTGAAGCTGCTGAAGAACGAGGAGGTCGCCTATGTGGACGTCCGCTTCACCGACCCCAAGGGCAAGCTTCAGCACGTGACGCTGGACGTGGATCTGATCGACGAGGATTTCTTCGAGGAAGGCTTCATGTTCGACGGATCCTCCATCGCCGGGTGGAAGTCGATCGACCAGTCCGACATGAAGCTGATGCCCGACCCCGCGTCGGCCTATCTGGATCCGTTCTATGCGGAAAAGACGCTTTGCGTGCATTGCAACGTGGTCGAACCCGACACCGGCGAAGCCTATGCCCGCGACCCGCGCGGCACCGCCGTCAAGGCCGAGGCCTATCTGAAATCCTCGGGCATCGGCGACGCGGCCTATTTCGGCCCCGAGGCCGAGTTTTTCATCTTTGACGACGTGCGCTATCAGGTCACGCCGCAGAAGGTGTCCTATCAGATCGACGCGACCGACGCCGCCTGGAACACCGACACCGAATACGAAATGGGCAACCAGGGCCACCGCGCGGCCCACAAGGGCGGCTATTTTCCGGTGAACCCCATCGACGCCGCCCAGGACATCCGGGGCGAGATGCTGTCCACCATGAAGCGCATGGGCATGAAGGTCGACAAGCACCACCACGAGGTCGCCAGCGCGCAGCACGAACTGGGCCTGATCTTCGGCGGTCTGGTCGAACAGGCCGACAACATCCAGAAATACAAATACGTCATCCACAACGTGGCCCACGCCTATGGCAAGTCGGTGACGTTCATGCCCAAGCCCATGAAGGGCGACAACGGGTCGGGGATGCATGTGAACATGTCGATCTGGAAGGACGGCAAGCCGCTGTTTTCCGGCGACAAATATGCCGACCTGTCGCAAGAGGCGCTGTATTTCATCGGCGGCATCCTGAAGCACGCCAAGGCGCTGAACGCGCTGACCAACCCCGCGACCAACAGCTACAAGCGGCTGATTCCCGGTTTCGAGGCCCCAGTGCTGCGCGCCTATTCGGCCCGCAACCGGTCGGGCTGCGTGCGCATTCCGTGGACGGAATCGCCCAAGGCCAAGCGGGTCGAGGCGCGGTTCCCCGATCCGGCGGCCAACCCCTATCTGGCCTTCGCGGCCCTGCTGATGGCGGGCCTGGACGGGATCCGGAACCGGATCGATCCCGGCCCCGCGTCGGACAAGGATCTGTACGACCTGCCGCCCGAGGAACTGGCCGAGATCCCGACCGTCTGCGGTTCGCTGCGCGAGGCGCTGGAGGAGCTGGAAAAGGACATGGATTTCCTGCTGGCGGGCGACGTGTTCACCCGCGACCAGCTGGACGCCTATATCAAGCTGAAGTGGGAGGAGGTCTATGCCTATGAGCATACGCCCCATCCCATCGAATACGCCATGTATTACAGCTGCTGACAACGCGGGACAGTGATCGGAAAAGGCGCCCTTCGGGGCGCCTTTTCATGTCAGGCGCAGCGCGGACATGAACTCCAGAAAGCCGCGCATCGCCCCCGTCAGCAGCTTGCCCGACGGATAGACAAGGTTCACGGGCAGGTCGGGCAGGGCATAGTCGGTCATCAGCGCGACAAGCCTGCCGTCCGCGATGTTGTCGCCGATCAGGAATTCCGGCAGCAGCGCCACGCCCCGGCCATTCAGGGCCATGGAATGCAGAAGTTCGGTGTTGTTGCTGGAAAAGCTTGCCCGGATGGGCTGGCGGATCGTCCGACTGCCCCGGCGCAGCGGCCAGGTCAGGTTGCCGGGCAGATTGGTGTAATGCAGACAGTCGTGGCGCAGCAGGTCCGAAGGCGTCTGTGGCGTCCCGCTGCGCGCCAGATAGTCCGGCGACGCCACCAGCAGGATGCGCGCCGAATGCAGCCGCCGGGCGTGCAGCGTGGAATCGGACAGGGTTCCGATTCGGATCACCGCGTCAAAGCCTTCGCCGATGATGTCGCTGGCGCCATCGTCCAGAACCACCTGAATCCTGATGTCGCGGTATTGTTCCATGAAATCCAGCAGATAGGGTTGCAGGACTTTCAGCGTGTAAAAGATCGGGCTGCCGATCTTCAGCGTTCCCGACTGGGTGGCGGTCGTTGCCCGGACCGCTTCGGTGGCCGCGTCCAGCCGCGCCAGAACCTCGCCCAGATCGCGGTGAAAGGTCAGGCCGACCGCCGTGGGCGTGACCTTGCGCGTGCTGCGCGACAACAGCCGGACGCCAAGGTCAGCTTCCAGATCCGCGACGTGCTTGCTGCACAGGCTGCGGGAGATTCCCAGCCGCTGCGCGGCGGCAGCAAAGCTGCCCTCGTCCACGACGCTGACGAAGGTGCGAAAGACGTTGGTATCCATGCGCCATCATGCACCCACGGCGCGAAAAGGAAAACCGCCCCAGGGGTCGGGGGCGGTTCTCGGGGCGGCGGTTGCGGATCAGCGGATATAGGTCGAGCGTTCGCCGGGGGCGGTGAAGTCGCTGACCGTCAGGGTGGTGTTGGCCTCGACGCCCACGCGGGCCAGTTCCGCACTGGACAGAACTTGCGCCGCCTCGACCTCGATGGGATTCTGGGCGACGACGGGGGCAGAGGGCATGTCATGATCGACATTGCCGGTGCCAAGGGCCTGGGCCGATCCTGCTGCGAGAGCAACGGCGCCGACAAGTGCTGCAAGGGTTTTCATTCGTTCGTTCCTTCTGTTTCGTTTCTATGAAACAGATATAACGCACTGATAAGGAATGAATTAGACGCTCAATTATGGCTTCAGTGTTCGACGATGCTGCACAATCGCCGACCCTAATCCTCGGCCACGATATCGACGCTGTGGCTGCCCGACTGCGATCCTGCCACCCGCATCGACCCCGTGACCGGGGCCACGTCGCCGTAGTCGCGGCCGTAACCGATGGTGACATGGTTCGCGGCCACGAAGCAGGCGTTGGTGGGGTCGTATTCGCACCACCCGGCCTCGGCCCCGGTCCAGGCGCGGACCCAGGCGTGCATGGCGTCCGCGCCTTCCAGCCGGGGCTTGCCGGGCGGCGGGGCGGTGCGCAGAAAGCCCGACACATAGGCCGCCGGGATTCCCAGTGACCGCAAGCCGGAAATCATGATCTGGGAAAAATCCTGGCAGACCCCGTGCCGCCCGGCAAAGGCCTGGGCGATGGGGGTGTCCACCTCGGTCGCGCGGGCGTCGAAGCGCATGTGGCTGTGCAGGCTGCGGCCCAGGCATTCCACCGCCTCGCGCACGGTCGAGGCGTCGCCGCAGGCCGTCCGGGCAAAGACCGCAATCGGTTCCAGCAGCGGAATCCGGGGCGAGGCGCGCAGGAAATGGCGCGGCGACTGCGGGCCAAGATCGGTGATGTCGTCCAGGTCGGCGGGCAGGCCGTCCAGCGTCGCCGACAGATCCAGTTCCGATTCCCCGGCGTGGCGCAGCACCCGGCCCGTCATGTCGAAACGGATTTGCGTCAGCCCGGCGGGCAGGGCAAGCTGCGTCACCTCGTTGCCGAAGAAATCGATAAAGCCGCTGCGCTCGGACGGGGGCGGGGTGATGGCGATGCTGGTCTGCTGGACCTCTTGCATCCCCGGCAGGTCGGCGGGACTGATGCGCAGCAACTGCCGCCCGGCGCCTGTGGGGCGGGCAAAGTCGTAACGGATGGACAGGCGCAGGCGATACAGCATCAGTGGAAATAGGTCGTTGTCAGGACATCGGACAGCGTGGCGATGCGCCCCCGCAGCGCCCACAGATCCTCGGTCGTCAGGCCGTCTGGATCGGCGGTGGCCAAGTCGGCGTGCAGCCGCAGCACCTGCCGGGCCAGCGGCGACAGCGCGCCGTGGTCGTTGGCGGCGGGCAGGGCGTCCACCTGTTCGCGCAACCCGTCGATCTGGTGGCGCAGCGCGCGCGGGTTCATCGGATCCAGGGCCAACAGGTCGATCACCGTGCTGCGCGACGCGTTCAGCGCAAAGCGGCGGCGATGGGTCAGGATGCTGTCGCCGACCTCGATCGCCAGATCCAGGGCGCCTTCGGGGGCCTTGGGATCGCACAGCACCGCCAGCAGCGCGGCCGTGCCCATGGCGCGTTCGTGCAGCCGCCCGATGGTCAGGAACCGCCAGCCGACGAAACGGTACATGTTTTCGTGCACCAGCCCCGAAATCCCCGCCAGTTTGCGCAGCAGCGCCGACAGCGCGCGGGCGGCGTCATCGCCCGGCGCGGCCTTTCCGGCCATACGGCGGGCGCTGCGGTCGATGTCGTGCAGCGCCGACCAGGCGTCGGGGGAAAAGCGGTCGCGCACGCTGCCGGCGCTGCCGATGGCGGCGGCAAGGTTGTCCAGCAGCTTTTGCGGGATCGCCTGCCTGGGATCCAGACCCATCTGGCGGAACAGCGGATCGACACCCGCAAGCAGGGGCGCGCCGGCCGTGCCCGATTCGGCCAGGCGCGTGTGATAGGCGCGCATCAGCCGCACGATCCCCTCGGCCCGTTCGGCATAGCGGCCCAGCCAGAACAGGTTGTCGGCCGCGCGCGCGGGCAGGCCGCCGGGGATCAGCCGCTTGTCCGCGCCATCGGCCTGGCGGGCCATGGTGATGACCGGCACCGGGGTCTTGCTGACCACCCAGACATCGGCCGCGCCGCCGCCTTCCTGCATGGCGATGGCCGACACGTCCGCGCCCGCGCCGATCCGCGCAAACCCCCCCGGCATCACCGCCCAGCCATCCGGGACGCGGGCCAGATACACGCGCAGCGTCATCGGGCGCGGCACAAGCCGACCGGCGACCAGGGCGGGCGTGGTGGACAGGGTCACGGTTTCCTGCGCGACCAGATCGCCGCCCCGGTCCGAGAGGCGACGGTCCAGATCCTCGGGCGACAGGGCTGCGGCGCGGACAAGGTCGTCCTTGGGGTCGAAGGGCAGCCGGGTCGTCAGCGCGTCGGCCAGCACCAACCGCCCCGGATTGGCAAGCACCGCGGCGCGGGCGGTGGCAGCGCCACACCACCAGGTCGCGATATTGGGCATGGCCAGCGGCGCGCGCACCAGTTCGGGCGCAAGCTGGGGCAAAAAGGCCATCAGCGCGCGGGTTTCCAGGATGCCGGACCCCACAGCATTCACCATCGTGACCGTGCCCGCCCGCAGCGCCGCGACCATGCCGGGCGTGCCGATGCGCGACGCCGGATCCAGTTCCAGCGGATCGGCGTAATTCCCGTCCAGCCGGCGCCACAGCACATCGACCTGCCGCATCCCCTGCACCGTGCGCACCATCAGCCGGTTCCGCGAGACGCCCAGATCGTCGCCCTCCAGCAGGGTGAAGCCCAGATAGCGGGCGATATAGGCGTGTTCGAAATAGGTCTCGTTCATCGGGCCGGGGGTCAGGATCGCCACCCGGCGGTCGCTGTCCCGCGACGGCGGGCGCAACGCATCGCGGAAATCGCGAAAGAATCCGGCAAGGCGGTGCACGTTTTCGGCCGGGTACAGGTCCGAAAACGCCCGCGTGGTGGCAACGCGGTTTTCCAGGGCATAGCCCGCCCCCGATGGCGCCTGGGTGCGGTCGGCCAGCACCCACCATTTGCCGTCGGGACCGCGGCCGATCTCGAACGCCAGGAAATGCAGGAAATGTCCACCCTTGGGCTGGATGCCGACCATCGGGCGCAGCCATTCCGGGTTGCCCGCGACCAGGGCGGCGGGCAACCGGCCCGAGGCGACCAGATCGTTCGGGCCATACAGATCGGCCATCACCGATTCCAGCAGATCGGCACGCTGGCGCAGGGCCGCGCCGATGCCTTTCCATTCCTCCTCGGCCAGCAGGACGGGAAGATGGCTCAGCGGCCAGGGGCGTTCGACGGAAACGCCGCCGCCGTACTGGCGGTAGAAGACGCCGCTGTCCAGCAGGTAACGGTCTGCGCGCGACAGGTCGCGGGTCAGTTCTTCGTCGGACAGCGCGTCCAGATGCGTGACCATCCGCCGCCACAAGGGCCGGATCCGGCCGTCGGGCAGGGCCATTTCGTCCGGGATGCCGGGCAGGGGGCGATAGGCCGCGGTCCGCGACGGGCCCGCCGTATGCGCCCGTTCGCCCGCCATCACATCCCCGGCGCCCGGCGCAGATCCAGCGTCAGCGGAAATTCGCGGTGGATTCGTTCGGCATGGATCGCATGGCCATGCCCCGGCCTGTGGCCGTGGGGCGTGAAGCGCGCCAGACGCCGCGCCTCGGCCTCGTTTCCATTGACGGGAAAGGTGTCGTAATTGCGCCCGCCGGGATGGGCCACATGATACACGCAGCCGCCCAGCGGACGGTTCGACCAGGTGTCGAGGATGTCAAAGGTCAGCGGCGCATCGACGCCCAGAACCGGATGCAGGGCCGATGCAGGTTGCCACGCCTTGAAGCGCACGCCCGCCACCGATTCCCCCGCGCCGATGGGCGTCAGCGGCGCCGGGCGCCCGTTGCACAGCACCTGATACCGCGACGGATCCGCCGCCGACAGTTTCACCTGCAAGCGTTCGGTCGAACTGTCGGTGTATCGCACCGTGCCGCCGATGGTGCCGGTTTCGCCCAGCACGTGCCAAGGCTCCAGCGCCTGGCGCAGTTCCAGGTGGACCCCCTCGACCTCGACCTCGACCTCGCCGCAGAAGGGGAACCGGAATTCGGCCTGGGCCTTGAACCAGTCCTGCTGCATCGGAAAGCCGTGGTCCGTCAGGTCGCGCAGCACGTCGCGGAAATCGGCCCAGACGAAATGCGGCAGCATGAAGCGGTCGTGCAGCGCCGTGCCCCAACGGGTCAGGTCGCCCGTCGCGGGCGTCTTCCAGAACCGGGCGATCAGCGCGCGCAGCAGCAGTTGCTGCGCCAGGCTCATCCGCGCGTCCGGCGGCATCTCGAAGCCCCGGAATTCCACCAGGCCCAGGCGCCCGGTGGGGCCGTCGGGGGAATACAGCTTGTCGATGCAGATTTCCGCCCGGTGCGTGTTGCCGGTCACGTCGGTCAGGATGTTGCGCAGCAGCCGGTCGGTCAGCCAGGGCAGGGGCGGAGCGCCCCGGTCGGGGGCGGGGATCTGGGCCAGCGCGATTTCCAGCTCATAAAGCGAATCGTGCCGCGCCTCGTCGATGCGGGGGGCCTGGCTGGTCGGGCCGATGAACAGGCCGGAAAACAGATAGGACAGCGAGGGATGCCGGTTCCAGTGCAGGATCAGGCTGGCCAGCAGGTCCGGGCGGCGCAGGAAGGGACTGTCGTTGGTGGTTGCGCCCCCCACGACGACATGGTTGCCGCCGCCGGTGCCGGTATGCTTGCCGTCGATCATGAACTTTTCGGCGCCCAGCCGCGACTGGCGCGCGTCGTCATAGACCCCCTGGGTGATCGCCACGCAATCGTCCCAGTCGGCGGCGGGGTGGATGTTCACCTCGATCACGCCGGGGTCGGGGGCGACGCGGATCACGTTCAGGCGGGGGTCGTGGGGCGGCGCATAGCCTTCGACATGCACTTTCAGGTTCAGGCGCAGGGCCGCGGCCTCGACCGCGCGCAGCAGGTCCAGGTATTCCTCCAGCGTCGCAACCGGCGGCATGAACACGCAGAGGCGCCCGTTCTTGGGTTCCACCGACAGGGCCGTGCGGACGGTGCCTTGCAATTCGTGGGCACCCTCGCCCAGCGGATAGGGCTGGCCCTGCTGGCTGACATCCTGCACCGGGTCGTTGTGAACAAAGCTGGCCATCGCCTGCGATTTGCGCTGCGGGGCCAGCGGGGCGGGGGCGGGCAGAGGCGCGCGTTCGACGGTGGGATCGGTCGGGTTGATATAGGGATAGACCGATGGCGGTAGCCAAGGCAGCGAATTCAGCGGCAGGCGGTATCCGACCGGGCTGTCGCCGGGCACCAGAAACACATGGCCCCGCCGCAGGCGCCAGCGTTCGGAATACCAGTGCAGCCCCGCCTTCGACTGCCAGGCCTGGACCGGCAGCACAAATCCCGTGGGCGTGGTCAGGCCCCGGTTGAAGACGGCGGCGATGCGGTGGCGCGCCTCGGGGTCGTCCAGCTTGCTGTTTTCGGGTGTGACATTGGCGGGCAGGTTCGCCTCGCGCACCAGCCATTCGGCCGGGTCTTCATAGGCGGGCAGGATGTTTTCGTCGGAAACGCCCAATTCGGCGGCCATTTCCCGCAGCAGTTCCTGCGCCTGCAAGGGCGTGACCGCACCATCGTCCGTTTCCTGCGCGATCAGGCCGGGGTTCTGCCAGACGGGCTGGCCGTCGCGGCGCCAATACAGCGAAAAGGTCCAGCGGGGCAGGGTTTCACCCGGATACCACTTGCCCTGGCCGTAATGCAGGAACCCGTTCGGGGCGAACCGGGTGCGCAGCTTGCGGATCAGCACGTCGGCGCGATGGCGTTTGACGGGGCCGACCGCATCGGTGTTCCATTCGGGGGATTCGAAATCGTCGATGGACACGAAGGTGGGTTCCCCGCCCATGGTCAGGCGCACGTCGCCGCCGCGCAGCGCCGCATCGACCTGGTGGCCCAGACGGTTCAGGTCGTCCCAGGCCTCGTCGCTGAACGGCTTGGTGATGCGCGGATGTTCGGCCACCCGGCGCACCTGCATGTCGAAGTCGAAATCGACCTCGGCAAAGCTGGCCACGCCGCTGATGGGCGCGCAGCTGCGGTAATGGGGCGCGGCGGCCAGCGGGATGTGGCTTTCGCCGGTCAGCAGGCCGGATGTGGGGTCCAGCCCGATCCAGCCCGCGCCGGGCAGATACACCTCGGCCCAGGCGTGCAGGTCGGTGAAGTCATGTTCGGTCCCCGACGGCCCGTCCAGGGCCTTGAGGTCGGGCTTCAACTGGATCAGGTATCCCGACACGAACCGGGCGGCGAACCCCAGGTGCCTCAGCGCGTTGACCAGCAGCCAGCTGGAATCGCGGCAGGACGCGCTGCGCAGGGCCAGCGTTTCCTCGGGCGTCTGCACGCCGGGTTCCATGCGGATAGTATAGGTCGTCTCGGCCGCGATGCGGGCATTCAGCGCCACCACGAAATCGACGGTGCGGGTCCGGTCGCGCGGCACACTGTCCAGCAGCCTTTGCAGCAGCGGCCCAGCGGGTTCGACGGCGCGATAGGGGACCAGTTCCTCGGCCAGTTCGGGGGCGTATTCGAAGGGCCATTCCTCGGCGCTGTCCTCGACGAAGAAATCGAACGGGTTATAGACGGTCATGTCCGCGACCAGATCGACCTCGATCTTCAACTCGCGCACGGGTTCGGGAAACACGAACCGCGCCAGCCAGTTGCCGAACGGATCCTGCTGGTGGTTCACGAAATGGCCTTCCGGCGTGACCTTCAGCGAATGGGAGATGACGCGGGTGCGCGAATGCGGCGCCGGGCGCAGGCGGATCACCTGGGGGCCAAGGACCACCGGACGGTCGTAGGTGTAATGCGTCAGGTGGTAGATGCTGGCCTTGATCGACATGCGCGCTGCCCCGTTGGTCTTTTTTGCAGCTTACACATTGCAAAGCGCGGCGCGAGAAGGAAAGCCGGGGCACCGCCATTGCCGTTGCGATGGGGCGCCTGCCTGGATTTTGCGCAGGCTGTCGCCCAGCCGGTCCCATTCGTCGCGGCCGCGGGGAATGGCCAGCCGCAGCCGCAGGTCGGACCACCGGAACCGCTGCACCCGGATTCGCGAATGCGCCAGGTGACGCTGCGCGGCGGCGGCGTCGGGGGTGTCATAGAACCGGAACAGATGCGTGCCCCCGGCCACACGCCAGCCTGCGGCGGTGGCCATGCGGTCCAGGCGCAGCGCGGCCTCGGCCAGATAGAAGATCGTGTCGTCGGTCCAGGTCCGGTCCGCCATCGCCAGGGCGGCGATGCGCAGCGCGGATTCGTCCGGGGCGGGTTCGTCGGACAGGCGGGCAAGCAGGCCCGGATGGGCCACGACCAGGCCCAGACGCAGCCCCGCCAGCCCCCAGAAGGCGCGAAGATTGCGCAGGATCAGCGCGTTCGCCGGCAGCGCCGGGGACAGGGACAGATCCGGGCGGGCATCGGCAAGCCCTTCGTCCACGATCAGGTGTCCGACGTGGCGGGCCAGTCCGATCAAATCCCCGGTCCGCCAGGCACGGCCGTCCTGGGCATTCGGATTGACGACGACCGCCAGATCCGCGCCCGCCATCGCCAGGGGCGTTGGGACGGGACAGACCCGCCAGCCGGCCGCCCGAAGGCTGTGGGCGTAAGAATCCCGGCCCGGCGCGATCACCGCGGCCCGCCCGGCGGGCAGAAGGCGCGCGATCCGGGACAGCACCGCCCTGTTGTCGTCCGCGACCATCCTGATCTGCGACGGCAGGCAGCCGAACCGGCCCGCCGCGATCCCGGTCAGACGGTCCGCCGCCGTCGCCCGCGGCGCCGGGGTGTCGCGGACCGGGGGTGGCAGATCGGCCACAGGCCAGGGGCTTCGGTTGACGGCGACAGAGAGATCGATCCGGTCCGCCCGCGCGGTTCCTGCTGCTGCATCGCCTGCATCCGAGCGTCCGTCACGGTCCATGATCCGCCCTTGTGCCGAGCAATGCCGAAGGCTTTTGATTAACGGAACCAAAACCTTGCTTCAATCGTTCAATCAGATTCCGCTTTACAGGACGGCAAATCCCTTTCACGGTATTTCGTGGCGGCAGTCGGGCAGGTCAAGCCCGATCGCGCCGTGTGACCAAGGGTTTGGCGGCGGCAGAATCGCTTTCCCTGAAAGGCAGGATGGCAGGAATGGCACAAGCGGAAGCGATCTTTCCGATCGATGAAATTCACCCCATCGACATTGTCGAGGCGGTGGCTGTCCATCACGACTGGGACTTCGACCGTCCGGCTCGTGACCAGATCGTCATGGTGGTGCAGGGCCAGTGGCGCAGTTATTCCCTGACCCTCGCCTGGTCGGCGAGAGAGGAGGAGCTGCGCCTGATCTGCTCGTTCGATCTGGATCCGCCCGCGGATCGGCTGCCCCAGGTTTACGAAACTCTGAACCTTGCCAACGATCAGGTCTGGGACGGCGGCTTCACCTTCTGGTCGCGGCAGCGCCTGATGGTCTGGCGCTATGGCCTGGTGCTGGCGGGCGATGCCTATGCCTCGGCCGAACAGGTGGACCAGATGATCGCCAACGCGCTGATATCGTGCGAACGCTTCTATCCGTCCTTTCAACTGGTCGCATGGGGCAACAGCAGCCCCGCCGCCGCACTGGACATCGCCCTGGGCGAAGCCTACGGACGGGCATAGGGGCGCATCGGCCCCGCGACACGGGGGGGGGCCGGATGGGCGATTTCGACGAACTCAACACACGGGGGCTGGTGCTGGTCGGCTGCGGGCGCATGGGCGGCGCGATGCTGCGGGGTTGGCTGGCGCGGGGGCTGGAACCCGGCGCTGTGACGGTGATCGATCCGCGCCTTGCGCCCGAATGGCTGGACAAGGGGCTGCGCGTGAACGCCGCCCTGCCAGACGACCCGGCGGTGCTGGTCCTCGCGGTCAAGCCGCAGATGATGGCCGATGCGCTGGGCGGGGTGCCGGTGCTGTCGGACACGCTGGTCCTGTCGGTCGCCGCAGGCACCACCATCGCCACGTTCGAGGCGGCCTTTCCCGGCGCCCCCATCGTCCGCGTCATGCCGAACACCCCCGCCGCCATCGGCAAGGGCATCAGCGCCCTGATCGGCAACGACCGCGCGTCGGCGGCGCATCTGGATCTTGCGGAAACGCTGATGGCCGCCGTGGGCCGGGTCGTCCGGCTGGACAGCGAAGACCAGATGGACGCCGTGACCGGCCTGTCCGGCAGCGGCCCGGCCTATGTCTTCCATCTGATCGAAGCGATGGCCAAGGCCGGAGAGGCGCAGGGCCTGCCTGCCGCGCTGTCGCTGGAACTGGCGCGCATGACCGTGGCGGGGGCGGGCGCCCTGGCCATCGACGCCGACGAGGATCCGGCGGTCCTGCGCGCGAATGTCACCTCGCCGGGCGGCACCACCGCCGCCGGACTGCGCGTTCTGATGGACCCCGATACCGGCCTGCCGCCCTTGATGGCGCGCACCATCGCCGCCGCGGCCGACCGGGGGCGCGAACTGGGCAGGGCGGCGCAATGACCATCAGCTTCGACGATTTCCAAAAGGTCGATATCCGCGTCGCCACCGTCATCCGCGCCGAACCCTTTCCCGAGGCGAGAAAGCCCGCGATCAGGCTGTGGCTGGACGTGGGGGATCTGGGGGAACGCAAATCCTCGGCCCAGATCACCCGGCATTACGACCCCGACCGGCTGGTCGGCCGGCAGGTGCTGTGCGTGGTGAACTTTCCGCCCCGCCAGATCGGCCCCGTCCGGTCCGAGGTGCTGGTCCTGGGCGTTCCCGACCCCGATGGCGAGGTCGTTCTGATCCGCCCCGACCTGGATGTCCCGAACGGAGGAAGGCTGTTCTGATGAAGCTGCTTGTGACCCGCCAGATGACCGCCCGCGCCACGCAGGCGATCCGCGACCGGTTCGACGCGACCTTCGGCGACGAGACCCCGCTTGGCCCGTCCGAGGCCGCGCAGGCCCTGGCCGATTACGACGCCATCATGCCGACCTTGGGCGATGCCTTTCCGGCATCGGCCTTTCAGGGCGAACCACGCTGCCGGATCCTCGCCAACTTCGGGGCGGGCTACAATCACATCGACGTCCGGGCGGCGGCGGATGCCGGGGTGGTCGTGACCAACACCCCCGATGTCGTGACCGAGGCCACGGCCGACATCGCCCTGACCCTGATCCTGATGACCATGCGCCGCGCCAGCGAAGGCGAACGGATCCTGCGCGCGGGGCAATGGACCGGCTGGAAGCCGACGCAGCTTCTGGGCGGCCATGCGACCGGCAGCACGGTCGGCATCGTCGGCATGGGACGGATCGGCCAGGCCGTCGCCCGCCGCTGTCATTTCGGGTTCGGGATGGACGTGGTGTTCTTCAACCGCAGCATCGTGACGGGCCTGGATGTCCCCGCCCGGCAGATCGCCGACCTGGACGACATGCTGGCCCGGTCGGACGTGGCCGTCGTCGCCGTGCCCGGCGGCGCGGGCACCCGCCACCTGATCGGGGCCGCGCAGATGGCCGCGCTTGGCCCGGCCGGCTATCTTGTCAATATCGCCCGTGGCGACGTGGTGGACGAGGCGGCCCTGATCGACGCGCTGACCGACCGCCGCATCGCGGGCGCGGGTCTGGACGTGTATGAACGCGAACCGGTCGTGCCGCAGGCGCTGCGGGACGCGCCGAACGCGACCCTGCTGCCGCACCTTGGCACGGCAACCGACGATGTCCGGACGGCGATGGGTCTGCGCGCCCTGGACAACCTGGCGGCCTTCGCGCGGGGCGACGCACCTCACGATCGGGTGAACTGAACGGCGCTCCCTGGAACCCGTGCGCCCAGCCGATGTTGGTTCGTCACACAGCTTCGACAGGAGACTCGCATGAACTGGGACATCATCCAGGGTAAGTGGAAACAGGTCAAAGGGTCCGTCAAGGAAAAATGGGGCGACCTGACCGACGACGAACTGGACCAGATCGACGGTAACAAGGATCAGCTGGCCGGCAAGCTGCAAGAGAAATACGGCTGGTCCAAGAATGACGCGGAACGCCAGATCGACGATCACTTCCGCGACCGCACGTTCTGAGATCATCGGACGGAGCAAGGGAAAAGGGTGCCGCTCTGGCGCCCTTTTTCGTGGCGCGGCGGCACGATAACCAGAACGCAGGTCCGGCCGGGGGGGCGCTGCCATGATGTATTCCTATGTCATCCGTCATGGGCGCATCGCCCTTCAGGACAAGGGCGCCGATCCGGCCGACGCGACCTGGATCGACCTGATCGCCCCCAGCCGGGAAGAGGTTGCGGTGCTGGGGCGCCTGGGCGTCGAGGTCCCGACCCTGGCGGACATGGAGGAGATCGAAATCTCGAACCGCCTGTACCGCGAGGAGGGCCTGGATTACATGACCGCGGTTCTTCCCGGCGAACGGGGCGACGGCAACCGTGTCATCATGCCGGTCAGCTTCATCCTGTCGCCCAAGCGGCTGGTGACGGTGCGCCATCATTCGCCCCGGCCCTTTCTGACCTATCCCGAACGCGGCGAACGGTCCACGCTGGGCTGCGCCACCCCCCATCGCCTGTTCATCGGCCTGGTCGAGGAAATCGTCGCCCGTCTGGCCGACATCCTGGAGGGATCGGGCCGTCTGCTGGACGAAACCACCATGGGCATCTTCGAAATCCGGTCTACGCGCGGGCAGGGCAACCGCTTGCACGCCGCCCTGCGCCACGTCGGCCGGGAAGCCGAGGCCATGGCCCGCGTCCGCCTGTCCCTGCTGACGGTGGAACGGATGCTGGCCTTCTATATCGCGACCATCGACGAACAGCCGGAAGCGGGCCGCCTGCGTCCCGTGGTCAAGGGGCAGTTGCGCGACATCCAGGCGCTGGAGGTCCATGCGGATTTCCTGGGGTCTCGGGTCAGCCTGGCGGTCGATACCACCCTGGGCATGATTAACCTGGAACAGAACAACACCGTGCGCGTCCTGTCAGTGGTGGCGGCGCTGTTTCTGCCGCCCACGCTGATCGCCAGCATCTATGGCATGAACTTTGACGTCATGCCCGAACTGGACTGGGTTCTGGGCTATCCCATGGCGCTTGGCCTGATGGCCGCCACGGCGGCGGTGACATGGCTGGTGCTGCGGTGGAAGAACTGGCTGTGACCCGCGCCGGATCCGCCGGTCCGACGAAATGACGCAAAGGCACTTGTCGCATTCCGGCCATCCGCCTATTGGTCGGGGACGAACAGGGAGAAATTCATGCGCTCGTCCTTATCCTATCTTCGCTGGCCGCTGATCGTGACGTTCGCCGGGATCGTCCTGGCCGGTTGGCTGGGACTTCGCTATACCGGGACAACCGGGGGGATGCTGTCGTTCCTGATGATCGCCGTCGTCCTGGCGATCCTGGAAATCTCGCTGTCTTTCGACAACGCCATCGTCAACGCCAACAAGCTCAAGGAAATGACGCCCGAATGGCAGCGCCGCTTCCTGACCTGGGGGATCCTGATCGCGGTGTTCGGCATGCGGATCGTGTTTCCGCTGCTGATCGTGGTGATCGCCGCCCGGATCGGGCCATGGGCCGCCGTCGAGCTGGCCGCCACCAACCCCGAGGAATATTCCCGCCTGATCGGCGAGGCTCATCTGCCCATCGCGGCTTTCGGCGGGGCCTTCCTGATGCTGGTGGCGCTGACCTTCTTTTTCGACCAGGGCAAGGAGGTGGACTGGATCGGCAAGATCGAGCGTGCCTTGCGCCGTTGCGGATCCGTTCGCGGGATGGAGGTCGGCTTTGTCCTTATCATCATCCTGGTCTTCGTCTGGCTGCTGCCGGTCGGCGACGAACAGGTGTTCATGTTCAGCGGCATATGGGGGATCGTGACCTTTCTGGCGGTGGATGCGCTGGGGCATGTCCTTGACCGCTGGGGCAAGGCGCAGGAAGCGTCCCACACCGCCGCCCAGGCCGGCCTGGGCGGGTTCCTGTATCTCGAGGTTCTGGACGCGTCCTTCAGCTTTGACGGCGTGATCGGCGCCTTTGCGCTGACCCAGAACCTGTTCCTGATCGCCATCGGTCTGGGCATCGGCGCGATGTATGTGCGGTCGATGACCGTCATGCTGGTGGAACGCGGCACGCTGGCCGAGTTCCGGTACCTGGAGCATGGCGCCTTCTGGTCGATCCTGATCCTGTCGATCATCATGTTCGGCCAGACGATGTGGCACCTGCCCGAGGTCGTGACCGGCCTTCTGGGCGCCACGTTCATCGCCACCGCCTTCATCAATTCGGTGATGTGGAACCGCCGCCACCGGGGCGCGGTCGAATAGGACAGGAAAAGGCCGGGGGTTTCACACCCCCGGACCCCCGTGGGATATTTCGGCCAAGGCAAAGGGCGCGGCGCAGGTCGCGCCTTTTTCACATCTGATCGATCAGGTCCAGCATGTCCGGCGGGATCTGCTGTTCATGCAAGGTGAAGCTGCGGGTCCGGCGGTCTTCGGTCACGGTGATGCGATAGGTGATCCGGTCCGCGCAGTCGCCGCAGGGCTGGCGTGCCAGGCGCGCCAGTTCGTCGGGTTCGAACGCGTCGGACAGATCCTGCCGCATCGGTTCGGGCTGGTCCGACACGTCGATGGTCTTGTGCAGGTTGGCGGCGGCGATGCCCCCGAACCCGCCCTGCGCCGCGATTTCGATAATCATGGCGATGATCCCCCGCTGATGGGGGGAATCTAGGCCTAGATCGCGATTCCGACAAGTTTCCAAGCGCGGCGCAGCATCACCGTCTCGATGCTGCCGCGTCCCGCCAGTTCGATGGCCGAATCCATCGTCTGGTCCGCCCAATCCGAAAAGCTGGCCATGGGATTGTTCAGCGTTTGCAGCGCCCGATACCAGATCCGGCCCGGCAGTTCCCAGGCGCGCCCGCCCAGATAGGCGCAGAACAGATAGAAGGCGTGGTTCGGAATCCCCGAATTGATGTGCACGCCGCCGTTGTCGTCGCTGGTGGTGACGAAATGATCCATGTGCCAGGGCTGCGGATCCTGGCCCAGCAGGTCGTCGGCATAGGCGGTGCCCGGCGCCTTCATGCTGCGCAGGGCCGCGCCGGTGATGCCGGGGCCGAGGATGCCGCGCCCCACCAGCCAGTCGGCCTGATGCGCCTCTTGTCCCAGGGCGCGTTGCAGCGACAGGCTGCCAAAGACATCGGCGATGCTTTCGTTCAGCGCGCCCGACTGGTTTTCATAGATCAGCCCGCCCGAATGCTGGATGACGCCATGGGCCATCTCGTGCCCGATCACCGACAGTTCCAGAAAGGTTCGGAAGATCTTGCCGTCGCCGGTGCCATAGGCCATCTGCGTGCCGTTCCAGAAGGCGTTGTTGTAATTGCGCCGGTGATGGACCGTGGCGATCAGGGGCATCCCTTCGCCGTCCAGGGAATTGCGGCCGTATTCCTCGGCGAACAGGGAAAACACCTGACCCGCCGCGTCATAGGCGGTATCGGCATCGGCGATGCCGGTGGGATCGTCGCCTTCGGACCGCAGCAGCTTTCCGGGCAGGGCGGCGCGGAACTGGCCGTCGTGGATGCGTCGTTCGGGGCAACACAGCCCCTCGGCCGGGGACACGGCGGCCGTGGCATAGGCCCCCCTGAACGGATCCGGGGGCGGCAGGCCCGCGCCCATCAGTTCCGCCCGTTCGTCGCGCAGCTTTTCGGTCTGCTTCAGCAGGGTCCGCGCCATTTCGGCGACCTGGGGATCGCCGCGCAGGGCCAGCACCCGCAGCATATAGGGCGGCACGATGCAGAGAAGCGGGTCATGGGCAGCCCGAGAGCCGGAGCGGAAGCACATCGGCAGGATCCCTTCTGGTGTCGAATCAACCATAACACAGGCGGCATCCAGAACAAAGCAAGAACAAAAACACGACATGGTTGTTTGCAATTGTTCCAGATTGATATTTTATTTTATTATTAAATGCCAAAACATAAAATGAATATGATAGTGTCGAGCAGTTTAACAATTGACGGAGTTTTACCAGATAGTGCCCCGTGGCGTGGTGTAGGAGCGCCGACCCTCGGAAAGGTCAGGGCCTGATCAGGACGCCACGGCGGGCAGCCTGACATTGGGATTGT
>NZ_FZNM01000020.1 GCF_900188295.1 Paracoccus sediminis
CGGCGGTGACCGCCAGCGTAACCCACGGCCGCGCGGCTTGCGCTACGCCGAAGGCTCCGCGCGCGGCCTCCTACACCACGTGCTGGGACACTATCCCGGCATCTTTCCGGAGGCACGGATCGCGCGCGACCGTCGTTCCTTGCGCTGTGCCGACCTGTCCGGCCGCCCGCCGCGCAAGGAGGGGTCTTGTACCATCCACCTTGATGGGCCCTATGCGGGCTGGGGCTTCGATTATGCCACCGGTGAAAGCGCCGGGCCCATCGATCTGATCGCGCAGGCGACGGGGCTCTGCGATGGCGCGCTTTTCGACGAAGCGGTGCGGATTGCCGGGATGGATCATCCCGCGCCCCGAAGCGCGCCGCGTCCGAAGCCCGACCATTCACCTGAGGTTGCGCGTCTGGTCGATGGCGCCCAGCCGCTCGTCGGAACCGTGGGCGAAGCCTACCTGCGTGAGCGCGGCCTTGCCGATCCGGGATGCCCGGATCTGCTGTTCCATCCCGACCTGCCGGATTTCGACACGCGACGCGGTTGGCCGGGGCTGATCGCATTGCCGCGCCTTGCGGATGGAACCCGCGCGCAGGGCATCCACCGGACCTTCCTCATGGACGACGGCAGCGCCAAGGCGCCTGCCGGGAAGAAGATGCTGGGATCGGTAGCGGATGGGGCCGTGCGCCTGTTCGCCATGCCTGCGGACGGCCACCTCGGCATCGCCGAAGGCATCGAGACAGCGTTGGCAGCACATGCCCTGTTCGGCACCGCCGTCTGGGCGGCGCTGTCGGCCGACGGGCTTGCGCGCTTTCGCTGGCCCGAGGGCACGACGCGGATCACGATCTACGCCGATGCTGGCGATGCCGGTCGTCAGGCGGCCGCCACGCTCTCAGACCGGCTGAACCGAGTCGACATTCCGAACCAGATCGTGGTCCCGCTCAATGGCGACGATTTCAACGACGATCTGATGGGCGGAGCGCGTGCGGCGGACTATCGCCGGGATATTTCGGCAGACGAGCCGGTCGGACTTGAGGCTTCGACGCCAGTGGTGGCCCCGGCGCCTGGCGATCCGGACGAGTTGATTGCCGCCGCCCAAGCGCTGACCAACCCGCCCGAACTCGCGGCGCTCTCCAGCCTTCTCGGTCGCCTTGCGCTGGCCCGGCTCGATCCGCTGCCCGAACGCCAGATCCTCGCCCGGATCAAGACTGCGACCGGCATCTCCATGTCGATCCTCGACAAGCAATTGACGGAACTGCGCCGCCGCGTGCATGCGACGGGCGATCCACAGAGCAGGATCGCGCGTCCCGCCTGGTTCGGACGGCTCTGTCAGGACTTGTCCGGCACGCCCGAGCGCAACGAGGCCAATGTGATCATCGCCCTGTCCTCGGATCCGGTCTTCGCAGGGCTCCTGGCCTTCGACGAGTTCGCCCAATCCATCGTGGTGCGCCAGCCGCTGCCCTGGGATGACCCGGCCACCCGCTTTCCGCGCCTCTGGGACGATGCAGACGATGTGCGTACCGCCGAATGGCTGCAGTTGCGCGGGCTCAACGTCGCCCCGATGGTCGTCAGCCGGGGTGTCGGCGCGGTGGCCCGCGACCTGCGCATCCATCCGGTTCGCGACTGGCTCGACACCCTGAAATGGGACGGTACGCCCCGGATCGAGACCTGGACCAGCACCTATCTCGGCGCCGCGCCGACAGCCTTCCATCACACCATCGGCGCGCTCTGGCTGATCTCTGCCGTGGCCCGGATCTACCGACCCGGGGTGAAAGCCGACCATATGCTGATCCTCGAAGGGCCGCAGGGTGCGCGCAAATCGACAGCCATCAAGGTGCTGGCGGGCGAAGAATGGTTTACCGACGAACTGCCCGAGCTTGGGTCCAAGGATGCGGCCATTCACATGCAGGGCGTCTGGATCGTGGAAATTGCCGAACTCGATGCCATCGGACGCGCCGAGGTGTCGCGCATCAAGGCCTTCCTGACCCGCACCACCGACCGTTTCCGTCCGCCCTATGGCCGCTACACTGTCGAGGTGCCGCGCCAATGCGTCTTCGCTGGCACCGTGAACCCCGACACCTATCTGCGCGATGAAACCGGCAACCGGCGCTTCTGGCCGCTACGCTGCGGCGGCATCGACATCGCAGCAATCGCTCGCGATCGGGATCAACTCTGGGCCGAAGCCGTCCACCGTTTCCGCGACGGCGCGATCTGGTGGATCGACGATCCGGCGCTGCTTGCCGAAGCTCATGGAGAACAGGAGCGCCGCTACCAATCCGACGCTTGGGACAATCTGATCGAGCACTGGCTGACGCACGAGATCCGCACAGTGTCCGACGGCTACCCGGACTATGGCAATTCCCGCACCGAAAGCGTGCTGCGGCAGGAACCGCTGAGCGACGTATCGGTCGGCGAGATCCTCGATGAAGCGATCGGGCTCGAACCCGGACGTTGGACACGTGGCGATCAGATGCGTGTCTCGGCCTATCTCAAATCCAACGGCTGGGAGCGATATCGGCGGCGCGACGAGGGAGGGCGCGCGGCAGGTCGGGAGTGGCGTTATCGGAAAGCCCAGACGTAGTCATCGCACGTCTGGGCATCCCGATACCTCTTTCTACACGGCTCGCAGCGGCCCTCTTTCCTGCCGCTCACTCCCGCCATCATCGGCGGTCAAGCTCCAGATAAGCCCCTCTACTTCTCCGAGCGGGAGGCCGAGTTCTCGCGCAATGTCAGCCTTGGTTACGCGCTCCTGCCAGAGCATCGTAAGCACCTGGCGCCAGACCTTTGATTTCTCGCGACCGATGCCGTTCGGTTCACCGGTGCGGTAGCCGCGCTTCGTCAGGTCGATGCAGATCGACTTGTATTGCCACTCCGAAAGTCGCTTCAGCTGATGAAGACGATAGGCCATCGCCATTGCCGAAACACGCCATCGGGCTTTGGCGCGAATGACGGTATCCGTTGTCACCCGCCTCGGAATGCGGGCTATGACATCTTCGGCGGGCATCAGGAACGCCGAAGCAAAGGCGTTTGCCTCACGCTCGACATTTCGTCCCTTCTTTGGGTCGCCATGCTTGTGCATGACGAGGTGAGCCAGTTCATGTGCGGCATCGAAACGACTGCTTTCGGCGGTCTTGAAGTTGTTCAGGAACATGTACGGCTTGCCGCCGCGCCAGAAAGAGAAGGCGTTGACCGACGCGGTGTTCTCGGTAAGCGAAAACAGCCGAATTCCTTTGACTTCCAGAAGCGCCATCAGGTCAGCGATGGGTTGCTGCCCAAGCGCCCACTGCTGCCGCATGTGCGACGCTGCCACCTCAGGGTCGCTTTCGTACGACAGATCGATCAGATCGGGCTCCGGCAAACCAAATCGCTCCTCGACCCATCCGCTCAGCATGAGCCCCACCGATCCGGCGCCAAGAGAGGCATCGCGCTCCTTGGCCGTCATCTTCGAGAATGAGCGGAAACTGACAGCACCGGGATCGACGGCATCGACCTTGGGTCCGAAGAAGAATTCTTCCGGGTATCCAAGCGCCTCTGCCAGCTTCCCCACCGTATGCGGCTCAGGCTCGTTCCGCCCCTGCTCGAGACGTTTGATGGTGTCGACGCTAACGCCAGCCTGTTCGGCAAGCGCTTTCGCCGTTAGCCCGCGCCGCGCACGAGCCAATTTCAATCGTGATTCTTCAAACATGTGACGCCTACTTGCGCACGATCTTGGGCTCGAAATCCTCCGCGATGCCGTCGTCGTCGAGATTCAGGAGCATGTCTTCTTCGTCGCCTTCGGGAAGCAGGAAGATGCGCTCCACTGCGCCTTCGAAGGTCTTGCCCGAAATCTTGGGCCGGGTGAGTTCGGCCCGTCCCATATCGTCGACCATGAGGTAATAAAACGCGAGCCCCACGGCATCGCCACGGACGAAGAAACGAAGTTCTTCCGGATCGAAAAGCATCGGGCCGCAGGCACGTTCGGACGCCGCACCCTTGTCCGAGCGCGGCTTCGGCGCCTTGTCGCCACAGGCGCGATCGACGTTGCAGAACCCGATCTTCAGCCCTTTCCGGTCGTTGCGGATGGTCTCGACCCCGTCTTTCCGGTCGATGACCCATTCGTCGCCAATGAACTCCTGGCGGAGAGATGCGACGCCCTCGTGATAGCCAAAGGTGCCTGCCGCGTTCGAAGGATGCAGCGCCGTCGCGTTTCCACTCGCAGTGCGAGCCGCGCGTACCGAGTTGATCAAACCATCCATCGACAATCCCATCTCGGCGATGCGACGGTCCACATCCCAAGGCTCACCCAGTATCTTCGTTTCAACCCATCCTGCCATGCTCGATTCCTCATGCCCGTTTTTTCTCCCTACTTGTAGGTCAAAAAAACGGGCACGGTCAAGACATCCCTTGTCCCCAAGCGTCCCAACCTTCCCAGTAGACCCAACGTTGCCCCAACTTCCATCTCGCGTTGGGGACACAGGAAAGCCTGCAGAAACAACGGTGTGCCCAACCTTATGCTGTTTCCCCAACCTATTGATGACTATTCATGTGGAACGATGAAAATCGTCGGGGCCATACGATTCCATGTAAAAGGAGTTGACCACCCGTTGGGGACACAGCGGTTGGGGTGCCATTCCATCAACTCATTGAATTTGAATGATAAAGGTGTGCCCCGACCCCATTGAACCTTGGGTTTGAGGGGCCAGAGGTTGGGACGGGGACCAAACAGCGTCGGTTGTTTCCCTCGAACGGCGCGCAGTCGTTTTCGCTTTGGGGCAGACTCGGTGCGTGCTAAATCTGACCGCGACCGAAGCCGAAGGCCCACAGTTTGTGAGCCTTCACCATGAACACACAGATCTCCGCGCAGGAAGTCCGCCCCGAGCAGGGGCGCATTTTCATCTCCTCCATCCTTGCCCTCGACCTTGGGACGACGACAGGTTGGGCTTTGCGAAGCCATGACGGCCTGATCACGTCCGGCACGACATCCTTTCGCCCCGGACGTTTCGACGGCGGCGGCATGCGGTATCTTCGGTTCACCAACTGGCTGACCGAGATCGACCGGCTATCAGGCCCCATCGCCGCGATCTGGTTCGAGGAAGTCCGCCGCCATGTCGGCACGGACGCAGCCCATGTCTATGGCGGGCTGATGGCCACCCTCACGGCATGGGCTGAACTCCGCGGCATCCCCTATGAGGGCGTTCCGGTTGGCACCATCAAGCGCCATGCCACCGGGAAGGGCAACGCCGACAAGGAGGCGATGATTACGGCCGCGCGGGCGCGTGGGTTCAGCCCGGCCGATGACAACGAGGCGGATGCCATCGCCATCTTGCATTGGGCAATCGAAACGAACGGGGGTGTCGCGTGAGGTGGTATCCCCGTGGCTATGGTGGCACCCGCCGTGATCCAGATCGCGTCAAGCAGGATGGCTGGCACGACCATGGTCTGCTGGCCGTCTCCATCGATGACCCGCGTCTCACCTGGCCGGAGCAGGAACTGGTCCGCCAACTGGGTGAAAAACTCTACGGCCCGCGTGTCGAGCCAAGGGAGATCGCCCATGGCTGAGTGGACCCCTGCCATTGTCGAAGCGCGCCTTGAGAGCGCTGCCGATGTTTTCCGGTCGCTGCCCGACGTGAAGCCACAGGGCTACTTCAACGCTTGGCCTGAGTATTTCCACAGCTTTGCCGATCAGGTCGGTCAGGAAGCCCGGATGCGACGGCCGAAGCCCGGCCCGCGCGAAATCACCCAAGCCGACGAAACGCTGCTGTGGTTGCGCTGGCTCGACCCGGCCGACGCGCGCCTTGTCTGGCTCCGGGCGAACCGCAAGCCATGGAAGCCGATCTGCTGGGAATTGGGCATCAGCCGCGCCACCGCCAACCGGCGCTGGCAGTATGGCATCGCCGTCATCGTCTGGCGTCTGAACGGCAAGCGCGTGCCGTCGAAGCGGTCGATGGACTTCGTGGTCGCGAAGGTGACGCCCTGAACCTGTCAATAGCCGTCGCGTGGGCGAGACACTTTCAAGCGAGACACCAGACGCCAAGACAGATCGCGTCCAGGAAGCTACAGATTCAATATGCTCGGGAGAGGAGCGCGCAGGCAGAGGCCGCGTCGCTGGCTTCCGGGGTCCAGCGAGGGGACCAGTGAGGGTCCGAACTGCCAAGCCTTTGATATCTTGGTTCCTTCCTGGGCGTTTTCGTATGCTGGCGGGCGAAGCGCGGCACATCGCTAGCGACAGGGCCGGATTTTTGGGAAGCCACCTGGAAGCCAGCGCCGCCTGAACCCGCCTGAAACACTGCAAAATCAAACCCTTGATACTGGACACCCCCGGTGGCCGCTGGACCCCGCTTGGAGTCCAGACTGGACCCCGGAGTCCGGAAGCCAGGGGTATCCACCTTGATCCGAGGAAAGACCCGACGATGACGCTGAGCTTTGCCCCGGATCGGATCGCGATGTGGCCGCTGGCGAAACTCCAGCCCTACGCCCGCAATGCCAAGGCGCATGGCGCGGATCAGGTCGCCAAGATCGCGGCTAGCATGGCCGAGTTCGGCTGGACCGTCCCATGCCTCGTGGCCGAGGATGGCGAACTGATCGCTGGCCACGGCCGGGTGCTTGCAGCCACGCAGTTGGGGTTGACCGAAGCGCCGGTGATCGTGCTGGGCCACCTGACCGAGGCGCAGCGCCGGGCGTATCGGATCGCGGACAACAAGCTGACCGAACTCGGCACCTGGGACGAGGCGCTGCTGTCGGCGGAACTGAACGACCTGCTGGCTGAAGATTTCGACCTGTCGCTTGTCGGGTTCTCCGACGGCGAGTTGGACAAGCTGCTGGCCTTCGTGCCGGAGGGGGACGGGGAAGAAGGTGGCGCCGGTGGCTCTGTGCCGCCGGTGACCATCCCCGAACCGCCGCGCAACCCGGCATCGCGCACCGGCGACCTGTGGATCCTCGGCGATCACCGGCTCCTTTGCGGTGACAGCACCAGCGCTGCCGATGTGCGCCGCCTGATGAATGGCGAACGGGCGATCCTGTTCGCGACCGATCCGCCGTATCTCGTCGACTATGACGGTTCGAACCATCCGACCCGCAACAAGGACTGGTCGGCGTCCTACGGCACGACGTGGGATGACAGTTCGCAGGGGGCCGAGCTCTACGACGGCTTCATCGCGGCCGCCGTCGCGGAAGCCATCGCCGAGAATGCCGCCTGGTATTGCTGGCACGCCTCGCGTCGCCAGGCGATGCTGGAAGCCTGCTGGGAAAAGGCCGGGGCCTTCGTGCATCAGCAGATCATCTGGGTGAAGGACCGCGGGGTTCTTACCCGGTCGCACTACCTCTGGAAGCACGAACCCTGTTTCATGGGCTGGCGTCGTCCGAACCGCCCGCCCAAAGTGGCCGAGGAAACCCCGCCGTCGACATGGGCGCTGCCCAGCTTTGCCAAGGATGACAGGCCCGACCATCCGACGCCGAAGCCGCTCGACGCCTTCGGGATCCCGATGCGCCAGCATGTGGCGCGGGGCGGCCTTTGCTACGAGCCATTCTCGGGGTCCGGTTCGCAGATCATGGCGGGCGAGGCCAATGGCCGCCGCGTCTTCGCGATGGAGATCAGCCCGGCCTATGTCGATGTCGCCGTCGAACGCTGGCAGGCCGAAACCGGCCGCGATGCGATCCTCGACGGGGACGGCCGGACCTTCGCGGCCGTGAGAACCGAGCGGCTGGCGGAAAGCACGGCCGAACCTGAAACCTTCCCCGAACCCGCCGCGTGACATGCATGACCTGGCTCTACATTCCACCGGACGCGCTTCCGGAACGGCAGACGCATGCCTCTTCGGCCTCTCCCTCTGCTCCGGAGCAGGCGGGCTGGACCTCGGGCTCACGATCGCCATCCCCGGATATCGTGCTGTGGGCCATGTCGAACGGGAGACCTTCGCCGCAGCCACTCTCGTGGCGCGGATGGAGGACGCGTCCCTGGATCAGGCTGTTGTCTGGGACGACGTTGGAACCTTCGACGGCCGCCCATGGCGCGGCGCGGTGGATATCGTCACTGCGGGCTATCCGTGCCAGCCGTTCTCTGTCGCAGGCAAACGCCGGGGCGCGGACGACCCGCGCCACCTCTGGCCGCATGTTGCCCGCATCATCGGAGAGGTCCAGCCGCACTTCGTCTTCCTCGAAAATGTCGCCCATCATCTCCGCCTCGGCTTCCCCGAAGTCGCTGCAGGACTGGTCGGCATGGGCTACAAGCTTGCGGCAGGCCTCTTCACGGCGGCGGAAGTCGGTGCGCCCCACAAGCGCGAACGGCTGTTCATCCTCGCCATCCGCGAAGGAGACGAGTTGGCCGACCCCGCGCGCCTGCTCTGGGACCCGGTCGAGTGGCGGGAACCGGACGGAACTGCTGCGGCTCTGGCCGACGCCGAGGGCCAGCGCCAACGAGAACCGGCAGACGAAGCCCACGCCCTCTCAAGAAGCTGGGCACCATGGGATGAATCTCGCGACGACGGCCGCGATGTGGCCGACGCCGATGGCGAACGGGCGTGCCAAGCCGAGCGCGGGCAATCGCCGGTCGGCCGATCTGACCCATTCGGCGGGGCTGTGGATGACCCCGACGGCGCGGGATCACAAGGACGGGGCAACGAGCTTGGCGAATACGCCGGTGAACGGCCTGCTTGGCCGCCAGGTCCTGGTGACGCCGATGGCTGGGAGCGATACCTCCGAGCCGCGCCGGACCTTGAACCCGCTGTTCGTCGAGGCGCTGATGGGTTGGCCCACCGGGTGGACCGGCTTCGGCTCTGTGGCAACGGCGTGGTCCCCCTGGTTGCGGCGCATGCGCTGCGAACTCTGGCAGCTCAACTTCTGGCCGATGGATGAGGCAGCGGCATGAAGCAGTCCCGCCTCATGTCGCTGGTCGAGACCGCGACAAACGTCGTGGTCGGCTACGTCTTGGCCATCGCCACGCAGATCGTCGTGTTCCCGTGGTTCGGGATTGAGACGGGGCTCCCGGAGCATCTGACCATCGGCCTCGCCTTCGTCGGCGTCTCGCTGGCGCGCGGCTATCTGCTGCGACGGCTCTTCGAACGCCTGCGCGGCTGGTGACCGTTTCGCTGACAAGCGCTTGGTCGGACTGGTAGCCTTCGGGCATGTCCGAAGGCTGGCAACATATCGAGATCAACGATCTCGGGACCATCGTCGTCCTGCGTCCGATCTCGGACGAGGGACGGGACTGGTTTGCGGAGCATGTCGGCGAACCTGAGCCGGGCGGCATCTACACCTGTGAGCCGCGCATGGCGCAGGACATCCTGCAGGCCGCCGCCCGCGATCTGCTGTCGTGGCAATGAGAAACCGCCGCCCGGTCGGGGCGGCGGCGTAGCAATCGTCTCACGGAGTCAGGCTGCCGAAAGCCTGTAGACCCGTCCGCGCCCCTCGACCTTCTCCGAGGTCACCTCGAGCCCGAGCTTCTTCTTCAGCGCCCCGGCCATCGCGCCGCGCACAGTGTGCGACTGCCAGCCCGTGGTGGCGGTGATCTCCTCGATGGTCGCGCCTTCCTGCGCGCGCAGCATGGCGATCAGCGTGGCCTGCTTCGTCCCCTCGCGCGGCGTGCGCGCCTTGGGCGCGGCTTCAGGCGCGGTCGGGGTGTCCGTCGCGGGCGCGTCGCTCGGCGCGTGGTCGACGCCCACAGGCGCGGTGTTCGTGTCCTCGGGCTCGATGCCGATGGCGGCGAGCCCTGCATCGGTGGCGACCAGTGTTGTGCCGTGCCCGTCGCCGGTTTCGCGCCACATCGGTTCGCCCTTGCGCAGGTCGGCGTCGACCTCCTGCAGGAGACCCTTGGAGAGCATCGCGCCGACCACCTTGGCGGCGGCACCGCCGCGCAGGCTCTCGGGCAGCGGCAGGGCGATGTGCTCGGGCCGCTGTGCTGCGGCGCTAAGGATCAGGGATTGGGTGTCGGAAAGCTGGGTCATCGTCGTCTCCCGTATCGGGGCGCGCGGGATGCGGGCCCTTCTACGAGGCCGAGCCCGCCAGGCGGCGGGCGGGACCGGGAGTGGGTCATCTCACTCGGCGTGTTCGCCTTCGTGGAAGGCCATATCGCTGATCTCGCGCAGCTTGGCGCGGTAGTGGTTCAGAGTGCCGACGTGGCCCCAGTGGATCTCGTCGGGGCTGGTATCGAAGTGGTCGGCGCTGAGGGTGGCGAGGCGTTCCAGCATCGCGTCGATCTCGAACTTGGCGGCGAGGAAGGCGTCGAGGGCCTTGTTCGACCGCTCCCTCGAACCGGTGGCGGGAGCGGTCTCACTGTCAGTCGCGCGGCGGGTCATCGTGGTGGCTCCGTGGTGAGTTGCATCGTTTCGTTGGAGACACGTTCGCTCTGTCCGCGATGCTCATCAACGAGATAAGCGCATGATATTGAACGATAATCGGAGCCGTCGATGCAGGGCATGAGCGAGCGCCAGTATGCCGCCCATGTCGGGCTGTCGCGGGGCGCGATCCAGAAGGCGAAGACGGCCGAGCGGCTGGTCCTCTATCCCGACGGCAGCATCGACGCGGTGGCCAGCGACGCCAGACGTGCCGAGACGACGGACCCGTCGAAGACGAGAAAGCCGCCCGCGGCGAAGCTGAAGCCTGTCCCCGAGGCGGCGGTGGCGGCCGTCGGCGACACGCTACGCGAACAGGGGCTGGCGGTTCCGGCGGTGGGCGGCGGCACGACCTTCCTGCAGGCGAAGACCGCGAACGAGGTGCTGAAGGCGCAGGAACGGCGCATCCGGCTGCAGAAGCTGAAGGGGGAGTTGATCGAGCGGGCCCGCGCGCTGGCGCTGGTGTTCCGCCTGGCGCGCGAGGAACGGGACGCGTGGGTGAACTGGCCTGCGCGCGCGGCGGCGTTGATGGCGGCCGATCTGGGCGTCGAGCCAGCCGCGATGCAGAAGGTGCTGGAGAAACATGTACGCGCCCACCTCGACGAGCTTGCCGAGGTCCGGCCCGACTTCCGGTGATGAGGACCGATTTCGCGACAGCGAAACGGAAGGGTCCAGTGGACCCTTGCGAGGGACGAATGCCCGGAGCGTAAGCGCAGGGCCGGAAGATGGCCTGACCGATTTCGACGGCGCGGGCGAGATCCTGCGCGCCTGGGGCAACGGGCTGCGGCCCGATCCGGACCTGACCGTCTCGGAATGGGCGGACCGGCACCGGATGCTCTCGGGCCGCGCTTCGGCGGAACCGGGGCGATATCGGACGGCGCGCACGCCTTACATGCGCGAGATCATGGACCGGCTGTCGCCCGGCGATCCCACGCAGCGGATCGTGTTCATGAAGGCCGCACAGGTTGGGGCGACCGAGGCAGGCAACAACTGGATCGGCTTCGCGATCCACCAGGCGCCGGGTCCGATGCTGGCGGTCCAGCCCACGGTGGAACTGGCCAAGCGGAACTCGCGGCAGCGGATCGACCCGCTGATCGACGAAAGCCCGGATCTGCGGGAGCGGGTCAAACCCGCACGATCCCGCGACGCGGGCAACACGATGCTGTCCAAGGAGTTCGCGGGCGGCATCCTGATCATGACCGGCGCCAACTCGGCGGTCGGGCTCCGATCGACCCCGGCGCGGTACATCTTCCTCGACGAGGTCGACGCCTATCCGGCCTCGGCCGACGAGGAAGGCGACCCGGTCACGCTGGCCGAGGCACGGTCGCTGACCTTCGCCCATCGGCGCAAGGTGCTGCTGGTGTCGACGCCCACCATCCGGGGGCTGAGCCGGATCGAACGGGAATACGAGGTGAGCGACCAGCGCCGGTACTTCGTGCCGTGCCCGCATTGCGGCGCGATGTAATGGCTGAAGTTCGACCGGCTGCGCTGGCAGAAGGGTAAGCCGGAAACGGCGGAATATCACTGCGAGGGCTGCGACGCGGCAATCACGGAACACCACAAGACGGCGATGCTGGAAAGCGGCGAGTGGCGGGCGACCGCCACGGCCGCCGATCCGACCACGGTCGGGTATCACCTCTCGGCGCTCTATTCGCCGATCGGCTGGCTGAGCTGGGAGCGGATCGTTCGGGCGTGGGACGCAGCTCAGGGGTCGGACGAGGCGATCAAGGCGTTCCGCAACACCATCCTAGGCGAGACATGGGTCGAGACCGGGGAAGCGCCCGACTGGCGGCAGCAGGAGACCAACAGCGCGCCATCCCCGCGAACAGGCACGGAAGCTGTTTCCGAGTCGGGATTTCCATTGATCGGGAAAATGGAAGCACTCGCCCATCCGCAGGGCCTTCGATGGGGGCCTCTGCAAATGTTGACCAGGTGTTGACAAGAATTTCAAAAGCAAAAACCCGACGGTTTAAGTCGGGATCCAACATTTTGATATCTTTGATTTGTTTGGTGCGGGGGCGCGCTACCTACGAGACCGACACTCGATCCAAGCGGCCATCTGACCGACCGTATATAGCCGCCTGAAAGCACCTGAGGCGTCCGATCAATCGTGTTGAAATCTCCGCACGAAACGCGGAAATCCCAACATGACTTATACAGGATCGCAGTTGGCAAGCTGACTTGGATAGTGGTCTAGATGGGACGCCAGCCGAATACCCCATCTGAACAACCAGGCAGCATTGCGTTCATCAGGGCGGTTTGCAGCATCTGTCGCTGATCCGCCTCGGGGATAGCCAGCAAATCCGCAGGCCCGAAAATCGCACGATGGGTCACGAAACCGCTGAGAAGGCTAAGCGCGAAATGCGCCCGTCCCGGATCCGCATGGCCAAACGCCCTGCTTAGAGGCAGGGCTAGTGACGTGCCAAAGAATTGCGCAATGATCGCCCGCGCCTCGCTGCAGAGGCTGGACTGTGTCAGTAAATGAAGCGGCCTGACATCTTCTACCTTGCGCGGATCACGCAGGAAGGCCAGATCGCAGATCCGGTTGATCATGGTCGCGCCATCGGGGCCCCCTGCGGCGATGTCATCGAGGGGCGCAAGCGCCAGCAAGGCCTGACGGAATATCTCGGCCTTCGACCCGAAGGCGCGATGGACATAGGCCACATCGACCCCAGCCGCGGCGGCGATGTCGCGCAGGCTGGTGTCGGAATAGGGCATCCGCGCGAAAAGCAGCATCGCCGATGCAAGAATGCGTTCTTTCCCGGTTGCCTGCCCCGGCATGCGGTCGGTCGAGTTGGCTGAGTTGAGCGTCCTTGGCATGGGTGGCTTGTGTTCGTCCGGTGGCTTCGACGCGAAGAAACTGAAAATGCTGCCCCGGAGCAGAGGTGCGGCAAGGTGCAGCCCACACCGGGTCGTGTTGTTTAGCTGGTTTTTCAACAGCAAACAACCAGCAGCCGCTTTTGCGCGACAATACAGGGTTTTACCCTGTCATTGAGCGTTGACAACAGGGGAGCGTAGGGCGAAAACCGCATCGGGACATGCGCGAAGCATCCATCAGCACAGCAATCAGAGGCAGATCATGGCAAAGCCCGGCAGAAACACCATTATTCTGGGCGGCCTGGCCGTTGTCGCCGTGCTTGGCTGGCTGGCCTGGGACCGGCTGCAACCCGCCGGTCTGCCGGCGGGTTTTGCCAGCGCCAATGGCCGGATCGAGGCGACCGAGGTGGATATCGCGGCGCTCACCGGCGGCCGAATCGCCGAAATCACCGCTGCCGAAGGTGACATGGTCAGCGCAGGCGATGTGCTGGTGCAGATGGACGTGGTGCAGCTGAACGCACAAAAACGTCAGGCCGAAGCGCAGCTTGCCCGCGCCGAAATCGGCGTCGAGACAGCAAGGGCGCTGGTCGCTCAGGCCGAGGCACAAGAGCGCGCGGCCCGGGCCGCGGTTGATCAGGCAGGCTCGGTTGCCGATGCCGCGTCGCGCAGGCTTGAACGCTCTGAGCAGCTTGCAAAGACCAGTGCGATCTCGCAGCAGGTGCTGGATGATGACCGCGCCCGGGACGCCCAGGCCCGCGCCGGTGTGGCCTCGGCCGAAGCCAGCCATGCGGCAGCGCTGGCGGGGGTCAGCAGCGCGCAGGCGCAGGTGGTCGATGCAAGTGCGGCCGTCGAGGCGGCAAAGGCGTCGATTGATGCGATCCAGGCCTCTCTGGACGACGCCACGCTGAAAGCGCCGCGCACGGGCCGGATCCAGTATCGCATCGCACAAGAGGGCGAGATTGTCGGCTCTGGCGGGCGGATCCTCAGCCTTGTCGATCTGGGCGATGTCTATATGACGGTTTTTCTGCCGACATCGCAGGTCGGCCGGGTGCAGGTCGGATCAGAGGTGCGCCTTGTCATGGATGCGGCGCGGGAATTCGTGATCCCGGCCACGGTTTCCTATGTTGCCGATGTGGCGCAGTTCACGCCAAAGACGGTCGAGACCGCCGATGAGCGCGAAAAGCTGATGTTCCGCGTCCGTGCCCGCATCGACCCCGAGCTGCTGTCGCGGCATATCGAGGATGTCAAAACCGGCCTGCCGGGCATGGCCTATCTGCGGCTTGATCCGGATGCCGCCTGGCCTGACTTTCTTTCCAATGTCGTGAAATGACCGGCTCAGTTGCCGGGGTCTCCGGCCTGACGCTGCGCTATGGCAAGGTCACGGCGCTTGACAATGTGACGCTGGAGATCCCTGAGGGGCGCATGGTCGGGCTGATCGGGCCAGACGGGGTCGGAAAGTCCAGCCTTCTGTCGCTGCTGGCCGGGGCACGTGTGATCCAGCAGGGCAAGGTCGAGGTTCTGGGCGGCGATATGCGCGATGTGGCGCATCGCAACCGCGTCTGCCCCCGCACCGCCTATATGCCGCAGGGTCTGGGCAAGAACCTCTACCCGACGCTTTCGGTCGAAGAGAACCTTGATTTCTTCGGCTCGCTTTTCGGTCATGACAAGGCCGAACGCGAGCGGCGGATCACAGATCTGCTGGCTGCGACCGGCATGACGCCGTTCCGGTCGCGCCCGGCGTCAAAGCTGTCGGGCGGCATGAAGCAAAAGCTGGGTCTGTGCTGCGCGCTGATCCATGATCCCGATTTCCTGATTCTTGACGAGCCGACCACCGGCGTCGATCCGCTGTCGCGCCGCCAGTTCTGGGATCTGATCGACCGCATCCGCGCGACACGGCCGGGGATGAGCGTGATCACCGCCACCGCCTATATGGAAGAGGCCGCGCGCTTCGACTGGCTGGTTGCGATGAATGCGGGCCGGGTGCTGGCCACCGGCACCACCAACGATCTGCTGTCGCGGACCGGGGCCGACACGCTTGATGCAGCCTTCATCGCGCTTTTGCCCGAAGAAGACCGGGGCGAAGACAGTGCCGTGGTGATCCCGCCGCGGACCACCGATGACAGCGATATCGCCATCGAGGCCGAGGGGCTGACGCAGCGCTTTGGCGATTTCGTGGCGGTCGACAATGTTTCCTTCCGCATCCCCAGGGGTGAGATTTTCGGCTTTCTGGGTTCGAACGGCTGCGGCAAGACGACGACGATGAAGATGCTCACCGGGCTTCTGGAGCCGAGTGAGGGCCGGGCAAAGCTTTTCGGCCATGAGGTCGATGCAAGCGATCTGTCGGTGCGCCGCCGGGTCGGGTTCATGTCGCAGGCCTTCTCGCTCTATTCCGAGCTGACGGTGCGTCAGAACCTTGATCTGCACGCGCGGCTTTTCGATATGGCGGCCGAGAAGATCCCCGCCAGGGTTGACGAGATGATCGCCCGGTTCGATCTGGGCGACGTGACCGACAGCCTGCCCGAGGCGTTGCCGCTGGGTATCCGCCAGCGGCTTTCGCTGGCGGTGGCGATGATCCATGCGCCCGAGATCCTGATCCTTGACGAGCCGACCTCGGGGGTGGACCCGGTGGCGCGCAACGGCTTCTGGCGCATTCTGGCGGAACTTTCGCGCAAGGATGGCGTGACGATCTTTGTCTCGACCCATTTCATGAACGAGGCGGAATGGTGCGACCGCATCAGCCTGATGCATGCGGGCAAGGTGCTGGTCTCGGACACCGCCGAGGGGATCACGAAAGCCAAAGGTTGCGCCACGCTGGAAGACGCGTTCATCGCCTATCTTGAAGAGGCGATTGGCGAGACGGCACCCGCCCCCGCCGCTGCGCCCGAGGCCGCGCCCGAGGCCCCCGCAGCCGGGGTGACCCATCACGCGCAGCAATCCGGCTTCAGCCTGCGGCGACTGCTTAGCTATTCGCAGCTGGAAAGCCTGCAATTGCAGCGCGATCCGATCCGGCTGACCATGGCGTTGGTCGGCAGCCTTCTTCTGATGATCGTGGTGGGGCTGGGCATCAACATGGATGTCGAGGATCTGACCTTCGCCGCCCTTGACCGCGACCAGACCACCACCAGCCGCAATTATATCGCCGATATTGCGGGATCGCGCTATTTCATCGAACAGCCGGCCCTGACAAGTTACGACGAGATCGACGCAAGAATGCGCTCGGGCGAGCTGGCGCTGGCGATCGAGATCCCGCCCGGCTTTGCCGCCGATATCGCGGCAGGCAGGGATGTGCAGGTCGGGGCCTGGTTCGACGGCGCCAACCCCAGCCGCGCCAATACGGTGCAGGGCTATGTGCAGGGCATGCATGCCGACTGGATCACACGTCAGGCGCGTCAGCTTTACGGTGACAAGGCGAGCGGCGGCAGTTTCGAACTGGTGACCCGATACCGCTACAACCCCGACGTGCGCAGCCTGAATGCGATGGTCCCGGCGATCATCCCGCTGCTTTTGCTGATGATCCCGGCGATCCTGACCACGCTTTCGGTCGCGCGTGAACGCGAACTGGGCTCGATCATCAATTTCTACGTCACGCCGGTGACGCGGCTGGAATTTCTGCTTGGCAAACAGCTGCCCTATATCGCGCTGGCCATGCTGAATTTCTTCCTGATGATGGCCATGGCGGTCACATTCTTCGCAGTGCCCTTCAACGGCAGTTTTCTGGGCTTTACCCTTTCGGCGCTGATCTATGTCACCGCGACCACGGCGCTTGGTTTTCTGGTGTCGGTCTTCATCGCAAGTCAGGTCGCGGCGCTGTTCGCGACCGCCATGCTGACGATGATCCCGGCGGTCAGCTATTCGGGTTTGATCTACCCGGTCTCTTCGCTGTCGGGTTTTGGCCGGGTTCTGGGCGAGATCTACCCCTCGACCTGGTTTATCACCGCCGCGCGGGGGGCTTTCTCCAAGGCCTTCGGAATGGCGGAACTGGCCGGGCCGATGCTGGCCATGGGCATCGCCATTCCGGTGATTATCGGGCTGGCGGCGGCCTTCCTGGAAAAACAGGCGAAGTGAGGGGCGGATGAACCTGCGCAACACCTTCAATCTGGGCGTCAAGGAATTGCGCGGGCTCTGGCGCGATCCGGTGATGCTGGTGCTGATCGTCTATTCCTTTTCGCTCTCGATCTGGACCTCTGCGAACGTCTCGCCCGAGGCGCTGACGAATGCCGCGATCTCGATCGTGGATGAGGATCAGTCGCATCTCTCCGCCCGCATCACCTCGGCCTTTTATCCGCCCTATTTTGTCGAGCCGCAGATGACCACGACGGCCGAGATGGATCGGCGGATGGATCAGGGGCTGGATACTTTTGCGCTGAACATCCCACCGGATTTCGCGCGCGATGTGCTGGCCGGAAAAAACCCGGCGATCCAGCTGAATATCGACGCGACAAGGATGAGCCAGGCCTTCACCGGCGGCGGCTATATCCAGCAGATCGTGTCCTCCGAGGTTTCGGAATATGTGGCGGGCTACCGGGCCGAGACCGCGCTGACGGTCGATCTGGCGCTCCGCGCGCGGTATAATCCCTCGCTGGATCCGAAGTGGTTCGGCGCGATTTCCGCCGTGATCCGGTCGATCACCATGCTGTCGCTGGTGCTGACCGGCGCGGCGCTGATCCGCGAAAAGGAACATGGCACGGTCGAGCACCTGCTGGTCATGCCCGTCACCACGACCGAGATCATGTTTTCCAAGATCTGGTCGATGGGGCTGGTGGTGCTGCTGGGGTCGATCTTTTCGCTAAGTGTTGTGGTGCAGGCGCTGATGGCGGTTCCGGTGCAGGGCTCGGTCGTGCTGTTTCTTGCGGGCGCGGTGCTGATGGTTTTCGCCATGACGGGGCTTGGAATTTTCCTTGCCACCATCGCCGGGTCGATGCCGCAATTCGCGCTTTTGCTGATGATGGCGCTTTTGCCGCTGCAGGTGCTGTCAGGCGCGATGACGCCGCGGGAATCCATGCCAGAGATCATCCAGACCATCATGCTTGCAGCCCCCAACACGCATTTCATCATCCTCTCGCAGGGCATCTTGTTCCGAGGTGCGGGGCTTGACGTGGTCTGGCCCCAGTTCGCGGCGCTGGCGGCGATCGGGGTGGCGCTGTTCTGGGTGGCACTGATACGATTCAAGAAATTCCTGCGGTAAGGCATATGTTGGGCCGCCTGCTTCTGATCCTGACGCTTGCGCTTGCAGGCTGCGCTGCGCGTCCGGGGCCGGAAGTTCTGGCCCCCGATGCCGGTGCCCTGCCCGAGGGCGCCCGCCTTGTCCGGGTGCTGACCATGACCACCCGCGCGCCCGAGGCAAATCTGCCGGGGGCCTTTGGCGACTCTCGCTCTATCCGGCCAAGCTGGCTGGAATACGAGGTCTCGGTGCCGCCTGGCCATCGGCCGGGAAAGATTGAATGGCCGGATCGCAATGGCAGCAGCGCCGACCGGAATTTCGTGATGCGCAGCCGGCAGACGCTTAGCCGTGACGCCTTTGCAAAGCGTCTCTCGCGCGAGGGGGTCGGACTTTATGTCCACGGCTTCAACACCCGCTTTCATGAGGCCTTGTTCCGTACCGCGCAGCTTTCGGTCGATGCGCATATCGAGGAAAAGCCCGTCCTTTTTACATGGCCCTCGGCAGGCGATCCGGGCGCCTATCTGGCTGATCGTGACGCGTCTGACTTTTCCCGCGCGGCGCTTGCCGATCTGCTGCGGCTTTTGACAAAGGGTCGGTCCGCTTCCGACGCGGTGCCGGTGCTGGCTCACAGCATGGGCGCGCGGCTGACGATGGAGACGCTGGTGCAACTGCGTCTTGCCGGGCGGGACGATGTGCTGGACCGGATCGAGGTCATCCTTGCCGCCCCGGATATTGATATCGATCTTTTCCGCGCCCAGATGGTCAGCCTTGGGCCGATGAAGCATCCCATCACGGTGCTCGTCTCCTCGGACGATCTGGCGCTGAAACTGTCGTCGCGGCTTTCGGCACGTCGGATACGGCTTGGGCTTGTCGATGTGCGTGATCCGGCGGTCCAGCGCCTGGCGGTCGCGACCGGAATACGGATCGTGGATATTACCGATATTCCGACCGATGATCCCGCCCACAGCCGCTATGTCGGCCTGCTTTCCGGCGAGGCCGGGGCTGTGGTTGAAAGCACCCTTTTCGGTGAGGTACGCTTGGCTGGGGCCTTTGTCTTCAATCAGGTCGGTGGTGTCTTCACTGGCATCGGTGATGTGCTGGCGGATTGAGGCCGCGGCCTTGGCCCGGCGTTGGTGCCAGCGGCATTGGCCGGGTCATGGCCTCGACGTCGCGCCGTTTTGCCGGTAATCGTCCATGATGATCAGGGCAGGGACAGGGGATTCCGTGTCCGCCGCCGGACGCCGATGCTTTGCCTGTTCAGTCCGGGGGCGGCTGTTTCGGCGGTTTGACGGCGCTTTACGACATGTCGTCGGCATCGGGCCTTGGGCGCAATGCCTATGTTCAAGAAAAATCTTGAACTCTTTGATTTCGATCAACACTCGTTGATAGTTCTGTGCTAACTTCCGCCGGTAAATTGGAGACGCGACATGGTCCTTACTCCCAAATCAGATGGCTCGGGTGCAACCGGCGATGAAAGCCTTGGCATCGAGGCTTTTCAGGCCGTTGACCGCATACGAGAGGCGCTCTCGGGACAGCTCAGCGGCGGGGTCTCGCCCGGCTCGCTGATGATGGCCCATGTCGACTGGGCCTTTCACCTGGCGCAGGCACCGGGCAAGCAGATGGAACTGGGCGTCAAGGCGGGCCGCAAATGGCAGCGTCTCATGGCGCATCTGATGGCCTCGGCGATGGATCCGCAGGCCGCGCCGGTCATCACGCCCTTGCCGGGCGACCGCCGTTTCGCCGGTGAAGCCTGGGCGAAACCGCCCTTCAGCTGGATGTCGCAGGCTTTCCTGCTGCAGCAGCAATGGCTGCATAACGTCACCCATGAGGTTCCAGGCGTGACGAAGCACCACGAGGATGTGGTGTCTTTTGCCGCGAAACAGATCCTTGATGTCTGTGCGCCTTCGAACAACCCTTTTACCAATCCCGAGGTTGTGGCACGGACCTGGGCTACCGGAGGCATGAACCTTGTGAAGGGCTGGCAGAACTGGCTGCAGGACGTCGTCCGCCAGATCCGGCAGGAGCCGCCAGAGGGTGTCGAGGCCTTTACACCGGGTCGCGATGTGGCGGTGACGCCGGGCAAGGTAATCTTCCGCAACCACCTGATCGAACTGATCCAGTATACGCCCACGACAGAAACCGTGCACCCCGAGCCGGTGCTGATCGTTCCGGCCTGGATCATGAAATACTATATCCTCGACCTCAGCCCGGAGAATTCACTGATCCGCTGGCTGGTGGCGCAGGGCCACACGGTTTTCGCCATTTCCTGGCGCAATCCGGGTGCAGAGGATCGTGATCTGACGCTGGAGGATTATCGCCGGCTGGGCGTGATGGCCGCGTTGGATGAGATCACCCGTCTAATGCCCGATCAGAAAATCCACGCCACCGGCTATTGTCTGGGTGGCACTTTGCTGTCGATCGCTGCGGCTGCCATGGCGGGGAAGGGGGACGCGCGTCTCGCCTCGCTGACGCTGCTTGCCGCGCAGGTCGATTTCGCCGAACCGGGCGAGCTCGCGTTGTTCATCGACCCAAGCCAGCTGCATCTTCTTGAAAGCATGATGTGGAACCGCGGCTATCTCTCTGCCGATCAGATGGCGGGGGCGTTTCAGCTTTTGCGCTCGAATGACCTCATCTGGTCCCGGATGGTGCGCGATTACATGATGGGCGAGCGGACGGCGATGAATGATCTCATGGCCTGGAATGCCGACAGCACCCGGATGCCCTATCGGATGCATGCCGAATATCTGCGCAGGCTTTATCTGAATAATGAGCTTTCTTCGGGACGCTTCACCGCCGGGGGCAAGACAGTTCTGTTGCAGAACATCCGGGTGCCGATCTTTGCCGTCGGGACCGAGCGCGATCATGTCGCACCCTGGAAGTCGGTCTACAAAATCCACCAGTTCACCGATTGCGAGGTGACTTTCGCGCTGACGTCGGGCGGGCATAATGCGGGGATCGTCTCTCCTCCCGGTCACCCGCGCCGCCGCTACCGGCTGGCGACCCGCGCCCATGACGACGCGCTTTTGCCGCCGGAGACCTGGGTCGAGGCCAATCCTGCAACCGAGGGTTCGTGGTGGACGCCCTGGCAGGCCTGGCTTGCCGCGCGTTCGGGTGCCCCCGCCGCGCCGCCCGCAATGGGCAACGCGCTGGCAGATGCGCCCGGCACATATGTTTTCCAGAGGTGACAAGATGACCGGCACTCTGACCAACTATCTGTTTCACCAGATGAAAATCGGCGACCGCGCCAGTCTTGTCCGCCACGTCGGCCCCAAGGATATTGAATTGTTCGCCGCTGTTTCCGGCGACGCCAACCCCGCGCATCTGGATGCCGGTTTCGCCGCCCATGGGCCGTTTGGCCATGTCGTGGTGCACGGCATGTGGACTGCGGCGCTGATTTCGGCGGTGCTGGGCACCCGCCTGCCGGGGCCGGGGACGATCTATCTCGACCAGCAGATCCGCTTTAACAAGCCGGTTTCGCCAGGCGATACCATCACCGCCGAAGTTGAAGTGGCCGAGCTGATCGAGGGCAAGAACCGTGTCCGCCTGACGACCACCGCCCGCAATCAGCGGGGCGAGGTGGTGCTTTCGGGCGAGGCGCTGGTGCTGGCCCCGGTCGAGCAGGTGACCTGGGTGCCGGGTGACCTTCCCGAGGCGGTGGTCTTGCCGAAGGGGCGCTGGCAGGGCTTTGTCGAAGAGGCCCGCGCATTGCCCCCGGTGCGGGCGGCGGTGGTGCATCCCTGTTCGAAATCCGCGATCCTTGGCGCGATCGAGGTGCGCGACGAAGGCCTGCTTGACCCGATCCTGATCGGTCCCGGCGCAAAGATTCGCGCGGCGGCCGCCGAGGCCGGGGTCTCGCTTGACGGCTTCCGGATCGAGGAGACAGAGCACAGCCATGCAGCGGCGGCGCGGGCGGTGGAACTGGCGGCCTGTGGCAACGTCCAGGTGCTGGTCAAGGGCAGCCTGCATTCCGATGAACTGCTTGCGGCGGTGGTTTCGAAAAGCGGCGGCCTGCGCACCGAACGCCGGATCAGCCATGTCTATGCGATGGATGTGCCCGCCTATCGCAAGCCGGTGATCGTCACCGATGCCGCGATCAATATCGCACCGACATTAGAGCATAAGCGCGACATCTGCCAGAATGCCGTCGATCTGATGCGGCTTCTGGGGCGCGATCAGCCGAAGGTCGCGGTGCTGGCGGCGGTCGAGACGGTGAACGCGACGATGCCCGCCACGCTGGATGCCGCCGCGCTGACGGTGATGGCGGCTCGAGGCCAGATCACGGGCGCGCTGGTTGACGGGCCGCTGGCCTTCGACAATGCGATCAGCCCCGAGGCGGTGGCGACGAAGGGCATCGTCTCGCAGGTGGCGGGCGAGGCCGATATTCTTCTGGTGCCGGATCTCGAGGCCGGGAACATGCTTGCCAAACAGCTGATCTATTTCGCGGGCGCCACGGCCGCGGGGCTGGTTCTGGGCGCACGGGTGCCAATCGTTCTGACAAGCCGGGCGGATCCTTTATCGGCCCGCATCGCCTCGGCTGCGCTGGCCAAGATGGTCGCGGTCCGCAAAGCGGAGGGGAAGGCGTGACCCGCGATCTGATCCTGACATTCAACACCGGATCCTCGACTATCAAGCTGGGGTTTTACGCACTGGAGGCCGCCGCGCCGCGCCCGCTGGCGTCGGGCGTGATCGATTTCCGCGATGAGCCTTTCGAAGTGCGCCTGACGCGCGAGGGCAAGACCTTTTCAGGCCCGATCACAGCGGATCCCGGCGATCTGACAGCCGTGCTGAACCAGGCTTTTGCCTGGCTGGCCGGGCATTTCAATCTTTCGCGCCTTGCGGTGATCGGCCATCGGGTTGTGCATGGCGGCGATGTCTTCACAGGACCAGCCCGGATCACCGATCAGGTGATCGCGCAGATCGACGCGCTGGCGCGGCTTGCGCCGCTGCATCAGCCGCAAAGCCTTGCGCTGATCCGGGCGATGCGGGGGCTTTACCCCGATGTGCCACAGACAGCCTCTTTCGACACGGCGTTTCATGCCACCAACCCGCCCCTGATCCGCCGCTTTGCCCTGCCGCGCGCGCTTTATGATCAGGGGATCAAGCGCTATGGCTTTCATGGTCTCTCCTACCGCTATATCGCCGGGCAACTGGGCGATCTGGCCACCGATGCAAAGGTGGTCGCCGCACATCTGGGCAGCGGCGCAAGCCTTTGTGCGATCCGGGGCGGCAAGAGCATCGACAGCTCGATGGGGTTTTCGACGCTGGACGGCATCCCGATGGCGACGCGTTCGGGTGCGCTGGACCCCGGCGTGATCCTGCATCTGATGGGCGAAATGGGGCAAAGCCTGAAACAGGTCGAGACCATGCTCTATCGTGAAAGCGGCCTTCTGGGCGTGTCGGGTTTCGAGGCTGACAGCCGCGAGCTGATGGCCAGCACGCGCCCAGAGGCTGCCGAGGCGATCGACCTCTTTTGCCTGCGCATCGCGGGCGAGGTGGCACGGTTGGCGACCAGCATGGGCGGGATCGATGCGCTGGTCTTCACGGCAGGAATCGGCGAGCATCAGCCCGGTATCCGCGCCCGTGTCGCCGCGCGGCTGGCCTGGCTTGGGGCAGAGCTTGACCCCGATGCCAATGAAGCAGGGTCGCGCAGGATCAGCACCGCCGCCAGCCGGGTGCAGCTTCTTGTCATTCCGACCGATGAGGAAAGCATCATCGCCCAGGAGGCCGTCAGCGAAGAGGCAGCGACATGATTGATCTGAAAGGCAAACGCGGCCTCGTGGTTGGCGTGGCGAATGAGGCCAGCATCGCCGCCGGTTGCGCCAGGGCCTTTCGCGCGGCGGGGGCAGAGCTGGCGCTGACCTTTCTTAATGAAAAGGCCCGGCCATGGGTCGAACCCGTGGCGCAGGAAGTGGGTGCGCCGCTGTTCCTTCCTTGCGATGTGCGTGAACCCGGCCAGTTGGAAGCCGTGTTTGACCGCATTACCGCTGAATGGGGGCGGCTTGATTTTCTGCTTCATGCCATCGCCTTCGCCCCGCGCGAGGATCTGCACACCAGCGTTGTCAACGCTTCGGCCGAAGGTTTTGCGGCGGCGATGGATATCTCTTGCCACTCCTTCCTGCGCATGGCGCGGCTGGCGCGGCCTTTGATGCAGGCGGGTGGTTCGCTGATCACGGTCAGCTTTTACGGCGCGGATCGGGTGGTCGAGAATTACAACCTCATGGGTCCGGTAAAGGCCGCGCTGGAGGCTTCGGTCCGCTATGCGGCGGCCGATCTGGCGGGCGAAGGGATTCGTGCCTTTTCGCTTTCAACCGGTCCGGTCAAGACCCGCGCCGCCTCGGGGATCGACCGGTTCGATGCGCTGATGGATAAGATTCGCGCCCGTACGCCTGCGGGAAAACTGGTAAGCATCGAAGAGATCGGTACGCTGGCGGCCTTTCTGGCAACCGAGGCCGCAAGTCCCATGAGCGGATCGGTGGTCTATGCCGATAACGGATTTCACACCACCGCCTGAGGCAGGCGCGGGGCCCCGCCCTTGACCGGAAGGCGGATCCGGGGCAAAGCGGAATCAACATCAGTTGACAGCATTCTGACAGGCGCCGCCGCGTGACCTTCTTTACGGTTCATCCCTTCCATTCCTTCAATCTTGCCGTGGTCTTGCTGATCGCGGGCAAGATCCTGACCCTGAACATTGATCTTCTGCGCCGCTATTCGATCCCCGAGCCGGTGGCGGGCGGCTTTCTCTGTATCGCGGTAACGGGGCTCCTCTGGGCGCTGTTCGATCTGAAGGTCTCATTCGAGGTGGGGATCCGTGATTTCCTGCTGCTGGTGTTCTTTGCCGGTATCGGGCTGAAATCCGATATCCGCACGCTGCTTGCGGGGGGCAGGCCGTTGGTGATCCTGTTGATCCTTGCGACCAGCTTCATCCTTTTGCAGAACTTCGCGGGGATGGGGCTGGCGAGGCTCTTTGGAATGGAGCCGAAGACCGGGCTGATGGTCGGCTCGGTTTCGCTGACCGGCGGCGTTGGCACCACGCTGGCCTGGGCACCGATATTCGCCGAAAAGCTGGGGATCACGAATGCGCTGGAACTGGGGGTCGCGGCCAATACTGTCGGGCTAATCGCGGCCTGTGTGATCGGCGGGCCGATTGCGGCGCTCCTGATCCGGCGGGGCGGGCTGAAGGCGGAAAACAAGCGCGATCTGGACATCGGCGTTCCGAATGAGGGGCGCGCGGTCCGGATGGATTACTTCTGCATCCTCTGGTCGATCCTGGCGCTGAATGTCACCGTGCTGATCGGGCTGGCGCTGCATGAGGCGATCACGGCGGCCGGCGTCACGCTTCCAGCCTTTGTCAGCTGCCTTGTCGCGGGGATCGTGCTGCGCAACCTTTTGCCGCTGGCCCCGAGGCGGTTAGTGCGGCGGATCTGGCCTGGGGTCGATGATGCGCTGGCGCTGATCTCGGATCTGTCACTCGGGCTTTTCCTGATCATGGCGCTGATGGGCCTGCAGGTCTGGGAGCTGAACGGCGTCCTTCTGTTCATTACCGCCGCCCTTGTGATGCAGATCCTGCTGACGGTCGGATTCACGATTTGGGTCGTGTTCCCCGCGATGGGGCGCGATTATGAGGCGGCGGTGATCTCGGCCGGGTTTGGCGGTATCACGCTCGGCTCAACCGCCACCGCCATCGCCAATATGACCGCCGTGGCGCAGCAACATGGCGCGGCGCACCGGGCCTTTGTGATCGTGCCGCTGGTCTGCGGCTTTTTCATCGATATCGTCAACGCGCTGATCATCTCGGCGCTGGTCGGCTAGGGTGTGTTGACGTTCACCGGAGTCGGATGACGGTTGCGGCGAGAGCAATGAAGGCGCTGAAACTTTCATCAGTCTTGCAGCAGCGCATGGCGATGCCTCTGTATTCCTTGAGCCTGCCGAAGAGGTTCTCGATCAGGTGCCGCCACTTGCAGGTTTCGCGGTCGAATTCGGCGGGGAAGCGGCGGTTGGACTTTGGCGGAATGACCGGCTCGATCCCTGCACCGGTTAGCGCCTCGCGCAGCCAATCGGCATCGAACGCCCGGTCGGCAAGAAGTTGGCCACACGTCAGGCCATCGATCAGCGCCCCTGTGCCGCGCAGATCATGGGCCTGTCCCGGCAGCAGCCGAAAGTCGGTCAGGTTGCCGACCGCATCGGCCAAAGCCATGATCTTGGTTGTTATCCCTCCGCGAGAGCGCCCGATGGCCTGGCTTTGCGTCCCCCTTTTGCGCCCTGTCCGTGGCGGTGAACCTTGACGATGCTGCCGTCGATCATGGCGTATCCAAAATCGGCATCTTCAGCCAGGGCTCGGAACATGCGGTAGAACGCATCGGCCTTTACCCATCGCCGGAACCGCTTGAACACTGAGTTCCACTTGCCGAAATCCGCCGGCAAGTCGCGCCATGGACAACCGGTCCGGACTATCCAGAGACCCGTTCTGCGGAGCCGCCTTTGTGTTCCGAGCGAAGCGGGCGGATCGGATCAAGCTCTTGATCTGGGATCAGACCGGGATAGTGCTGGTTCACAAGCGGCTCGAGGGCGGCAAGTTCGTCTGGCCACAGGTGCGCGACGGGGTCATGCGCCAGACGCTGATCAACGATGATCTCGACGCCTTCACCCGGATCCCGGCAATGTACGGCAATTCCATCGCGCAGCTGGAGTCGGACGTGGTCTGGGGCATCATTACCTCGAACCCGGCCATGGCCGACGGCAACGCGCTGTTCCACACCACGCACAAGAACCTCGCGGGCACCGGCGCGGCGCTGGCGGTCGATGCGGTGGGCGCGGCGCGGGCGGCGATGGCCAAGCAGACGGGCCTCGACAAGAAGACGGTGCTGAACGTCCGGCCCGCCTTCCTGATCGTGCCCGCCTCGTTGGAACTGAAGGCCGAGCAGCTGGTCGCGCAGAACCTCGTGCCCGCCGCGACGTCCAGCGTGGTGCCGCAGTCGATCCGCACACTGGCGCCGATCAGCGAGCCCCGGCTCGACGCGGCCAGCGAGACCGCCTGGTATCTCGCGGCCAGCCCGAACCAGATCGACACCATCGAGTACGCCTATCTCGAGGGTCAGCAGGGCGCCTACATCGAGACGCGCAACGGCTTCGACGTCGACGGCGTCGAGATCAAGTGCCGCCTCGACTTCGGCGCCAAGGCGATCGACTGGCGCGGTCTCTACAAGAACCCGGGCGCGTAACGCACCCATCCTGAACCCTGACACACGGGCGGTCCTGACGGGCCGCCCTTCGTCTTTCCACGAGGATCACGTCCATGAAAAACTTCGTCCAGCCCGGCAACACCATCACCCTGACCGCGCCCTATGCCGTCGCCTCCGGCGATGGTCTGCTCGTCGGCTCCATCTTCGGCATCGCCGCCGGAGCGGCCGCCCTCGGCGAGCCCGTCGAGACCTCGCTCGTCGGCGTGTTCGACATCACCAAGGTCGGCTCCCAGGCCTGGACCGTCGGCGCCAAGATCTATTGGGACGACACCAACAAGCGCTGCACCACGGTTGCCACCGACAACACCCTCATCGGCGTGGCCGTCGAGGCGGTGGCGAGCGGCGCGAGCGATACCATCGGCCGGGTACGGCTGAACGCGGCCTTCTGATGAGCGCCTTCGCCGCCGCCGTCGGTGCGCTCTTCGCCGATCCGAACATCGGCCGGGACGCGGTCTACATCGCCGACGGCGGCACGCCCGTCCTGGTGCGCGTCGTCGCCCGGCGTGCCGATGCGGTCACCGACTTCGGCGATGCGCGGCTCTGGTCCGAGACCACGCGGATCGACCTGCGCGTCGCCGAGGTGGCGAACCCGCGTCCCGGCGATAGGATCGAGATCGATGGGGACGCCTTCCTCATTCAGGGCGAGCCCGTCCGCGACCGCGAGCGGCTCGTCTGGACCGTGGATCTGAGGCCCGCGTGAAACTGAAGCTCGACATCGATCCCGACATCGTCGCGATGATGGCGGCTGAGGTCGCCGCGGGCGAACGCGCCGTGACCGCCGCCATGCGCGAGGCCGGGACCGGGCTGAAGTCGGCGTGGCGGTTGCAGATCACCGGCGCGGGGCTCGGCACACGGCTCGCCAATTCGATCCGGAGCCAGACCTTCCCGAGGTCGGGCGAGAGCCTGGACGCCGCAGCTCTGGTCTGGTCCAAGGCGCCGGTCATCGTCGGCGCGCATGACGCCGGGCCGCTGATCCGCTCGAAAAACGGGTTCTGGCTGGCGATCCCGCTGCCCGCCGCGGGCAAGTCCCTGCGCGGCGGCCGGATCACTCCTGGCGAGTGGGAACGGCGACGCGGGCTGCGGCTGCGCTTCGTCTATCGCCGCACCGGTCCGAGCCTGCTGGTGGCCGAGGGGCGGCTGAACACGAAGGGCCAGGCGGTGGTGTCGCGCTCGAAGACCGGACGCGGCAAGGTCACCGCGCCGATCTTCCTGCTGGTCCCGCAGGTGAAGCTGCCCAAGCGGCTGGATCTGGCGCGGGATGCGGAGAGAGCGGTGGACAGCGTGCCGGGGCTGATCGTGGCGAACTGGGTCGAGGGGCGGATCGGCTAATGGCAGGACCTCCGGCGGGCGGACAACGACCTGCATCGGCGCTACAGTAATTTGGCAGGATCGGGGGCACAGAAATGCTAAACGGCTTTGGCGCCGAACGGATCATGGCCATGAACGCTACATGTTGATTTCCACCCAGAAGTGACCCAGGCAGGCTCATAATTTCCATTGAGATTTGACCCATGTGACCCTTCCCCGACGCGGAGAGCGGAGGGGG
>NZ_FZNM01000039.1 GCF_900188295.1 Paracoccus sediminis
CGTGCATCTTCAGGCTGCGAAGCATGATGACGATGGCGCCGCTGGCAGGATCATGACGCATGACGGCCTCCTGCAGCTTGGGTGCGCAGGCCGTCGTAGCGTTCGACATTGGCCTTTGGCTCGCGGCGCAGGGCCAGGGCCTGCGGAGTATCAAGGGGCGGCCCGCCAATGACCTTGCCATCGACCAGCCGGTGCAACAGGTTCAGCACATGGGTCTTGGTCGCCACGCCCTCGGCCAGGGCCAACTCCACAGCCGTCAGCACGGCCTGTTCGTCGTGCTGGAGAACCAGGGCAAGGATGTCGACCATCTCCCGATCGCCGCCGGGCTTGCGCAGCATCTGCTCCTGCAACTGCCGGAAGGCAGGCGGCAGTTCCGCAAATGGAGCTCCGTTCCTGAGAGCCCCGGGCTTGCGCTGGAGAACGGCAAGATAATGCCGCCAGTCATAGATCGTCCGCGGTGGCAGCTTGTGGCTGCGCTGGATGATGCGGCCATGCTCGCACAGGATGTTGCCCTCGGCCGCCACGACCAGCCGATCCGGATAGATCCGCAGGCTGACAGGCCGGTTCGCGAATGAAGCCGGAACGCTATAGCGATTGCGCTCGAAGCTGATCAGGCAGGTGGGCGAGACACGCTTACTGAGCTCGATGAAGCCGTCGAAGGCCGGCGGCAACGGCATCAATGCGGCCCGCTCCTCAGCCCAGACATCGGCAATCGTGCCCGGCAGCGTGCCGTGCGGGGTCTCTTGCCACACCTCCAGGCAGCGCTGTTCCAGCCAGGCATTCATCGTGGCAAGGTCGGGAAAGCCCGGCATCCCCTGCAAGACCTGATGGCGGGAGTCCTGAACATTCTTCTCGACCTGTCCCTTCTCCCAACCCGCTGCCGGATTGCAAAACTCCGGCTCGAAGACATAGTGGTTGGCCATGGCGAGGAAGCGGAGGTTGACCTGCCGCTCCTTGCCACGGCCCACACGATCCACTGCCGTCTTCATGTTGTCGTAAATGCCGCGTTCAGGCACGCCGCCGAACACACGGAACGCGTGCCAGTGGGCATCGAACAGCATCTCGTGGGTCTGCAGGGGGTAGGCGCGCAACAGGAAGGCCCGGCTGTGCGACAGCTTGATATGCGCCATCTGAAGCTTGGTGCGCTCGTCGGTCAGATGCCCGTAGTCTTCGCTCCAGTCGAACTGGAAGGCCTCTCCCGGTCGGAAAGACAGCGGAACGAAGGTGCCGCGGCCCGTGGTCTGTTGCTCGCGCTGGCGATCTGTCCGCCAGTCCCGCGCAAAGGCCGCAACCCGGTTGTAGGA
>NZ_FZNM01000017.1 GCF_900188295.1 Paracoccus sediminis
GCCAGCGAGATCAACGAAGCCACAGTCCGGCAACTCCACCGCTGCGAGTTCATGGACGGGGCCCAGAACATCGTCCTGATCGGCGGCCCGGGCACGGGGAAGACCCACATCGCAACCGCCCTCGGCGTCCAGGCCATCGAGCACCACCGCCGCAAGGTCCGCTTCTTCTCCACCATTGAACTGGTCAACGCCCTCGAACAGGAGAAGGCCAAGGGCAAGGCCGGGCAGATCGCCGAAAGCCTGACCCGCCTCGATCTCGTGATCCTCGATGAGCTGGGATACCTGCCCTTCAGCGCCTCGGGCGGGGCGCTGCTCTTCCATCTGCTGAGCAAGCTCTATGAGCGGACCAGCGTCATCATCACCACCAACCTCAGCTTCAGCGAATGGGCCACAGTGTTCGGCGATGCCAAGATGACCACCGCATTGCTCGACCGGCTCACCCATCGCTGCCACATCCTGGAGACCGGAAACGACAGCTTCCGCTTCAAAGCCAGTTCAGCCGCCGCAGCGCGCCAAAAGAAGGAGAACAATCACGCCTTGACCTCTGAATGACCCAAAAACCATAATCAAAGGTGGGTCAGTTCTCGATGGAAAACCTGGGTCACTTCTGGGTGGAAATTAACAGACTAGAGGAACTAGAACTGCCTCTCGGCCGATTCTTGGGCAGCAAGCTGCCTCTTTTCTGGCGGGGATCGAGTGGCTTGCGCATGCAGGGCAAATGAGGCCGCCTTGATCCGACGGCCAGCACGAACGGAGGCGAACCTGATGACCAAAGAACTGCCAAAGGATCCGGATGAACGTCAGCGCCGTACGCTCTGGACGGTTCTGCTGCTGAATGCGGCCATCGCCATCGGCTTTTTTGCGACAGGTGCATTGGGCGACTCCAGTGCGCTGATCGCCAACGGTCTGGACAACACCTCCGACAGCTTCGTGTACGCCATCAGCCTTTTCGCCCTGTCTCGTTCGGACAAATGGAAGCGTGCGGCCGCTAACGTGTCGGGGGGGCTGCTGCTGATCTTCGCGGCCGGTATCCTGATTGATGCCGTCCGCCGTTTCTACACCGGTTCCGAACCACTCGGCCCGCTCATGATCTCCATGGCGCTCATTGCCGCGGTCGTTAATGGCATCTGCATCTGGCTCCTTGGTCGGCTCGAGGATCCCGACGTGAACGTCCGAGCGGCTAACACATTTAGTCTCAATGACTTCATTTCGAACGGCGGGATTCTCGTCGCAGGCGGTCTGGTCTGGTTGCTGGGCAGCAATTGGCCCGATCTGGTGGTCGGTATCGCGGTCGCCGGCGTCGCCGCCTGGGGCGGTATCGAAATCCTGCGCGACGCGCATGGCGAGCACCACAAGGCGGTCCATCAAGATGACGGCAAGACTTAAGCGAGAACACGATGTCTCACGACCATGGCCACGCACATATCGACCCCAAGTCCGGCGACCGACGGGTTTCCATTGCGATCTGGGCGAACGCGCTTTTGACGGTCGCCCAGATCGTCGGTGGCATCCTGTCCGGCAGCCTCGCCCTGATCGCCGATGCGCTGCACAACTTCTCCGACATGGCGTCCCTCGTGATCGCCTTCGCTGCGCGCAAGATCGCGCGGCGGCCCGCTGACGAGAGGATGACCTTCGGTTACGGCCGCATCGAAATCGTCGCCGCTCTGATCAACTACACCACGCTGATCCTCGTTGGCTTCTATCTCATCTACGAGGGCGGCATGCGGATGATCGACCCGCCCCAGGTCGCTGGCTGGACTGTGGTCATCCTCGGCGGTGTCGCGCTGGTGGTGGACACGCTGACGGCGCTGCTCACCTATTCGATGCAGAAGGGCAGCGTGAACATCCGTGCCCTTTTCCTGCACAACCTGTCGGACGCCCTGGCATCGGTCGCCGTGATCGTGGGTGGCGCGCTGATCATCCTTTACGACATGCGGTGGGTCGATCCGGCGATCACCATCGGCATCGCGCTCTATATCCTCTACTTGGCTTTGACCGAGATCGGTGGGCCGATCCGGACCCTGATGCTCGGCAGCCCGCCGGACATCGACAACGACGCGGTTGTCGCCGCGATGCGTGGCATCGACGGGGTGGCTGACATCCACCACGCCCATTTCTGGCAGATGGAAGAGCATGCTGCTGCGCTCGACACACATGTGGTGGTCGAGGTGAATGCATGGGATCGCCTCGAGGACATCAAGCACGCGATAAAGCGGGCGCTTGAGAGCGAATTTGGCATCACGCACTCGACGCTCGAGTTCGAGCGACAAGATCGGGCCCACCAGAATGCTAGCCTCTATGGACATGGAGGAAAGGAGGATGCGGACTGATGCGAGCTGCAGTGTGGTAACGATCCCAAGATCGCTATAACGGAAACAATGACTTAGGGTGGAGAAGGTTGCATATCAGACCCATCACCTCCGCCACGATCCTGCACAAGCCCAAACCGAAAAGCCGCCGTATTCATCGGCGGCTTTGGCTCTTTGCGATTTCTACCCCGCCAATGCGCTTGCGTGTTTTGGCCTTGCGGCTTCGCGGCGGTTGCGCAGTTCCTCGGCCACCAGGAACGCCAGTTCCAGCGACTGGCTGGCGTTCAGGCGCGGGTCGCAGGCGGTGTGATAGCGGTCCGACAGATCCTCGTCGGTGACGGCGCGGACGCCGCCCGTGCATTCGGTCACGTCCTTGCCGGTCATCTCGAAATGCACGCCGCCGGGGATCGTGCCCTCGGCCTTGTGGACGGCGAAGAATTCGCACACCTCGCGCAGGATCGAATCGAAGGCCCGCGTCTTGTAGCCGGTCGAGGACTTGATGACGTTGCCATGCATCGGATCGCAGGACCAGACGACATTCGCCCCCTCGGCCTGAACGCACCGGATCAGGCGCGGCAGGTGATCGCCGACCTTGCCCGCGCCGAACCGGGCGATCAGGGTTAGCCTGCCCGGTTCATTGTCTGGGTTCAGTTTTTCCATCAGTACCTTGAGGTCGTCCGCCGTGGTGGTCGGGCCGCATTTCAGGCCGATCGGGTTCTGAACGCCGCGGCAGAATTCCACATGCGCGCCGTCGGGCTGGCGCGTGCGGTCGCCGATCCAGATCATGTGACCCGATCCGGCCACCGGCAGGCCGGTCGTACTGTCGATGCGGGCCAAGGCCTCCTCGTATTCCAGCAGCAGTGCCTCGTGGCTGGTGTAGAAATCAACCTTGGACAGCTGGTGCGCGGTGTCGGAATTCACGCCCGCCGCCTGCATGAAGGCCATCGCGTCGCCGATGCGGTTCGCGATGTCGCGATACTTGGCAGCCTCGGGACCGCCCACGAAATCGGCGATCCAGCTTTGCACGCGATGCATGTCCGCAAAGCCGCCGGTGGAAAACGCGCGCAGCAGGTTCAGCGAGGCCGCCGCCTGGGTATAGGCCGCCAGCATCCGCTGCGGATCGGGGATCCGTGCTTCGGGGGTAAAATCGAAGCCGTTGATGATGTCGCCGCGATAGCTGGGCAGTTCGACCCCGTTCATCACCTCGGTCGGGGCGCTGCGGGGCTTGGCGAACTGGCCCGCCATGCGGCCGACCTTGATGACCGGCATCTGCGCGCCCCAGGTCAGCACCACGGCCATCTGCAACAGCACCTTGAAGGTATCGCGGATGTTGTCGGCGCTGAATTCGGCGAAACTCTCGGCGCAGTCTCCGCCTTGCAGCAGGAACGCGCGCCCTTGGGCGGCCTGGGCCAGTTCCGCCCTGAGGCGGCGCGCCTCTCCGGCAAAGACCAGGGGCGGATAGCGGCGCAACTGCTCCTCGGCCGCCTGGAGGGCCGTCGGATCGGTATAGTCCGGCATCTGGACGCGAGGATAGGCGCGCCAGCCGGCCTTGTCCCAGGTTTGGGTGGCGGTCTTGCGGTTCTCCTGCGTCATGGCGCGCTCCTTGGAAGAATGGTCGTGCCGATATAAACGGGAACGGCGCAAAGGGAAAGCGGCCCGCACAGCTTCTTGCGGCAGCGTCCAATCCCTGATGATGTGGCGCGATTACGCGCAGAGACCGCCCTCATGCCATCCGACAAACCGCGCCGTTTCACGTTCCTTCTGTTGGATCGTTTCACCATGCTGCCCTTTACTGCCGCGATCGAGCCGCTGCGCTTGGCCAACCGGGCTGCGGGCAAGGCCCTTTACAGCTGGCGGCTGGTCGGACCGGGCAAGGATCACGCCACCTGTTCGAACGGGACGCGTGTGGTTCTGGACGGTTCGCTGGATGGCGAAGGCCTGCCGGAACGCGATGACGTCATCATCGTCTGCGGCGGCACCGATATCGCGCGTGCGGCGACGCGTCCGGTCCTGAACTGGCTGCGCAAGCAGGCGCGGGGCGGGCCGACGATGGGCGCGGTCTGCACCGGCGCCTGGATCCTGGCCGAGGCCGGGCTGCTGGACGGGCGCAAGTCTACGATTCATTGGGAAAACCACGACGGTTTCGCGGAAGCCTTTCCCGAGGTCGATCTGTATCGGTCGGTCTTTGTCAACGACGGCAACCGGCTGACGGCGGCGGGCGGAACCAGCTCCATCGATCTGATGCTGCACCTGATCGCCGAGGCGCATGGCGACGCCCTGGCGACCGAGGTGGCCGACCAGATGCTGCACACCGCGATCCGCACCGACCAGGACCGCCAGCGGCTGTCGATCCCCACGCGGATCGGCGTGCGCCATCCGCGCCTGGCCGCGGTCATCGCCCGGATGGAAGCCAATCTGGAAGAACCGATCAGCCCTGCCCGCCTGGCGGCTGACGCGGGCATGTCCACCCGCCAGCTGGAACGGCTGTTCCGCCGTTACCTGAACCGCAGCCCGAAACGGTATTACATGGAAACCCGGCTGGCCCGTGCCCGGAACCTGTTGATGCAGACGGAACTGTCGATCATCGAGGTTGCCTTGGCCTCGGGTTTTTCCAGCCCGTCGCATTTTTCCAAATGCTATCGCGCCCAATACGGCAGCACGCCCTATCGGGAACGCGGCACCGGGGCGACCCTTTCGGCATGAAGAACCCGGCGCGGTGGTGCCGCGCCGGGTTTCCTGAATCGCATCCGATCAGCTTGGAACGGTGGACTGGTTCGGATCCAGGCCGATATGGGTGCCCATGGCCTCCATGTCGGCCAGCAGCTTGACGGCGGCGGTCACGACATCCTCGCCCGCCGTGTCGCGGCGGGATTCGGCGGCACGGCGGCCGCGATGCGCCTCGGCCATCATCTCGTTAAAGATGTCCTGCGTCATTTCGGATCGCGCATGACCCCGTTCGGCCAGCAGGCTGACCGACGTTCCGCTGATTTCGGCGAAACCGCCGGTCACGGCGAATTCGGTCGCCGCCCCGTCGGCGCCGATCACCGTGACCAGGCCGGGCCGCAGCGTGACGATGGTGGGCGCGTGGCCGGGCATGGCGGTCAGGTCGCCGTCCGTGCCGGGCAGGCGCACCTCGCGCACCGGGACGGACACAAGGCTCCGTTCCGGGGACACGAGGTCGAACTGCATGGTGTCGGCCATGTTTCCTCCTTACGCGGCTTCGGCCGCAAGACGCTGGGCTTTCGCCTTTACGTCCTCGATGTCGCCGACCATGTAGAAGGCCGATTCCGGCAGGTGGTCGTATTCACCGGCCACGACCGCCTTGAAAGACGCGATGGTCTTTTCCAGCGGCACCTGAACGCCGTCGGACCCGGTGAAGACCTTGGCCACGTCAAAGGGCTGCGACAGGAACCGCTGGATCTTTCGGGCGCGGGCCACGGTCAGCTTGTCCTCCTCGGACAGTTCGTCCATGCCCAGGATGGCGATGATGTCTTGCAACGACTTGTATTTCTGCAAGATGCCCTGCACGTCGCGGGCCACCTGGTAATGTTCCTCGCCGACGACGGCGGGGTCCAGGATGCGCGAGTTCGAATCGAGCGGGTCCACGGCCGGGTAGATGCCCAGTTCCGAAATCGCGCGCGACAGAACGGTGGTGGCGTCCAGGTGGGCAAAGGTCGTGGCGGGCGCCGGGTCGGTCAGGTCGTCGGCCGGAACATAAACGGCCTGGATCGAGGTGATCGAGCCGTTCTTGGTCGAGGTGATGCGTTCCTGCATCGCGCCCATGTCGGTGGCCAGCGTCGGCTGGTATCCCACGGCGGACGGGATGCGGCCCAGCAAGGCCGACACTTCCGAACCGGCCTGCGTAAAGCGGAAGATGTTGTCCACGAAGAACAGAACGTCGGTGCCGGTGGCGTCGCGGAACTGTTCGGCCACGGTCAGGCCGGTCAGGGCCACACGCATCCGCGCCCCCGGAGGCTCGTTCATCTGGCCATAGACTAGGGCCACCTGGCTTTCGGCCAGGTTGTCCGGCTTGATGACGCCCGATTCCACCATCTCGTGATACAGGTCGTTGCCTTCGCGGGTCCGTTCGCCCACGCCCGCGAACACGGAATAACCCGAATGCACCTTGGCGATGTTGTTGATGAGTTCCATAATCAGAACCGTCTTGCCGACGCCCGCGCCGCCGAACAGGCCGATCTTGCCGCCCTTGGAATAGGGCGCCAGCAGGTCGATGACCTTGATGCCCGTCACCAGGATTTCCGAACTGGTCGCCTGCGCCGCGAATTCCGGCGCCGGCTGGTGGATGGCGCGGCGTTCGGTCACGTTGATCGGCGCGCCCTCGTCGACCGGCTCGCCCACCACGTTCAGGATGCGTCCCAGCGTGACGTCGCCCACCGGCACCATGATCGGGCCGCCGGTGTCGGACACCGGCTCGCCACGGACCAGACCTTCGGTCGCGTCCATCGCGATGGTGCGGACCGTGTTTTCGCCAAGATGCTGGGCGACTTCCAGGATCAGCTTCTTGCCGTTGTTGTGGGTTTCCAGCGCGTTCAGGATCGCCGGAAGATGATTGTCGAACTGCACGTCAACGACGGCGCCGATCACCTGCGTGATTTTACCAGTGGCCTCTGCCATGTCTCTACCCCTACGTGTCAGAGCGCCTCGGCGCCCGCAATGATTTCGATCAGCTCGGTGGTGATCGCCGCCTGACGCGAACGGTTGTATTGCGTCGTCAGCCGATCGATCATGTCGCCCGCGTTGCGCGTGGCATTGTCCATGGCCGTCATCCGCGCCCCCTGTTCGGAGGCCGCATTTTCCAGAAGCGCCGCGAAAATCTGCGTCGCGACCGAACGCGGCAGAAGGTCGCCCAGAATGGCGTCCTCGCCGGGCTCATAGTCATACAGCGCCGACGCCCCGCCCGTCGCATCGCCTTCGGGCATTTCGGCCGGAATGATCTGGCGCGCGGTCGGCACCTGGCTGATGACCGATTCAAAACGGTTATAGAACAGCGTCGCCACGTCGAAATCGCCGGATTCGAAGCGGTTCAGCACGTCCTGGGCAATCGCGCGGGCGTTGTCATAGCCCACCCGCTTGACCTCGGACATGTCGACATGGCTGACGAACAGGCTGCCGTATTCACGCTTCAGCTGTTCGCGGCCCTTCTTGCCGACGGTCAGAATGGCGACCTCCTTGCCTTCGCCCCGCAGCCGGTCGGCATGTTGCCGGGCCAGCTTGACGATGGTGCTGTTGAAGCCGCCCGCCAGGCCGCGCTCCGACGTCATCACGACAAGCAGATGCTTGCGATCGGCCCCCGTCCCGGCCAGCAGGCGCGGCGCCGAGGACGAACCGGCCGCGTTCGCGGTCAGCCCGGCCATCACTGCCGCCATCCGGTCGGCATAGGGACGCGCGGCTTCTGCCGCCTCTTGCGCGCGGCGCAGTTTGGCGGCGGCGACCATCTGCATCGCCTTGGTGATCTTCCGCGTGTTCTTGACGCTTCCGATCCGGTTCTTGAGATCCTTGAGACTGGGCATCTACTCCCCCTCTCAGGCGCGGGTCTTGTTGTACGAATCCAGAGCCGCCTTGATCGCCTCCTCCAGATCGCCCCCGACCTTGCGGTCGTTGCGGGTCATGTCATCCAGCAGATCGGATTTCTGGTTGCGCAGGAACTGGATCAGCCCGTCTTCCCAGGCCACGACGTCGCGCACCGGCACGTTGTCGATATATCCCTTGGTGCCGGCATAGATCACGATCACGATTTCCGCGTTCGTCAGCGGGCGATACTGCGGCTGCTTCATCAGTTCGGTCAGGCGCGAACCACGGTTCAGCAGGCGCTGCGTCGCTGCGTCCAGATCGGACCCGAACTGCGCGAAAGCCGCCATCTCGCGGTACTGGGCCAGTTCCAGCTTGACCGGACCGGCGACGGATTTCATCGCCTTGGTCTGGGCGGCCGATCCAACGCGGCTGACCGACAGACCGGTGTTCACGGCGGGGCGGATGCCCTGGAAGAACAGTTCGGTTTCCAGGAAGATCTGGCCGTCGGTGATCGAGATCACGTTCGTCGGGATATAGGCCGACACGTCGCCCGCCTGCGTCTCGATGATCGGCAGCGCGGTCAGCGACCCTGCGCCATTGGCCTCGTTCAGCTTGGCCGAACGCTCCAGCAGGCGCGAATGCAGATAGAACACGTCGCCCGGATAGGCTTCGCGTCCGGGCGGGCGGCGCAGCAGCAGGGACATCTGGCGATAGGCCACGGCCTGCTTGGACAGGTCGTCATAGATGATGAGCGCGTCCATGCCGTTGTCGCGGAAGTATTCGCCGATGGCCGTGCCCGAATAGGGCGCCAGGAACTGCATCGGCGCAGGGTCCGACGCGGTTGCGGCCACCACGGTGGTATAGGCCATGGCGCCGGTTTCTTCCAGCTTCTTGACCAGCTGGGCCACGGTCGAACGCTTCTGCCCCACGGCGACGTAAACGCAATGCAGCGTCTTCATCCCGTCGGCCTCGCGGCCGTTATAGTTCAACTGGTTCAGGATCGTGTCCAGCGCGATGGCGGTCTTGCCGGTCTGGCGGTCGCCGATAATCAGTTCGCGCTGGCCGCGGCCCACGGGAATCATGGCGTCCACGGCCTTGAGACCGGTCGCCATCGGTTCATGCACCGACTTGCGCGGCATGATGCCCGGCGCCTTGACGTCGGCGATGCGGCGTTCGGTCGCTTCGATCGGGCCCTTGCCGTCGATGGGATTGCCCAGGCCGTCCACGACGCGGCCCAGAAGGCCCTTTCCGACCGGCACGTCCACGATGGACCGCGTGCGCTTGACGGTGTCGCCTTCCTTGATGTCGCGGTCGTCGCCAAAGATCACGATCCCGACGTTGTCGGTTTCCAGGTTCAGCACCATGCCCCGGACGCCGCCCGGAAATTCGACCATCTCGCCGGCCTGCACCTTGTCCAGCCCATAGACGCGGGCGATGCCGTCACCGACGGACAGCACCTGGCCAACCTCGGCCACCTCGGCCTCCTGGCCGAAATTCCTGATCTGATCCTTGAGGATGGCCGAAATCTCGGCTGCCTGGATTCCCATTATCCGACCTCTTTCATAGCATTCTGGAGGGAGGCGAGCTTCGAGCGGACCGACGAATCGATCATCTGCGAGCCCAGCTTGACAATCATGCCGCCGATAAGAGAGTCATCGACGCGCGTGTTCAGTTTGACGTTCTTGCCCGATTTCTGCGCCAGCGTGTCGCGCAGCCGCGCCTGCTGCTCGTCGGTCAGCGCGACCGCGCTTGTCACGTCGGCCGTGACCTCGCCGCGCTCGTCGGCGATCAGCGCCTGCAACTGGCGCACCAGTTGCGGCAGCACGAACAGGCGGCGGTTGCGGGCCATCAGTTGCAGCGTGTTGGCCAGCACCGTCGAAAAGCCCATCTTGCGCGCCAGGGCGGCGATGGCACGGGCCTGATCGTCGCGGGTATAAAGGGGCGAACTGATAAGGCTGCGCAGATCGGCGCTGTCCGACAGCGCCGCACCCAGATCGTCGGTCTGGCGGGCCAGGTCGTCCAGACCCCCGTCGTCCCTGACGATATCGAAGACGGCCTGCGCATAGCGTCCGGCGATGCTCTGGGACATGGAAACAGAGTTGGCCACGGTCATCCTTTACGGTTTGCGCAAACCCCGCTGGCGGGCCGGGGTTGAGCCGGTCTGTCGCGGGGTGCGGGTCGCAGTCGAACGGCGTTTGGAGGGCCGTCCGCAAATCTGCGGCGTCTCTAGCAGGTGAGAACGGGTCGGGCAACCGGCTAGAACGCGGAAATGAGACGGATTGCACGGTTCGGATCGCAAGACGGGCGCGCCGGGAATGGAAAGCGCGTCCAATCGTCCGAAACCCCGTGCCAAGCAGCCCGCAGCGGGCTGCCGCCGTCGCGGGAACAGGGTCAAAGACGCAATCTGCGGGCTGCGGAACAACCCGGCGTGAAAGGCCGGTCTTGCGACGGGCACCCCACGCCGGGCGTCACTGGCAACAGGACGGTACGGGCATCCCGCTTCGCGAGGTCGGGCTGGCGAAACGGACGGACTTTTTACAGCAGGCTACCTGTTACAAGCCTTGCTATAGGGGATTTCGCTGCGCTGCGGCAGTTCACCTTATGGACAGGTCGGACCTGATTCTGTCACGACGCGCCCTGTCCTGCGCAACCTGACGGCCCAACGGCGCCCGCGCCGGTCGCGGCCCGACCACGCCGTCCAGAATGTCCAGCGGGCTTGGGACGTGGACCCGGATTTCGGGGCCGAGGGGCGCGCGGACCTGCTTGGACAACTCGATCAGAACGACGCCCGCGATCAGAACCCGGCTGATCCGCGTGCCGGTTCGTTCCCACATCTGCGCGCTGCCCAACCAGAACCGGCGGTCCGAGGGCGGGATATAGACGGCCGAACCGTGCCATTCCGGCACAAAGCCCGCGCGGCGGGCCTGCGTCTCGATCTGGCCGGTGGTATAGCTGCGGCCCAGGCCAAAGGGCGTCCGGTCGGACGCGGCCCACAGGCCCGCGCGGTTCGGCACCATGACCATCACCCGCCCGCCCGGCCCCAGCACGCGCCACACTTCGGCCAGAAGGGCTGCCGGATCGTCGCTGGTCTCAAGCCCGTGCAGGATCACCAGCCGATCCACGCTGCCGGTTTCCAGCGGCCAGCCGGTTTCGTCGCATAACACGCTATGGTTGGCCATCCCGGCGGGCCAGGCCATCACCCCCTGCGGCCCCGGCATCAGCGCCGTCACCCGCCGCGCCGTTTCCAGATAAGGCCGCAGCATCGGCGCCGCAAAGCCGAACCCCGCCACGGTCATGCCCGTGCAGCCCTCCGGCCGCCAGCGCGTCACCAGCCGGTCGCGCAGGATGCGTTGTACCACGCGCCCCAGCGCCCGCTGGTAATAGAACTGGCGAAGGTCGGCGATATCGTGGTGCATTGCGCCCCGGTCCGGCTTTTGTCAAGGTTCGACCACATCACACGCAAGGGGATTTGCCAATGCCGCTGGAACTGGTCACGCTGCGCTGTCTTCAGGACAACTATGCCTATCTGCTGCATGGCGACAAAGGCACCGCGCTGATCGACGCCCCGGAATCCGCACCGGTCCTGCGTGAACTGAAAGACCGCGGCTGGACCCTGTCGTCGATCCTTCTGACCCATCACCACGGCGATCACGTCGATGGCGTGGCCGACATCGTGCGCGCCACCGGCGCCATGGTGATCGGCGCGGCGGCGGACGCCCACCGCCTGCCGCCGCTGGATCTGCGCGTCACCCCCGGCGAACGGGTCGAGGTGCTGGGAGAGCCGGTCGCGATCATCGACGTGTCCGGCCATACCGTCGGCCATGTCGCCTTTCATTTCCCGCGATCCGGTCATGCCTTCACTGCCGACAGCCTGATGGCGCTCGGCTGCGGCCGCCTGTTCGAGGGCACGCCCGCGATGATGTGGGACAGCCTGTCGCGCCTGAATGCGTTGCCCGCCGACACCCTGATCTGCTCGGGCCATGATTACTGCGCGGGAAACGGCGCGTTCGCCTTGTCCGTGGACCCCGACAATGCTGCGCTGAAGGATCGGCTGCGGGCCGTTTCCCAAGGACAGCAGCCTTGCGCACCGGCAACCCTGGCGGTCGAACGCGCGACGAACCCGTTCCTGCGGGTCGCCGATCTGCGGGCATCCCTGGGCATGGAAGATGCCCCGGAAACAGAGGTGTTCGCCCGACTGCGCGGCATGAAGGATCGGTTCTGACGGCCAGGCGAAATCCGACCCGGCAGGCGGCCTGCTTGAAATTCGCACGGCTGCGCATCACATCTGCCTCAACCGTGGGAAATTCGTGGCATCCTCATGAGAAAGCTCTTGATGCCGGTCGAAATCCACCAAATCTTAAATCTATCGTGACAGTCTGGGCAGGTGGGTCCAAGCCCATACCGCCAGCCGACTGACAGGAGACGACCGTGCCAAGTTTCTCGACCTCTCTGGAACAGGCCATTCACCAGGCGCTTGCGCTGGCGAACGAACATCGACACGAGCTTGCGACGCTGGAACACCTGCTGCTGGCCCTGACCGAGGAACCTGATGCGGTCAAGGTCATGCGGGCCTGCAACGTGGATCTGGACGAGTTGCGCAAGCTGCTGGTCGATTTCATCGAGGATGACCTGTCCACCCTGATTACCGATGTGGAGGGATCCGAAGCCGTCCCGACCGCCGCCTTCCAGCGTGTGATCCAGCGCGCCGCGATCCACGTCCAAAGTTCCGGCCGGCAGGAGGTCACGGGCGCCAATGTCCTGGTCGCGATCTTTGCCGAACGCGAATCGAACGCTGCCTTCTTTCTGCAAGAAATGGACATGACCCGGTACGATGCGGTGAATTTCATCGCGCATGGCGTGGCCAAGAATCCGTCCTTCAACGAATCCCGCAAGGTGGTCGGCTCGGACGAGGCCGAACCCAAGCAGGCCGAGGCGGCCCCCGAGGCCAAGGACGAAACCGCACTTGGCAAATATTGCGTCGATCTGAACGCCAAGTCGAAAAAGGGCGACGTCGATCCCCTGATCGGACGCGAGGCCGAGGTCGAGCGCGCGATTCAGGTCCTGTGCCGGCGCCGCAAGAACAACCCGCTGCTGGTGGGCGATCCCGGCGTGGGCAAGACCGCCATCGCCGAGGGTCTGGCGCTCAAGATCACGCGCGGGGAAACCCCGGACGTGCTGGCGGGCGCCACGATCTTTTCGCTGGACATGGGCGCACTGCTGGCGGGCACCCGCTATCGCGGCGATTTCGAGGAACGGCTGAAAGCGGTTGTCAAGGAACTGGAAAACCACCCCGACGCGATCCTGTTCATCGACGAGATCCACACCGTCATCGGCGCGGGCGCGACTTCGGGCGGGGCCATGGACGCCTCGAACCTGCTGAAGCCCGCGCTTGCGGGCGGCAAGCTGCGCTGCATGGGGTCCACCACCTACAAGGAATACCGCCAGCACTTCGAAAAGGACCGCGCCCTGTCGCGCCGGTTCCAGAAGATCGACGTGAACGAGCCGACCGTGGCCGACACGATCAAGATCCTGATGGGGTTGAAACCCAGTTTCGAAAAGCACCACGACCTGCGCTATACCAACGAGGCGATCAAGTCTGCGGTGGAACTGGCCAGCCGGTACATCAACGACCGCAAGCTGCCCGACAGCGCCATCGACGTGATCGACGAGGCGGGGGCAGCGCAGCATCTGGTCAGCGAAAGCAAGCGCCGCAAGACGATTTCCCCCAAGGAGATCGAGGCCGTGGTGGCCAAGATCGCCCGCATCCCGCCCAAGAACGTCAGCAAGGACGATGCCGAGGTTCTGCGGGATCTGGAATCCACGCTGAAACGCGTAGTGTTCGGCCAGGACGCGGCGATCACCGCCCTGTCGTCGGCCATCAAGCTGGCGCGGGCGGGCCTGCGAGAGCCGGAAAAGCCCATCGGCAACTATCTGTTCGCCGGACCCACGGGCGTCGGCAAGACCGAGGTCGCCAAGCAGCTTGCCTCCAGCCTCGGGGTGGAACTGCTGCGTTTCGACATGTCGGAATATATGGAGAAACATGCGGTCAGCCGCCTGATCGGCGCGCCTCCGGGCTATGTGGGCTTTGACCAGGGCGGGATGCTGACCGACGGCGTGGACCAGCACCCGCATTGCGTGCTGCTGCTGGACGAGATCGAGAAGGCGCATCCGGATGTCTACAACATCCTGTTGCAGGTGATGGACCACGGCAAGCTGACCGACCACAACGGTCGCCAGGTCGATTTCCGCAACGTGATCCTTATCATGACCTCGAATGCCGGGGCATCCGACATGCAGAAGGCCGCGATCGGGTTCGGCCGCGACAAGCGCGAGGGCGAGGATACGGCCGCGATCGAGCGGACGTTCACCCCTGAATTCCGCAACCGCCTGGATGCGATCATCAGCTTTGCGGCGCTGTCGCGGGATGTCGTGGTCCATGTGGTCGAGAAGTTCGTGCTGCAACTGGAGGCGCAGCTGATGGACCGCAACGTTCATATCGAACTGACCCCCGAGGCCGCCGACTGGCTGGCCGAAAAGGGCTATGACGACAAGATGGGCGCCCGTCCCCTGGGCCGCGTGATCCAGGAGCACATCAAGAAGCCCTTGGCCGAGGAATTGCTGTTCGGCCGGCTGACCAAGGGCGGCGTGGTCCGCGTGAAGATCGAGGACGACAAGCCCGCCTTCGACATCACCGGTCCCGACGCCCCACGCATCGGCAAGGCCAAGACGCCGCTTTTGACGGCGGACTGATCGGCCGCACATGAACGCAACGGCCCCGCCCCGGATGACCGCGGCGGGGCCGTTTCATGTCGAAGATCAGCGCAGGTCGCCGCCTCGGCGACGCGACCCGAGGTTGCGGTGCGTCATCCGTCGGACACAAGCATCGCCGGGATCAGCCCGCGCAGGGCATTGCCCATGACAATCTGTCCTGTGGTCAGATCGTCGGGCCGCAGCAACGCTTCCTCGGCCTGGCCCGACTCCAGCAGGGACCGCCGCAGCACACCGGGCAGCAGGCCGCATTCCAGGGGAGGAGTGAGCAGGCGGTTCCCCCGGCGCAGGAACAGGCTGGTGATCGTTCCCTCGCACATCTCGCCGCGTTCGTTCAGCAGGATCGCCTCGTCAACGTTCCGGGGCAGGGACGACCGGACCCTGTCATAGACGGGGCGATACGAGGTCTTGATCCTCAGCCACGGATCCCTGCTGTCCAGTCGTTCGGCGGACAGGCAGACCCGCCATGCATCCGGGTTCGGCAGCAACGGCTGATGGGTCATCGCGATGCCCCCGCCGCCGTCGATGGCCAGCCTGACCCGCAGCATCCGTCCGCGCGGCAGACTATCCAACGCCCCCAACGCCTGCGACTCGTCAAGATGAAAGCCAAGCGCCGCGCAACCTGCACGAAGCCGGTCCAGATGCAGCGTCCATAAGGCGATGCGCCCATCCGCCCCGGCGCGCATGGTTTCGAACACCGCTATGTTGGCCGGGACACACCCAGGAAAGCCGCTTTGCATATCGCCTCCTCCCATTCCGATCCGGCGCGGCTGTCATGGGTGATGCCGCCGCCGACATTCAGCCGCAACCGGCAGGGCGCGATCATCACCGGGGTGCGGATCGCCACCGAAAAGCGCATCGGTCCCGCCGGGTCGATCCAGCCGATCGCGCCGCAATAGACGCCGCGCGGGGCCTGTTCCAGTTCGGCGATGATTTCCATAGCGCGGATCTTGGGCGCCCCGGTGATCGAACCGCAGGGGAACAGCGCGCGCAGGATATCGGCGAACCCTGCCCCCGGAGCCAGCTGCCCTTCCACGGTCGAGGTCATCTGATGAACGGTCGCATAATGTTCGACCTGAAACAGATGCGGCACACGAACCGTACCGGGTCGGCATATCCGTGATAGGTCGTTGCGCAGCAGATCGACGATCATCAGGTTCTCGGCGCGATCCTTGGCCGACACTGCCAGTTCCGCCGCCGCCCTTGCATCGCCGTCCGGGGTGGATCCGCGCGAGGCCGTTCCCTTCATCGGCCGCGTGGTGATCCGGCGCGCGTCATCGACCGCAAAGAACAGTTCCGGGCTGCGCGACAGGATCGGGGGTCCGCCCAGATCGACAAAAGCCCCCTCGCCCACCGGCTGACGCACGGCAAGGGCCGCATAAAGCGCAAGAGGGCCGCCCGCGCAGTCGGCCTCGGCCGGGAAGGTAAGGTTGATCTGATAGGTGTCGCCTGCCTCGATATAGCGATGGACCCGCGCAATGGCGCCGTCATACCGGTCCCGCTGCCACAACGGACGGACCGGCCCGATGACAGCCGCTGCCGGATCCGGCAGCGGAGGCGCGGGACTCGGGGCGTCGAACACCCCCATCAGGATCAGCGGCATGTCCCGGTCGTCGAGCGTCAGCCGGTGCAATCTGGACGTCAGGACATAGCCAAGCTCGTAGGAAAGATACCCCGCGACCCAATGACCTGCCGCCTGCGCCGCCGCAATCGCGGCAAGTGCGCCTGGAACCTGGAACGGATCATCGGCCCGGATCAGATCCAGCGGGCTGTCGAACTGCGTTCCGTCTTTGAACGGTCCACGGTCGAAGCGGATTAGCGTCACGTGGCGGCCTTGGCCTTGGCGGCCAGGTCGCGCGCGATGGCGAAGGCGCCCTTAATGCGGTCGGCGTCCGATTTCCAGTCGCGCGCCAGGAAGATCCTGTTGTCGGTGATCCTGGCCTGACCATGCTGTTCCGACAGGAATTCCACCAGCCCGGCGGGATTGGGGAATTTATCCAGGTGAAATTGCACCGTCGCGCCCTTGGGTCCGGCATCCAGGCGCGCGATATTGGCCCGCTTGGCCATCGCCTTGATGCGGATGACCAGCAACAGGGTGTTCACCTCGCGCGGCAGCGGGCCGAAGCGGTCGATCAGTTCGGCGGCAAACCCCTCCAGTTCGACCTTGGTGGTCAGCCCGGACAGGCGGCGGTAAAGACCCAGCCGCACGTCCAGATCGGGGATGAAACTTTCCGGGATCGTGACCGGCACGCCCAGGTTCAATTGCGGTGCCCAGTCATCCTCGGGCGTGCCCTCGATCTCGCCGGATTTCAGCTTGGCGATCGTCTCCTCCAGCATCTGCTGGTACAGTTCGAAGCCGACCTCCTTGATATGGCCCGACTGTTCCTCGCCCAGCAGGTTGCCGGCGCCGCGCAGGTCCAGATCCTGCGAGGCAAGGTTGAAGCCCGCGCCAAGCCCGTCGATGGATCCCAGGAACTTCAGCCGCCGCATGGCCTGCGGGGTCAGCGGCTGGCGCGGCTTGGTGGTCAGATAGCAATAGGCGCGGGTCTTGGACCGGCCCACCCTGCCCCGGATCTGATACAGCTGCGCCAGACCGAACATGTCCGCGCGCCAGACGATCATGGTGTTCGCGGTCGGAATATCCAGTCCCGATTCGACGATGGTCGTCGCCAGAAGCACGTCGTGGCTGCCGTCGTAAAAAGCGTTCATCCGCCCGTCCAGATCGCCCGCCGCCAATTGGCCATGGGCGACAAGATAGTTGATTTCGGGCATGTTCTCCTGCAACCAGTGTTCCACGTCTGGCAGGTCGGACAGGCGAGGGACCACGAAGAAGCTTTGCCCGCCGCGATATTTCTCGCGCAGCAGGGCCTCGCGGATGGTCACGCTGTCGAATTCGCTGACATAGGTGCGGATCGACAGGCGGTCCACGGGCGGCGTGCCGATCACCGACAGGTCGCGCACACCGGTCAGCGACAGTTGCAGCGTGCGGGGAATGGGCGTCGCCGTCAGGGTCAGGACGTGGATGTCGCTGCGCAGATCCTTGAGCCGTTCCTTGTGCGCGACGCCGAAATGCTGTTCCTCGTCGATGATGAGCAGGCCCACGTTCCTGAATCGGACCCCCTTGGCCAGAACGGCGTGGGTTCCCACCACGACATCCACGCTGCCGTCGGACAGGCCGGTCCGCGTCGCCGCCGCGTCCTTGGCGCCAACGAAGCGCGACAACGGGCGAACGACGATGGCCGTGCCGCGAAAGCGTTCGGCGAAGGTCCGAAAATGCTGCCGCGCCAGCAGCGTGGTCGGCGCCACGACCGCGACCTGCATCCCCTGTGACGCGGCGATGAAGGCCGCGCGCATCGCCACCTCGGTCTTGCCAAAGCCCACGTCGCCCACGATCAGCCGGTCCATGGGGCGGCCCGCGGCCAGATCCTCGGCCACGTCGTCGATGGCGGACAACTGGTCCTCGGTTTCGGTATAAGGAAAGCGGGCGGCAAAGGCCTGCCAGTCGTGATCCTCGGGTTCCAGCACGGGGGCGGGGCGCAACAGGCGTTCGGCGGCCACCCGCATCAGCTTGTCGGCGATCAGCTTGATGCGTTCTTTCAGCTTGGCCTTGCGGGCCTGCCAGGCCCCGCCGCCCAGCCGGTCCAGCAAGCCTTCCTCGTGCCCGTAACGCGACAGCAGCTCGATATTCTCGACCGGCAGATACAGGCGGTCGCCGCCCGCATATTCCAGGGCCACGCAATCGTGCGGCACGCCCATGGCCTTGATCGTTTCCAGCCCGGTGTAACGCCCGATGCCGTGTTCCACATGCACGACCAGATCGCCCGGCGTCAGGCTGGTCGTGTCGCGCAGGAAATTGTCGGCCTTGCGGCGTTTCTTTGCCCCCCGGATCAGCCGGTCGCCCAGAACGTCCTGTTCGGAAATCACCGCCAAACGACCCAACGCCTGCCCGTCGGCGACAAAGCCTTCGTCCAGCGGCCAGACCGCCAGACCCACGGCGCCAGCGTTGCCCGGCAGGTCGCGGACATCAGTGATGGGCTTGGCCCCGGCCATCCCTTCGTCGGCCAACAACCCTGCCAGCCGTTCCCGCGCCCCGTCCGAAAAGCTGGCGACGATGACCCGGTGATCCTTGGAAAGCGTCTTTACATGATCGGCCAGGGCCTTGAACAGGTTCACGCTTTCGGCCTGGCGTTCGGGCGCGAAATTGCGGCCCGCGCGCCCGCCCGCGTCCAGCACCCCCGGTCCCGGCGGCTGCGGCAGCACCGACAGGCGCAGAACCCGGTGACGGGCCAGCCAGTCGTTCCATTCCGCATCGGATGGAAACATCGCGTCCGGCGGCACGGGCTTGTAGACCGTATCGCTGCGGCCCTTGGCAGCCATCGCGGCCTTTCGCGCCTCGAACTGTTCGCGGATCATGCCGCGCCGGGCATCCACCACCTGACCGACATGATCGTCCAGAACCACCGAGGCGCGGGGAAGATAGTCGAACAGGCTTTCCATGCGGTCGTGAAACCAGGGCAGCCAATGCTCCATGCCCGCTGTCTTGCGCCCCGCGCTGACGCTTTCGTACAACGGGTCGCTGGTTCCCCCGCCGTATTCGGTGCGATAGTTCTGGCGGAACCGGGTGATCGCGTCGGAATCAAGAATGACCTCGGACATGGGCGCCAATTCGATCCGGGACAGCTTTTCCGTCGACCGCTGCGTTTCCACGTCGAATCGGCGGGCGCCGTCCAGCACGTCCCCGAACAGGTCCAGCCGCACCGGGCCGGATTCGCCAGGCGGAAAGATGTCGATGATACCGCCGCGCACGGCATAGTCGCCAGGTTCGGTCACAGTGGGCGATTGCGCAAATCCCATGCGGGCCAGGAAATCGCGCAAGGCGCCGTCGTCCATGCGGTCGCCCACGCGCGCCACGAAGCTGGCGCCGCGCAACGCATCGCGGCCGGGCACCCGTTGCAGCACCGCGTTCAGGGTCGTCAGCAGGACGAACGGCCCCTTGACCGCCCCCTGCGCCAGACCGGCCAGCGTCGCCATCCGCGCGGCCTGGATATCGGCCGAAGGGGACACCCGGTCATAGGGCGTCGTGTCCCAGGCGGGGAAATCCAGCACCGGAAGATCTGGCGCCAGGAACGCCAGGGCAGCACGCATCGCGGCCATCCGGCGGTCGTCGCGGGCGATGTGGATGACGGGCGCGCCTTGGTTTTCGGGCCGTCCGGCCTCGCGCGCGATCAGCGCGGCGTCATAGCCTTCGGGCGCGCCGGAAAGGATCAGGTGTTCGGCCATGGGGTTCAGGTAAAGCGCCGCGCGGCGGAGTCAAGCCGTCAGAAGCCATAGGGATGCATCGCCGCCCACAAGGCCCCCAGCACCGCCGTCACCGCCACTGCGGCCATCGACAGGGCCGTCACCCACCGGCGATGGACCACCATCCGGCGCACGGCCTCGGCCGCGGCATCGGAAACGGGCCGGGCGCCCTGTTCGGCGGCCTCCAGCAGGGGCATCAGGCGGCGGGCCAGGGCGATCCGCAGCCAGAACAGCAACGCCAGCGGAAACAGCAGCAGGAACGTCGCCAGCGCCAGTTCCAGGCCATAGCCAAGACCCATGATCGCCAACGAGGTGAGAACGAATCCCGTCACGCCCAGGAAAACGGCCCCTTCCTGCCCGCCAAGGCGCCAGCGCGGCAGCATCAGGGACAGCCAGTCCAGCAGGTGCAGCACGACCGGCGCCTCGGACTGGCCTTCCGCCAGGGCCGCGCGGGCGCGGCTGACGATTTCGGCGGGAACGCCGATCACGCTGCGGCCGGTCAGCGACCAGATGCCGATGACCACCAGCCAGTACCAGATCGTGCCGAAGGACCGGCTGTCCAGCAGGCCGATCAGGCTGTCGAATGGGGGCACGCGGGCTTCCTTGTCCTTGGTCGCGCGCGACCTTAGAACGGCTGTTGCCGAAGGAAAAGCCGCCTCGCCACAGGAACATGACCATGCCCGCACCGATCATCGCCCCCTTTCCCGCCTCGCGCCTGCGCCGGTTGCGCCGGACGCCCGCGATCCGCGCGATGGTGTCCGAATGCGACGTGACGCCCGCCAACCTGATCTGGCCGATCTTCGTGACCGAGGTTCCGGGGGCCGAGGGAGAGGTGCCGTCCATGCCCGGCGTCGAACGGCTGACGCTGGACGGGGCGCGGCGTGCGGCGGAACGGGCGGCGCGGCTGAACATCCCGGCCATCTGCATCTTTCCGCATTCCGATGGGGATCTTAAGACGGAAACCTGCGAACGCGCCTGGGATCCCGACAACATCGGCAACCGCGCCATCCGCGCGGTCAAGGAAACCGTGCCTGACCTTGCGGTGATGACCGACATCGCGCTCGATCCCTATAACGCCAACGGCCATGACGGCATCGTCGCGAACGGCGAGATCCTGAACGATGAAACCATCGCGGCCCTGGTCCGCATGGCTCTGGTCCAGGCCGAAGCGGGCGCCGACATCCTGGGGCCGTCGGACATGATGGACGGGCGCATCGGCGCGCTGCGCGGCGCCCTGGAAGGCGCGGGGCACAAGCATGTGGCGATCCTGTCCTATGCCGCGAAATTTGCCAGCGCCTTCTATGGTCCCTTCCGGGATGCGGTTGGTGCGTCTGGGCGGCTGGTGGGCGACAAGAAGACCTATCAGGTCAATCCCGCCAACCGGGGCGAGGCGATCCGCTGCGTGGCCCGCGACCTGGCCGAAGGCGCGGACATGGTGATGGTGAAACCCGGCCTGCCCTATCTAGACATCTGCCGGGCGGTCAAGGACCAGTTCGGCGCGCCCACATTCGCCTATCAGGTCAGCGGCGAATACGCGATGCTGGAAGGCGCGATCCGCAACGGCTGGCTGTCGCGCGATTCGATGTTCGAAAGCCTGCTGTGCTTCCGCCGCGCGGGCTGCGACGGCATCCTGACCTATTTCGCGCCCCTTGTGGCCGAGGCGATCGCCGCGCGGGCGTGATCCCCAGGCGATCGGTCGCCCGCGCGGATGGCGGCGGGTGACAGGGTGGCGGAAATCCCGTAACATCCCGCCAAAATGCCGGCCGTCCGGCGCGATAATGTGGGGCATGTGATGAGCAACGATTTTCAGATCAGACTGGGCCGCCGGGCCGTGCTGAAAGGCGCGGCGGGCACCGCCGCCCTGGCCTTGGCCGGGTGCAGCAATGCGGTCGGCACCAATGCCGGGGCCGAACTGGACGCGCGGGTCGATGCGACGCATCAGTATCTGATCGGAAACTATCCCTCGGCCCAGGCGCTTGTGCAGAATGCGCGCGGCGTCCTGTACATGCCGCTGATGACCGAGGCCGCCCTGGGCGTCGGCGGCGCCTATGGCCAGGGCGCGCTGCGGATCGGCGGGGCGACGGTCGATTACTATTCCGCCACCCGCGCGACCGTGGGATTCCAAGCGGGCGCCCAGCAGTATGCGCATGTGCTGATCTTTCAGACGGACGGCGCGCTGTCGTCGTTCCGCGCCTCGCCCGGCTGGCTGGCGGGGGCCAATGCGTTCTACGCAATCCCGCAGGGCGGCATGGCCCTGGGCGCCGACACGATCACCGCGCAGTTGCCGGTCGTGGCCATGATCTTTGGCCAGGCGGGATTGATGGCCGGAGCCTCGATTGAGGGCACCAAATACACCCGCATCATTCCGTCCGAGATCCCGACCCTGGGCTTTGGCGGACTTGGCCTGCCGCAAATGATGCAGCGCGGCTAGACTTGAGTCAGGTGCCGCAGACCGTGCGTGACATCGGCGCGCACGGCCAGCCGCAGCGCCGGTTCGTCCCCCGCCCGCAGCGCGGCCAGGATCATGCGGTGGTGGCGCGGCGGTTCGTTGCGCTTTACGCGGCCATACAGCGCCCGCATCGTCGGACCCAGTTGCAGCCAGATGGTTTCCAGCATCGCCAGCATGGCAGGCGCCTGGGCGCGCAGATACAGCATTCGGTGAAAATCCAGGTTGCAGCGGATGTACCCGACCGCATCGTGGTTTTCCACCGCGTCGGCGATGCGCGCGTTCATCTGCGACAGCCGGTCGATCAGCGCGAAATGCGCGCGCGGCAGGGCGCGGGCGGCAAGTTCCGGTTCGATCAGGGCGCGCAGGGCGGCCAGTTCCTCGATCCGGTCATCCGACAGCGCGGGGGTGGCGACCCGCCCCGATGCCGACAGCGTCAGCGCACCTTCGGCGACCAGGCGGCGCACGGCCTCGCGCGCGGGGGTCATGGACAGGTGGTATTCGCGCGCCAGACCGCGCAGGGTCAGCGCCTTGCCGGGCGGCAATTCGCCCAGCATGATCCGGCTGCGCAGGTTGCGATACAGCTTTTCATGGGCCGACGGATCGGTCAGGCGTGCGGGCGCGTTCATGCCGCCTTGTGATCACAATTTTCCAGGTCGTCAATCCCCCGCGGGATCGCGGAACCGCCACGCCATCAGATCCGGCCCGTGCTGCCGCAGCCAGGCGCGATGCGCGGCGTGATCGGGCATCAGGCGCCGCACTGTTTCCCAGAAGCGGGGCGAATGATCCATGTGGCGCAGATGCGCGACCTCGTGCGCGGCGACGTAATCCAGCACCGGGGACGGCGCCATGGACAGCCGCCAAGAGAACATCAGCCGCCCGTCGGACGTGCAGCTGCCCCAGCGCGACCGCGTGTCGCGCAGCACGATCGCGCGATAATCCCGTCCGAGCGCGTCGGCATGGCGGTCGCAGGCCTTTCGCAGATCCAGCATCGCGCGGTGCTTCAGAAACGCCTGGACCACCGGGCCGGCCGGGCGTCCGGCCGGGACCAGAAGCGAATCGGCGGCGATCCGGGCCGTGCGAACAGCAGCCGGGGTCAGCGCGACCGGCACGCCCGCCACCGGCAGGACCGCCCCCTGCCGCACGATGCGAAGCGCGGGCTGACGCTCGGTCGCCTGCAACAGCCAGCGGGATTTCGATTCGGCAAAGGCCGCCCCGTCGGACAGCGCGACATGCGCGGGCAGCGTCAGCATCACCGGCCCGCCGTCGCGCGGCACCCGCAGCGTCATGCGCCGCGCCCGCGCGGACCGGCGCCATGCGATCCGCAGCCCGTTGGTGATGGTGAACGCCTCGGCCATCCGCCCGCCCATGCCCTGCCCGTCCGTCGTGGCACAAAAGCCTTTGACACCCCCCGACGCCTGTGGCAGGGGACCACCGATTTCCCTAACCGCGGCAGAAGGAGAATGCCATGCCCAAAGAGGAATGGGGCACGAAACGCCTGTGCCCGCACTGCGCCACGCGTTTTTACGACCTGCGCGCCAATCCCATGACCTGTCCCGCCTGCGGCAACACCTTTTCGCTGGAAAGTCTGACCGACTCTCGCGGCAAGACGCTTGTGACCGAAAAGACCGCGGCGCGCGACGACGACGATCTGGTCGAGGATGACGAAGATCTGGGCGACGACACCGGCGAACTGGACGATGACCTGCTGGAGGAAGACGATGACGACGGCGACGTGTCGCTGGACGACATAGCCGATGTCGCCGAGCCAGACGAGGATTGAACGAAAAGGCCGGTCAAGGGACCGGCCTTTTTTCTTGCAGGGTCATCCGTCCGATCGGCCGATCTCAGGCCCCCGACACGCGCCAGATCACGTCGCCCACATCGTCCGCCATCAGGAGGGACCGCCTGTCCGGGCCGATCGCGACGCCCACGGGCCGGCCATAGGCGATCCGTTCGTCGTCCGACAGGAACCCCGTCAGGATGTCGCGCGGCGGGCCGCTGGGCGCGCCATCGGCAAAAGGCACGAAGATCAGCTTGTAACCGCTCAGCCTGGCCCGGTTCCACGATCCGTGCTGGCCGATGACCATGCCGTCGCCGAAACCGGGCAGGGTTCCCGCAGGCATCCAGCACAGCCCAAGCGAGGCCGTGTGCCCGCCCAAGGCGTAATCGGGGGTGATCGCGCGGGCCACCAGGGCGGGATCCTGGGCAACCCGGTCATCCACGACCTTTCCCCAGTACGAATAGGGCCAGCCATAGAATCCGCCGTCCCGAACCTGCGTCAGGTAATCGGGCGGCGTCTCGTCGCCCAGCCCGTCGCGTTCGTTCACCACGGTCCACAAGGTTCCGCGGACCGGCTCCCACGCCATGCCGACGGCGTTGCGCAGCCCGGATGCGAAGATGCGGGCCTTGCCCGTCGCGATGTCCAGTTCCCAGATCGCCGCGCGGCCTTCCTCGGCCTCCATGCCCTGATCGGCGATGTTGGTCAGCGATCCGACCCCGGCATAGAGCCTGGCCCCGTCCGGGGACGCGATCAGGCTGCGGGTCCAGTGCCCATGGGGCTTGAAGCCGATTAGCCCTTGCCCCTGCCCCGCCAGCGAGGTGGCACCGGCTTCGTAACGGAATGCCACGATGCCGTCGGTGTTTCCCAGAAAGAACCGGTCTCCGATCAGCGCCATGCCGAAGGGCTGGTTCTGGTCCTGCACGAAGACCGTGCGGATTTCGGCCACGCCGTCGCCATCGGCATCCCGCAACAGGGTCACGCGGTTGGCGCTGTCGCCGATGGCCTTGACCCGGCGCATCGTCGCCTGCGCCGCGCGGTCCATCAGCGTCCTGGGCGGTGCCGGCCGTTCCTTGGATTCCGCCACCAGAACATCGCCGTTCGGCAGAACCTCGATCCAGCGGGGATGATCCAGGTCCGCAGCAAAGGCCGCGACGCGCAGGCCGGGCGCGCAGATGGGCAGGCGACCGTCCGTCCAGCCTTGGGCCACGGGCATCTTCAGCGTCATGATGCCTTGCGGCCTGGCCTGGGGGATCTGCGGGTTGGCCCCTATGGCCTGCCGTGCAGGCGTTCCGATGCGTCGAAGACGCGCGACGGCGCCGCCCACCACCCCCGTTGCCCTTGCCAAGAATTCCATATCCGACCTCCGATCCAGTTCACGCGCCACGGTAACGGGGGCGCGGCGCGCGCGACAGGGGTTTTGCGGCCCATGGCGGCGGTCGGATGTCTGGTCCTGCCGGGACAATTCCGTCATGGTGCCCGGAACAGGGAAAGGACACCCATGGACGATTTCCGTTCCGACACCGTGACGCGGCCCGATGCCGCGATGCGTGCCGCCATGGCCGAGGCCCCGGTCGGGGACGCGGTTTACGACGACTGCCCCACCACCCGCAGGCTAGAGGCGATGGCGGCCGAGCGTCTGGGACAGCAAGCGTCGCTGTTCTTTCCGACCGGCACACAGTCGAACCTGGCCGGGCTGATGGCCCATTGCGGACGGGGCGACGAATATCTGGTCGGGCAGATGGCCCATGCCTATCGTTACGAAGGCGGGGGCGCGGCGGTGCTGGGATCGATCCAGCCGCAGCCGCTTGCCAACGAACCGGATGGAACCATCGCCCTTTCGTCCATCGAACAGGCGATCAAGCCCGACGATTTCCACCATGCCCGGACCCGGCTGCTGGCCTTGGAAAACACCTTTGGCGGCCTGGTGCTGGACGAGGCATATGTGGCCGAGGCAACCGGGCTGGCGCGTCGGCACGGTCTGGCCACCCATCTGGACGGAGCGCGGCTGATGAATGCCGCCGTCGCCACGGGCCGGGACGCCGAAACGATTTCGCGGCCCTTCGACACCGTGTCGCTGTGCCTGTCCAAGGGCCTGGGGGCGCCCGTGGGGTCGGTTCTGGCGGGGTCCGCGGATCTGATCGAGGCGGCCCGGCGGATCCGCAAGATGCTGGGCGGGGGGATGCGGCAGACGGGCATTCTGGCCGCGGCGGGCATCCATGCGCTTGAACGCAACGTGGCGCGGCTGGCCGACGATCACGCCCGCGCCGCGCGACTGGCGGATGTCCTGTCGGGCTTTGCGGAACTGGGCGCAGGGCCTGCCCGGACGAACATGGTCTTCATGACGCCCGCGGCCATCGACGTGGATGCCTTCGGCCGCTTCATGGCCGAACGCGGCATTCTGGTGGGCGGTCGTCATGGCACCCTGCGATGGGTCACGCATCTTGATGTCGACGACGGGTCCATCGACCGCGTCAGGGCCGCGTGCGAGGCGTTTTTCGCAAGCGCCCCATCCCGCATCCGTCAACACCGGCTCGGGTGACCGGAACGGGGCGCCTGGACGCCCCATTCCACGGTTCAGGCCGCGTCCTGCCGGTCCCAGAACCGCAGGCCGCGGCAGGCGGCGACAAAGCCCGTTGCGTCCGATGCGGGCAGAAAGCCCTTGTCCAACCCCTTGGGCAGGCCCGCCTTGGCAAACAGGGTCTGCGCCGCGTCGTTATAGGCTGCGAACTTGTAATGCGCCCAGGCGGTCGCCGCAAAGTCGCGGGCGGCGGGCATCATGGCCAGCATCTTGACCCCATCGGCCGAAGGCAGGATCGCGACCGCGTCAAAGACAGCCGACGGGGCGCCGTCCACCTTTTCGTCCAGGTCCAGTTCGGAACCGTCCGACAGTGTGACGCTTCCCACAATGGGACCGACGAACATGACCATCGCGCCCTCCGCCTTGGCGGCATCCACGATGCCCTTGACCTCTCCGGCGTCGGACCCGTCCGTCACCAGGATGCCGATCTTGCGGCCCGCAAAGCTGTCGGGACCGTTCTTCAGGATCGACAGCGCCGGGCTTTCGGGCAGGTCGTTGCGCGGCGGAACCGCGGCCTTCGCCGGCTGCGGCAGGTCGGCTATGCCCAGCCCCTGTGCCACGGCCTGCGCCAGATCGTCGTGGATGTTCAGCAGATGGGACAGCATCCGCAGGCGGATCGCCACCGTCTTGACCTTGGACAGCTCAAAGATCAGGGCGTCGGCCATGTGCTTTCGTTCCACCGGGGTCTGGCTGACATAGAACTGCCGGGCCTGGGAATAATGATCGGCAAAGGTTTCCGACCGGATCCGCGCCTTTTCCCCGCCATAGGACACCGGAACCGCCCGGATGCCGCCCTGCGCGACCTCTCGGGGACCGCCCTGCGCGCCGCCCCATCCGTTCGGTTCGTAATTCGCCCGTCCGCGCGGATTGTGCATGGCCATGTGGCCGTCCTGCTGGAAATGGTGGAACGGACAGCGCGGCGCGTTGATGGGAATGTGGTTGAAATTCGGGCTGCCCAGCCGTTTCAGCTGCGTGTCCAGATAGCTGAAGTTGCGCCCTTGCAGCAGCGGATCCTCGGAAAAGTCGATGCCCGGAACGATGTTGCCGGTCTGAAAGGCCACCTGTTCGGTTTCCAGGAAAAAGTTGTCGGGCATCCGGTTCAGGACCATCCGGCCGATCGGGCGCACGGGCAGGATCTCCTCGGGGATGATCTTGGTGGCGTCCAGGATGTCGAAGTCGAAGGATTCGGCAAAGGCGTCGTCGAACACCTGAACGCCCAGTTCCCATTCCGGGTGATCGCCCGCGTTGATCGCGTCCCACAGGTCGCGGCGGTGGAAATCGGGATCGGCGCCGTTGATGCGCAGCGCCTCGTCCCAGATCACCGATTGCAGGCCCGCCTTGGGCTTCCAATGGAACTTGACGAACCGGGCGTCGCCCTCGGCATTCACAAAGCGGAAGGAATGGACGCCGAACCCTTCCATGAAGCGGAACGACCGGGGAATCGCGCGGTCGGACATCGTCCACATAATCATGTGCATCGATTCCGGCATCAGCGAGATGAAGTCCCAGAAATTGTCATGCGCCGTCTGGGCCTGCGGAAAGCCGCTGTCGGGTTCCGGCTTGGCGGCATGGACCAGGTCGGGAAACTTGATCGCGTCCTGGATGAAGAACACGGGAATGTTGTTGCCGACCAGATCCCAGTTGCCCTCCTTGGTATAGAACTTGACGGCAAAGCCGCGCACGTCGCGGGCCAGATCGAACGAGCCCTTGCTGCCCGCCACGGTCGAAAAGCGCACGAAAACCTCGGTCCTTTCGCCCGCGCGCTGAAAGATGTCGGCGGCGGTGATGTCGGACAGGCTGTCATAGGTTTCGAAAAATCCGTGCGCGCCATAGCCGCGCGCATGGACCACGCGTTCCGGGATGCGTTCGTGATCGAAATGGAAGATCTTCTCGCGGAACGCCTGATCCTCGATCAGGGTCGGGCCGCGGCGTCCCACCCGCAGGCTGTTCTGGTCGTCCGACACGGGGGCGCCGACCTGGGTGGTCAGCGGCGGCACGTCGCCCCCGGCCTGCTGGTGCAGTTCTCCGCCGTTGCCGGTCGGCGAGGCGTGATCGTTGGCTGACATGCTGCGTCCTCACATGAATTGGCTGGGTCATTGTCATGGTCAACGCGCTTCCGGCGGCATCGTTCTTGGCCACGCGGACATTTTTGCGCGGGGCTGACATCATTTGGTCTGATGTGCCAACAAAGCTGTTGAAAAGACGGCGAAAGCATAGATCATCCCGTTTGGGCACAGGCGGGGCGCGTTGCACAGGCCCCACCGACCGGACCGCGCATCCCTTTGGAGGAAGGGTCGCCCGATCCTGCCCGCAACGGACTGCACCAGGGAGGAGAGACAATGAAACGCGTCAGACTCTGCGGATTGCTTCTAACGACGGCGGCCATGGCCATGCCGGCCCTTGCTCAGGAAGACCTGGACGCGCTGCAAGGGATGCAGCGCAGCGATGCCACCTTCACGCGCATCGAACAGACCGGCCCGACCGCCGATGCGCTGAAGTCGATCGTGCCCCACATCAACGTCCCGGACGGATTCGAGGCCACCCTGTACGCCGTGGTCCCCGATGCCCGGTCCATGGCCGTGGCGCCGCAGGGCACCGTGGTCTTCGTGGGCACGCGCAAGGACAAGGTCTGGTCGGTCGTGGACCGGGACCGCAACCGCGTCGCGGACGAGGTGATGGACTTTGCCCCGTCCCTGACCTTCGACGTTCCGAACGGGCCGTGCTTTTCGCCCGACGGGTTCCTGTACATCGCCGAACGCAACCGCGTCCTGACCTTTCCGGCGGCCGAGTTCTTTTTCGAGGGACCGGATCCCGCCGTGGGCACCGTCGTTCCCAAGGGCCAGCTGATCCCGGCCGAAGAAGAAAGCTTCAACCACACCGCGCGGGTCTGCCGCATCGGGCCGGACGGCAAGCTCTATGTCTCTCTGGGCCAGCCCTATAATGTCCAGCCGCGCGAAAAGCTGGAAAAATACGACGAACTGGGCATCGGCGGCATCATCCGCATGAACACCGACGGCACCGAGCGCGAGGTGTTCACGCGTGGCATCCGCAATTCGGTCGGCCACGACTTCAACCCGGCCAACGGGGATCTGTGGTGGACCGACAACCAGGTGGACGGCCTGGGCGACGACACCCCGCCGGGCGAACTGAACCGCCAGACCGAGGCCGGGCAGCATTTCGGATTCCCCTGGACCAATGCCAGCGTCGAGGTGCCCGACTTCAAGGACGTGCCCCGGCCCGAGGGGGTCGAGTTCGTCGAGCCGGAGGTGGAAATGGACGCCCATGCCGCCGATCTGGGGATGCGGTTCTATTCCGGCAATTCCTTTCCCGAGGAATACCGCGGCGGCATCTTCTCGGCCCAACATGGCAGCTGGAACCGGACCACGCCGGTGGGCGCGCGGGTGATGTTCACCCGTCTTGACGCCGACGGCAAGGCCGCCGGGACCGAGGTGTTCGCCGACGGCTGGCTGGACGGTGACACGGGCGAATATCGCGGCCGTCCCGTGGACATCGCTTTCCTGCGCGACGGATCGATGCTGGTGTCGGACGATTACGCCGGGGCGATCTGGCGCATCGCCTATACCGGCGACGCGCAGGCGGGGTCGGGCGCGTCCGATGCGGCAGCGACTCCAGAAGCGCCGGCGGCGTCCGACGCAGCGGAAACCGCCCCCGCCGCGCCCGCGAACTGAACTCTGATCCGGGGCGCGGTCGCCGCCGCCCCGGTCCCCACCAGGAAAGCAGCATATCATGACATCATTTCACGGCCTGGCATTCGCCGCTGCCTTTGGCCTCTGCGCCGCCGCCGCCCATGCGCAGGACGCCGGAACTCCGCCCCCCGCCACCCAGACCTGCCGGGTCTGCCACGGCGTCGATGGCGCGGGCACGAACCCGATGATCCCCAACATCGGCGGACAAAGCGTTGAATACCTGTCCAAGCAGTTGCAGGATTTTCGTGCGGGGCGCCGCGAGGATCCACAGATGTCCATCATCGCCAGGGATTTGAGCGACGACGACATCAAGGCCCTTGCCGCCTGGTATGGCTCGATCACGGCGACCTATACCTTGCCCGAATGACCGGCGCCGTCAGGCCACCCCGTCGGACGGCCCGCAGCCCGCGGGAACAGCGTGCAGGTTGCCGAAAGGCTCCAAGCCGGTGGCGCTTCGGGATCTCCCGTTCTCGGACTCGGCAAAAAGCGGCACAAGGACAGGGGGCGAAGGGTGCAGGCGATCGGAACCTTGTGCCCGCTGACCTCCGTTTCCCCTGCGTCATCCGAGGCCGCAAGGGTCGGGATCCGGACAAGGGTTTTGGATTAATTGCCTGTCTCGGCAAAAAGTCCAGTTGCACAAACTGAAAACGGGCTTTCTAATCGATCGCAACAACATGTCGCGCCAAGCGACTTCACCGTCTGGGAGGACACCGATGACCAATCTTCGTGAATCCGCGCGATTTTCGCGCCGATCGTTTCTGCGCAAGGGCGCCGTCGGCGGAACCGCTGCGGCCGCCGCCGCTTTGGCCGCGCCGCCGGTTCTGGCGCAGGCCCCCATCGTGATGAAGATGCAGACCTCGTGGCCCGCGTCCGACATCTGGATGGACATGGCGCGCGAATACACCACGCGGGTCGAGGAAATGTCGGGCGGCCGCCTGACGGTCGATCTGCTGCCCGCAGGCGCCGTGGTCGGCGCGTTCCAGGTGATGGACGCGGTCCACGACGGCGTGATCGACGCCACCCATACCGTGCCTGTTTACTGGTACGGCAAGTCCAAGGCCGCGTCCTTCTTTGGCACCGGACCGGTGTTCGGCGGGTCGGCCACGACGATGCTGGCCTGGTTCTATCAGGGCGGCGGGGCGGAACTCTATCGCGAACTGACCCAGGACATCCTGGGCCTGAACGTCTATGGCTACATGGGAATGCCCATGCCCGCCCAGCCTTTCGGCTGGTTCAAGAACGAGGTGAACACCGTCGCCGACGTTCAGGGCCTGAAATACCGCACCGTGGGCCTGGCCGCCGATCTGCTGCAAAGCATGGGCATGTCCGTGGCCCAATTGCCGGGCGGAGAGATCGTGCCCGCCATGGAGCGCGGCGTGATCGACGCCTTCGAATTCAACAACCCCTCGTCCGACCGCCGGTTCGGCGCGCAGGACGTGGCCAAGAACTATTACCTCTCGTCCTATCACCAGGCATCCGAGTCCTTTGAATTCATCTTCAACCGCGATTTCATGGACGACTTGCCCGAGGATTTGCAGGCGATCCTGAAATACGGCGTCGAGGCGTCGGCCACGTCGAACCTGGCCTTGGCGATGCGCGAATATTCCAAGGATCTGGCCGAACTGTCGGCGGGGGGGGTCACGGTGCACCGCACGCCAAAGGAAATCCTGGCCGCCCAGCTGGACGCCTGGGACACGCTGATCGCGGATCTGGAAACCGATCCCTTCAACAAGAAGGTCATGGACAGCCAGCGGGCCTGGACCGAACAGGTGGCCTATTACGAACTGATGAACGCGCCCGACCTGGGGCTTGCCTTCGAACACTATTATCCCGGCAAGCTGAAGCTGTGACCATCAAGGGGCGCGGCGCAGTCCGCGCCCCCATCCGCGATACCGGCCCTGGGGACATTCAGCAATGCAGCGATACATTCAGTTCGCCGACAACCTGTCGGCCTGGTTCGGCAAGGCCTTCGGCTGGCTGGTCATCCTGATGACGGTCGGGATGAGCTACGAGGTCATGGTCCGCTATCTGTTCAACAACCCGACGCCCTGGGCGCTCGACATCAGCTTCATCATGTACGGCACGCTGTTCATGATGGGCGGCGCCTATACGCTGTCGCGCGGCGGCCATGTGCGGGGCGATTTCCTGTACCGGCTGTGGTCTGACCGGACCCAGGCGCGGGTGGATCTGGCGCTGTATTTCCTGTTCTTCTTTCCCGGCATCCTGGCGCTGATCTTTGCCGGATGGAAATACGCCGGCCGATCCTGGAGCTATGGCGAGGTGTCGGTCAACAGCCCCGCCGGCATCCCGATCTATCAGTTCAAGACAGTGATCGTCGCGGCCGGGATCCTGCTGTTCATCCAGGGTATCGCCCAGGTCATGCGCTGCATCCTGTGCATCCGCACCGGCACCTGGCCGCCGCTGGACTGGGACGTCGAGGAAACCGAGACGATCCTGATGAAGCAGATCACCGAAGAAACGCCCCACGGCCCGGCCTGACGCCGGTTCATCCCCTGCCATCCGACCTTGGAGTTTCGCGCCGTGACCGATCCGCAGATCGCCTTGTTCATGCTTGGCATCTTCATCTTCTGTGTGTTCCTGGGCTTTCCCATCGCCTTTACGCTGATGGCGATCGGCATCGGGTTCGGCTATTACGCCTATTACGATCCCGGACGCATGTGGCGGTCCTTCAATCGACTGGAGGAGGATGCGGGCCTGTGGGATTCCGTGTCCCTGTGGATCGAGGGGTTGTACAACAACCGCATCTTCGACCTGTTCGTGAACCAGACCTATACGGTCATCTCGAACGAGGTGCTGACCGCGATCCCCTTGTTCCTGTTCATGGGATACATCGTCGAACGCGCCAACATCGTGGACAAGCTGTTCAGCACGCTGGCGGTGGCCACGCGCAACCTGCCCGGCGCGCTTGGGGTGGCGGCGCTCATCACCTGCGCGCTGTTCGCAACCGCCACGGGGATCGTGGGGGCGGTCGTCACGCTGATGGGCCTGCTGGCGCTGCCGCAGATGCTGAAGATGCGCTATAACCACAGCTTCGCGGCGGGTATCATCTGCGCGGGCGGAACCCTGGGCATCCTCATCCCGCCCTCGATCATGCTGATCGTCTATGCCGCCGCATCCGGCGTGTCGATCGTGCGTCTGTACGCGGCGGCGCTGTTGCCGGGCCTGGTTCTGGTCGGCCTGTATTTCGTCTATATCGTGACGCGCGCGATCCTGAACCCGTCGCTGGCCCCCAAGCCTACCGAAGCCGAGGTGCCCAGCGTGCCGTTCGGCAAGCTGATGTGGATGCTGGCCACCAGCTTTCTGCCGCTGGCCATCCTGATCCTGGCGGTGCTGGGATCGATCTTGTTCGGCCTAGCCACCCCGACCGAGGCCGCGTCCATCGGCGCCCTGGGCGGCATCCTGCTGGCCATCGCCTATCGCGCCATGACCTTTGACCGGCTGCGCGAAAGCGTCTATCTGACGGTCCGCACCACGGCCATGGTCTGCTGGCTGTTCGTGGGATCCTATACCTTTTCGGCGGTGTTCAGCTATCTGGGCGGGGAACAGGTCATCGCGGAATTCGTGCAAAGCCTGGATCTGACGCCGATCCAGTTCCTGCTGATCGCACAGCTTATCATCTTCCTGCTGGGCTGGCCGCTGGAATGGTCGGAAATCATCATCATCTTCGTGCCGATCTTCCTGCCGCTGCTGCCGCTGTTCGGGATCGACCCGCTGTTCTTCGGGGTGCTGGTGGCCTTGAACCTGCAAACCAGCTTCCTGACACCTCCCATGGCGATGAGCGCCTATTACCTCAAGGGCATCGCGCCACCCAGCATGAAGCTGACCGAGATCTTCGCGGGCGTGCTGCCCTATTGCGGTCTGGTGCTGATCGCCATGCTGCTGATGTACACCTTTCCGCAGATCGTGTTCAGCCTGCCGGATGCCGTCTATGGCCCGTCGCGCTGACGGTCAGGCCGTGCTGGGGCTGGAGGCGATCGAGATGCGCGACCGCCTGGCCACGGGCGCGCTGAAGGCCGTCGATCTGGTCCGGGCCTGCCTGGACCGGATCGCCGAACTGGAACCCCGGATCGGCGCCTGGGCCTGGATCGACGAAGGCCACGCCCTGGCGCAGGCGCAGCGGCTGGACCAGTGGCGCCAGTCCGGGCGCCCGCTGGGTCCGTTGCACGGCCTGCCGGTCGGTCTGAAGGACATCATCGACACCAAGGGCATCCCGACCGAAAACGGCACCCCCATCGACGCGGGACGCGTCCCCACCGAGGACGCCTGGATCGTCGCCCGGCTGCGCGCGGCGGGCGCGATCATCCTGGGCAAGACGGTCACGACCGAAGGCGCGTTCCTGCATCCGGGCAAGACCCGAAACCCGCACGACCCGGACCATACGCCGGGCGGATCGTCGCAGGGTTCGGCGGCGGCGGTCGCGGCGGGCATGGTGCCGCTGGCGGTGGGCACGCAGACCGGCGGATCGGTGATCCGCCCGGCGGCCTTTTGCGGCATCGTGGGGATGAAACCCAGCTTCGGGGCGATCCCCCGGACGGGCATCCTGATGCAGTCGCCCACGCTGGATACCGTGGGCGTCTTTGCCCGCAGCGTCGCCGACTGCGCCCTGCTGGCCGAGGTTCTGGCCGGCCACGATCCCGCCGATCCCGCGACCCAGCCGCTGCCTCCGCCGCGCCTGCTGGACACGGCCTTGTCGGCCCCGCCCGTCATCCCGGTCTTCGCCTTTCTGAAACCGCCCGGCTGGGACCGGGCCGATTCCCAGACCACCGCTGCCGTGCAGGAACTGTCCACCCTGCTGGGCGATCAGTGCTTCGAGGTGGAGGTTCCCGGCCTGGACGACGCCGCTGCGATCCGCAGGCGGATCAATGTCGCCGAAATGGCCAAATGCTATCACGCCCTGGAACGGCGCGGGCGGGACCGGATGTCGGATGTGCTGCGCACGGCCATGGACGAAGGCAAAGCGGTGCTGGCGCGCGACTACATCGCGGCGCTCGACTGGCGGGCGGTCCTGAACGGGGGGATGGAGCCGGTCTTTGCGCGGTGCGACGCGATCCTGTGCCCGGCGGCGCCGGGGCCTGCGCCGCGCGGGCTGGCGGATACGGGCGATGCGATCTTCAACGGGCTGTGGACGCTGACCGGGATGCCTGCGGTCACGCTGCCGGTGTTCAGGGCCGAAAACGGCCTGCCGATGGGCATCCAGCTGGTCGGGCGGCGCGGCGACGACGCGCGGCTGTTGCGCACGGCCCGCTGGTTGGCGGCCCATCTCGAAACTCTGGAAGCCGAAGGATGACATCATGAACCTGATTATGGCCGTCCTGGCCTTCATTACGCTGGTGGCGTTCCTGGCCATCCTGGTGATCCACGTTCCTCGGGTGGATCTGATCGGCGTCGTCGCCGTCACGGTGGCCCTTGCCGCCTGGGATCTGGTCACGACCTTCCGGCCACGCGGCAAATCCCGCTGACCGGCGCCGTCTGTGCCCCGCGCAAGCCGCTGGCATGGCGCCGGGATCGGGCGTAGGATGATGGCCTGCGCAGGCAGGTGCGGAGTGTGTCATGCAGTTCGATTCCAGCCAGGTTACGGTGATGCTGCCGGTGGTCGATCTTGACCGGGCGCGGGCCTTTTACGAAGGGGCGCTGGCGCTGCCCGCGGGCACCCAACAGCGCGACGGCAAGGTGGTCTATCGCTGCGGCGGAACCAGGATCGCGCTGTTTCCCAAGGATGCGGGAACCAGGGCCGACCACACCGCCCTCAGCTTTCAGGTGGCCGACATCCGTGCCGCCATCGAGGAACTTGAGGCCCGTGGGGTAGTGTTTGCCGATTACGACCTGCCGGGGCTGAAGACGTCCGATCACGTCTGCCTGCTGGGGTCGGAAAAGGCCGCCTGGTTCAGCGACCCGGAGGGCAACATCCTGTGCCTGCACGAAGACCTTTCCGACCCCACCGGATGATTGTTCCGGCGCGGCAAGATCAGCCCGGCGGGCCTGCCGCCAGCAACAGAACATAACAGGCAAGCCAGACCATCAGTCCGCGGAACGCCAGGCCCACCAGGCGGAACTTGCGCCGTGCCAGGGTGGCCAGGTTTTCGACGTTGCGGGCGTATTCGTCGAACAGGAACACCGCATCGCCCGCGTCGCGCGCGGCCAGCAGGCGGCGGCCCTGGTCCGGCCATGCGCCCCAGAACAGCGACGTTCCCTGGGCCAGCTTGCGCGGCAAGACCACGCCCAGCGCCGAAAACAGCGTCAGCAGGACCGCCAGTGCCATGACCCCCGTGATCGCCGCTTGAACGGGCGTGGCATCGCGATAGGCCGCCAGCGAAAAGACGTCGCGCCCTTCCGCCGAGGCCAGCAGAAAGGCGACCATGAAGGTGAACAGATAGGCGGCCTTCTGGTCGGCCGTCTTTATCTGGTCGTAAAAGACGTCGTTGACCTTCTTGAGGTGTTCCCAATAGGGATCGGCGCCCGCGGGGGCCTCGGGCAGGTTGTCCGCCCCCGGCGCATCCGGTCCCGGAGCGTCGGGCATGGGTTCGGATTTCACCGGCGCACCTGCTGAAACTGCAACATTCCGACCAGACCTTACCATGCCCCCGGACGGCGCGGCAACCGTGTCCCATCGTCGAACTGGCGGCTTGACCCATGGCGCGGCCGACCGGATAACAGGACAGGTCGGGTCGTTTTCTTCGGGATCCCTGTTCATGCGTATGCGACTGCCCTGGCATGTGGCCGCGGTCTGTCTGCTGGCCGGTCCGGCCCTCGCGGAACCGATGCTTCGCAGCGCAACCCCTGCGGGATCCGTGATTGCCCGCAAGTCCGGCGAGGAGGTGCGCTTCATCGATCTGGCGGGCTGGACGGCCGTGGAACTGGCCCAGGATCTGCTGGCGGGGGACGTGTTGCGGACCAATGCGACAGGTAATCTTGCGGTGATGTTCGCGGACCGCACGCAGATGCGGCTGGCGCGGAACACCACGATCATCGTCAAGTCCGTGGGCGCGGCGGCCGACAGCGTGTTCGAATTGCAGCGGGGAACCCTGTGGGGCCGGGCCGCGCGTGGCGGGCTGGGCCTGACCGTCGAAACCCCGGCGGCGGCGGCGGCGGTCCGGGGCACCGACTTTGCCCTGACGGTTGATGGCGACCGCACCGTGCTGACCGTTCTGGAGGGGATCGTCGCCCTCGGCAACCCGCAAGGCACGGTCACGGTCCGCCAAGGCGAGGCCGCCGCCGCCCGCATCGGCGAGGCGCCCGCCAGGATCGTCATCACCGACCCGTCGGACCGCGAACAGATGCTGACCTATCTATCGCTGCGTTCGGCCTTTTTCGCGCTGACCCCGTCGCCCTTCCCCCATGCCGTCCTGAGAGCCGAGCGCGACCGCCTTGCGGACCTGCCGCCGGGGGCGCGCAGCCCCGCCGATCACGTCGCCGCGGCCGAGGTAGCCTTTGCGCTTGACGGTGCCGCCGCCGCGCGGACGGCGCTGGCGCTGGCCCGCGCGCGGGTCGCGCGGCTGGATCTGGTCGCGCGGCTGGATCTGGTCGAGGGTCTGATCGCCGCGAACGACCGCCGCTATGGCGACGCGCAGCGGCTGTTGGCGGCGGCGGTGCCGGGACTGGACGCCGACCGCCGGGCCGTGGCCGATCACGCGGCCTATTTCGCCCGCGCCCTGGCCGACCCCACCCGTGTCGAAACGCCCCCGGCCGTTTCCGGAACGCCGTCGGGCGCGCTTGGCCGCGCCTATTTGCAGGCGGTGCTGCTGGACATTCCCGCCGCGCTGGACGACCTGGCGACGGCCGAGGCGCGCTTTCCCGACCAGGCGATCCTGCCTGCCGCCCGCGCGCGGCTGGCCATGCTGGTCGATGACCGCCCCCAGGCGCGGGCGGCCATCGCGCGGGCGCTGGCCATCGATCCGAACGATCCGACCGCCCTGGAGGCCCAGGCTGTCTATCTGTCGGATTTCGAAGGCCGTCACGCCGAGGCCCTGTCCGCTCTGCGTCGGGCGGTCGCCAACGCTCCGGGCGTGGCGTCGCTGTGGAACCAGATCGGGCTGGTGCAGGCCACACGGGGCGCCAACCGCGAGGCCGAGGCGGCGCTGCGGCGCGCGATCGCGTTGCAGCCGATGGACCCGGTGGCCCATGCCAATCTTGCCTTTCTTTACCTGGATCAGGACCGCCCGGCCGAGGCCAAGCCGCTGATCGACCGTGCCCTGGCCCTGGATCCCGCCTTTGACGTGGCGCTGTTCGCGCGGGGCCGCTGGAACCTTCAACGGGGCGATGTCGCCGCCGCGCAGGACGACCTGCTGGCGGGTTCGACGGCCAACCCCGCCTATTCCCAGGGTCTTCTGCTGTTGGCCGCCGCCCATATCGCCGCCGGAGAACGCGACCTGGCGCAACAGGCGCTTGACAACGCCGACCGGCTGGACCCGGACGACCCGGTGGCGGCGCAGGCCGCGGCCTCGCTGGCCATCGACGACTATCGGGCCGACCAGGCCATCGCGGCCGCGCAATCGGCCATGCGCCGCGCACGGGCGCGGGGCGGCGATTTTGCCGGGGCCGAGGCGAACCGCACCGAAGGGTCGCTGCTGAACCAGGCGTTCCGGCTGCAAGGGCTGGAGGCCTGGGGACGATCCTATGGCGAGTCGGTGTTCGACCCCTTCGACGGCGCAAGCCTGATCGACCAGGCGGTGTCGGGCAGCGTGCTTCCGGTCGCCTCGGATCTGAGCCATGGCGGGAACGTCGCCGAGCCGCTCCCCGACCCGTCGGGCTTTTCCGGCCTGTTCCAGGGGCTGCTGCTGTCGCCCGGCATCCTGGCGGGCCGCGAACGCGGCAACGACGTGGTGCGCCGTCCCTTCGTGGAAGCCACGCTGGGATTTGGAACGGTCGTCACCGATGCCGAGGCCCGCAGCACCCGCAGCCTGGAATTGCAGGGATTCGGCAATCGTCCCGTTCCGGCCAGCGGCTATCTGCTGGTTGAACAGGACGGGCTGGCGGACAGCCGCAGTTGGCGCGAACCCGGATCGGCGATCCCGCTGTCGCGATTCGATCTGGACGACCGCGTCAGGTCGGGGTTGGCCTATGCGACGGCCAGCGTCACCCCCGACGACCGCGTCGTCTTCTACGCCCAGACGGCCCGCGACACATCCCGGATCGGCAATGGCCTGATCCTTGTGGACCAGCCGCTGCTGCCCTTTGACGCGATCCTGTTCGACCGCAGCCGCAACACCCGCCTGGATCGCGCAGGCCTGGGCTGGAGCCACAGCTTCGGCTGGCAGAACGTGGTCGAGGCGGCGGTTTTCGGGACGCGGGCCGAACAGCGGACGGGGGAAACCGGCCTTCTCGCCTCTCTGGCGGCGGGGGGAATCCTGGGCCTGCGCGACATCACCGCCGACACGCGGCAAAGCACACGCATGGCGGCCCTTGGCTGGCGCCTGGGCCGCGGGCCATGGGTGCTGCGCGCCGGGGCCGAAGCGGGCCGCGTCACGGCATCGCGGTCCCGCAAGGACATCACCATCGTCGGCCCCCTCTCCAGCGTCACCCGCGACGGCCGCAGCCAGTCCTTTGATGCGGCGCGGGCCTGGGCCAACGTGAACGTGGATCTTCGTCCCGGCCTGTCGGCCGAGATGGGCGCGATTGCCCTGCGCCTTGACGGCGACCTGAACGTGTCCCGGCTGGATCCGCGCATCGGCGTTTCGTGGCGCCCGGCGGACGGGCACTGGCTGCGCGCGGCCTGGATCGCCGAAACCGCCGGCACCGGCGACACGACGCTGGCCCCGATCGGCATTCTGGCCATGCAGCCTGCCCGGATGCCCCTGGATCCCGGCGGGCACGCCGAAACCGCGATCCTGCGATGGGATGCGGAATGGACCGACCGTCTGTTCACGACGGTGGATGTGCAGCGCCAGCGGTTTACCGGCATTTCGGTCCCGATCCCGACCGGCCTTGACTGGATCGACGTGGCCGAAGGGCGGTTTGACCGGATCGCGGCCACCCTGAACTACAAGCTGCCGCAGGGGATCGGCCTTTTCGCGACGATCGCCCGGAACGAAAGCCGCAACGACGATCCCGCCAGTCCGACCTTTGGCAAGGCCCTGCCCTTCGTTCCCGACAGCGCAGCCCGTCTGGGCCTGACCTGGGTGCATCCGGCCAACATCCGCGCCACACTGTCGGCCATCTGGATCGGGCCGCGGATCGGGGACGAGACCGGCGGGCGCGTGGACGGCGTGTGGACGGCCGATCTGGGGGCGGTCTGGGAATCCTCCGATCAGCGTTTCCTGGCCGAGCTGAACCTGTGGAACCTGCTGGACGAACCCTTCGAGGTCGCCCCCGGCATCCGAGGAGCGGGGCGGACCATCGAAGCCTCGCTTCGCATCCGGTTCTGACGGTACCGGCATGGCGGCCTCTGCCCGGCCCTGGTGGACGGATCCGCGCGGCGCGGGGCCGGCGGCCGCACGCGGGCGACGCGCGGGGCTTGCCGCGCTTGCGGTCTGTGCGGCCGTGGCGGGCAGCCTCCTGTCACGATTGCCCGCTTGGCAGCTTCTGGAACTGCGGGTCTTCGACCACCTTTCGATGATCGCCCCGCCGCCCCGGCCCGCCGACGCCCCGCTGGTCGTCGCCATCGACGAGCCGTCGTTTTCCGAGATCGGGCAGCAATGGCCCTGGCCGCGCGACATCCATGCGCGGCTGGTGACGGCCCTGCGCGATGCCGGGGCGCGGACCATCGCCCTGGATCTGGTGTTCGCCGATCCGTCGGAACCGGAGGCCGACGCCGCGCTGGCCGCCGCGCTTGGGCCGGACACGGTGCTGGCCGCCGACGAACGCGTTCTGGAAACCCCGCAGGCCATCCAGCTTTTGCGGATCGACCCGCGTGCCGGGCTGCTGGCCGGGGGCGCGGTCGCGGGCGTGTCCACCATTCCTCTGGACCGCGACGGCACGGCGCGCCGCCTTCCCCCGCAGGCCGACACGCTGGCCCGCGCCGTGCTGGCGGCGCGGCAGGGTCCGGCGGCACCGGCCACCCCGCCGGGGGCCATGATTCAGTTCTATGGCCCGGCGCGCAGCATGCCGACGGTATCCTATTACCAGGCGCTCGATCCCGTGGCCTTTCTGCCGCCGGGCCTTTTCCAAGGTCGCGACGTGATCGTGGGATTCAGCCTTCAGGCGGCGCCGGCGGCGGATCAAGGCGGCGGCGACGCCTTCGCGACCCCGGCGACGGTGCGGTCCGGGGCCTTGGTCGCGGGGGCCGAAATTCACGCCACCCTGGTCGCAAATCTGGCCGCCGGGGACTGGATCCGGCCCGCAGGCCCCAGGTCGCGGGCGGGCGCGATCGGCGGGGCGGCGCTGCTGGCGCTGACGCTGCTGTGGCCAGGGGGGCGGCGATGGCAGATCCTGTCGCTGTTCCTGGGCCTTGCCGCCGTGCCGCTGGCCTGCTGGCTGGCCTTGCGGCTGGGGCGCCTGTGGCTGCCGCCGCTGGCGCCGATGGCGGTCCTTGTCGGGACGGCGGCGGGACAGACCCTGCGCGACGTGGTGGCCGAACGGCGCCTGCGCGCCGGGCTGATCCGCGCCTTTGCCCATTACCTGGCACCCGCGCTTGTCGAACGGCTGGCGGCCGATCCGGGCGCCTTGCGGCTGGGCGGCGAAAGCCGGGAAATCACGGTGCTGTTCTGCGACATCCGCGGCTTTACCACCCTGGCCGAACAGTTGCAGCCCCAGCCCGAGCGGCTGACCATGATCCTGCACCGCCTGATGGAGCCGTTGTCCCAGGCCGTCTTGGCCGAAAACGGCACGATCGACAAATATATCGGCGACTGCCTGATGGCTTTCTGGAACGCGCCGCTGGATGTTCCCGACCATGCCGCGCGCGCCGTCGCCGCCGGACGGCGCATGATCGACGCCGTTGCCGCCTTGAACGTCGAATTCGCGCGCGAAGGCATGGCCCCCCTGTCGGTGGGCATCGGCATCAACACCGGAACCTGCATCGTGGGCAACATGGGTTCAGGCGCCCGCTTTGACTATTCGGCGATCGGCGACGCCGTGAATCTGGCTGCCCGGCTGGAGGGGCTGACCAAGGATCTGGGGGTGCCGCTTATCATGGGGCAGGCGACGGCGGTCGCGCTGGGGCCGACGGCGGCGGTTCGCCCGCTGGACGCCGTAAGCGTCCGGGGCCGCTCGACGCCGACCCGAATCTTTGCCCTTGCATAAGGATCGCGCGGCTTTCCGTCCCGTCACGACCCTTGGGCAGCAGGGCGCGGGCGGTCAGGTGCGCGCGGCCTCGAATGCGGCCCATGCCCTTTCGAAGGCCTGAAGATCAAAGCCCTCGGCCCGCGCCGGTTCCAGCACCAGTTTTTCCGTTGCCAGCAATCTGGCCACCGACGCGGCCAGCACGGGCACGATGTCCGGCGGCACGACGACCGCGCCGTGGCGGTCGGCATGGACCAGATCGCCCTGATGCACCGTCAGCCCCATGACCCGGACCGGCTGGCCCAGGCTGCGGACATGCACATGCCCGTGGCTGGGACCGATGCTGCCCGCGATCACCGGGAAATCCGGTGGCAGGTCGTCCAGATCCCGCACCACGCCGTTGGTCAGCGCCCCCGACAGGCCGAAACCCTTGTGGACGGTGGTGTTGATCTCGCCCCAGAAGGCGCCGATGCAGTTCGGGTAATCCAGATCCTCGATCACCGCGACCGAGGGGTTCGGCGCCCCGGCCATGCCGCGGTAATAGTCCATGCGCCGGGCACGGATCGTATCAGACGCCTCGGTCGGCGGGGCTAGGGCCGCGATCTGGGCGGTCACGGCGTGGCCCACGACGCGGCGGCCCGGTTCGGTGCAGACCATCGTGCCGCGGGTGAAGTCCGCAAAACCGCGGCGGCCCTGGGCGACCTCGATCGCGTTGCAGACGGTGGGGGTATCGACCCGGCGCAGCAGGTCCAGAAGGTCGGGGGTCATGCATCCTCCAGCCAGCGGCGCAGGGCCGCCAGGGTTTCAACGGGGCGTTCCAGGGGCGGCAGGTGGCCCGCCCCGTCGATCACCACCAGCCGCGACTGCGGCATCAGCGCGTGCATCAGGTCGTGCCAGTCCATCGGGCACAGCCGGTCGTCCGCCCCCGTCAGGACCAGGGCGGGACCGTCGAACCCGGCCAGGGCCGCCTGCCGGTCGGCGCGGTCGCGCAGGGCCAGCGACTGCCGTTCGAACACATCCGGCCCCAGCGACAGCGCCATGTCCACGCACAGGTCGGCAAGGGCGTCGCTGTCCTGCGCCAAATAATGCGGTATCAGTTCGTCGCGCATCACCCGTTCCAGCCCCTGCGCGCGGGCACGGGCGATCTGGGGGGCGCGGCGGGTCTGAACCTCGGGCAACTCGGCGCGCGGGTTGGTGTCCAGCAGGGCCAGCCGGTCGATCCGGCCGGGTTGGCGGGCCAGCATCTCCATCGCGACGATGCCGCCCATGGACAGCCCGGCCAGGGCAAAGTGCGGCGGGGCGGCGGCCAGGATCGCATCGGCGATCCCGGCCATGCTGTCCGCCCCCACGGGCAGGGCGTGATGGATGGGACGCGGATCCAGGGCGTCGGGGATGGCGCCCCACATCCGCGCGTCGCACATCATGCCGGGGATCAGCACCAGGGCCAGCATCAGGCCAACCGTGTCACAGCAGCCGCCCGGTCGCGCCCGCCGGATCCTGGGTGTTCATCACCCGGTACAGCGACGCCTCGCCCGTCATGGACGGCGCCAGCGCATGTTCCAGGCCCGGCGGGATGGCGGCGGTGTCGCCGGGGTTCAGCGTGGTCGTGCCGCCCGCCCAGGTCAGCCGCCAATGCCCGCGCATCGGCATCAGCACCTCGTGCCGGTCCAGGGCATAGGGGGTGTCGGGGATCGAGTTGCGCGACAGGAACTCGACATCGAATCCGGGCCGGTCGCGCAGGATCCCCTCGGCGCCGATGACCTTGGCGGGCTGGCGGTCCGACAGCGCCATCAGATCCCAATACCGGGCAACGCAGTTCGGAATGACCTCGGCGGTTGTGGGTTCGGGAAAGGACTGAAGCTGGTCGTCGTCCAGCAGCGGCATGGGCTGCATGCCTTCGGGCAGGGACTGGCCCTTCTTGCTGTCGTACAGGCGGCCGTTTTCGCCCAGGACCAGGCCGTAGTCCTTGGCGTCGGTGATGACCTGCGGCGCCCAGACCACGCCGCCCCCGGCGTCGTCGCCGCCCAGGATCGCCATAATCATGCCGTAATCGGTGCCGACGTTTTCAAAGGCGCGGAAGATGCCGGTGGGGATGTTGAAGATGTCGCCTTCCTCGGCGATGAATTCGCCCGCCGTGCCCCAGCGGCCCCAGAAGAACCGCCACCGGCCCTTCAGGACGAAGAACACCTCGGCGCTGTGGTGCGAATGCAGGCTGTTGCGGCAGTTCGGCGGCTGGCCCGCCGCGCCGATGTTGAAGCCCGGCGTTTCGCGCAGGTGGACATGCTGGTCGGGGGATTCGCTGACGCCCCCGCCGATGATGGTGAAGTTCTCCTTGCGGTCGGAACCGGGGGTATGGGCGTCGATGAAGGCGGTCTTGCAGGGTTGCAGATCGCCATAGCGGACGATCCGCTGTTCCATCTGTTCGGGGGTCATCGCATATTCTCCTTGAGGGATTTCCGCAGGGGGTCGTCAGACCGCCCCGGTCGCCAGCAGGATCTGTTTCCAGACGGCGGTTTCGTCATACAGCGTCCATTCCCGGCGCAGGCTGACGCCGTTCGTGCCGAAGGGGCCGAATTCGGCATGGGTCATGCCCAGCACATAAACCTCGGCCCCCGTGGGCGTGCCGAAGGCGCCCCAGCCGCTGTGGCGTCCGTGCAGGCTCCACCGGATGGCGGCGCGGGGCGGCATCATCGGGTCGTCGCGGCCGATCACGTGGTGGATGGCGAAGGCCGCATCCGGGAAGGCCGCGCGCAGCCCCAGCCAGAAGCGGTCGGCATCCGGCCAGCCGTGGCCGGTGACGCCGCCGGGATATTCCAGTTGCGCGGCGCGGTCGTATTGGGTGCCGATCACGGTGAAGTCGGCGTTCATGATGCGCGTCACGACGTCGGCCAGACGCGCGCCCCATTCGTTGTCGTTGCCGCGCCCCGTATAGGGGCCCTGGATGTCATTGGCGGGGGTCAGCGGCTTGACGCATCTGTCCGGCCCGCCTTCGCGCGCGATCTGGTCGCGGGCGAAGTCCACCGGGTCCCAGCCCATCTGGCGCACGATGGCGCCCTGGTCGCGGATCAGCCATTCGTCGTTGATCTGGTTGTCGATAGCATGGCAGTCGGCGATGATGCGATAGGACAGCTTGCGCCCGGTGGCCTTGCCATAGGCGCCGTCTCCGCTATGGGTCGCCGTGGACAGCAGCCGATGCGAGGACAGCATCCCCTCCTCGGGGGTGCCGCACCAGATCACGTCCTCGCCCAGCAGGGTGCGGTCGGGAAACTCGGACAGCGTCGCCATGGTCGCGCCAATGACGCCGGCGTTGCCCCGGACGACCGAAGCGGGGGACCGCACCAGGATGTCGGGGGCATAGTAATGGTGCAGCGTGGCGATGCCGCGGTCTTCCCAGATCTCCTTCGTGATGCCGATGATGTAATCGGGAAAGTCGCGGAATTTCGGGTCGAAGCCTTTCATCTGTCCTTGTCCTTGTGGTTGTTCCTGTCGCGAACCGAGCCGCGTTGGATCAGCGTGCCGTCGATGCGGATCGTGTGGGGGTCGTGATCGCCCTCGATCTGGCCCAGAATCAGGTCGACCGTGGCATCGACCATGCGCCGCACCGGCTGGCGGATGGTGGTCAGGTCATAAGCGGGCCAGGATGCCAACGGCACGTCGTCATAGCCCACCACCGACACCTCGCCCGGCACGTCCAGCCCCAGTTCAAAGCGCAGCACGTCCATGACCGCGAAGGCCATGTGGTCGTTGCCGACGAAGACCGCATCGGGCCGGTCGCCAGAATCGAAGGGGGCGCCGAACAGGTCGCGCGTGGCCTGGGCCGCCGTGTCGCGCGAAAACATGCCGTCGATCATCGCCACGGGCGCCAGCCCCGCGTCCGCCAGGGCATTGCTGAATCCTTGCGCGCGATCGCGCCCGGTGGACGCGCCCTGCCAGCCCATCACATGCGCGATGCGGCGGTGGCCGGTGGCAATCAGATGACAGGCGGCGGCATGGCCCCCCGCGATGTTGTCGCTGGTGACTTCGGACAGGCGCGGATCGGCCTGGCCGCGGTTGAACATCACCACCGGAATGCCCGCGGCGTCGCAGCGCGTGGTCAGGTCGTTGGTCATTGCCACGGATGCGGTGATGATGCCGTCGACCTGGTAATCCAGCAGTTCGGCCATCACTTCGCTGACACCCTCGGTCGCATTCGAGGCCATGAAGACCAGGACGTGATAGCCCTTGGCCTGAAGCGCGCGCGACAGCAGCTCCAGGGCGACGGGATAGAACTGGTTTTCCAGATAGGCGACCACCAGCCCGATGATCCGGGTGCGGCCGGTAATCAGGCTGCGGGCCAGCACGTTGGGGCGATAGCCCAGTTGCTCGGCGGCGGCGCGGACCTTGGCCGTGGTCGCCTTGCTGGCCGAGGCGCCGGGCGTGAAGACCCGGCTGACCGCCGACTGGCTGACGCCCGCGAGCCGCGCCACGTCCTGCGCGGTCACGCGGTCGGGGGCCTTGGCGTCGGGGCTGTGGGTCGCATCGGTCATCGCCTCACTCCGCCGTCCAGCCGCCGTCGACCATCAGCGCCGCGCCCGTCACCAGGGCGGATGCGTCCGAGGCCAGGAACACCACCGGTCCCATCACATCCTCGATCTCGCCGACCCGGCCCAGGGCGATCTTGGACAGGATCCAGGCGCGGCGGTCGGGGTCGCGCAGGGTCTGTTCGGCCAGGGGCGTGCGGATGAAGGTCGGGCACAGCGTGTTGACGCGGATGCCGTGCGGGCCCCATTCGATCGCCATGGATTTCGTCATGCCTTCCAGGGCGTGTTTCGATGCGGCATAGACCGCCCGGTCCGGTCCGCCGACATGGCCCATCTGGGACGACACGTTGATGAGGCTGCCAGGCCGCCCGGCGGCGATCAGGCCGCGCGCGACCTCCCTTGTCAGGAAATAGGCCGCGCGCAGGTTCAGGCCCAGGACGGCGTCGTAATCGGCAGGGGTGGTGTCAAGCGCGGGCGCATGGCGCGCCAACCCGGCGGAATTGACCAGGATGTCGAAAGGGCCGTTAGCTGTCACGACATCCCGCGCCGCGTCCAGATCCGCGATGTCCAGCCCCAATGCCGTGGCCCGCCCGCCCGCCGCCCCCACCGCATCCGCCGCCCTTTGCAGATCGGCCAGGCCGCGCGCCACCATCGTCACCCGCGCGCCCGCCCCCGCCAGGGCCGCCGCCGCCGCAAGCCCAATGCCGCTCGAGGCCCCCGTCACAAGCGCGTGGCGGCCGTCAAGGCGAAAGGACGGGGTGCGCGGCAGGTCCATCATTCCGCCGCCGTGCCGTAGGCGACGTTCCGTCCTCCATAACGGCGCACGCGGATGTTGCACTGTTCCGCATGGCCGACGAACCCTTCCAACATGCACAGCCGCGAACCATAGGCGCCGACCAGGGCGGCCGCGTCATCGGTGGTGATCCGCTGATAGCTGTGCGTCTTGAGGAACTTGCCCACCCACAGCCCGCCGGTATAGCGCCCGGCCTTTTTCGTGGGCAGCGTATGGTTGGTGCCGATCACCTTGTCGCCGTTGGCCACGTTGGTGCGCGGTCCCAGGAACAGCGCGCCATAGCTGTGCATGTGTTCCAGGAACCAGTCGTCGCGGTCGGTCATCACCTGCACATGTTCGGACGCGATGGCATTCGCCTGCTCCAGCATCTCGTCGTATGTGTCGCAGACGATCACCTCGCCATAGTCGCGCCAGCTGGCGGCGGCGGTATCGCGCGTGGGCAGGATTTGCAGCAACCGGTCGATCTCGGCCAAAGTGCCTTCCGCCAGCTTGCGGCTGTTGGTCAGCAGGACAGCAGGGGAATTGTAGCCGTGTTCGGCCTGGCCCAGCAGGTCGGTCGCGCACAGTTCCGCATCCACGGTGTCGTCGGCGATCACCATGGTTTCGGTCGGGCCGGCGAACAGGTCGATGCCAACGCGGCCGTAAAGCTGGCGCTTGGCCTCGGCCACGAAGGCGTTGCCGGGGCCGACCAGCATGTCCACGGGGGCGATGGTCTGCGTGCCGATGGCCATGGCGCCCACGGCCTGCATGCCCCCCAGCACCAGGATCTCGTGCGCGCCGCCCAGATGCATAGCGGCGACAATGGCCGGATGCGGCGCGCCCTGAACCGGCGGGGCCGAGGCAACGATGCGCGGCACCCCCGCCACCGAGGCCGTCAGCACCGACATGTGGGCCGACGCCACCATCGGGAACTTGCCGCCCGGCACATAGCAGCCGACCGACTGCACCGGGATGTTGCGGTGGCCCAGGGTCACGCCCGGCAAGGTCTCGACCTCGATATCCGTCATGCTGGCCCGCTGAGCCTGGGCGAAGCGGCGGATCTGGTCCTGGGCAAAACGGATGTCGTCCATGTCGCGGGGGCTGACCTGCTGCATCGCGGCCTGGATTTCGGAATCGGTCAGGCGGAAGGACGGCGGGTCGTATGTGTCGAACTTCACCGACAGGTCGCGCACGGCGGCATCGCCGCGCGTTTCGATGTCCTTCAGCACGGTTTCGACCGTGGCGCGGACGCGGGCGTCATCCTCGGCCCGCTGGTCCTCGGGCTTGCCGCGCTTGAGATGGGTGATCGTCATGGGAAAACTCCGTCCTTCCTGTGGCCGCTTGCGTCAGGGCTGCGGCGGCGTCTTTTCGCCCCGGTCAAAGGTTTCCCAGCCGTGGCCGCCAAAGCAGTCCACGCCCAGCTGCGCCATCACATGCGGGAAATCGACCATCACCCAGTTGTCGACGATCCGGCCGTCCTGGACCTTCCAGAAATCCATATAGCGGATCTCGACCCGCTTGCCGGTCGCGGGGATGCCCATGAATTCGCCGGCATGGGTGGCCTCCTGCCGGCCAAAAGCCGCGGCCCATTCGCCCATGTACAGCCGCGCCTCGTCGATGCAGGTCTTGTCCTTGAAGGCGGCCTGGAAGGGTTTCTGCCAGTTGTCCTGGAATTCGCGCAGGCCATGCTTGGTGCCGCAGCCCTGGTTGCCCAGCCAGCGGAAATTCTCGGCAAAGAATTCGCCGATGTCGGTGATGCGGTGGTCGTTCAACCCGTCCACCATGCCTTCGATCACGGCGCGGGTTTCGGCGGTCTTGGTCATGTCCGTGTCGCGGGTCAGCACGGCCTGTTCGGGGCGAGAGCCTTTCATGGCTTTGTCCTTTCGAAATCGGGATCACATATCGGGGCGTCGGGGACGCAGGCCACGGATATGGTCGCGCGGCAGGCGGCAGAAGGCCGGGTGCGGGATCGGATAGCGGATCATCCCTTGACCGCCCCCTGGGTCAAGCCGCTGACGATCTGGCGCTGGAACACCATCACCAGCAGGAACAGGGGCGCGGTGATCGACACGGCGGCGGCGACGGCCTGCACCTGGTCGGTGGTGGTCGTCTCGCGGTTGAAGAAGCTGGCGATGGCCGGAACCATGGTCATGTTCGACTGGTCCAAGAGCAGCGAGGTCACAAGGAAGTCGTTGTAGCCCAGAAGGAAGCTGAACAGCCCGGTGGTGATGATACCCGGCCACATCACCGGCATGATCACCCAGCGGAAGGCCTGGAAATGGGTGCAGCCGTCGACGCGCGCGGCCTCGTCCAGGTCCGCCGGGATGTTCAGAAAGAACGACCGCAGCATCCAGATCGTGAAGGGCTGGTTGATCGCCACCAGTACCGCGATCACCGCCAGCGGCTGGCCGTACAGCGTGGGGGCGTTGTCGCCCAGGATCGGGCGCAGGATCTCGGCCGAGTTGATGAAGACCGGCAGATAGCCCGTCACCAGCACCGAATGCGGCAGGGCGCGAAAGATCAGCGCCAGGATCAGCAGCCAGAAGGCGATGTTGGACCCCGACCGCGCCAGGGCATAGCCCGCCAGTGTCCCGCAGGTCAGCGAGATTACCGTGACCCCCAGCGTCACCTGCATGGAATTGAGGAAGTTCTGCCAGAAATCCCGCCCGATCCAGACGGACCGGTAATGTTCGGCGGTGAACCCGATCAGCGGGTCCAGCCCCAGGGCGCCGTTCAATGCGCCCAGCAGGGCGGGCAGCACGAAGACCCCCCCGATCCAGACCCCCAGGACCACCGCCATGAGGCCGATCAGCCAGCCCAGGACGCGCACCCCGAACAGCGACAGCGACGGCACCGCACGGGGCAGCCAGCGCATCGCCGCCCGGCCCGCCGCCAGCAGGAACAGCCCGTATCCCAGCAGGTCCAGGATCGTCAGCCCCTTGCCCGCCGCCAGCGTGCGCGGGCCGAAGATCACCTCCAGCGGGCCGTCGGCAAAGGCGTCCAGCGGCACCTTGACGCTCATCATGGTGATCCAGAAGATCGGGAAGGCCGCGACCAGCAGCCACAGCGACAATGCCGAAGCCGAGGTCAGGCGCAGCCACAGCGGCTGACGCAGGGCGCGGATCGTGGCGGCCATCAGCGGGTTTCCCTGTGCTGGCGCCAGGTGTGGCGCAAAAGCGGGATCAGCAGGATCACGATGCCGATCATCGTCAGCATCGACGAGGCGGATGCCCGGTTGATCGCCCGGTTCCCGGTGTTGTCCGGCATCAACAGGTCATAGGTAAGGTATTGCAGCGAGATCACATAAGCCTCGGACCTAAAGCCGATCACCTCCTCGAACACGCGATAGGCGTCCATCAGATGGATCAGCGCGACAAAGACGATCAGCGGCATCAGGTGCGGGATCACGATATAGCGCAGCCGTTGCAGGCGCGACGCGCCGTCGATCAGCGCGGCCTCGACCGCGTCCTTGTTCACGCCCTGAAGCCCGGCATAGAAGATGACAAAGGCGAAGGGCGCGACATGCCAGACGCGATAGAACATCATCAAAAGCTCGATCGTCCAGGCCTGCGCGAACATGAAGATATCGCGCCCCGACCAGTGTTCCAGCAGCCGCGTCAGGATGCCGTCGCCCACGAACAGCCAGCGGATCGCCAGGGCGCCGATGACGGGCGTGATGATAAAGGGCAGCAGCGTCACGAAAATCACCGGGCCGCGCACCGCGCGGGTGACGTTGTTGACCGCCAGCGCCAGCCCCAGCCCCACGACCAGGATCAGCGGCAGGGTGATGAGGGTGAAATACAGCGTGAAGCGCAGCGCCCTCCAGAAATCGATGGCCAGAAGCCCATCCAGGTTCAGGCTGCCCAGGGACGCCAGCGCCCGGCCCGGTTCCACCAGCGTGGCATAGTTGTCCAGACCAACAAAGCGGGTCTGGGTGACGATGGCGCCGTTTTCGTCCAGCACCGGCTGGCGGCGGGTTTCCTGGATGCAGTTCTGGCCCACAAAGCTGGGGGTGCAGGTTTCGACCGTGACGGATTCGATCACCGGCTGGGTCAGGGTAAAGCTCTGCACCAGCACCGAGACCAGCGGAAAGGCGATGAAGACCAGCATCATCGCCACCGACGGGGCGACGAACCAGGCGAATGTCCGTGTGCGCATGATGCTGGCCCTTGTGCGGTGGCGGGTCGGGGGCGGCGGACCGCCCCCATGGCGGGGGGTCAGTTGACGATCCCGGCCTCGGCGGCGGCGGTCGCGTATTCGGCCTCGATGGCGGCCAAGGTGTCCTCGGCCGATTTGTCGCCGGTGAAGAAGGCCGCGGCCTGGCTGCCGATGGCGCCGTGCATCAGCCCCTGAGCGGTGGTCGAGGGATAGGAGACCGGCGGCGGATTGGTGCTGGCCGTGGCGATCGCGGCCTGCGCCATCGCGCCCGGTTGATAGCCTTGGATCAGCCATACGGCGTCGTCGTTGTTGGCCGCGACCATCTCGCTGTCCAGACCTTCCATCGCCACGCGGAAGGCCGCGTCCGCTTCCTCGTCCGAGATGTTCCTGGCGATCACGATGCCGTCCCACCACAGCGTCGTGGCAGGCGCGCCGCCATCAACGATGCTGGGCGTGGGCGCGCCCGCGACCTTGCCCACGACCTGGCTTTCGGCCGGATCGTCCATGGCGCTGCCCCGGCTGGCCCAGAAATTCGCCATGGCGATGCGGCCCTGCTGGAACTGCTGCTGGACCACGGTGGAATCGGCGCCCAGGAATTCGGGGTCCATGTAGGCCGACAGGGCCTTCATCATCTCCAGCGTCGTGACGCCGGTCTCGTTGTTGACGTTGGCGGTTCCGTCATCGTTGACCAGCGGCTGGCCCGATCCCATGAACATGTTCACAAAATCCTGCGCCAGGTTCCATCCCGCCTTGTAGGTGCCGCCCAGCGGATATTCGACCTTGCCGCTAGCCTTGATCTGTTCGGCGGCGGCCAGCAGTTCGTCATAGGTCGTGGGAACGGCGATGCCCAGTTCGTCCAGGATGTCCTTGCGGTACATCAGGTGCTGGGTGTTCACCATCATGGCGATGGCCATGGTCTGCCCGTCGATCTTGATAAGCTGGCCCGGTTGCAGGTTCTGCCCGTACTTGGCGACCAGATCGTCCAGCGGGCGGATGGTGCCCGCGTTGACCAGCGGCACGATGGTTTCGTTGGCGACCCCGCCAATCTGATACAGCGACGGGCGCGCGGCAAAGGCCTCGGGCTGCTTGGTCTTGAATTCCTGATCCAGTTCGGCGGAAAAATTGCCGCATTCGGCCATGGCGTCGGTGACGGCCTTCCAGGCCTCGAACCCGGCGGACAGCGATTTCACCGGCACCTCGTTCTGAAAGGCGCAGGCGGCCATCGCGGTCGAACCCATCAGCGCGAAGGCGCCGGCAAGGGCGATCTTGCGGAAAAACATCGTGAAACTCCCTGTTGTGGTGCGGGTCGTTGCCCGCGTTCCCATGGGTCAGGCTTCAAGCCGTTCCCCGGTTTTCGTGTTGAACAGATGGCAGGCCGCCTGGGGAACGGCGATTTCCACCCGTTCGTCGATGGCGATGCGGAAATCCTTGGGGGCCTTGACGGCGACCAGGGCGCCGCCTGCGCGCACCGTGACCATGGTGGCGTCACCCAGCAGTTCCATCGTATAAACCGGCGCCGCGATCTGGCCCGAAGGCGCGACCGCCGCATCCTCGGCCCTGAAACCCAGCGTCACCGGGCCGTCGGGCGCGGCCAGGCCGGGAATGCGCACCTTGTCGGCCGCGAACACGCCGCCGGTGACATGGCCCTCCATCAGGTTCATGGCCGGATTGCCGATGAAGCTGGCGACAAAGGTGTTGGCGGGACGGTCATAGATCTCGGTCGGCGTGCCGACCTGCTGGATCAGCCCGCGCTTCATCACCACCACGCGGTCGGCCAGGGTCATCGCCTCGATCTGGTCATGGGTCACATAGATCGTCGTGACCTTCAGTTCGTGCGACAGGTTCTTGATCTGCGCGCGGGTCGAAACCCGCAGTTTGGCGTCCAGGTTCGACAGCGGCTCGTCCATCAGAAAGACGGCGGGCTGGCGGACGATGGCGCGGGCCAGGGCCACGCGCTGCCGCTGGCCGCCCGACAGTTCGGAGGGGCGGCGGTCCAGGAATTCGGTCAGTTCCACCATCGTGGCGGCGCGGCGGACGCGGGCGTCGTGTTCGGCGGCCGGAACCTTGCGGATCTTCAGGGGAAAGCGGATGTTTTCGTAAACGGTCATGTTCGGGTACAGCGCATAGGACTGGAACACCATGGCGATGTCGCGGTCCTTGGGGTCCAGATCGTTGACCCGGCGCCCGCCGATGACGATGTCGCCCTCGGTCGCCTCCTCGAGTCCGGCGATCATCCGCATGGTGGTGGTCTTGCCGCAGCCCGACGGTCCCAGCAGCACCAGGAATTCCTGTTCGCGGATCGACAGGCTGAACCGGTCCACGCCGGTGAACCGGCCCCATCGCTTGCTGACATTGCGCAGTTCGATTCCGGCCATGAAAGCATCCCGTGACGTTGCGTGTAACAGTCTTGCATTCGATTGCAATTAACATTTGCAGCACCTTCCGATTCGTGCAAGCCTTTTTTGCATTCGAATGCAAAAAGGAATCGGCAATGACTGGCGAGCGCGAAAACGTGCAGCATTTCTTGGCCTCCATGCTGAAAGACGATCCCGCTTTGGGGCCGATCAGCATTGCCGATGACTGCCTATGGGAAGTGTCGGCCCCCCTGCCCCCGATGACCGGGCCGGCCGAAATCGAGGCCGGTTTCCTCGACCCCCTGCGCCGGGCGTTTTCCGGGCTGCACCGCCGGGACGAGATCTTTATCGGCGCCCGGAACCGCCGTCACGAAAACGGCTTCTGGTGCGCGGCCGTCGCCCATTACGTCGGCAATTTCACCGCGCCCCTGTGGGGGATCGCGCCGTCCGACCGGCTGGCCTTTCTGCGAGCGGGCGAATTCTACCATGTTCGGGATGGCCGCATCGTCCAGACGCGGATCATCCTGGACCTGCCCGACCTGATGCGCCAGGCGGGGCGGCATCCGTTTCCCTTTTCCTATGGTCTGGAAACGCTGTTTCCCGGCCCCGCCACCCATGACGGGGTGTGTCCGCGGACCGGCGACGGCGAAGGGTCGCTGGACATCGTGGAAGGAATGCTGGGCGACCTGCACCGGTTCGACCCGCAGTCCTTCGGATCGGCAGGGCAGACCGGAACCGACGGCTATTGGGCCGACGACATGCTGTGGTACGGCCCCGCCGGGATCGGGTCGAACTTTCGGTGGGAAGGGTTCGTCAAGGATCACCGGGCGCCCTTCCTGCACGCCTTTCCCGACCGCAAGGGCGGCAACCATTATTGCCGGATCGGCGACGGCAATTATGCCGCCGTATCGGGATGGCCGTCGATGACCATGACGTTTCAGGGTGATTACCTGGGTGTCAGGGCGGATGGGCGGGCGCTGACGCTGCGGGTCATGGATTTCTATCGCTGCCACGACGGCCGGATCGCGGAAAACTGGGTGTTTCTGGATTACGTCGATCTGTTCGCGCAGATGGGGGTCGATCTGCTGGCTGCGACGGGCTAACCCCCTGCCCGACCTGTGACCGCGCAAGGCGGGCGGTCCCGGCCCGGTAACGATCATGCGCGGGACGGCCGCGTTTCGTCCGGCTTTTCGCGCGGCTGTCCAGGGGCGATGTCCAAGATTGCCGGGGCGCCGTTCGACCTGCGGCCGCCCATGGGCAGCGGCCGCCCCTGCGCCTGCTCGGCCCGCACAAAGTCCAGCTTGCGTCCCGGCATCGCCTTGGCCGGGATATCGTCCGCCCCGGCCGTCTCGTGCTCGTCAGGCTTCCTCTTCCTGGAACGCCTCTTGCCGGGTGCGGCGGAACGACGGCAGGATCATCAGGCCAAGCAGGATGACCGTGGCCACCAGCATGGTCAGGCTGATCGGCCGCTCGATGAAGATCGACGGATCGCCCTGTTCGATCAGCAGCGTCCGGCGCAGGTTCGATTCCAGCAGCGGTCCCAGCACGAAACCCAGCAGCAGCGGCCCCGGCTCGCATCTGGCCTTGCGGAAGGCATAGCCCAGCAGGCCGAAGCCCGCGGCCAGGATCACGTCGAAGATCCGGTTGTTCATCGAATAGACGCCGATGCAGCAGAACAGCAGGATCGCCGGATACAGCAGCCGGTAAGGTACCGTCAGCAGCTTTACCCACAGCCCGATCATGGGCAGGTTGATGACCACCAGCAGCAGGTTGCCGATCCACATGCTGGCGACCAGGCCCCAGAAGATCTCGGGCTGGGTGGTCAGCACCGTGGGACCGGGGGTGATGCCGTGGATCATGAAGGCCGACAGCATCATGGCCATCATGTTGTTCGACGGAATCCCCAGCGTCAGCAGCGGGATAAAGGACGACTGCGCGGCCGCGTTGTTGGCGGCTTCGGGCGATGCCACGCCCTCCACCACGCCGGTGCCGAATTTCTCGGGGTGTTTCGAAACCTTCTTTTCCAGCGAATAGGCGCTGAACGAGGCCAGCGTGGCGCCTCCGCCCGGCAGCAGACCCAGCAGCGTGCCGATCGCCGTGCCGCGCAACACGGCCCCCCAGCTGTTGCGGAAATCATCGCGCGTGGGCCACAGGCGCGACAAGGGCGCCAATTTCACGCCCTCGGACCCGCTGCGTTCCAGGTTTGCGATGATTTCCGAAAAGCCGAAGATGCCGATGGCGATGACGATGAAGTCGATGCCGTCGAACAGTTCGATCGCGCCAAAGGTCAGCCGTTCCGCGCCCGTGGCCTGATCGGTGCCGACCATGCCCAGCAGCAGGCCGATCAGGATCATGCCGATGGCCTTCAGCACCGGCCCGCTGGCCAGGATCGTCGCGGCCAGCAGCCCGAACACCATCAGCGAGACGTATTCGGCAGGTCCGAAGGACAGTGCGAAACCGGACAGCATCGGCCCGGCCACGGCGATGGCAAAGGTCGCCACCGTGCCTGCGAAGAACGACCCCAGCGCCGCGACGGCAAGCGCGGCCCCGGCCCGTCCCTGCCGGGCCATCTGATACCCGTCCAGCGTCGTCACCACCGCCGACGCCTCGCCCGGCAGGTTGACCAGGATGGCTGTCGTCGAACCGCCGTATTGCGCGCCATAGTAGATGCCGGCCAGCATGATGATCCCGGCCAGCGGCGGCAGGAAGAAGGTGATGGGCAGCAGCACGGCGATGGTCGCGGTCGGGCCGATGCCGGGCAGCACGCCGATCAGCGTTCCCAGCAGCGCGCCCAGCAGGCAGAAGGCCAGGTTCGCGGGCGTGATCGCCTCGGAAAAGCCAAGCATCAGCAGGTCGATGAATGTCATGCGGTCCTCCCCAGGGCGATGACGGTTGTCAGAACGGCCACAGGGGGACTTGGACGCCCAACCCATAGACGAAGACCAGGGCGCCGAACAGCGTCAGCCCGGCGGCCAGCAGCAGGATGTGGCGCCAATTGCCGCCCGGATCGGCCAGCGATCCCGCGACGATCAGCCACAGCGACGCCAGAACGAAGCCCAGATGCGTGGCCGCATAGGCAAAGCCCACGATCGCCACGGTGATGACCAGAAGCGGCCGCAGGCGGATCGCGTCGATCGCCTGGACGGGGCGGCGCAGGGCCGGGATGCCCACGGCCAGACCCACCGCGATCAGCAGCACGCAGACGACACGGGGCAGAAAGCCCGGTCCCATCTGCGCCAGCGTGCCGGTATCCAGCCCCCGCGCCATGAACAGTCCAAGCCCGCCAAGCCCGATGAACAGGCCCGCCGACAGCAGGTCGGGCCGGTCGCCCGTGCCGGTCGCCGTGGGGCGGGCCATTACTGGCCCGCCTCGATCAGCTTGAAGATCTCGGTATAGCGCGCCAGACGGACGGGCATGTCCGCCTGCCAGTCCGTGCCGGACTTGAAGGACAGGGGCAGCGCCTGCTGCTTGGCCTTTTCCTGGAATTCGGGATCGGCAAGCGCGGCATCGACGGCGGCGGCAAGTTTCGCGCGCACATCCTCGGGGACGTCGCAACGCGCCGCAAGACCGCGTTCGGACGACATCATGACGTCAAAGCCCTGTTCCTGGGCGGTGGGCAGATCGGGCGCCAGGATCGACCGTTCGTCGGCGAATTGCGCAAGCGCCCGGAACGCGTTCCGATCGCTGGTCGCGTATTCGCCCACGTTCAGGCCGATCATCGCGACATGACCGCCCAGCAGCGCGGTCTTGGCCTCGTTGGCGCCGCCAAAGGGCACGGCGGTCAGGTCGATCCCCGCCGCCTGTTCGAGTTGCAGCATGGCCAGATGTTCGTCGGTGCCGACTCCGGTCGTGCCCACGGACACCGCGCCGGGGTTTTCCTTGGCGAAGGCCACCAGATCGGCCAGCGTCTGGTATCCGGACCCTGCCTGGACGATGAAGGTGCCGGGATCCTCGACGATGCGGGCGATCGGGCAGATGTCGGCGGGATCATAGCGCAACGTGCGGCCGATCTGCATGGTCAGAAAGCCCGGCGTGTTCAGCGACGACACGGTGTACCCGTCGGGCCGGGCCTGCGACAGCGCCGTATAGGCGATCTCGCCCGAGGCGCCGGGCCGGTTCAGCACCGGGAACTGGGCGTCCAGTTCCGCCTCCAGGAACGGCGCCAGGGTGCGCAGCATGATGTCGGTGCCGCCGCCGGGGGCGAAGGCCACGATCATCTCGATCGGGCGATCGGCGGGCCAGTCGGCCAGGGCGGCGCCTGCGGCGGTGGTCGTCAGGATTGCGGCCAGGGCCGCGGATTTCGTGATGGTCATGATTTCTCCTCCCAAGAAAATGGTGTTCAGATGCCGTCGGGCATCGCGCATCCCAGTCGTTTCAACGCCGTATCGACCCAGGACCGGTCGTTCGTTCCGGCCTCGATGGCGGCCATCTGCCTGGTCTCGGCGTCCTGTTTGGCCATGGTGCGGGCATAGACCTCCTCGGCCGCGTCGAACGGCACCGCCAGGACGCCGTCGCTGTCGCCCAGCATCAGATCGCCCGGATGGATCACCATGCCGTCCAGGGCGATGGGCACGTTGATCTCGCCCGGACCGTCCTTGTAGGGTCCGCGATGCGTGACGCCCGCGGCAAACACCGGCAAGTTCATGGCGATGAACTGGTCGGCATCGCGGATCGCGCCGTTCAGCACGAACCCCGCCACGCCGCGCTTGATCGCATAGGCCAGCATCAGTTCGCCCATCAGGGAATTGGTCAGATCGCCGCCCGCATCGACCACGATCACGTCGCCGGGCGCCGCCATGTCGATGGCCTTGTGCAGCATCAGGTTGTCGCCCGGCCGCGCCTTGACGGTCAGGGCCGGCCCGGCCAGCACGCCGTCGCGGTGCATCCGGGTCAGGCGTGGCCCGGCCGCGGTCATGCGGTTCATGCTGTCGCTGACATTGGCGACCGGCAGTTTGGCGAACCGGGCCACCAGATCGGCTGGAACGGCGCGGTCACGGGGCAGAATGCGGAAACCGATAGCCATGAAAACCCTCCTCAGGCCGGGATGGTAAGTTTCGCGCGGTTGACGATCCGCGCCTGCGGGACGGGCCGGCCCGCCAGAATGTCGACGATGCCCTGCGCCGCCTCGATGCCCACGCGCCTGTTCGCTGCGGCGGTGACGCCGCCGATATGGGGCGAAAGGACCAGCCGCGATTCAGACCAGAACGGATGATCGGCAGGGGGCGGCTCTTGCGCAAAGGTGTCCAGACCGGCCCCGAAGATCCGTGCGCGGGCCAGGGCCGCAGACAGCGCGGCCTCGTCGATCAGGCCGCCGCGGGCGGTGTTGATGATGATGGCGTCCGGCTTCATCAATTCCAGCCGTTCGGCGTTGACGAGATGCCGGGTGGCCGGCGTCAGCGGCGAATGCAGGCTTATGATGTCGCTGGCGGCGAACAGGGCATCCAGATCCTCGACGCTCTCGACCCCCTCGGCGGCGAATACGTCCGCCGGTGCAAAGGGGTCATGGGCGCGGACCTCCATGCCCAGGGCCTTGGCAAAGCGGGCGGTCTGGCGCGCGATCGCACCGAACGCGACAAGGCCCATCACCGATCCCGCAAGTTCGCGGCCCTGGAACCCGGACTTTTCCCAACGCCCCTCGCGGATACCGCGGTCAAGCGGGATCACCTTCTTGGACACTGCGAACAGCAGCGCGATCGCGTGTTCCGCCACGGATACGGCATTGGCGCCTGCCGCATTCAGAACCGGGATGCCGCGCCTGCTGGCGGCGTCCACATCGATGTTGTCAACACCCGCGCCGTGTTTCGAAATGACCGCAAGCCGGGGGGCGGCGTTCAACGCCGCTTCGCCGACATGCCCCATGCGCGCCAGAATGCCGACCGGGTCGGCGGCCGCCATGGCCACGATCAGCCCGTTGCCATCGGCATAGGCGGGCACATAGACCGGCCTGTAGCCTGCCTCGACAAGCAACCGGGCGGCGGCAGGGTCCAAGCTTGGCCCCGTTATCAGGATGTTGTCTGCCATGGTCCTCCACGATGCCGAATCTTGGCACCTTTCGGACAAACCATTTATCATTCATATTTTGGAAATCTATCGCATAATATTTATCGTCACCTTAAGAGATTCTTAAACTGATGGATATACGGCAACTTAGAACCTTTCTGGCCATCGTCGAGCAGGGCAATTTTTCAAAGGCGGCGGAACATCTGAACCTCACGCCGTCCGCGGTGAGCCAACAGATGCACGCCCTTGAGACCGAGATTGGTGTTCCCCTCTTTGACCGGTCAAGCCGTCCGCCGCGCCTCAACACGGCGGGAATGCAGATGCTTGATGCCGCGCGCACGCTGATCCAGACCGCCGAGGATGCCATCGGCACGATCACCGGGCGCAAGGTCGTGGGCACCCTGGCCATCGGTTCGGTCCGCACAAGCGCCCTGAGCTTGCTGCCCCGCGCCGTCGTCCTGCTGCGCAAGCGCAACTCCGGTCTTCGGATCAGGCTTCGGGTCGGACTGTCCGACGCGCTGTTGCAGGATGTCGCCGCCGGACGCCTGGACGCCGCGATGGTGGCCGAGAACCGGGATCTTCCGGCCGGACTTCGGTGGAACCCCTTCATCCGAGAGCCGCTGTTCGTCATCGCCCCCCCCGGTTCGCCCGCCGTGACGGGCAACGAGCTTCTGAGAACCCTGCCCTATATCCGCTTCCGCGCGGCGGTGCCGCTGGCGCAGGCCATCGACCACGAGCTTGCGCGGATGAACATTCCCCTGAACGAGATCGCGGAAATCGACACGATCTCGGCCATCACGTCCTGCGTGGCGAACGGGCTGGGGGTTTCCGTGGTGCCGGACATCGCCGTCAAGGAATGCTCGGCGTCGCTGGTGACGGCACCCTTCGGCGACCCGCCGGTCACGCGTCGCATCGGCCTTATCCAGCGCATCGGAAATCCGCGTGCCGCGATGATCGAACAGCTTCTGACCGATCTTCGAACCGTCAGCGGAGAGCACGCCTCGTCATGAGCCGACGACATGGATCGGGCATCGGGCGCCTCAGGCAGGCCTGACAGGTTCATTGGCCATCCGCCAGGCTGGTGGCATGGCCCCCGATCCAAAAAGACACGGGGCGCTTCGCATAGAGCCTCGTCGCGTGCAGTGCGCCGGAGTCGTTCGTCTTCTCCACCTTGGAGATGAGCCCCTAGAGGTCAGATCGGACGGTTACTCTACGCCGCCACGGCGGTCATCGCTCCGACTCCCGATCATCATCAACAATGTCGCACCGGGGCCGAAAGAACCTTAAGCTGGCCACCGCCAAGGGAGCCGCCGCGCTCTGACAGTGCAGGCGAACCGGGCGTGGCAGCTCTGTACGGCTTGAGCCGGTCTTGGGTCAGCCGGCCTCGTGCCTTCAGCACTCGATCGGCGGCAAGGACGTCTCGTCGGCGATGATCTGTCGCAGCAGGGATTGCGAAATGGCTCCGTTGAGGACCGTGCGCCCGATCACCAGCCCCGGCGTGCCGATAAAACCGAAAACGGAGGCAAGGGCGCGGGTACGACCTAACTCAGCCGCGACTTCAGCAGATGCCATGTCGCTGGCGAGCCGGTCAGTGTCGAGGCCAAGGTCGGCAGCCACCCTGAGAACCGAACCCTCGTCCGCGACCAGCGGCATCTGCATGAATCGCTTGCGCAACGGCTGCTGCAGGCCCTGTCTTGCAGCCGCCACCGAGGCTCGGGCGAAAAGCTCGGATGACGCGCCGAAGATCGGCCACTCGTGCTGTATTACGCGCAAGGTGCCGGGGTCTGCCTCAACGACATCGGCGAGGTCACGCTCGAGCTTGCGGCAATACGGGCACCGGTACTCGCTGAAATAGGCAACGGGTATCGCGCCGTCACGGGCGTCCGGTCCGAACAATGCACCGCACAGGTCGCTGCGCACCAATTCGATTTGGCCGCGACGTTCACTTTCGCTGTCGTCGGGTGGGTCGAGGCCGACAAACGCTGCTGAACCGGTGGAGATACGCCCGCCTTCCTCAAGCCGTCGAAACGGCGACAGTCCCTCGATCGCGACATAGCGGGGGCCGCGGCCCGGCAGCAGGTCCCAAGGCGCCGCCCTTAGCCCGTATATCAGACCGACGATGGCTCCACCGATCAGAAGATTGCGCCGGCCCTTTGTCATCACAACCTCTCCGGCATTTCCATCGATGCCACTCAGATGGCTCGATGACATGATTGTCAAGCATGCGGTCGCAGCCGTTCGAGATGGGATACCGATCAAAAGATCCGGTTCGCCAGAACCCCATGACCCATTGATTCACTCTGCAAAAAGGCGCTCAGCCTCTCTGTTCTGTGATTTCTATCCCATAGCTTTTCTGATATGCGAAAGCTAAATCGTCAACCGTTCAGGGCCGCATGACGCTCTCTGAGCGAACGGGGCGAGGCCGGCCTCCATGTGATTTCGGTCCCGGTCTCATAGGCTCCCCAAGCACTCGCAACGCAGCCGATAACGGCACTGGATCACTCTTGAGATGGGCATGAGGAATGCGAACAGCCAGATGGATTGCCGCTGTGCTGGGCGCCGGGGTCTCGATTTTCGTTGCCATGTTCATCGGTGCGGGCCTTGGCCTGATCGGATCCGCTCAGGGGCCGACGGACGGCACAACGCCGGCCACGATCTTTTCGGACTCTTTTGCCGGAGGGCGTATCGATGGACGGCTCTATGCCTTGGGCAACCGAGACATCAGACTGGAGATCCAGTTTACACCAGACGCGGATTTGACAGTTCTAGCAGAAGTGCGGCCGGACGTCAGTTTTACCATGGCGGACATGCAAATGGACAGGCTCGATCCGCCGCTCGAGCTTGTGGGAACTGGGAATTGGCGCACGAGCCTCAAGCTGCCCATGGCCGGTCGCTGGATCGCCAGTGTAGGCTTCGGAGAGGAGTTTGCGAAGGTGGAGTTCAATGCAGATTGAAACACGAAAGGCGTCATATTCGATGCCCGATTTACTCGCACGAGGCCTGAGGGGAACACTCGTCGCGCTGGCGGTGTTCGCGGTGGTCGGGACCGTGAGCGCGGTTTGGACGAACCCGTTATTCGTGCGGATGACGCCCGTCGGGGCCTGGGAGGCGCTGGCTGCGGGCGTCATGGCAGTCTTGGCCGGGGCCACTGCGGCGCTCTGGGTTCCGCAATGCCGTGCTCGTGGGGCCCGGAGCGGCGGAGTGGTGGGGTTTCTCGGTATCGCCTGCCCAACCTGTAACAAGCTCTTGATGTTCCTGTTCGGCGGTCCGGTTCTTTTAGCTTGGTTCGACCCGGTGCGACCCTATCTTGCGCTCGCTGGGATCGTCGTGATGGCATTCGCTGCATTCCGCACCGGGCAGGCCTTTCGTGCCTCCCGAGGGAGGTCGCCAATGGCCGGCTCGTTCGAGACAGGAACCAGTCGAGGGCTGACATGACCGCCATTGAACGGACCGAAGCGCAACTGCTTCTGCGCCGTATCGTTCGCGACGCCAGACTGCGGCATCTTCTCGCTGCGGCGATCGGCGCCGGATTTCTAGCGCTCTTTGCTGCGGTTCATGCGTCTTGGAGCCCGATGCATCGCTGGAACCGGGCTTTCGGGGATGTCTCTCTGATGCTGGTTGCCTTGTCGGTCGGCATAGGCCCGCTGTCACGGTTCGTTCGGCCGGTCGTGCGCGTACTCCCCTTACGGCGCGAACTTGGCATCCATGGCTGCCTCTATGCGATCGTCCATACGGCAATCATCCTGGTAGGCTGGGTCGAATGGGATCTGATGCGGCTTTTCGGATTCGAATGGCATCCCCAGATACGGGAATATGTTATGTTCCAGCACGGGTTTGCGCTTGCGAACGCCGTCGGTCTGGCGGCGCTCGGGCTGGTCATCCTGCTTGCCGCCACGTCGAGCGATCTCGCAGTTGGTCTCCTGGGCGCCTCCGGCTGGAAATTTATCCAGATGGGCGTCTTGCCCCTGTGGTGGCTGACCGTCGCGCATGTCGGATACTTCCTTTTCATCCATTTTATGAGTTTCCACCGTGCCACGCCGGAGCCGAACCCGCTGCAGATGTGGTTCGTCGCGCTTGTTCTGCTGGTTCTTTCTCTCAGGAGCGCAGCTTATGTTCAGACGGTCCGTCTCAGATCCCAAGCTCACATGGCCAACGCAGGATCGAAAAATGCGCCGGTCTGAGCGAGATATTGCGCGCGCTGCGCGCCTGACACCATGTCGCGCCGTCGTGCTGGGGGGTGCGAGGACTGCTGCTTTCGGCATCCTCGCCGATTGGGTGAGGCATCTCGGTGTGCGGGAGGCCGCACAACGCGTGCTTCTGGCCAAAGAAAACCGGATCAGCCGCCGTGATGTGCACGCAAGCCCAGTTGCCGTGGAACCGCCACGATGCTGACGGATAACGAGATCGTGGCTGTCTTGGCCTATATCGACTCCACTTGGACCGACCGCATTCGCGGGGTGCAGGCCGAGCGGTCGCGCATGGAGACGGCAGAATGATCCCGCAATGGCGCCGCGTACTCGGGGGCAGAGCAAGAGCGCTGGAGCTGGCCCTGCGGGCCGTGCTGGTCGGGGCGTTCGTTGTCGGCCTCTGGCCCTTGATGGCCGCGCCGCCGGTCCAGGCCGATCCAGAAGCGGCCTGCATGTCCGCTTTCTCGATGGCGGGGCATGCAGGCTACCTTTGCATGAGACACGAGGACACCGGGGTCGCGTTACTGGATGACGAGTCCCGGATGACCCATCCCGGCAGCGGCAATCTAGGCGCGATTGTCTGCAAGATGTATTGCATTGGAGGCGCGCCCGAGCCATTGCTGTCGCCACCCGACGGCCGGGTGCTGCGGCTTCTGCCGCGATGGCGCCTTGTGAAGGAAACGGAACCACCTTCCCACGGGGGTGTGCCGCCGCGACGACCTCCGAGGACCACGGTCTGAGCCACACCCCGCCTGGAGCGGGACCGAACTTCAGACCTCACCTTTCGGAGCATGACATGACCAGCTTTACACGCCGCGGGTTTCTTGCCGCTTCCACCGCCGCTTCGACGGCCCTTCTCTTGCCTACCCGGTCCAGGGCGGCATCCGATGTGCTCTCTCTGACAGCCACCACCCGCACTATCGAGGTGCAGGGACGCGCGGCGACCGTCATGGGCCTCGTCAACGGCCAAGGTGGTCTCGGCCTGACACTTGATCCCGGCCAGCGTTTTCGTGTCGACCTGACCAACGCGCTGGATGTCGAGACGATCATCCACTGGCATGGTCAGATCCCGCCCAACGCTCAGGATGGTGCGCCGAATACCAACCCGATGCTCATGCCCGGCGAAGCTCGCCCCTACGATTACGCCACGCGGCCCGGCACCTTCTGGATGCACGCGCACGTGCCTGCGCACGAGGTCGGTCTACTCGCCGCCCCGCTGATTGTGCACTCGGCGGAGGATCTTGCCGCTGACCGACAGGAAGTGGTGATGTTCCTGCATGACTTCTCGTTCAAGGCGCCCGAAGAGGTGCTTGCCGAAATCATGAGCGGCATCCCGCATGAGCAAGCCGCAGCCAGCCAGAATAACATGCAAGGCATGGGCGACATGCAAGGCACGGATGGAATGGGGGCCTCGGAAATGGACATCAACGATTTTGATTTCGACGCCTATCTCGCAAATGACCGGACGTTGGACAACCCGGAGGTGGTGCAGGTCGAGCGTGGTGGTCGGGTGCTGTTGCGCGCCGTGAATGCCGCCGCGATGACCTCCTTCTGGATCGACCTTGGGCAGATCTCGGGGCGACTGGTCGCGGTCGACGGCGAGCCCTGCCAACCCTACACATCCACCCGCTTCGGCTTTGCGCCCGGGCAGCGACTGGATATCGAGATCGATATGCCTGCGGATGGCACGGCCCTGCCGGTGTTTGCGCTGCGCGAGGGCGCACGGGAACGCACCGGCATCGTCCTCGCGCCCCCAGGCGCGGCGGTGTCCCGCATCGCCGGTCTGGCGGAGTCCGAACATCCGGCCTTTTCACGCGACATGACCCAGGAGACTGCCTTGAGGGCAATGACCCCGCTTGCCGCGCGTCCAGCGGACCGAAGACATATGGTGATGTTGGATGGCGCGATGGTGCCCTATATCTGGACGATCAATGGCCAGACTGTTAATTTCCACCCAGAAGTGACCCAGGTTTTCCATCGAGAACTGACCCACCTTTGATTATGGTTTTTGGGTCATTCAGAGGTCAAGGCGTGATTGTTCTCCTTCTTTTGGCGCGCTGCGGCGGCTGAACTGGCTTTGAAGCGGAAGCTGTCGTTTCCGGTCTCCAGG
>NZ_FZNM01000018.1 GCF_900188295.1 Paracoccus sediminis
CGGATGGCCCGGCGCATTCGGATAAGCCCAAGATGGCCCCTATGCTGCGCCTGCACAACGGATCCTTGCGGATTGCTGCCATGCAGCAACCGCATAAGAGCGACCGGCGTCCTATGGGGGTTCCGCATCGGTCATGACGGCGATGTGACAAGGATCTCGCGTGGATGCCTTGTGTTTGCATACGCGACGCCGGAAAAAAAGGCGCGGTCGGCCGGATGGGCGCCGCGATGCCGGTTTCCCTGGCAGACCCCGGACGATCGCCCTCGCCGACACTTGTTCTGGCGGTTCCGCGCCGCCGGCATGACATGTCCGTGAATCGGAAAGCTGCCCTTGGGGAAATCCTTTTCCCCGGTTCTTGCGGCGCAGAACAGCGCGTATAACCGCAACTTGACGTGACATGCCGTCCCGCCGGAATATGCTTCTCGGGTCAGGGGGCGAAGATCGGCATGGATGCTTTTTCATCGGATGTCCGGGCGGGCCGGATGATCGGCGCCGCCGCGCGGCGCGGCAGGCGTTGGCAGGGTCGGCTTGCCGCGGGATTTCTGGCGGGCCTTCTTGCCGCAGGGCAGGCTGCGGCGCAGGCCGGCGCACCTGTGGCAGGGACCGGGACAGGAATGCCGACGGCGCAGGAAATCTGGCGCCACCTGCCTGACCGTCCGGCCGAGGCCACCAAGCCGCCCGGGGCCGAGCCCGTGCCGGTCGCGGATCCCGCGCCCGCCGCCGTGCCCCGCCCGGCGCCGCTGTCGCGCGCGCGGGTGGTGATCCACCGTTCACGGTCGTCGGACCCTCGGGCATCGCGGGAGCTTGCCCGCCGCCTTCGCGAGGCGGGAGCGGGCCAGGTCGAAATCCGGGACGTTGGCTTTCGGATGGCGCGGCCCAGCATCCGCTATTTCCACGCCGGGGATCGGACGGTTTCCGACGCCGTAGGGGATCTTGTGGATCCGGGGCGCCGGGACAATGTGGCCGATTTCACCCATTTCAGACCGCTTCCCCGTCGCGGCACCATCGAGGTCTGGCTGCCCTGACCCGGATCAGCCCGGCGGACAGATGTTGACGGCCGTCCCCCATCCCTCGCAGCGGCGGACCAGGGCATCGGGCAAGGGCCGGTCGATGAAGATCGCGTCGATTTCCGCCAGGCTGGCGATGCGGGCGGGGGCGGACCGCAGCAGCTTGGAATGGTCGGTCACGACAAAGGATTGCCGCGCCTGGCGCAGGATCGCGCGGCTGACCCGCACCTCGGCCAGGTCATAGTCCAGAAGATCGCCGTCATCGTCCAGGGCCGATGTGCCGATGATCGCGTAATCGACCTTGAACTGTTCGATGAACTGGGTGGCCAGATCGCCGACCAGCCCGCCGTCCGACCGCCGCAGCGCGCCGCCCGTCACCATGATCTCGCATCCCGGATTGGCCAGCAGGATGTTGGCGACGTTCATGTTGTTGGTGACGACCGTGATGTTGGAGTGGTTCAAAAGAGCCTGCGCCACCGCCTCGGTCGTGGTGCCCAGGTTCAGGATCACGCTGGAGTTGTCGGGAATCGCGGCGGCGCAGGCGGCGCCGATGGCGGCCTTGGCGTCGGCATTCATGCGCCGCCGCGCCTCGTATCCCAGGTTGACCGTGCCCGGCCGGGGCACCGCGCCGCCATGCACCCGGTCCAGCAGCCCCGCCTCGGCCAGGTCGCCAAGGTCGCGGCGGATCGTCTGCAAGGTGACGGCAAAGCGGTTGGCCAGATCCTCGACCACGACCTTGCCGTCCGCGCGGGCCAGTTCCAGAATTTCGCTTTGCCGGATGTTCAGCGCCATCGTCGTTTTCCCCGGATCTGCCGCGGCGCCGACTTTACGCCCCCAAAACGCACATGCAAGCGCCGATCCTGGCTGCAATCGCAGCATTTTTTCATGCCACATGTGCGTAACATGCACGATGATGTTCGTTTGCCATCGATTTTGATGCAAAACGAAAGTTGGCGCTTGACCGATGCGACGGAACGGATACTGCTGTGTCTGGGAACGGCACGAGGGGGCGTGTGGTGGCATCGGGGGCAGCGGTCGATCTGTTCGTCGTGGGCGGCGGCATCAACGGCTGCGGCATCGCGCGCGATGCGGCGGGCCGGGGCCTGACCGTGACCCTTGCCGAACAGGGCGATCTGGCGCAGGGCACGTCATCCGCATCGACCAAGCTGTTCCATGGCGGGTTGCGATACCTGGAATTCTTCGAATTCCGCCTGGTGCGCGAGGCCTTGCGCGAACGGGAAACGCTGCTGCGGGCCATGCCGCATATCAGCTGGCCCATGCGTTTCGTTCTGCCGGTATCCCCCGACATGCGGTTCGAAAGCGATACCCCGACCTCGCGACTGCTGGGCGTGATGATGCCGTGGGCGCGCGGACGCAGGCCCGCCTGGCTGATCCGGCTGGGGCTGTTCCTGTACGACAATCTGGGCGGGCGCCGGATCCTGCCCGGCACGCGCAGGCTGGATCTGGCCACCGATCCGGCGGGGCGGCCGCTGCGGCAGGACTTGCGGCTGGCGTATGAATATTCCGACTGCTGGGTCCAGGATTCGCGGCTGGTGGTGCTGAACGCCCGCGACGCCCAGGCGCGCGGCGCGACGATCCTCACCCGCACCCGTGTCACCGACGCCCGGCGCGACGGCGATCTGTGGCGCGTCCAGACCGAAGGGCCGCAGGGCCGCGCCACGCATCTGGCCCGCGCCCTGGTGAATGCGGGCGGGCCGTGGGTCGGCGACGTTATCCGCGATGTCGCCCATATCGCCACGGCCCAGGGGGTTCGGCTGGTGCGCGGCAGCCATATCGTCACGCGCAGGCTGTATGACCACGACCGATGCTATTTCTTCCAGGGCGGCGACGGGCGGATCTGCTTTGCGATCCCCTATGAAGGCGATTTCACCCTGATCGGCACGACCGACAAGGACCATCGCGGCGCCCCGCAAGACGCGCGCTGCACCGAGGAGGAGCGCGATTACCTGTGCGCCTTTGCCAGCCAGTATTTCGCGCATCCCGTCACGCCGTCCGATGTGGTCTGGAGCTATTCCGGCGTGCGGCCGCTGTATGACGACGGCGCCACATCGGCGACGGCGGCCACGCGCGACTATGTGCTGGGGCTGGATGCGGCGGGGGCGCCGCTGCTGAACGTCTTTGGCGGCAAGATCACCACCTATCGCCGTCTGGCCGAAGGCGCGATGGCCAAGCTGGCGCCGCATTTCCCGCAGGCGGGCGGCGACTGGACGGCGGGCGCGTCGCTGCCCGGCGGCGATTTCCCGGTCGATGGCGCGGAGGCCCTGGGCGCCCGGCTGCGCGCGGCATATCCGTTCCTGGACGCGGGCTGGGCGGGGCGGCTGGTGCGCACCTATGGCACCGAAGCCTTTGCCGTGCTGGGCGACGCGCGCGCCGCCGCCGATCTGGGGGCGGATTTCGGCGCCACCCTGACCGCGGCCGAGGTCGACTGGCTGCGGGACAGGGAATATGCGCGGACCGCCGACGACATCCTGTGGCGCCGCACCAAGCTGGGGCTGCATCTGAAACCTGACCAGATCGCCGCGCTGAACGGCTATCTTGGGCAGGTGCGGGCGGATTCGGCCGCCGAATGACAAGGGGGGCCGCGCCGCCCGCGGGGGCCGGCGCCAGCCCGGAGGAGAACGAGGGACGATGACGCTGGAACTGCAAGGGGTATCGCGGGTGGTCGGGGGGCGGGTCCATATCCATCCCACCAGCCTGACATTGCAGAAGGGCACGATGAACGTGCTGCTGGGTCCGACGCTGTCGGGGAAAACCTCGTTGATGCGGCTGATGGCGGGGCTGGACCAGCCGACGACCGGGCATGTGCTGTGGGACGGGCGGGACGTGACGGGCGTGCGGGTGCAGGATCGGGGCGTCGCGATGGTCTATCAGCAGTTCATCAACTATCCCGGCCTGACGGTCTATGAAAACATCGCCTCGCCGCTGCGCATCCTGGGCCGCCCGCGGGCCGAGATCGACGAAAAGGTGCGCGCCACCGCCGAGATGCTGCGCCTGACGCCGATGTTGCAGCGCAAGCCGCTGGAACTGTCGGGCGGCCAGCAGCAGCGCTGCGCCCTGGCGCGTGCGCTTGTCAAGGGCGCGGGTCTCGTGCTGCTGGACGAGCCGCTGGCGAACCTCGACTACAAGCTGCGCGAGGAATTGCGGACCGAAATTCCGCGCATCTTCGAGGAATCGGGCGCGATCTTCGTGTACGCCACCACCGAACCCGAGGAGGCGCTGCTGCTGGGCGGCCATGCCGCCACCCTCAGCGAGGGACGGATCACGCAGTTCGGGCCGACGCCGCAGGTGTTCCGCAGGCCGATCGATGCGACCACGGCGCGGGTGTTCAGCGATCCGCCGATGAATTTCGCGCCGGTCGTCAAGGACGGGGCGCGGGTGATCTTTGGCCCGCAGGCCAGCGTTCCGGCGACCGGCGGTCTGGCCGGGCTGCCCGACGGCCGCTATCTGGCGGGCTTTCGTGCCAACCACCTGTCGCTGGACGCCCGGTCAGGCGGCGCCCTGCCCTTTTCGACCCGGATCGAGGGCACGGAAATCACCGGGTCCGAAACCTTCATCCATGTCACCCACGACGCCGACCGCTGGGTCGGCCTGGTCGAGGGCGTGCACCGGCTGGAAACGGGCGCCGACCTGACCGTCTGGCTGGATCCGGCCCATGTCTATCTGTTCGCCGGGGACGGCCGCCTTGCCGCCCCCGCCCCCTATGCGGAGGCCGCCTGACATGGCCCGCATCACGCTGCGAAACCTGGCCCACAGCTATCTGCCCACCCCCCAGGGCGACGGGGATTACGCGCTGAAGGAACTGGACCATGTCTGGCAGGACGGCGGCGCCTATGCGTTGCTGGGGGCGTCGGGCTGCGGCAAGACGACGCTGCTGAACATCATCTCGGGCCTTCTGCGGCCCAGCCACGGCCGCGTGCTGTTCGGCGACCGGGACGTGACCGACGAACCCACGGCGGCGCGCAACATCGCGCAGGTGTTCCAGTTCCCGGTGGTCTATGACACGATGACGGTGCGGGAAAACCTGGCCTTCCCGTTGCGCAACCGCGGCCGGGACGCGGCCTATATCAAGGCGCGGGTCCAGCAGATCGCCGCGATCATCGGCATGGAATCCGCCCTGGACCGCAAGGCGCAGGGCCTGACCGCGGATGCCAAGCAGAAGATCAGCCTGGGCCGCGGCATGGTGCGCGAGGACGTGAACGCGATCCTTTTCGACGAGCCGCTGACGGTCATCGACCCGCACATGAAATGGGGCCTGCGCACGCAGCTGAAGCAGTTGCACCGCGAATTCGGCCACACGATGATCTATGTCACCCATGACCAGACCGAGGCGCTGACATTCGCCGACAAGGTCGTGGTCATGCACGAAGGGCGCGTGGTGCAGATGGGCACCCCGCAGGATCTGTTCGAAACCCCGGCCCATACCTTCGTGGGCTATTTCATCGGATCGCCGGGGATGAATTTCATCGACGCGCAGGTCGCGGGCGACACCGCGACCCTGCCGGGCGGCGCGCAGGTCGGGCTGGGCGGGCATTACGCCCCGCTTTCGGGCAAGATCGGCATCCGGCCGGAACATGCGGCGCTGACCGGACAGGGCGGCCTGCCCGTCACCATCCGCCGCATCGAGGATGTCGGCCGACACCGGCTGATCCGCGCCGAACTGCAAGGCGTTCCCCTGAACATCGTCGCCCCCGAAGGCCAGCCGGTCGCCGGGCTGGACCGCGTGGTTTTCGATCCTCGCAGGATCAACGTCTATGCCGACGACTGGCGCGTCGCCCCGCAGGAGATCGCGTGATGGACAAGACCGTCAACAACAAGGCCTGGCTCCTGGTCCTGCCGGTGCTGGCGATCGTCGCCTTTTCGGCCGTGCTTCCACTGATGACGGTGGTGAACTATGCCTTCAACGACACCTTCGGCAACAACGAGTTCTTCTGGGCCGGGCTGGAATGGTTCGACGAGATGATCCATTCCGACCGCCTGCACGCCGCCCTGGGACGGCAGGCCCTGTTTTCCGCCATCATCCTGGCGATCGAGGTGCCGCTGGGCATCTTCGTGGCGCTGAACATGCCCAAGAAGGGCTTCTGGGCGTCGTTCTGCCTGGTGGCGATGGCCCTGCCGCTGCTGATCCCGTTCAACGTGGTCGGCACGATCTGGCAGATCTTCGGGCGCGTGGACATCGGCCTGCTGGGCCGCACGCTCAGCGGGCTGGGGCTGGACTATAATTATACCAACGATCCGATCGACGCCTGGGTCACGGTGATCGTGATGGATGTCTGGCACTGGACCAGCCTGGTCGCGCTGCTGTGCTATGCCGGGCTGCAATCGATCCCGCAGGCCTATTACCAGGCGGCCCGGATCGACCAGGCCAGCCGCTGGGCGGTGTTCCGCTACATCGAACTGCCCAAGATGAAGGGCGTGCTGCTGATCGCGGTCCTGCTGCGGTTCATGGACAGCTTCATGATCTATACCGAACCCTTCGTCGTCACCGGCGGCGGGCCGGGCAACGCCACCACCTTTCTGTCCATCGACCTTGTGAAGATGGCGGTCGGCCAATTCGACCTTGGCCCGGCGGCGGCCTTCAGCCTGATGTATTTCCTGGTGATCCTGCTGGTCAGCTGGGTCTTCTATACCGTCATGACAGGCATGGACCGCAGCCAGTCCGACATCCCGGAGGGCATGTGATGCGTTTGCGTCCCTCGGCCATCGTGATGACGCTGTACCTGCTGTTCCTGATGGTGCCGATCTATTGGCTGGTGAACATGAGCCTGAAGACCAACGCCGAGATCACCGGCGCCTTCAGCCTGTTTCCGCGCGACCCGACCTTGCGCAACTATGCGGTGATCCTGACCGATCCCAGCTGGTACATGGGTTATGTCAATTCGATCATCTATGTCGTGATGAACACCGTGATCTCGATCACGGTGGCGCTGCCGGCGGCCTATGCGTTCAGCCGCTACAGCTTCATGGGCGACAAGCACCTGTTCTTCTGGCTGCTGACCAACCGCATGTCGCCGCCCGCCGTCTTCGCCTTGCCGTTCTTTCAGCTTTATTCGTCGATCGGGCTGTTCGACACGCATATCGCCGTGGCCCTGGCGCACAGCCTGTTCAACGTGCCGCTGGCGGTCTGGATCCTGGAAGGCTTCATGCGCGGCGTGCCCAAGGAAATCGACGAAACCGCCTATATCGACGGCTACAGCTTTCCGCGCTTCTTCGTGCGCATCTTCATGCCGCTGATCGCCAGCGGGATCGGCGTCGCGGCGTTCTTTTGCTTCATGTTCAGCTGGGTGGAGCTGCTGCTGTCGCGCACGCTGACCAGCGTGAACGCCAAGCCCATCGCCGCCACCATGACCCGCACGGTCAGCGCGTCGGGAATGGACTGGGGCGTGCTGGCCGCCGCCGGTGTCCTGACCATCATACCGGGCGCCTTGGTGATCTGGTTCGTCCGCAACTACATCGCCAAGGGCTTTGCCCTGGGGAGGGTCTGATGAACGAAGCCGCGACACTGGCCCGGCGCAGCGCCAACTGGCCCGCGATCTATGTCGCCGCCCTGGCGGTGATGGGCGCGATCCTGGGGTTGCTGGTCTGGGCCACGCCCAGCCAGGACGGCGCGAAAGCCTGGACCGATCCCATGATCCCCGGCGGCTGGATGGCCTGGACCTTTCCGGTCGCGCTGTTCTTCTGGACCATCGCCAGTCTTCTGGTCTTGTTCACAATCCTGGCCATCCGGTTCCCCGAGGTGCCGCGGCGCGGCATCCTGCGGATCGAAACGACGCGCGGGGACCGCCTGTTCATCTCGCTGCTCGGCTCGGCCTTCATCTGCTTGGGCTGGCTGTTCTTTGCCGGGCCGCCCGTGTGGTTGGCCCTGGCGCTGTGCGCGATCTTTGCCGCAGCGGTGTTCCGCTGGGCCTGACACCATTCCCCGCCGTTGAAATCCGGCCGGGGCACTACGCCGTCTCATCAGGGAGGATAACATGAGACAGACGACCACAACCACCGCGCTTGCGTTGGCATTGACCTGGCTGGGCATCCCGGCCTGGGCCGACATCGAAGCCGCGCGCGCCTTTCTGGACGCCGAGATCGGAGAGCTGTCCTCGCTGACGCGCGAGGAGCAGGAACAGGAAATGCAATGGTTCATCGACGCCGCGCAGCCGCTGTCGGGGATGGAGATCAAGGTGGTGTCCGAAACCATCACCACCCATGAATACGAATCCAAGGTGCTGGCGCCAGCCTTTAGCGCGATCACCGGAATCAAGGTCACGCACGACCTGATCGGCGAAGGCGATGTCGTCGAAAAGCTGCAAACCCAGATGCAGACCGGCGAGAACATCTATGACGCCTATATCAACGACAGTGACCTGATCGGCACGCATTGGCGGTACCAGCAGGCGCGCAACCTGACCAAGTGGATGGCCGAGGAAGGCAAGGACTTCACCAACCCCGGCCTGGATCTGGACGATTTCATCGGAACGGAATTCACCACCGCCCCCGACGGCGACCTGTACCAGTTGCCCGACCAGCAGTTCGCGAACCTTTACTGGTTCCGGTACGACTGGTTCAACGATCAGAAGACCAAGGACGACTTCAAGGCCGAATACGGCTATGACCTGGGCGTCCCGGTGAACTGGTCCGCCTACGAGGATATCGCGGCCTTCTTCACCGGCCGCGACATGTCCTATATCGAGGGCGGCCCGGCCAAGGCCTGGGGCAACATGGACTATGGCAAGAAGGATCCCAGCCTGGGCTGGCGCTACACCGATGCCTGGATGTCCATGGCCGGGATGGGCGACAAGGGCGAACCGAACGGCCTGCCGGTGGACGAATGGGGCATCCGGGTCGATGAGAATTCGCGTCCCGTCGGATCCTGCGTGGCGCGGGGCGGTGCGACCAACGACGCGGCGGCGGTCTATGCGGTGACCAAGGCCATCGAATGGCTGCAAAACTATACCCCGCCGGAAGCCCAGGGCATGACCTTCGGCGAGGCCGGTCCCGTCCCCGCGCGCGGCGACATCGCCCAGCAGATGTTCTGGTACACCGCCTTCACCGCCGACATGGTCAAGGAAGGCACCCCGGTGATGAACGCGGACGGCACGCCGAAATGGCGCATGGCCCCCAGCCCCCACGGCGCCTATTGGAGCGAGGGCACCAAGATCGGCTATCAGGACGTGGGATCCTGGACGCTGATGAAATCGACGCCGGTGGACCGCGCGCAGGCCGCGTGGCTTTATGCGCAGTTCGTGACCTCGAAGACGGTCGATGTGAAGAAAAGCCATGTCGGCCTGACCTTCATCCGCGAATCGACGATCCAGGACGAATCCTTCACCGAACGCGCGCCGCAACTGGGCGGTCTGGTCGAATTCTACCGCTCGCCCGCGCGGGTGCAGTGGTCGCCCACCGGCACCAACATCCCCGATTATCCGAAGCTGGCGCAGCTGTGGTGGCAGAACATCGGCGACGCGATGGCTGGCGCCAAGACCCCGCAAGAGGCACTGGATTCCCTGTGCGCCGAACAGGAACGGGTGCTGGAACGTCTGGAACGCGCGGGCGTGCAGGGCGATCTTGGCCCGAAGATGAACGAGGAGAAGGATCCCCAGGAATGGCTGGACGCCGAAGGCGCGCCGGTCGCCAAGCTGGACAACGAAAAGCCGCAGGGCGAAACGGTGTCCTATGACGAGCTGATAAAGTCCTGGAACTGATCCGGACAGCAGGGGCGGGCGGCAGGATCCGCCCGCCCCTGTTCCCTTTCCGCTAATAGATCGGGGGCGAGACGATCCAGACCACCACGGCGGGTTCGTCGGCGTCGTTGCGCCAGGCATAGTCCCGTTGGGCGAACTGGAAGCTGTCGCCCGGTTCCAGAACCAGTTCCGCATCCCCGACGGTCAGCGTCAGCGTTCCCGACAGGACGACCCCGCCGTCTTCGCTGGGACGCGCCTTGCGCGGTCCCCCGCTGGACGAACGCGGCGCGAACGTGGACCGGATCATCTCGAAGGATCCGCCAAGGGTGGGCGACAGCAGTTCCTCGACCAGGCCGGTTTCGCTGGTGCCGATCGCGGTCCGGTCGGCCGCGCGCAGGACCAGGCCCTGTTCCTGGGGTGCGCGGCTGGCCGAACGGAAGAAGAAGCTGATGCCGACGCCCAGGTGATCGGCGATCTGGCCCAGATCCTGGACCGAAGGCGTGGTCCGCCCCCGTTCGATCTGGCTCAGCCAGCCCATGGACCGGCCGACGGCACGGGACAGGCCCTGGATCGTCATGCCGCGGGATTTGCGCAGCGACCGGATATCGCCGCCGATGTGATGACTCATGATCGTCTCGTGACCTGTGATGCCACGCTAGCCAAATGATCGTTACAGCACAATCATATTTCATCAAAAACGCTGCAATGCGGCATTCATTCACCAAAATGAAATTATGAATTGATTTTTCATTCAAGCGATGGCTTGCTGGCCTCGGGCCGGGCCTTGATCCCATGGCCGGTCTTCCATCATCGCACAGCGGAACCCTGTCATGCCCCCCATTCCCACCCATGCCCGCGTCGTCATCATCGGCGGCGGCATTTCCGGCTGTTCGGTCGCCTATCACCTTGCGAAACTGGGCTGGACCGATGTGGTGCTGTTGGAACGCAAGCAGTTGACCAGCGGCACGACCTGGCACGCGGCGGGGCTGATCGGGCAGTTGCGGGCCAGCCAGAACATGACGCGGCTGGCCAAGTATTCCGCCGATCTCTATGCGCGGCTGGAGGCCGAGACGGGCCTTGCCACCGGCCTTCGCCAATGCGGATCGATCACCGTGGCCCTGACCGGGGAACGGCACGAGGAGATCCTGCGCCAGGCGGCGCTTGCCCGCGCCTTCGGCGTTGATGCGAACGAACTGTCGCCGCATGAGGTGGCGCGGATGTATCCGCATCTGGAAACGCGTGACGTGGTGGGCGGCGTGCATCTGCCGCGGGACGGGCAGGCCGACCCCGGCAACATCGCGCTGGCGCTTGCCAAGGGCGCGCGAAGGGCGGGCGCCAGCATCGTCGAGGGGGCCAAGGTGACGCGCGTCACCACGGCGGACGGCCGCGTGTCCGGCGTCGAATGGGACGCGGACCATGAAACCGGCCATATCGCGGCGGATCATGTGGTAAACTGCGGCGGCATGTGGGGCCGCGACCTTGCGGCGCAGAACAACGTCACCCTGCCGCTCCACGCCTGCGAGCATTTCTATATCGTCACCGAGAACATCCCGGACCTCGCGCAACTGCCGGTGCTGCGGGTGCCCGACGAATGCGCCTATTACAAGGAGGACGCGGGCAAAATCCTGCTGGGCGCCTTTGAACCCGTGGCAAAGCCCTGGGGCATGAACGGCATCCCCGAGGATTTCTGCTTCGACCAGCTGCCCGAGGATTTCGACCATTTCGAGCCGATCCTTGAGAAGGCCGTGGCCCGGATGCCGCTGCTGGCAAATGCGGGCATCCACACCGTCTTCAACGGTCCCGAGAGCTTTACCCCCGACGACCGCTATTACCTGGGCGAGGCGCCGAACCTGCGGGGATACTGGGTGGCCGCGGGCTACAACTCCATTGGCATCGTATCCTCGGGCGGCGCGGGCATGGCCCTGGCGGAATGGATGAACGATGGCGAGCCGCCGTTCGATTTGTGGGAGGTGGACATCCGCCGCGCCCAGCCGTTCCAGAAGAACCGCCGCTATCTGCGCACCCGCGTCACCGAAACCCTGGGCCTGCTGTATGCCGACCATTTCCCCTATCGCCAGATGGCCACCGCGCGGGGCATCCGCCGATCGCCGCTGCACGAACACCTCAAGGCGCGCGGCGCGGTCTTTGGCGAAGTGGCAGGCTGGGAACGCGCCAACTGGTTCGCGAACGACGGCCAGGCGCGCGCATACGAATACAGTTGGAAACGCCAGAACTGGTTCGACAACCAGCGGGCCGAACACATGGCGCTGCGGACGGGCGTGGGCCTGCTGGACATGACCTCCTTCGGCAAGATCCGGGTCGAGGGGCGCGACGCCCTGCGCTTTCTGCAACGGCTGTGCGCGAACGACGTGGACGTGCCCACGGGCCGGATCGTCTATACCCCCATGCTGAACGCGCGCGGCGGCATCGAATGCGACCTGACGGTGACGCGGCTGTCGGAAACGGCCTTTTTCCTGGTCGTCCCCGGCGCCACCTTGCAACGCGATCTGGCCTGGTTGCGCCGCCATGTCGGCGAGGCCTTCGTGACCGTCACCGACCTGACCGCGGCCGAGGCGGTGATCCCCGTCATGGGGCCGCGTTCCCGCGATTTGCTGCGCCTCGTCTCGCCCGACGACCTGTCGAACGACGCCCATCCCTTTGGCACCGCGCGCGAGATCGAGATCGGCATGACTCTGGTCCGCGCCCATCGCGTCACCTATGTCGGCGAACTGGGGTGGGAGCTGTACGTTCCCACCGACCAGGCGGCGCATGTCTTTGAAACCCTGCTGGAAGCGGGCGGGCAGGTCGGGCTGACGCTGTGCGGGCTGCACGCGATGGATAGCTGCCGCATCGAAAAGGCCTATCGCCATTGGGGCCACGACATCACCGACGAGGATCACGTGCTGGAGGCGGGCCTGGGCTTTGCCGTCAGGACCGCCAAGGGCGATTTCATCGGTCGCGATGCGGTGCTGCGCAAGCGCGAGGCGGGGCTGACGCGCCGCCTGGTGCAGTTCCGCCTGACCGACCCCGAGCCGCTGCTGTTTCACAACGAACCGATCCTGCGCGACGGCAGGATCGTGGGCCACCTGACTTCGGGCAACTACGGCCATGCCCTGGGGGCTGCGATCGGGCTGGGCTATGTTCCCTGTAAGGATGGCGAAACCCCGGCCGCGATGCTGGCCTCGGATTACGCCATCGATGTCGCGGGCCGCATCGTTCCCGCCGAGGCCAGCCTGGCGCCGATGTACGACCCCAAATCCGCGCGCGTGCACGCCTGATCGCAGCATTGCCGAAACGGCGGCATCAGACCTCGCGCGCCTGCCGCAAGGCGGTCTGAAAGGCGCAGAACGCCGCGAAACGGGTATCGTGGATCCCCCCGGCCACGGCATCGGGCCGGTATTCCGCCGCAGGATGGGACATGGCCGACATGGCCCCCCCCATGTCGCCGAACCGGCCCGAGGCCACGGCGCCCAGGATGGCGGATCCCAGCAGCACCGGCTCGGCCGCCCTGCTGGACAGGACCGGCTTGCCCGTGCCGTCCGCCAGAAGCTGGCGCACCAGATCCAGTTGTCCCGCCCCGCCGGAAATCACGATCCGGTCCACCGGCGCACCGGCCCTGTCCTGCGCCGCGATGATCTGGCGCAGGCCATAGGCGACGCCGCACAGGCCCGCGACATACAGCGCCACAAGGGTGTCGATGTCGCGATCCATCCCCAGGCCCGCGATGACGGCGCGGGCGTGGGGATCGGCGAAGGGCGCGCGGTTGCCCAGGAATTCGGGCACGACATGCAGCCCCTTTGCCAGCGACACCGCGTCGGACAAGCGTGCAACCTTTTCGGCGGCCCGCACCGCCAGCCAGACCGGCAATGGCTGGCCCGCCGCCTTTGCCTCTGCCTCGGCCCGGTGCGCGGCGGGGTGAAAGGACAGAAGCTGGTCGATCGCGGCGCCGGCGGCGGACTGGCCGCCTTCGTTCAGCCACATGCCGGGCACCATCGCCTGGTAATACGGACCCCACACCCCGGACACGAACACCGGACCCTTGGTCGTCGTCATGGTGCAGGACGAGGTGCCGAAGACATAGGCCAGGTTGCTTTGCGCCCCGTCCGCCATGCCGACCGTGCCGATGCCGCCCGCGTGGGCGTCGATCAGCCCGGCCCCGACCGGAATGCCGGGGCGCAGGCCCAGGTCGGCGGCGGCGGCGGCGGTCAGCCCCGACCCCAGTGGCGTGCCGGGCGCCACGATCCGCTGGCCGATCCGGGCAAAGCCGTCATCGGCCAGATCGCCCAGGCCGATGCTGCGGAAATAATCGGGATCCCAGCGGTCCTCGTGCGCCAGATAGGTCCATTTGCAGGTGACGGTGCAACTGGACCGGGCCAGATCGCCCGTCGCCCGCCAGCCCAGGTAATCGGCAAGGTCGAAGAACTGCCACGCATCCGCATAGGTCCGGGCCATGTTCTCGCGCAGCCACAACAGCTTTGGCGTCTCCATCTCGGGCGAGATGACGTTGCCGACATAGCGCAGCACCGGATGGCCTTGGGCGTTGATCCGTTCGGCCTGATCCACGGCCCGGTGATCCATCCAGACGATGATGTTGCGCGCCGGATCGCCGGATGCGCTGACGGTCAGCGGCTGGCCGTTCGGCCCCAGCAGCACCAGCGAACAGGTGGCGTCGAATCCGATGCCCGCGACCCGCGCCGGGGCGATGCCCTCCATCGCCTCGCGCACGGCGGCGCAGATGGCCGACCAGATGTCGTCGCCGGACTGTTCCGCGATGTCGGCGCCGTCCCGCCACAGCGCGATGTCGCGTTTGGCACTGGACAGCATGTGCCCGTCGGCATCGAACAGGCCCGCCCGCGCGCTGCCCGTTCCCACGTCGATGCCCAGAAAGATCGGACCTTCCATCCCTGCCCCCTACAGATCGACGCTGTTGGGCAGGATCACCAGATCGCGGATCACCACGCCCCGTGGCCGCGTCAGCATGAACATCACGGCCTGGGCGACCTCGACCGGCTGCATCAGGGATCCGTTGGCCAGGGCTTCTTCCATCTTGGCCTTGGGCCAGTCGTCCAGCAGCGCCGTGACCACCGGGCCGGGCAGGACCGCGCCCATGCGGATGCCGTGCGGGGCCACCTGCCGCCGGGTCGCGTGCAGAAACGCCTGAACCGCGAATTTCGACGCGGTGTAGACGGGTTCCCATACGACGGGAACCACGCCCGCGACCGAGGATGTGAAGATCACGTCGCCGGTCTTGCGTTCGATCATGCCGGGCAGGACGGCCCGGACGCTGCGGAAGGCCGCGTTGACGTTCAGGTTCAGCATCCGGTCCCAGGCGTCGGGATCGCCCTCGGCCGCAGGGCCGCCGACATAGGCGCCCGCGTTGGCGTGCAGGATGTCCAGCGGCCCTGCGATGTCCGCGATCCGGTCGGCGATCCCGTCCACCTGCGGGCCGTCCAGCAGATCCACGACCAGGGGGCGGGCGTTCGGCCCGATCTCGGCGCACAGCGTCTCCAGCCGGTCGGCGGCGCGGTCGATCAGCACGACCGTGGCCCCCGCACGGGCCATCGCGCGGGCGCATTCCAGACCGATCCCCGAGGCCGCGCCCGTCACCGCCGCGACCTTGCCCTTCAGTTCGTCAGCCATGTTCTGTCCTTTCCTTACGCGCGGCCATGGCTTGCACGCGATTGCCGCGCCAGCGAATCGACGATCACCGCGATGGCCAGCACCCCGCCCGTAATCATGTAGCGCAGCGACGAGCTGAGGTTCAGCAGCGTCAGCCCGTTCGAGATCGCCTGGATCACGATCACCCCCAGCAGCGCCGACCAGGCCGACCCGCGCCCGCCGAACAGCGACGTCCCCCCGATCACGGCGGCGGCGATGGCGTTCAGGTTCACGTCGCCCGTCCCCGCCTGCTGGCTGGACGACGCCAGCCGCGAGGCCGCCAGCATCCCGCCAAGCGCCGCCAGCGTCGAACACAGCATGAAGGCCGACATGCGGATGCGGCGGACGTCGATGCCCGACCGGCGCGCGGCCTCGCGGTTGCCGCCGACCGCGAACATCGCGCGGCCCCATTGCGTGCGGGTCAGGGCATAGTTCATTGCCACCACCAGGGCCACGAACAGCCCGAACATCCACGGGATGCCGCGCCCGCCGTTCAGATAATGGACCGCGACCAGCAAAAGCACCGTCAGGATGCCGGATTTCGCCAGCAGCACCGACATGCCTCCGGGGTTGGACAGGTTGACGGCGGTGCGCCTGCGCATCCGGTCGATGCCCAGCCACAGCATCAGCGCGCCGGGCGCGATGGCCAGCAGATAGCTGAACCAAGCGGGCATCACGTGGATCTGCCCGAACCGCACCATGAAGGACGCATAGGGCAGGTTGATCGACCCGGTCGATCCCAGCAGGTACAGCTGCAACCCCAGCATCGCCAGCAGGCCCGCCAGCGTGGACACGAAGCTGGGCATTCCGAAGCGGTTCAGCAGCGTGGCATAGACCAGGCCCATGAAGGCCCCCGCCGCCAGGGCCACAAGGATCGCCAGCGGCACCGGCAGGCCCATCTGCACCCAGATCACCCCCAGGATGGCCGATGCCAGCCCGCTCATCGATCCGACGGACAGGTCGATCTCGCCCAGGATCAGGACGCAGACGATGCCCAGCGAAATGCAGCCCACGGCGGCGGCGTCGAACAGCAGGTTCGCCAGGTTGTTCGGCGCCAGGAAGACCGGGTTCAGGGACCAGAACACGGTCGCGATCAGCACCAGGCCGACGATCACCGGCAGCATCCCCAGGTCGCCGGACCGCACCCGGTCGACAAAGCCCCGGATCGCGCCGGAAATGCCTTCGTCGTGGCGCACGCGGCTGTCGGACCGGTCAAGCGCCGTCTGGCTTTTCAAATCGCTCATGTCGGTTCCCCCACGTCTTCCAGCTTGCGGGCCTGCCGGCGCGACACGGCGTTTTCGGTGGCCCCGGTGATGGCGGCGATCAGGTCGGAATTCGAATCGGCGGCGGTGAAGACGCCGTTGTTGCGGCCCAGGCGCAGCACGACGATGCGGTCGGCCACCGCGCGCACGTCCTCCATGTTGTGCGAGATCAGGATGACCCCCAGGCCCCGGTCGCGCACCCGTTCGATCAGGTTCAGCACCTCGGCGGTCTGGGCCACGCCCAGGGCGGCGGTGGGTTCGTCCAGCATGATGATGCGCGGATCGGTCAGCAGCGACCGGGCGATGGCCACGGTCTGGCGCTGCCCGCCCGACAGGGACGCGATGGGTTCGCGGACCGACGGGATGCGCGCGGACAGTTCCCGCAGCAGGGTCCAGGCCTGCACCTCCATCTGCACCTCGTCCAAGGCCCAGGGGGACAGTTCCTGGCCCAGGAACAGGTTCGCCACCACGTCCAGGTTCTCGCACAGGGCCAGATCCTGGAACACCGTGGCGATGCCCAGTTCGATGGCCTTGCCGGGGCTGTCCATCGCCACCGGCTGGCCCATGAATTCGATGGTGCCGCCGGTCGGCTGATGAACGCCTGCCAGAACCTTGACCAGGGTAGACTTGCCCGCGCCGTTGTCGCCCACCAGGGCCACGACCTCGCCGGGGTGGATGTCCAGCTCGATGTCCTCCAGGGCCTTGACGGCGCCGAACTGCTTGGAAACGCCGCGCAACCTCAGGATCGGCTGCGACGCACTGTGGCCGTCGTCCATATGTGCCTCCTTCTGGAAAGGCGCGCGCGTGGGGACGCGCGCGACGCGTCGGGGTTACTGGACGATGCCCAGTTCGCGGCAGGCTTCGGCGTAATCGGCCGTGCAGATCTCCTCGGGGGTCTGGATGCCCTTGTCGAAGATCTCGGATTTGATGTTCTCGCGCGTGACCACGGCGGGAACGAATAATTCCGAGGGCGTGTCGTACAGCGTGGTCTTGGCCTCGGGCGTTTCGCCCCTGAGGAACGCCACGGCGATCTCGGCCGCAGCGCGGGCCACGATTTCCGACGGTTTCGAGATGGTGTTGTACTGGTCGCCCGCAATAATCAGTTGCAGCGCGGCAATGGTCGCGTCATTGCCCGTCACCGGCGGCAGCGGATCGACGCCCGCGGCCTTCAGCGCGGCGATGGCGCCGCCCGCCGTGCCGTCGTTGGCCGCGACGATGCCCTTGATGTCGGCGCCGAAACGGTTGATCTGCCCGGCGGTGAATTCCTGCGCCTTGGGCGGCGCCCAGTCGGGCGTATCGTATTCGGCCAGGGTTTCGTATTCGGACCCGTCAAGCGCCGCGTCGATGCCGTCCCGGATCAGCCCCGCCGCCGCGTCGGTGGGCGATCCGTTGATCTGCAAGACCCCGGCACCGGCCTCGACCCCCTGGGCCGTCATGTGATCGACCAGCGACTGCGCGATCGCCTGCCCGATGCCCTTGTTGTCGAACGAGACGTAATAATCCGCCGGCACGTCCGGGATCGGGCGGTCATAGGCGATGATCTTGACGTCCTGGGACTGCGCCATCTGGACCAGTCCCGCCGCCGCCGCCGAATCCACCGGGTCCAGCACCACGACCTTTGCGCCCTGCGCGATGACGGAATTGAACTGCTGCTGTTGCAGCGACACGTCGGCGTTGGCGTTCTGATAGATCACCGTGCAATCGGGGCACAGTTCCTCCAGGGCGGCCTTGAAGCCGGGGAAATCATGCTGCTCGTAACGGGTCGAGGCCTGGTCGGGCATCAGAAAGGCGACGGTCGCGGCCTCCTGGGCCAGGGCCGTGCCCCCCATCAGCGTCGTCATGGCAAGCGATGCTGCCGCCAGCGGGAATCTGGATGTCATTCTTGCTTCCTCCTCAGGGCGGGACGCGTTCGCCGGCGCGCGCGGGACACCGTGAACATCACGGCCTTCATCCGGCACGACAGGCAGCCTCCCCCGAATGCTAGGGCGCCTTCCCCCCGGATTGCGCCATCGATGCAGCATGTATGCTCAATCGATGAAGCATCATTGTGACGGGAACAGATTCGTGTCAAGCTGGATTGCAAGGCCGGTCACGCTGCGCCCCATTTTTCCGCCGGGAACCCATGGCCGCAATCAACCAGACCCCGCAGAAACGGCCCACGATCTATGATCTGGCCCAGATCGCCGGCACCAGCCCAAGCGCGGTCAGCGCGATCCTGAACGGCACCTGGAAAAAGCGCCGCATCAGCGCGGCCCTGGCCGAACGCGTCGGCCGCATCGCCGAGGAACAGGGCTATGCCGTCAACCTTCAGGCCAGCCTGCTGCGGCGGGAACGGTCGCGGATCATCGGCATGATTATCCCGAAATACGACAACCGCTATTTCGGCGCCATTGCCGAACAGTTCGAGGCCATGGCCCGCGAACGCGGCCTGTTCCCGGTCATCACCTGCACGCAGCGCGATCCCGCGCTGGAGGTCGAGGCCGCGCGCGAGATGATGTCCTATCAGGCGGAATGCCTGATCGCGACGGGCGCCACCAATCCCGACCGCATCGCGGCCATCTGCGCCCCCGCGGGGGTCCGCAGCATCAACCTGGATCTGCCTGGGACCGCCATGCCGTCCGTCGTGTCGGACAATTTCGGCGGCGCGCGGGATCTGACCCGGTTGATCCTGGACCGGATCGAACGCGATTTCGGGATCCTCGGGCCGCTGTATTTCATCGGCGGGCGGGCGCAGGACCACAACACCACAGAACGCCTTCGCGGGTTTCGGGCGGCCCATGCCGAACGCGGCCTGTCCGTCCTTTCCGACCGCTGCATCATGCACGGCTATTCCGCCGCGAAATCCGAAGCGGCCCTCGCCGCGGCCGAGATCGATGGAACCGTCGGGTTTTTCGTCAACTCGACCATCGCCCTGGAAGGCGTTGTGCGGTGGATCCATGGCGGGCCGGAACGACCCGGCTTGCGGTTCGGCTGTTTCGACTGGGATCCCTTCGCCCGGTTTCTTCCCCAGAACATCGGGATGATGCGCCAGGACATCGGCGCCATGCTGGCCAAGGTGTTCGAGTTTGTCGAACATCCCCCGCCCGGCGCGCCCCGGATCGAAACACCCTGCATCTTCGAGCCCGCGAACTGAGCACAGGCCCGGCCCGCGCGGGTCGGGATCGCTGCGGATCCTCAGCCGTCCCCCTCGGTCAGTCCCCGCCGCCGGCCTGGACGATATAGGCGATGACGGCGGTGATTTCCTCGGGCTTGCGCAGGCCGGCAAAGGCCATCTTGGTGCCCGGCACGCTGTCGCGGGGCTTTGTCAGATAGGGAACCAGGGTTTCCTCGGTCCAGACCAGGCCGCCCTGTCCCGCCTCGACCATCGCGGTGCTGTAGGCATAGCCGTCCAGCGACCCGGCGGTCCGGCCGATCAGGGCGTTCAACTGGGGCCCGACCTTGTTCTGGGCATCCGGCCCGACCTCGTGGCAGGCCGAGCAGCGGCGAAACACCTTTTCGCCATCCGCCGCCATGTCCTGTGCCTGCACGGGCGCCGCCAGGCCAAGCCCCAGACAGGTCGCCAGGATCGTCCGCCCGCACAGGGCCAAGACCGATATGTCCGTCATCATTGTTCCTTCCCCGCCGTTCCGAAAAACCGAATTCTGAATTCAGTAAGCCGATGGACGGGGATTCCGTCAAGGGGTGGCGAGGGATCCGGGCAGCCGGCAGGCCCGCGCCTAGTCGTCCAGGTCCGGCACCGGGATTTCCGCCCGGAGGATCGCGTCTTCCGCACCCTCGATATGATCGGTGACCAGGGCGACGCCCCGTTCGACCTGGCCGGCCGCAATGGTGCGGTGAATGTCGCGGTGCTGCTGCCACACCAGGGAACCCCGGTCGGCATAGGTGATGACGGTAATCATTACCCGCCGCAGGTAATGCCACAACGGTTCGGCGGTGGCAGCGATCATCGGATTGCCGGATCGTTCGTACAGAAAGGAATGGAATTCGACGTCCATCGCCACGGCGTCGCGATGGATGCCCGAGGCAAGGGCACGTTCGCCCGCCTCCAGGATGCGATTGCCGTCCGCCAGGAATTCGGCCCGGAACGCGGGGTCGTGGACCGCCCGCTGGGCGCACAAACGCGCGGCAAGCTGGTCCAGGCCCAGCCGGATCTGATAGCGGTGAACGGTGGCGGCGGCATCCACGGGGGCGACGTAAAGGCCCCGGCTGCCGCGTTCCAGCACCAGCCCGTCGTTGCGCAGCAGCGCCATCGCCTGCTGGACGGGCTGGCGGGACACGCCCAGCCGCGCGGCCAGACGTTCCTGCACCAGATGGGTGCCTGGCGTCAGCGTGCCTTCGCAGATGCTGTCCCTTATCGAGATATACACCTGTTCGGCACGGTTGGGGATTTCGACGATAGGTTTCATTCGTGACCCGTAAGCTACCGCAAGAATTGGTGGGCTTAGGGCAATCGTCAATATGCACACGTCGAACTTTGTGCATCCCCGGCACGGATTGTCGCGCCGGGGGCACAGATTGCCGTGTCAGGTCTGGATGTAGGCAAGATGGGTTTCGGTGTATTCCAGCATCCCGTGCCTGCCGTCGGCGCCGCCCAGCCCGGATTTGCCCCGCCCGGCATGGAAGCCCTGCATCGCCTCGAAGTTCTCGCGGTTGACATAGGTTTCGCCGAAGCGCAGCTCGTGGCAGGCGCGCATCGTCGTGGCCAGATCCTTGGTATAGATCGACGATGTCAGGCCATAGGTCGTGTCGTTGGCATAGCCGATGGCCTCATCCAGGTCGGCAAAGGTGACGACCGGCAGGACCGGGCCAAAGGTTTCGTGCCGGATGACATCCATGTCCTGGCGGACATTGACCAGCACCGTCGGTTCGTAATGGTTGCCCTGGCCCAGGTCGGCCACCTTGCCGCCGGTGATGGCCTCGGCCCCCGCGGCCAGGGCGCTGTCCACCAGGGCCGCCATCTTGCCGACCTGCGTCTTGTTGATGACAGGCCCCATGTCCAGTTCGTCGTTGCCCAGCGGATCGCCATAGCGGGTGGCCTTCATTTCCCGCGCCAGCTTTTCGACGAATTCGTCGCTGACCTTCCTGTCCACATAGATCCGTTCGGGGGCGTTGCAGGCGGCGCCGGTGTTCAGGACGCGCCCGGCCTTGATGCGGCTGGCCGCAAGGTCCAGGTCGGCATCCGCGCAGACGATGGCCGGCGCCTTGCCGCCCAGTTCCAGGTTGACCTTGGTGATGTTCCGGGCGGCGTCCGCCATGATCTTGGACCCGGTTTCCACGCTGCCGGTGAAGCTGACCATCTTCACGTCCTCGTGCAGCGTCAGCGCGCGCCCCGTTGTGGCGCCCCGGCCATAGACGATGTTGAAGACACCCTGCGGCAGGTCGGTTTCGGTGACAAGGCGCGCGAACAGCGCGGCGTTGTTGGGGGTTTCCTCGCTGGGCTTGATGACGATGGTGTTGCCCGTAATCAGCGCGGGGGCCATTTTCCGGGCGATCAGGAAGAACGGAAAGTTCCAGGGCAGGATTCCGCCCACCACGCCCAGGGGCTGGCGGAACACGAAGATGGTTTCGCCGGGACGGTCGCTTTGCAGGATCTCGCCTTCGATGCGGCGCGCCCATTCGGCCATGTAGTCGATGTAGTTGGCGGTGAAATGCGCCTCGACCGTCGCCAGAGGCATGACCTTGCCCTGCTCCTCGGCGATGACGCGGGCGATCTCGTCGGCATTTTCGCGGATGCGGGCCGAAATCTGGCGCAGCATGGTCGCCCGTTCGATCGCGGGGCGCTTTTCCCAGGCGGGCTGCGCGGCCTTGGCGGCGGCGACCGCCTGACCGACCGCATCGGCGGACGAATCGGGTATTTCCGAAATCACGGTGTCCCGAGCCGGGTTCATCACCGGGATGGCATCCGCCTTGACGGTCTCGAAGCGGCCATTGATGAAGTTCTGGTGCATCGCCATGCGCTTTTCTCCCTCTGCGAAAATTCTTCCTGGATGGCAGCGACACAGTGCCGCCCCATGCTGTCCCAAGGCCCCGATAGCATAGTTTCTGTTGACTTGGAACTCTGAATTCAGAATGCTGATTCCCTATGTGGTGTGACCGGGGCAGAGGAGCTGGACGTGGCCCGGTTGTCCGCGAGAGGCCCGGCATATCGCCCGCTTGGGAGGAGCGTTGTCATGACGAAAGGCACCTGGGTCCATGCCCTTGCCGGATTGTGCTGCCTGGCGGGCAGCCTGCTTCCGGCGGGCATGGCCCTGTCGCAGGAAGCCCCGCAACCGGCGGCCGCGCCCGGCGCGGCGGCGGCACCCCCCGAAACCCCGTCCGAAACCCCGGCCGACGCTGGCGGCGACCCGCAACTGGCCACTGCGATGGATGCGGGCCAAGCGGGCTATCTGGCCAACTGCCGCCCCTGCCACGGATCCAGGGGCACGGCGGGCGTGCCGCTGGTCGGCAATGAAAAGGTCTCGGCGGGCCCCGATTACCTGGGCTGGGCCATCCTGACGGGGCCGGGCTACATGCCCGAATTCGACGAGGCCCTGGACGACCAGCAGATCGCCGACATTTCCACCTTCATCCTGAACAGCTGGGGCAATTCCTATGGCCTGGTCCTTGCCGAGGACATCCAGGCCCTTCGCTGACGGACGAATCCGGACAAACCCTTACCACCACGGAGACGAAAGATGAGACGGACCCCGTTACTTGTGTCGTCGTCGGTTCTGGTGCTTCTGGCCGCGACATCCCTGTCGGCCCAGGGCATCGAAAGCTACAGCCCGGTGACGCCGGAACGACTGGCCAGCCCCGAACCGGGCAACTGGCTGTCGATCCGCCGCACCTATGACGGCCAGGGCCACAGCCCGCTGAACCAGATCACCCCCGAGAACGTCGCCGGCCTGAAAGAGGTCTGGAGCGCGCCGACCGGCCCCTATCAGCAGATGACGGCCTTTGCGGCGCTTCCGGCCGATCCCGCCCACGAGGCGCCGGTGCTGATGAACGACGGCGTGATGGTCGTGGCGACGCCCGACAACCAGGTGGTCGCCTACAACGCCGCCGACGGCAAGGAACTCTGGCGCTATGCGCATTCCCTTCCGGCAGGGCTGATCCCCGTCCATCCGACCAACCGGGGCGTCGCCCTGCTTGGGGACAAGGTGTTCTTCGCCACGCTGGACGCGCGCCTGGTCGCGCTTGACGCCAAGACCGGCGAAAAGGTCTGGGACCGCGCCCTGGCCGATTGGCAGCAGGGCTATTACTTCACGATGGCGCCGCTGGCGGCCGACGGCAAGATCATGGTCGGCGTGTCGGGCGGCGAATTCGGCATCCGCGGCTTTGTCGAGGCGTCGGATCCCGAAACCGGCGAATCGGTCTGGAAGACCTATACCATTCCCGAACCGGGCCAGCCCGGCAGCGAAACCTGGCCGGGCGACGCCTGGAAGACGGGCGGCGGTCCGGTCTGGATCACCGGCACCTACGATCCCGAACGGAACATCGCCTATTGGGGCGTGGGAAATGCGGCCCCCTGGCCGGGCGTCCTGCGGCCGGGCGACAATCTCTACACGGCCTCGACCATCGGCCTGGACGCCGAGACGGGCGAGATCGTGACCCATTTCCAATATCATCCGAACGACACCTGGGACTGGGACGAGACCGTGCCGCCGACGCTGATGGAACTGGACGGTGAAAACCTGGCCGTCAAGTTCGCCCGCAATGGCTATGTCTACAAGCTGCGGCGCGACGACGCCGGGTCGCTGTCCTTTGTCGAGGGCACGAACTATGTGTTCCAGAACGCCTTCGACGGGCTGGACCCGGAAACCGGCCGCGCCATCGTCAACGAGGAGAACCGCCCAAAGCTGGGCGAGCGTGCCGAATTCTGCCCCTCGGCCTGGGGCGGGCGCGATTATCCCTATGACGCCTACAACCCCGATCTGGGCTATATCTTCGTCCCGGTGAACGAAAACCACTGCGGCGCGATGGAGGCTGCCGAGGTCGAGTACGAACCGGGCGTGCTGTTCCTGGGATCGGGTCTGGAAATGACGCCGACCGAGGCCGCCAAGGACCACATCGGCGCGGTGCAGGCCTGGGACGTGCGCACGATGGAGAAGGTCTGGCAGACCAACTTCAAGTCGCCGATGTGGGGGCCGATGCTGTCCACCGGGGGCGGGGTGATCTTCTCGGGCGGGACGAACGACGCCGAATTCCGCGCCTTCGACGCCAAGACCGGAGAGATCCTGTGGAACAAGCGTCTGGATGGCGGGATCATGTCGCCCCCCATCAGCTTCGAGATGGACGGCAAGCAGCACATCGCCGTGCTGACCGGCTGGGGCGTCGACGGCGGACGCTTCCAGGGTTTCATCGACGCGGCCTGGGGGACCGAAACGGTGACGCCGCAGGGTGGGACGCTGTATGTCTTTGCCCTGGAATGATCGGCGTGGCGGATGGCCGGCGGCCTTGCGCCGGGCGTCCGTCCTCGCCGCGGCGAGCCTTGTCCTGGCAGGCCCTGCCGGGGCGGGGTCTTGGGAACTGCGGGTCTGCGCCGATTCCGACGGCCTGCCCTTTTCCAACAGCGCGGGCGAAGGCTTCGACAACCGCATCGCCGCCATCCTGGCCGAGGAGCTGGACGCCGACCTGACCTGGGTGTGGCTGTCCGACACGCGGGGGCGCATCCGCCAGCGGATGATCCAGGCTGGCGAATGCGACATGATTATGGGGGTGATCGATGGCCAGCCGGGCTATCTGACCAGCCATGCCTATTATCGGACGGGATATGTGTTCCTGTATCCCCAGGATGCGCCGTTCCGGGTCGCCAGCCTGGACGATCCGGCCTTGCGCGATCTGACGATCGGCGTGTCGGGCGACAGCACGCGGATGGTGCCGCCCAGCCTTGCGCTTGCCAATCGCGGCATCCTGACCAACCAGATCCATTTCAGCCACAAGCCCATCGACGGCGCGCCCTTTCCCCCGGTGCTGGAGGCACTGGAAAAGGGCGAGGTCGATCTGGCGATCGTCTGGGGTCCGGTCGCGGGGGCCTATGCCGCGCAGAAGGGCGGGCTGACGCTGGCGCCGGTCACGCCGGAAATCGACATGCCCTTCATTCCCATGGTCGCGTCCATCGCCATCGGGTTCCGGCCCGAGGACGAGGGGCTGCGCGACGATGTGGACCGGGCGCTGGCGCAAAGCTGGGACCGGACGCGCGCCGTGCTTCGGGATGCGAACGTTCCGCTGACCGACCTGCCCCGGCCGCAGGCCGCGCCGGCCGAGGCCATGGCGCCGGGCGCAGAGCGGGGCGGCTGATGGCCTGGCGACCGACCCGCCGCCGCATGCTGCTGGCCGGGGCCGCGTTGGCCGGGATGCCGGGCGCCCTGGCCGCCGCCCCGGCCCGGCCGCTGCACATCGGGGCGGTGCTGCCCATCGCGGGCACGGCCCTGCCGCCGGGCCGGATCAATCTGCGCCCCGTGGCTGAAGCCGCCCGGATGGGCCTGATCCTGGCCGAGGAGGACATGACCCGCAATGGCACGCTGCTGGGCCTGCCTCTGGCGCTGACCGTCACCAACGCCCCCGGCGCCGACGCGGTGGCCCGCGCGGCCCGCCGCCTGGTGTCGCGGTCGGGGGCCACCGTCCTGATCGGCGGCTTTACCCGCGACGAGGCCGAGATCCTGTCGCAGGTGGCCGACGAAACCGGCGCCCTGTTCCTGAACATCGCCGCGCCCAGCGACGCCCTCCGCCACGCCTGCCGTCCCGGCACTTTCCATGTCGAGGCAAGCGCCGCGATGTATCTGGACGAACTTTTGGGCTGGTTCGTGCGCGCGGGCCACCGGCGGTGGTTTCTGGTCCATGACGACGGCGCCGAAGGCCGGGCCATGCTGGACCGCATGACGGCCAGCCTGACGGCCCGTCACTGGGGGGCCGAGGTCGCCGGAACAGCGGCGCTGCGCGTGGACGACGCGCGCGGCTTTGCCCCCGCGCTGTCGGCCATCGCCGGGTCGGACGCCGATGTGGTCCTGCTGCTGACCGACTGGTGGACGCAGCTTGAATTCCTGTCGCGCTACGAAGCCTCGGGTCTGCCCGCGCCCGTCACCGGCTTTCCCGAACCGGCGACCCAGACGCGCGACTTCTATTTCGCCGCGCGCAGGGCCGCGCCGGTCGCGGGCTGCGGGCACCGGGCGGTGCTGTGGGAAGCGACGCTGGACGCTTATGGCGCACGCGAACTGAACGCCCGTTTCGACGGCCGCTGGGGCAGGCCCATGGATCCCACGGCCTGGGCCGCCTATCAGGCCGTCAAGATCGCCTTCGAGGCCTCTCTGGCGACGGGCGCGACCCAGGGGGCCGTCCTTGCCGGCCACTTGGCGGGGGACCGCGGCCTGTTCGATGTCAGCAAGGGCATTGGCGTCACCTTCCGCCCCTGGGACCATCAGTTGCGCCAATCGCTGTTTCTGGCCCGCATCAACCCCGACGCCACCGGATCCATGGCGCTTGGCGACATGCTGGCCCGCGCCTCCCTGGTGGGGGAACTGCCCGCGATCTACATGCCTGGAACCGATCCCGTCGAACGGCTGGACCAGCTTGGCGACATCGACCCTGCCCGAACCTGCACCAGGAACCTGCCATGACGCGCCACGCCGTCCTGTCCTGTCTTGCCGCTGCGATCCTGGCCACGGGAACCGCGCAGGCCAAGCCCTATCGGATTTACGTCGCCAACGAATACGATGCCAACATCAGCGTCATCGACCCCGAGGCCGGGCTTGCGACCGGCACGATCACGATCTCGGGCCGTCCCGGCGACGTGCGCCCGCGCGGCATGGCGGTCAGCCCCGACGGGCGGACGGTCTATGTCTCGGTCAGCGATTTCCTGCCCCTGACCGAAACGCCCGAAGACGCCATCGTCGCCATCGACGTGGCGACCAATGCCGTCAAGCGCCGCTATCGCGCGGGCGGCAACCCGGAACGGGTGGCGGTCAGCCCGGACGGCACCCAGATCTGGGCCGCGTTGGAGGCGACCGCCCAGGCCGTCGGCATCGACGCCGAAACCGGCGAACAACTGGGGCTTTTCCCGACGGGGGTGGAAACCGAAGGCGTGGCGGTCAGCCCCGACGGGCAATGGGTCTATGTCACGGCCGAAACCAGCCACACGGTGACGGTGATCGACGCGCGGGCGCTGAAGGTCGTGACGCATCTGCTGGTCGGCAACCGCCCGCGCGACGTGATCTTTTCCCAGGACGGCGCGCGGGCCTATGTCTCGGCCGAAATCGGGGGAACCGTGTCCGTCATCGACACGGCCACGCACAAGGTGGCGGGCACCATCAGCCTGGGCCTTGATTCGCGGCCCGTGGAACTTGCGCTGTCCCCGGATGGCGGGCGATTGTATGTGGCCGGGGGCGGAACAAGCGCGGTCTATGTGATCGACACGGCCACCCGGCAGGTCGCGCAGGTCGTCAAGGAGCGCATGGGCCGAAGGCCGTGGGGCGTGACGGTCAGCCCGGACGGCGCGCGCGTCTTTACCGCCAACGGCCTGTCCGACAGCGTCGGCGTCATCGACACCGATTGCCTGTGCGTGACCGGAGAGTTTGCGGCGGGACGCGGCGCCCATTCGGTCGAGGTGGGGGCCGTCGATGCCCAGGATTAGCCTGTCCTGCGCTTTCCTGGTGCTGGGGCCGGGAATCGCCGGCGCGGACGGCTATGCCCACGCGCCGTTTCGGGACGATCCGGTCGGTCTGGCGCAGGCGGCGGCCCTGGAACGGATCGCCCTGGCCGCGCAGGTCGCCGCCGTCGCCGGTCCGTCCGGCGCGGCCGAGGATGACGAACGCGAGGAGGACGAGGCCGAGGGCCCGCCTCATGACCTGTCGCTGATCCGCGCCACCCTTGCCGCAACCGCGCCCGAGGTGGCGCAGGCCCTGGTCGCGGCCTTCGGGGGCGGGGGTCCGCCCGCAGGCCCCGACCTGACCGCCCTGGTCGAACAGGCCCGCGCCGCGATGCCCTTGCCCAGGGCGCCCGGCCACCGGGCCGCGCTGATTGCGCAGCTGCTGCTGGAGGAAGGCGGTGTCGCCGAATCCTATGAGAAAGCGGCGGAAGGCGACGGTGGGGCCTATCTGACCGGATGGTTCGCGCTGGCCCGCGTCAAGGCGCTGTGGGACGGTCTTGCCCCGCAGGCCGCCCCCGCCCAGGCGGCGGATGTCCAGGCAATGCTGGCGATGCTGGACCGCCTGTATCCGGGCCAGGACCGGCCCGCACGCCTGTCGCCCAACCCCGAGGACGCCGAAAGCATCGCCCAGCAGACGGTCGGCCTGCTGGAACAGGCGACCGATGCGGACCTGTATCCCGGCCGCGATCCGGGTGCCGCCGCGGGTCTGGTTCACCGCATCGCCAGCGAGGGCTGTGCCCGGCTGGACGCGGATCCCGAACGCGGCGCCGAGGATCTGGCCGTCGCCGCCGCCTATCACGCGGCCATCGTGCAGGACACGCTGTCGCTGCTGGCCCCCGGCCGGGCCGCCGCCGTGGCTGCGGGATTCGAGACCGGCGATTGCGGACCGTTGCTGGATGCGCTGTCTGCCGGACAACAGGCGCTGTCGCCATGACCGTGGTCGAATGCCTGGACCTCGGCCGGTCTTTCGGCGATCTGGCGGCGGTCGAAGCCGTCAGCTTCACCATGGAGGAGGGCGATTTCTTCGCCCTGCTGGGGCCGAACGGCGCGGGCAAGTCCACGCTGCTGGCGATGCTGACCACGCTGGTCGCGCCCAGCCGCGGCACCGCGCGGGTGGCGGGCGCCGACATCCGCACCGACCCGGCCCGCGTGCGCCAGGCCATCGGCGCGGTGTTCCAGGAACCCGCCCTGGACGAACGGCTGACGGCGCGCGAAAACCTGGCGATTCACGCGGCCCTGCACGGAATGCCCCGCCGTACCGCCCGCCAGTCCATCGCCGAGGCCCTGTCCTGGGCGCAGCTTGACCTGGCGGCCGAACGGCCCCTGCGCAGCTTTTCGGGCGGGATGAAACGGCGGCTGGAACTGGCGCGTGCGCTGATGCACCGCCCGCGCCTGATCGTGCTGGACGAACCGACGCTGGGCCTGGACCCGCAGGGGCGGCGCGACCTGTGGGACCGCATCGCACGGCTGCGCGCCGGTGGCATGTCCGTGCTGATGACCACCCATGCCACCCACGAGGCCGAGGCCTGCACCCGTGTCGGCATCATCGACCGCGGCCGCCTGGTGGCGCTTGGCACACCCGCCGATCTCAGCCGCCGCGCCTTTGGCGGCCCCGGAATGCCGCTGGAGGAGGTCTTCGTCCAGATCGCCGGGCGGGCTTTGCGCGATACCGAAGCCTCGCCCCGCGACCGGATCGTGGCATTTCACAAGCGCGGCGGAGAACACACGCGATGACCGATGTGCCGGCCCCCGTTCCCGCCCGCCGCTCTGCCCTGCTGGACCTGCGGGTCGTGGGCGCGATGTGGTGGCGCGAACTGGTCCGGTTCCGCCGCGACCGGTCGCAACTGTTCGGCGCGCTGTCGCGCACCGTCCTGTGGCTGCTGATTCTGGGTTTCGGCCTGGGCGCCACGCTGCGGGAAATCGAGGGGTACACCTATGCCCAATACATCCTGCCCGGTGTGGTCACGCTGAACGTGCTGTTCGCGTCGCTGCAATCGGCTATCGCGCTTGTCTGGGACCGGCAGGTCGGACTGATGCGGCAGGTGCTGGTGTCGCCCGCGCCGATGCTGTCGGTGGCGCTTGGCAAGATCTGCGGCGGCGCCAGCATCGCGGTGATCCAGGGCACCATCCCGCTGGCCATGGCGCCGCTGCTGGGCGTGCGCATGGGTGCGGCGGATCTGCTGCTGGCCTGGGCCGTGATGTTCGCGATGGGCGTCGCCATTACCGCGACCGGCGTGATCCTGGCCTGCCGGATGCGCACCTTCGAAGGCTTCGGCAGCATTTCGAACGGGGTGATCCAGCCGCTGTATTTCCTGTCCGGCGCGATCTTTCCGCTGAAGGGTATCGTCGGCGGCGTCGGTTTTCTGGACATCCCCCAGGCCCTGCGCGACGATCTGGCCCGGTACGGCGTCTATGCCCTGGGGGGCGGCTGGGTCGTCGAACTGCCGCAATGGCTCAGGGTGATGGTCTATGCCAATCCGGTCAGCTACCTGCTGGACCTGCTGCGTCTGGTCTTGCTGGGGTTCAGCCAGATGCCGCTTTGGGCCAGCCTGGGGACGGTCGCCCTGCTGCCGCCTGCCGCGGTTGTGCTGGCCGCCTGGTCGATGTCGCGGTTGCGCCACGCTTGACGGCGCCCTTTGCCCACGATATTGAATTCAGAGTTCAGAATCCAATACTGACTTATTATGCCCGATTCTCTCAAACGTCCGGCAATTCCGGAGGCAGGATGAGACAAGAGCTTCTGACCCTGGGCCAGATGGTCGCCACGCAGGCCCGCCTGCGGCCCCGCGGCCTTGGCGCGCGCGACCTGGAACGGTCGATGAGCTTTCTGGACTGGAACCGCCGCGCTTGCCGCCTGGCCAACGCCCTGCTGGGCCTGGGCCTGCAAAAGGGCGATCGGGTCGCCATCCTGGCCTATAATTGCGTGGAATGGGCCGAAATCCTTGTGGCCTGCGCCAAGGCCGGGCTGATCGCGGTGCCCGTCAACTTCCGTCTCAGCCCGCCCGAGGTCGCCTTTATCGTCCGCGACAGTGGTGCGGTTGCCGTGATCGCCCAGGACGCGCTGCACGGCGCGATCGAGGAATCGCGCGCGGGCCTGACGGTGCCGTCCGGGGGATACATCCATTTCGGCGCCGCCGCGGCGCCTGCGGGCTGGCAGTCCTATGAAACCCTGATGGACCGTGCCAGCGACCGCGAACCCGGCCTGGACATCGCCCCCGAGGATCCCTGGACGCTGATGTACACGTCCGGCACCACCGGCAACCCCAAGGGGGTGATCCGCGACCATCGGTCGAACGCGCTGCTGGCCCTGATGACGGATATCGAGCTGGGCGTTCACCGCGACGACGACGCGCTGCTGGTCATGCCGATGTGCCACGCGAATTCCGTCAACTTCTTCATGGCCTTCGCCTATTGCGGGGCGGCGGCCTCGATCTATTCGCGCGCCAGCTTCGATCCCGAACATTGCCTGCGCGTGCTGGGCCGGTCGGGCGTCACCTTCACGTCGCTGGTGCCCACGCATTACATCATGATGCTGGGCCTGCCCGAGGCCAGCCGCAGCAGACTGGACCTGGGCCGGGTATCCAAGCTGATGATCTCGTCCGCCCCCGCCCGCGCCGACACCAAGCGCGCGGTGATGGAGATGTTCCCGAATTCCGGCCTGTTCGAACTGTACGGATCCAGCGAATGCGGCTGGGTGACGATGCTGCGCCCGCAGGAACAGTTCACCCACCTGGGATCGGTCGGGCGCGAATGCGCGGGGTCGGCCCCCATCCGCCTTCTGGACGAATCCGGGTCCGAGGTTCCCGACGGCAGCCCCGGAGAACTGTATTCCTGCAATCCCTGGACCTTTCAGGGATACTGGAACCAGCCCGAAAAGACCGCCGAGGCGTTCCGGGGTGCCTATTGCACCGTGGGCGACATGGCGGTGCGCGATCCGGACGGATACATCAGGCTGATCGACCGCAAGAAGAACATGATCATTTCCGGCGGAGAGAACATCTATCCGTCCGAGGTCGAGGCCGCGCTGGGCGCCTGTCCCAAGGTCAAGGACGTGGCCGTCATCGGCCTGCCCGACGAAAAATGGGGCGAACGCGTCCACGGCGTCGTGGTCCTGCACGACGGCGTGTCCGCGACCGAGGCCGAGATGATCGACTGGTGCAAGGGCAGGATCGCCGCCTTCAAGCGCCCGCGTTCGGTGTCGTTCCTGTCCGAATCCGACATGCCGCGCACCGCCACGGGCAAGATCCTGCACCGCGTCCTGCGCACGCGACTGACACCGGCCACGGCCGACCACTGAGGGGAGGAAACGGGATGAACCTTCAGACCGGACAGGCGCCGGGATCCGTGCAGGATCTGAACGGCGATCCGCATTCCTGCGCGGCCTGGGTGGCGCAGTTCCTGAAGGCGCGCGGCATCGACCGGATCTTCGGCCTGCAAGGCGGCCATATCCAGCCCATCTGGGACCATTGCGCGCGGCTGGGCATCCGCATCGTCGATTGCCGCCACGAGGGCGCCGCCGTCCACATGGCCCATGCCCATGCGGAACTGGCCGGCACCCTGGGGGTCGCCGTGGTGACGGCCGGGCCGGGGGTCACGAACACGGTCACTGCCATCGCCAACGCGTCCCTGGCGCGCGTGCCGGTGCTGGTCATCGGCGGCTGCACGTCGCGCCCGCAGGCCAATATGGGCCCGTTGCAGGACATTCCCCATGTGGACATCATCCGTCCGGTCGCACGCTATTGCCGCACCGCCCGCGTGGCCGACCAGGTGATCCGCGAATTGGACGAGGCGGTGGCCCGCGCCATGGGCGACCTGGGCGAGCCGGGACCGTCCTATATCGAGATTCCGACCGACGTGCTGCGCACCCATGTCGCGCCCGATCTGGTGCTGGACGACTGGATGGCGCCCAAGCCCGCGCGCCGCATTCCGCCCGATCCCGGCGCGGTGGCCCAGGCCGTTCAGGCAATCCTTGCGGCGAAACGACCGCTGGTCGTCACCGGACGCGGGGCGCGCGGGGCGGCGCCCGAACTGCTGCGGCTGCTGGACGCGACCGGCGCGCTGTATCTGGACACGCAGGAAAGCCGGGGGCTGGTGCCGCCGGATCACCCGTCGGGCGTGGGGGCCATGCGCGGCGTGGTGCTGGGCGAGGCCGATCTGGTGATCGTTGTGGGCCGCAAGCTGGATTATCAGCTGGGCTATGGCTCGCCCGCCGTCTATCCTCGCGCCCGCTTCATCCGCATCAGCGACAATGCCGGCGAATTGATCGACAACCGCCGCGGCGCGCCCGAAATCCTGGCCGATCCCGCCCTGGCGCTGGCGGCCGTCACGGACGCCCTGGGCAACCAGGCCACCGCCCTGGACCGTCCCTGGGCCGAGGGGCTGCGCGCCAGGCACCTGTCGCGGTCGTCCCCCGACACGCGCCGCGAGACGCCGGGCCGGAGCGAGGACGGCAAGGTCCATCCGGCGGCGATCTTTGACGCGATCCGCGACGTGGCTGATCCCGATTACATCGCCATCGCGGACGGGGGCGACCTGCTGTCCTTTGCCCGCGTGGGGCTGGAGGCCAAGACCTATCTGGACGCGGGGGCGTTCGGCTGCCTGGGTGTGGGCGTGCCCTTCGCGGTCGCGGCCTCGCTGGCCTGTCCCGACCGGCAGGTCATCTCGATCAGCGGGGACGGCGCCTTTGGGTTGAACGCGATGGAGATCGACACCGCCGTCCGCCATGGCGCGAAGGCCGTGTTCATCGTGTCGAACAACGCCGCCTGGAACATCGAGCGTCACGACCAGGCGGAAAACTATGGCGGCCGCGTGGTGGGCACGCTGTTGCGCCATTCCGACTATGCCGCGATGGCGCGCGCCCTGGGCCTGCACGCCGAGCGGGTCGAGGATCCGGCGGATCTGCCGGGCGCCCTGCGGCGGGCATTGGACAATGCGCCGGCGCTGATCGATGTTGTGACATCGCAATCCGCCGTGTCGTCGGACGCGCGCAAGGGGCTGGGCTTTGTGCCGGACTATCAGCCGCTGACCGCGTGGGACGACGCCGAACGCCGTCGCCGAGGTCTGCCTTGAACAAAGAATCGCCTGCCCTGCCCGATACGATCGGTTTTGCCCTGCCCCCCGGCATCGAGGATCTGCGCCTGCGGGTCCGCGCCTTTGTGGACGACCATGTCCTGCCGGTCGAGGCGGATCGCGCCAACTGGGACGACCACGGCAACATCCGGCTGGATATTCTGGAAACGCTGCGCGCCAGGGCCAGGGCGCAGGGGCTGTGGTCCCCGCAGGCGCCCGCGGCGCGGGGCGGCATGGGGCTGTCAGTCGTGGCGCGGGCAGTGATGTACGAGGAAGCCAACCGGTCGATCTTCGGTCCCGTCTGCTTCAACTGCGCGGCGCCCGACGACGGCAACATCGACGTGCTGTCGCGGCTGGCCACGCCCGGACAGCAGGACGAATGGCTGCAACCGCTGATCGACGGCAAGGTCCGTTCCGCGTTCGCCATGACCGAACCCGCGCCCGGCGGCGGGTCGGATCCCGGCATGATCCAGACCCGCGCCGAACGCGTGGGCGACGGCTGGCGGATCACCGGGGGCAAGTGGTTCATCACCGGCGCCGCCGAGGCCGCCCATTTCATCCTGATCGCCCGCACCGATCCGACCCCGGCCGAGACGCGCAGGCACCTGACCGCGTTCCTGTTCCACCGCGACCAGCCGGGATGGGAAATCGTGCGCCGCATCCCGATCATGGGACCGGAAGAACATGGCGGGCATTGCGAGTTGCGCTTTGATGGGCTGGAAATCCCGGACCGCAACCGCCTGCTGAGCGTGGGCGACGGGCTGAAGGTCACGCAGATCCGCCTTGGCACCGCGCGGCTGACCCATTGCATGAGATGGCTGGGCCTAGCCAAGCGCGCCATGGGCATCGCCCAGGATTACATCGACGAGCGCACCGGTTTCGGCGTCCGGCTGGCGGACCGGGAATCGGTGCGGCTGATGCTGGGGCAAGTGGCCCATGACATCCAGATCGGGCGGCTGCTGACGATGCACGCGGCCTGGACGCTGGACGGGGGCGGCTTTGCCCGCAAAGAGGTCTCGATGGCGAAACTGCATGTCGCCGACGCGCTGCACCGGGCGGCCGACACGGCGATGCAGCTGTGCGGCGCCAAGGGGTATTCGACCGATCTGATCCTGGAATGGATCTATCGCTATGCCCGCCAGGCGCGGCTGGTGGACGGCGCGTCCGAGGTGCATCGGATGGTGCTGGCCGATACCTATGCGCGCGAACGGGACGATTTCTGGCAGTGGGGAACATGAACGCATTTCTGGGAAATCCCGCGCTTGACGCCTGGCTCTCTGACGCCCTGAAGGTCGGGCAGGCCACGGTCGAACGCGCGGAAAAGCTGTCGGGCGGGGCCATCCAGGAAAGCTGGAGCCTCGAGGTGCGGGCCGACGGTTCGCCCCGCGCCCTGGTCCTGCGCCGCGATGCCCAGGACACGATCACGGCCAGCCTGTCGCGGCTGGAGGAATTCGAGGTGCTGAAGGCCGCATGGGCCGCGGGCGTCGCGGTTCCCCGGCCGGTCGCCTTCTGCCGGGACGAAACGGTCGCCGGCAAGCCTTTTGCCCTGGCCGAACGGATGCCTGGCGTGGGCTATGGGCCAAGGATCGTCCGCGATCTGAAACTGGGTGGCGACCGCAGCGCGCTGGGTCGGGAAATCGGCCGGCAACTGGCGCGCATCCACGCCATCGCGCCCGATGCCGGGCTGGCCCGCGTCCTGGGGCCAAAGCCCGCCGATCCCGCCCTTGCCGAAGTCGCGCTGCAACGCCAGCGGCTGGACGCCATGGGCGAACGCCGCCCCGGTCTTGAATGGGCGCTCCGCTGGGCCGAACGCAATGCCCCGCCCCCGTCCGAGGTGGTGCTGACCCATCAGGATTACCGGACCGGCAACATTCTGGTGGACGACAAGGGCCTGACCGCGATCCTGGACTGGGAATTCGCGTCGTGGTCCGACCCGATGTCCGATCTGGGCTGGTTCTGCGCAGAATGCTGGCGCTTTTCCCGGCCCGACCTGGAAGCCGGGGGCCTGTGCGACCGCGATGCCTTCTATGACGGCTATACCACCGAAAGCGGCCGCGCGATCGACCCCCGCCGCGTCCGGTGGTGGGAGGTGATGGCCCATCTGCGGTGGGCGGTGATCGCGCTTCAGCAGGGCCGCCGCAGGGCGGCGGGATCGGAATCGCTGAACCTGATCCTGACGGGCCGCATCGCCGAACCTCTGGAACTGGCGGTGCTGCGGATGACCGGGCCGCAGGACGCGGGGCCGCTGACCGCGCGCCCCCCCGCCCCCGCCGGGCCGTCGGGCGATGCCGACATGCTGGCCCTGCTGGACGGCGCCGCGTCCCTGCTGCGCGAAACAGCGCCGGATCTGCCGGGCGACGGCCGCTATGTCGCGCTGCTGTCGGCCAATGCCGTGGCGATGGCCCGCCGCGGCATGGCGATGGGGGACCGGATCCGTGCCGCCCGCGCCGCCGTCGACGCGGATGCCGGGGCGATCCGCGCGGGGGACCATGACGGCGATGCGCCGCTTTATGGTCGCCTGGTCGCGGATGCCGCCTTGCGCGCCTTTGTGACCGACCCCGGCGCCGTGACGCCGGCCGAAAGCGCCGCCTTTGTGGAGGGGTGGAAATGACCCCCGCCCTGGCGGAACGCTTTTCGCTGGACGGTCGCACCGCGCTTGTCACCGGGGCCTCGGGCGCCCTGGGCGCGCGGTTCACCGAAACCCTGGCCGGGGCGGGCGCTGCCGTGGTCCTAGCCGCCCGCCGCACCGGCCCGATGGAGGCGCTGCGCGACCGGCTGACGGCTCAGGGCGCCCGTGCCGCCGTGGTGGCGATGGATGTGACGGATGCCGCGTCCGTCGACGCCGCCCTGGCGCAGGCCGAAGCCGCGCTTGGCCCCATCGACCTGATCGTCAACAACAGCGGGATCGCCGAACCCGCAGCCTCGCTGGATCAGCCCGACGCCGACTGGAACAGGGTTTTCGCCATCAACGTGGACGGGGCCCGCCGCCTGTCGATCGCCGCCGTCCGGCGCCTGGTCGCCCTGGGACGGCCGGGGTCCATCGTCAACGTCGCCTCGATCCTGGGGCTGCGGCAGGGGGCGGGCGTCACCGCCTATGCCGCGTCCAAGGCGGCGCTTGTGCAGATGACCCGCCAGCACGCCCTGGAATGGGCGCGCCACGGCATCCGCGTCAACGCGCTTGCCCCCGGCTATATCGAAACGGGCATCAACCACGATTTCTTTGCGACCGACGCCGGTCAGGCGCAGATCCGCCGCATCCCGCAGCGCCGCCTTGGCCTGCCCGAGGAACTGGACGGCGCGCTTCTGCTGCTGGCATCCGACGCGGGGTCGTTCATCACCGGATCGGTGCTTGTCGTGGACGGCGGGCATCTGGTTTCGCCGCTGTAACCAAGGGAGAACCGCCATGGGAGTGATCTACAAGACATCGGCCACCGCCAGCCACGAGGGGCGCAACGGCAAGGCCCGCAGCGACGACGGCCTGCTGGACCTGTCCCTGGCCTTTCCCAGGGAACTGGGCGGGGCGGGCGGGGCCACCAATCCCGAACAGCTGTTCGCGGCGGGTTATGCCGCCTGCTTCACAAGCGCCATCCAACTGGTCGCGCGGGAAAACAAGATGTCGCTGGGCAGCCCCGAAGTCACCTGCAACGCCGGGCTGGAATCCGCCCCCGATGGCAAGTTCCGGCTGTTCGCCGGTCTGGACGTGTCCCTGCCGGGCGCCAGCCGCGATGACGCCGAAACGGCCTTGCGCGAGGCCCATGCGATCTGCCCCTATTCGCGCGCCGTTCGCGGCAATGTCGATGTGACGCTGCGCCTGACGCGGTGGAAGGACCATGACGGTTCGGACGCGCCCCTGGAACTGAGCCAATCCTGATACGCCATGGACAAGGGCCGCCCCACCCCCGCCGATCCGTTCCAGGCCTGGATGAACGTGTTCGTCCCCGGCGCCCGGATGCCCGACCTTGGCGACGCCGCGGCCCAGATGGCGGACGCCTGGACCAAGGTGTGGCAGGCCACGCTGAAGGGCCGGGTTCTGCCCGCCATGGAACTGATGAACCCCTTTGTCTGGACCGAGGGGGAACGGGTCGCCCATGCGTTGGAAAGCGCGTTCGGAACGCCGCAATGGTCCGACATGCCGTCGCTTGACGCGGCGACGCTGCACCGCCTTGCCCCGGCGGTCGAATTGGCGCAGGTCGGCCAGCTTTATGCCGCATCCATCGCCCAGGTCTGCTATGATATCTGCGCCACATTCCAGGCCCGCACCGCCGGCACAGGCTCGGGGCTGGACGGATCGGGCGACGCCCTGGATTTGTGGAACGCCACGGTTGACGAAAAGCTGATCGCCTTCAACCGGTCCGACACTTTCGCGGGCCTGCAACGCCGGTTTCTGCGGTCGCTGATGGCATGGCGGCTGGAACAGCGGCGGATGGGGGCCGCCATGGCCGAACAGTTCCAGCTTCCCACCCGCGACGAGGTGGACGAGCTGGCCCGCCGTGTCCATGCCCTCGAACGCGAAAACCGCAAGCTGCGCCGCGCCGTCGCGGCCCGGCCGCCGCGGACGAACGCCCCGTCCGCGCCGCCCCGGAAACCCAAGGAGCAAAGCCCCGCATGACGCGCAACCCCCCCGGCCCCGAAACCGCGGGCGCCGATCCGGTCAGCGGACTGCACCGCCTGATCGAGACGCAGCGCCGTCTGGCCGAAACCGCCTCCAGGATGGCCGTCACGCGCGACCGCGACGTGCGGCTGGCGACCACCCCCAAGACCGAGGTGATGCGCGTCGGCGACAAGATCCTGTACCGCTGCGACGCGCCCCCCATGGCCACAGGCGGCCGCCCGGCCGTGCTGGTCCTTTATGCCCTGGTCGGCAGCTATGCCGTGCTGGACCTGCAACCCGACCGGTCCTTTATCGGCAGCCTGGTCGAGGCCGGGCTGGACGTGTTCGTCGTCGACTGGGGCCATCCGAACCGCGCCTGCCAGCATGACGACCTGGGCGACTACGTCGAGGGCTATCTCGATGCTTTTGTGGATGCGGCCTGCGACGCGTCGGGCACAGACCGGATCAACCTGTTCGGGCTGTGCCAGGGCGGCGTCCTGTCGCTGTGCTATTCGGCGCTGTTCCCCGACAAGGTGCGCAACCTCATCACCGTTGCCGCCCCCGTCGATTTCCATGCCGACAAGCAGGATCTGCGTCCCGACCGTGGCTTCATGAACCACTGGGCGCGCAGCCTCGAGAAATCCGACATCGAGCTGCTGGTTGATACGCTGGGCAACATCCCCGGCGACATCGGCGGCATCGCCTTCACCCTGATGACGCCGATGCGGAGCCTTGCCAAATACAACCTGACCCTGATCGAGGCGAGCCAGGACGAGGGCAGGCTGCTGAACTTCCTGCGGATGGAGAAATGGCTGGCCGACCGCCCCGCCCATCCCGGCGCCGCCGCCCGGCAATGGCTGAACGACCTGTACCGCGAAAACCGCCTGGTCCGGGGCGAGTTGGAGATGGCGGGCGAAAAGGTCGATCTGGGCCGCGTGACCATGCCGGTCCTGAACATCTATACCGAAACCGACCATATCATCCCCCCGGCGATGACCAGGGCGCTGAAACACCATGTCGGCAGCCGCGATTACAGCGAATGGGCGGCCAAGGGCGGCCATATCGGCATCATGGTCGCGGGCGGCGTCAACCGCCGTGCGATGCAGAACAAGATCGCAGACTGGCTGAGCGCCCGCCAGTAAGGCCGGTGTGGTGGAACGGCAGCGCCCGCGGGCGGCACGAGACCGCGCCCGCGGCGCTGCCCCGAGTTCATTTCCCGATGATCCATCGCTGGCAGGGGGCGAACAGTGACCCGGACGGATTTCCGGGCCTGATCGTTTCGCCTGTGGCCGACGTCCGATCCCACGGGGCATAAGCCGGCTTTCGGACGAGGGGTCTGAGACGCTGCCGCCCGACGCCTTGCGCCGGCTCGTTGCCGATCGGGCGCAGCCGCGGGGCGCGGGTGGCCGACGTGGGAAACCGGCTCGAAGACGCCGAAAACAGCCCACGCTGCCTTGCAGGCCGAGAACCACGATCGGCGCGACGCCGATCGCCCGGCTGAAGAGCTTGGCCCCCTGCCGCCGCCGCCCAAAGCCGTCCGGCGCGGACAAGGTTGCGGAACGGGATATTCGCAAGAGCGGCGGTCCACGGCGGCGGCGTGGCCCGAAATGCGATACGGACCGTGTCGGCCGCGAACAGGTCTGACCGCCGAGGCGCCAACCGGCTCGCGCTGCGAGGGCGGCGGGACCATCCTGGTTCGTGACCGGGCATCCCGGCCGAGCTTGTCCGCCAGCGGCGCGAACGCTGGCGGACCCCGGCAGGCGCAAGGGTCATCGCGCCCTTGCCGGGGGGATTGCCCGGCGGCTTTGGGGCCAACCTGCGCCGGTTCTGCCTTGTGCTTCAGGGTCAGGGGCAGGTCGTGACTGAACGGCTGAGCGCGATCCTGAACGGGGCCGGCAGAGTGATCTCCGTGCTGCACACCTAAAGCGATCGCCTCCAGATCGCAGGGGGCAGACCGGATCCTCGGCGCCGGAAATCGCCAGCACTGGATCGGCGATTTTGGCAAGCCCGACCCGAAGATCGGCTTTGGCAAGCGCGGCACAGCATCCACCATAGCCATCGGCCGACGTTGCGGCAAAACCATCGAGGGTCATGGCCGCACGAGTTGGCTCGGCTGCGCGGAATTCCGGTGTGAACCGGCGTTCCGCGGTCGCGGGAACAAGAGCGCGCAAGCCGTTCGCCCTGACATCGTCGATGCGGGCGCTCCAGCCTTGGGCAGTCCCGATCCGGGCAGTGGTCGCGCAGACGACGATCCGGTCGAAGCGTGCTCCAGCGTGCATCCCCAGCCATTGTCTTGTCAGCCCCCTATGGACAAACCACAGAAATGCGTGCGCTCGATCTTCAGAGAGTCAAGCAGCCCGAGGACGTCGCCTCCCAAATCGGCCAGATCATAGGGGGGCTTTGGCGCGGATGACTTGCCGTGGCCGCGGCGGTCATAGCGCAAGATGCGAAAGGCGCCGGAAAGATCCGCGATCTGGGCGTCCCGCATGGGCAGGTTGGCGCCAAGAGAGTTGCAGAAGGTCAGCCACGGCTTTTCCCCTGCCCTCCGTCTATGCGGTAATGAAGGCGATGGCTGGGCAGATCCAGATAGGTCATGGTCGGGCTTTCGCAACCGGTACGACGCGCGCGGTCCGCGCCGCGCGCACAGGGGCTGTGATTCTCAGGCGGCGGCAAGTCCGCGCCAATCGGGGGCACAGCCGTCCCTGAAAGCAAAGACCATCATCGCCAGGGCCGAGATGGCAGCAGGGACCGCAAAGATCAGAAAATTCTGACTCAGCGGCAGTTCCCGCCCCAGCAACACCCCGCCCCGCGTCGGCCCGACGATCGCCCCGATCCGTTCAACGCCTGAGGCCCAGCCCAATCCAGTCGAGCGGACGGACAAGTTGTAAAGCTGTGCCGTGCTGGCATACAGCAGGATCTGCGTGCCGATTGTGGTGGCGCCCGCCACAAAGACCAACAGGAACAGCATCCCCGTGCCCGGATTCGACCCGATCAGCGCGATCGACAGCGCCGCTGCCGGGAAATAGCCCACGACGACCTTGGGCAGCCCGAAGCGTTCGCCCAGACGGCCGCCCGCGATCGCGCCCGCCATGCCGCCGAAATGCAGCGAGAACAGCGACAGAAGGCGGGCGCGTTCGGCGTATCCCGCCTCTTGCAGAACCTTGGGCATCCAGGACGACAGCACATAGACCAGCAGCAGACAGCAAAGAAGGACAGCCACAGCATCAACGCGCGCAGCGCACGGCCATGCGGAACAGTTCGGCAACCGATGCCGAGCCACCCTTGGCCTCGCTGAACACCAGTTGATCGCCGGGCGCCAGCCGGGTTTCGGGCGCAATTCTGGTGAAGATGCGGCGGGCTTCGTCCAGGCGGCCCTGCTTGATGAGAAAGCCCAGCGATCCAGGCAGCCGCCACAGGATCGGCGGCAGCAGCGCCAGCGGGATGGCGGCGATGAAGAACATCGGCTGCCAGCCGAACGCGGGAATGATGCCGATGCCCAGGCCCGCCGCGATCATGCTGCCTTACCTCTTTTCAATGCGCCCCGGTCGGTGGGAAGCTGCTTGGGCCCAGGCGATGCGGGTATGGCTGTCATGCTGGCTGTTCCCGATGGCTCGGAGGGCTGGGCCGCCCGCATCGCCGCCCTTGATCGACCGCTGATTGCGCGGTGCCCCTGATGGCTTTGTAAGGCGATGCCGGCGAGACGGGGCATGCGGGTCCGGGGCAACGAGGGAGGATCGCCATGCGGATTTCTGTGGGAATGGATGTCGCCAAGGCGATCCACTGGGCCTGCGCCGTCGACGAGGCGGGCCGGACGCTGCTCGACCGGGCGGTGGAGAACACGCCGGAGGGGATCGCATCTTTCGCGGCCGATCTGCGCGCGCTTGGCGGCGAGCCGGTCATCGGCCTCGACGTGGTGGGCTCCTTCGCCCATTTCCTCGGGGCGTCGCTTCTGGCCGAGGGCTTTCGCCTCGTCCATGCGCCGGGCATCGCCGTCAATCGGGCGGGCCAGGGCTTTGCCGGGGGCGAGAGCAAGTCCGATCCGCGCCTGCCCCGCCCCCGACCGCCCGCCGGTGGACAGCTGCACGATCAGGCCGGGGCAGTGCGTCTCCAGCCCCTCCTTCAGGCGGGCGAAGCGGTCGGGGTCGCTGGTCGGCCTGCCGTCGTCGTCGCGGACATGGCAGTGGGCGATGGTCGCGCCCGCCTCGAAGGCCTCGTGGGTGGATTCGATCTGTTCGGAAATCGTGATCGGCACCGCCGGGTTGTTGTCCTTGGTCGGCAGCGATCCGGTGATCGCCACGCAGATTATGCAGGGAGTGGTCATGATGGGGCCTCCCTGATGAAGACAATATCACACCCAATCCAGAGTACTGGGGGTACGATGGTCACGGAATAAATCCTAGGCCCTCCGAAAGACATAAATTTCATGCGTATCTCGACCTTTGTGCGCGATGCGGTTCATCCTGTGCGCATGGCGAACAAGGACATCATCGGATTGCTTGGCAAGGGTTTGCGCGTGATCGAGGCGTTTCGCACCGAACGGCCTCGGAGGTCGATCACGGACGTTGCCGAGGCGACAAGTCTGGACCGCGCCACCACGCGACGCTGCCTATTGACGCTTCATGACCTAGGCTAAGGCCGCAGTCTTGGATGCCTCGGTTCTTCTTTGCCTTCTGAATGGAGAGCCGGGCAGCGAGCGCGTTCTTGAAGCGCTGCCTGCAGCGGTGATCGGCTCCGCCAACCTTGCGGAGGTCGTATCCAAGCTGCTCGAGCATGACCTGGGCGTCGAAGAGGTGGAGGATGTACTCGAAAGCCTTCTTTTGGATGTCCGGCTCTCACCCCTGCCCAGGCGGTATGCCCTTGGTCATCTGCGCCCGGCAACCCAGAGCCTTGGGCTGTCGCTTGGAGATGGGGTGCGTCTTTCCCTGGCGGCCGACCTCGGCGCGCCCGTCCTGACCGCAGGCCAAACTTGGGGCGGTCTGGAGATCGGCGTGCAGGTGGAACTGATCCAAGGCTGACAGGCAGGGGAAGGAGGGTGTCGTCGTGTGCCCTGCCCTGTCTGGGGCCGGCCGGCAGGCAGACACGTCTAGACCGATACCAAGGAGGGTATCCCGAACATCTGATTTCCTGACTCGGTTTTCAAACAGAAGCCAAGCCTATGGCAACAGTCAGGCACCTGGCAGCAGCCATGCCCAGCAAACGAACATTTTGTAGACACCGATAATATGAGAAATGTGAGTTCCGGTCGACAGCCGCCGGTCACTAAATTTGGGCAAGGTCTGTTTTGCGTTTAGTTAGCAAGGCATTATAATAGTCTCCATATTCGGAGACCGGCTGTGCCTTAGAATTATGCAGCTCAGATCATGGCACTGCCGACCGACAGGCTTGAAGACTTCGTCAGCGGCTGGCTTCACTTCCGGGTCAAGGTTTACACTGGTCATGAGTTATGGCGCGGGCGACATCTCAGGCATTAGAAAACACGGTTTTTCGACGCCGTCGCATTCGAGCGTTTCTATAGCGATTCGACACCGGAAGATTACTGATGACTTTTAAGGATGAAATCTTCTTTGGAATCGTCGATGTCCTTGGCGAAGCTCACGCCGATGGCTTAACGCACGTCGCGCAAGTCATGAAACAAGCTGCGGTCCTGCGACCGTCGGGTGGGCCAGATGACCGAATGGCCCATAGAAATACTTGGCCGCATGATCTGCGTGTGATAGCCTCGCTCGGTTTCAAGCGGCATCGGTTCGCCCAGCATCTTCGACATCCGGCCCGTATGGGCGCCGGCGCACAAGACCACCTCATCAGCGGCAAGGCTGCGCCCATCTGTCAGGCGAAGGGCGGTGATGCGGTCCGAACGATCAAAGCCCACAACCTCGCCGCGTTCGATGCGGCCGCCCAGGGCCTGGAAGGCCTCTGCCAGCCTCACCACCAGCCGGTGCGGGTCGCGCAAGCTGCGGTTCTGCGGGAACAGCACGGCCAGGCCGATGCTGTCCGACAGTTCGGGTTCCAGATCTCGCGCCTCGGCCCCTGTCAGGCGGTAATGCGGGAAGCCGAAGCGTTCGAGGATCTCAATATGCTCGCGATCGGCGCGGAACTCGGCCTCGTCCTTGTACAGCGACAGGCAGCCTTCCTTGGTCAGTTCGCCCTCCCGCCCCGTTCGTGCAGAGGCGGCAGCAGATCATCATAGACAGGGCTGCATAGTGCGGCGCCCTGCGCCTCAAGCGCGCGCAACCTGGACAGGCGCGATGCAGCGACAAAGCGGGCGAACCACGGGATCAGCCGGGGCATGTAGGACGGGCGCACCCGCACCGGCCTTCGGGGTCCGGCATCCAGCCGGGGATCTGCCGCCAGACCGACGGACGGGACGCAGGCATGAATTCGGTTACGGCAATGGACGCCATGTTGCCGAAAGATGCGCCCCGCCCGACATCGCCTTTGTCCAGCAGGACCACCTGCCGCCCGCGCTTTTGCAGATCATGGGCGATGGCGGTTCCGATAATGCCTGCGCCGACAACCACGGTGGTCATGCTGTGTCTTTCCTTGAAAGAGTTTCATGAGGCCGGGCAGGCACTTTGCCCGGCCGAGGATCATTACCAAGCTAGAATCGGTTCCATGGCCTTGCGGAAATCGGCCTTTTCATCGTCGGTCAGCGGTCCCAGTGGCGCGCGGCATTCGCCGACCGGGGTGCCCTGGATCACGCAGCCGTATTTCAGCTTTTGCACGAACTTGCCCGATTCCAGGATGTTCATGCCGATATATAGCGTCGCCATCTTGTTCTTGGCACCCGCCAGGCCGCCCGCCTTGAAGGTGCGGTCCAGGTCGCAGACGGCCTTGGCCATGCAGTTGGCCGGGCCGCAGATCCAGCTTTCCGCCCCCCACAGCATAAAGTCCAATGCGATGTCGTCGGACCCCGACACCAGTTGGATGCGGCCCGGATAGCGCGTGGCGATGCCGATGGCCCGTTGCAAGGAACACGGATTCGGTTTGGGAGGCGAGCGCCGCAAAGCCCTTGCGCATGTCGGTGACGCCCACCGCCAGCCAGACTCGCGTGTTGGCCGGGAGGGGGATCACGACGTCAGGCCCCGGACAACCGCGCCAGCGCCTCGGGAGCATAGGGGTAGCGTCGCCATCGGTGGTCATCAGCAGCGCATCGTCGCGCTAAGCCAGATCCATTGCCAGCCGGCGGGCACGGGCGATGGCTGCGGTGTCGTCGGTGCAGTTATTGGCCAGCACCAGGGCCGTGGCCAGGCAGGGACTGCGTTCGGCGGCGACAGTCAGGACGGACAGCACCCGGTCCAGACGTTCGGCTTCGCCCCGAACGGGGATTGCGACAGAGACATGGCTGGGCAGGAGGCGCTGCGGCCCTGCCGCTGCCAGATCGATCGTGCCGACCATCCGCGCCTCCGCCATCCCACGGGCTGAACAAACCCCTGGACGCTTGCGCTCCGGCAACAAAAATCAAGCAGAGAACCGGGCAACCGCTGAGCTGTTCAGATCCTGTAACAGGATCGGAAGCGGTCATGGCACCCAAGGCGCATCGGAACGGGTTCTTGTCGATCAGAAAAGCCAACTGTCCAGGCGCCGTGTATACGGCGGCCTCATCCTCCGACCAGATCGCGCGTCATGCGTTAAACGACAAGACTGGCCACTATTTTCCGCAGCGTCGTCATGTACGACGACCACTACAGTCTCTGTGCGACTTCCAGTGAAGGTGATCGCCCTCCGATCCTTCCCAGCGGCTGACACGCGGCACCGGGCCACGGCATCAGCGAAAACGACGGTCTGCGTCTGGAATACGCCGCCGCTGCCGATCGCGGTGGTCCTGCAACTGCAACCCGTCCGGCCAGATCGACAATCGCGAACCCTGGGTCATGGCGCTATCCATCATTGAAATGAACCTGCGGACAAACGCCCCGAAACGGCCTTCCGGTTCCGGCAGAGGGGGTCAAGGCTGTTGAGTTTGCTGGATTTTCGGCGGTTCGTCATCGTCGCTGCCGGCATGCCACAGGATGCGGCCCACGAACAGCGCCAGGGTGGTGGGCGGCGATCGCGACCACCGCCATGCCGACGCGGCCAAGGCGTCTGGAACCGGGCCTTGGCGCGCGGGTCATCGCGACATGGCCCAGACAGCACCCACAATGACCAGCAGCACCATCAACACCGGCCAGATCAGCACTTGCAGCGCCAGCCGGTTGCGCACCGGTGCGGTGGCGCGGACATAATCCACATCGGCCGCTTCGCCTGCCGATCCGGCGGACCGGTCGACCGGCCCGGCATCGGTGGTCTTGTCGCCGTCGTGTTCGGGCATCGCCTCAGACCCCTTTCGCGGCGCCGGGCGTCAGGACGACCTTGGTCCATTCGTCCTGCTTGCCATGGAAATTCCTGTAGCCAGTCGGCGCATCCTCCAGCGACAGGCGGTGAGAGATCAGGAACGTCGTGTCGATCTCGCCTTCCAGGATGCGGTCCAGCAGTTCTCGGGTGTATTTCTGCACATGGGTCTGGCCGGTGCGGATTTGCAGGCCCTTTTCCATCAGCGCGCCCAATGGAAACTTGTCGGCCAGCCCGCCATAGACGCCGGGAATTGACACCCGGCCCCCCTTGCGCACCGCCAGCAGCGCCATGCGCAAGGCATGCGCCCGGTCCGCGCCGATGCCGACCTTCTGCTTCAGCGCGTCCATCAGATTGTCGGGCGCAAAGCCGTGGCTTTCCATCCCAACCGCGTCGATCACCGCATCGGGACCGATGCCGCCGGTCATCTCCATCAAGGCTTCCAGAACATGGGTCTGCTTGAAGTCGATGACCTTGGCGCCCAGGCCGCGCGCCAGATCCAGCCGATGCGGATAATGGTCGATGGCGATGACCTGTTCCGCGCCCATCAGCAGCGCCGACTGGATGGCGAACAGCCCGACCGGGCCGCAGCCCCAGACGGCCACGGTGTCACCGTCCTGGATGTCGGCGTTTTCGGCGGCCATCCAGCCGGTGGGCAGGATGTCGGACAAAAACAGCACTTGTTCGTCGGGCACCCCGTCGGGGATCACGATGGGTCCAACGTCGGAAAACGGCACGCGGACATAGTCCGCTTGTCCGCCCGGATAGCCGCCCGTCATGTGGGAATATCCGAAAAGCCCGCTCATCGGATGGCCATACATCAGTTCGGACGCTTCCTGCTTTTCCACGGGGTTGGAATTGTCGCAGGCCGAGAACTGACCCTGCGTGCAAAAGAAGCAGGCCCCGCAGGATATGGTAAAGGGCACCACCACCCGGTCGCCCTTTTTCAGGGTCGATTTCGGCCCCGTTTCCACGACGCGGCCCATGAATTCGTGGCCCAGGATGTCGCCGGGCAACAGGCCGGGGATCACCGCGTCATACAGATGCAGGTCGGATCCGCAGATCGCGGTGGCCGTCACCTCGATGATGGCGTCGCGGGGATTGACAATCTGCGGGTCGGGAACGGTGTCCACGCGAACGTCATGCTTGCCGTGCCAGGTGAGTGCGCGCATCAGAGTGCCTTTCCGCTGTCTTTGGGCCGGTTGTCCGACGTCGCGATTTCGCCGGTTTCCAGAAGCATCTTCAACCGCTTGAGTTCCTGCTTGCCGCGCATGCCGGGGTCGGCGCCGCGCAACGTCGCGGCCCATTGGCCGACGATGCCCGCCGCAGGGCGCCAAGCCACATGCGCCTCGACCTCGGTTCCCCGTCCGGCGGTGGAGTCGCGCAATTGGACCTTGGCCTCGATGTCGATGTCGGCGCCGTCGACGGATCGCCAGGCCAGGGCCTCGTTCTCGCGATCCTCGACCAGGCGAGTTTCCACGGCAAAGCGGCCGGATGGCCCGTCGATCACCCATGTCACCTGATCGCCGCTGACCTGAACGTCCGACAGATCCTGCATGAAGTCGGCCAGCCTTTGAGGATCCCGCCACATCTGGAAGATGCGGGACCGCGGCGCCTTGATCGTGACGGTGCGGCCGGCAACCTGATAGCTGCCGAAACGGGACCGCCGCGCGGTGCGTCCCGGCGCGCTGTCGGGCGGGCGCCTGGGACCGGGCCTCAGGATGGCCCCGGCGGCCAAGCCCGCGCCCACGGTCAGGGCCAGCACGACGGCGGCAACGGTCAGGTGGTCGGTACGACGACGTGGCATCAAAGCCTCCTTGAACCACACGAACCGTCAGGGTGGACGTCCGCTGTTTCGCTTGTTTCGTTCTACGACGGCAAAACGACACGCGGTCGCTGATGCCATGGTCTTCGGGTTCGGGCGCCGATGGACAGACAATCGACCGACTGCGCGTTACGGAAACGCCGTCCCGACCGGCGGCATGTCAGAAAACCCGGCCATAAGCCAAATGTTCCCAGGCGACATCAGAACAAAGGTTAATACCTTGGGGTGATCTTGTAGTCGGGGGTTCGGGCGAGGGGTTCGGCGAGCCAGGCGTGGGGATCGACGGCGTTGAGCTTGGCTGTTTCGATCAGGGTGTAGGCGATGGGGGCGGCCTTGCCGCCCGCTTCGGAGCCGACGAAGAGGTAGTTCTTGCGGCCGAGGGCGATGGCGCGCATGCCGCGTTCAGCGGCGTTGTTATCGAGCATATTGTTCTCGGCGCCTCTCAACCATTCGGCATATTCTATCCTGTCATGTTAGAGTTGTCATGTCGGGACAGGGGCGCAGGCGTTCCATGCGGTTGAGGGCATAGCCGCTTCGTCCTGCGAACCAAAACCCGCTCCGAAGTGTCCACCATCCAAAGCGGACACTATCCGTCACTCCCAACGCGCGGCTGGGCAGTCAGACCGGACGGTTACAAGAAGCTGAGCATCCCGGCCCTGAAGTTCGAGATGGGGGGCGTGAGTCCACTCGACGTCCTTCTTGGCCTCCGTCCGCTATGGCTCTCGAAGCATGGCTTGACCGCAAAGGGCTATTGCACAGCCCGCCCAATCCCTATCCATCGACTTTAGGGAGCAAGCCTCCAGGTGGGCTGGATCATATGGAGCATGCACAGCAATCAATGTCGATCAGGCTTACCAGTTTGGCCCGACGCTCGGTTTCTTCTCGATAGAACTATCCATCTGATTTGCCAGTTCCTTCGGCAATGTCGCCAGAAACGTTGCGTCGATGGGCAGTTGAGGCATCCTGTCTTTGAGAAGGGAAATCACCGCTAGCGCCTGCGCTAAGTCGCGGCCCTTTTTGACCGGCTCCCTGTCGTTGCGCTGCGACAACCAAAGCTTATGGGCCGTCCAATGGCGCGGGTCCGGGCAGGTCATTGGCGCGGGAAATCCACGCTCATCGACGACGATTGCGTCAACTGACGGTGCGTTCACGAGTCATTGCAAGCCCATGATGGGAACTCCTACCAGGTCGCCTTCGATGGGCGGTTCGGTTCCAGCCATTTTCTTCCAAGCGGGCCGAGGTTCAGGCCTAATCAATTCAACCATATAGCCGTTGTTGTTGGTCAGTCGACAATCCCGCTTGTTGCGCGCCTGAAAACTGCGATCCACCTTGTCCTGTATAAGCTTTGCCAGCCCAGTGAAGGTCTTGTCTTCGGTAAGAAGTCTTAGTCGCCGCCGATCATTCTGCAAAAGGTGGATGTCCCCCGTGGCAGTGGCGCCTTCCTCGAAGACGACGCTGGCCAGCGCTTCGTAGGCATAGAGCGCGTTGGTGCCTATGACGCGCAGGCCGGTTTGTCTGCCATGAATGCGGAGTTCGCGCAGGATTCTGGCTGGTATGATCGGCATCCGCCCAGCACCCAGACTGCGCAGAATGGCTGCTTGGGTGTTCAGATTTTCAGATAGCTTTTGCAGGCGCGTCTTGTTCTGATCACGGGAGGCTTTGAATCGATATAACATCTGCTCGGAGTCGACGGACCTTGGGCCTAAGCTCTTTCCGACGGACCCAATTCTGCGGTATAGATAGTCCGTGCCATCACGCTGCTCAAACGCCATTGTGCCGAGAAAGCTGTGCCGACGGGGGTCTTCGGCCTCAATCCATGCGTTCCAGACCTGTGAGAGATTGATGCGCCCTCGTGCAATTCTGTGATCTAACTACTTGAAAATCATTCGTTTGTTGTCCTTCTAGGGTGATATTTCCGCATAGACACAACAAATATAGCATTTTCAGTTGATTATGGATAAATTTCTAGCTTCGAGACTAACGCTCACCAAGTTTTGGTCGATTTGCGTATCACGCCATGCAGCGGCCCTGCCAACCATAGCGAAATCGACTTAGAACGCCTAACAAACCCCCTGTTCATGCATTGAAGGATCATGAGCAAGCCCCTTGTATCTGATGATCTATGGGAAGTCATTGTGCCGCTTCAGCCAAGGCAGCGGCCAAAGCCCAAAGGTGGCCGCCCTCGATGCGATGACCGGCTGGCCTTGGTTGGCATCATCCTTGTCCTACGATCCGGCATTCCTTGAGAGATGCTGCCGCGCGAGTTCGACTGCTCAGGCAGGACCTGCTGGCGCAGGCTGCGTGACTGGCAGACAGCCGGCGTTTGGACCAAGCTCCACCGCGTGCTACTCGAGCGGCTGTCGGGCACCGGGCAGCTCAACGTGATGGGAAGCCTGATCGGCCTGAGCGAACGTCGGCGTGCGGAGCAAACACCGTGACTGGCGGATGCACTCGATGCCCTCAAAGACTGCTCTGGAAAAAGACTATGGCCCTAACGCACGAAGATTCTGCCATTTGTTGGCAACTGCTCGCGGATCACCGTTCGCCACATTCACCATACGCAACAGAAAGCAGCCGGTTTTCAGGGTTTCGCAAAAAGACGCCGATGCTGATGCACCGACACCTCCCAGGTTTCCTGGCAGGACAGTTACGGCTGGGGTTCCGCACCTTCCCAGGCACGCTGAAGCAGCGCACGCAGAGGTTTTGCTTCGATCGGGCGCGGGTTCCAATACGGATTGGACAGGGCAATCTCACAGGCCCGGTCAAGATCGGCCTCTTTGACGCCAAGATCCCGCAGGGCTGTGGGAAGGCCAAGCTTGACAGCCATATGGTGCAGGCCGACCGCTGCGTCCGGCGCCCCGATGGCTGATGCGATCCTGCCCATGGCCTCGGAAGCCGCCGGGCTGTTGTAGGCCAAAGCATGGGGAAGCACGATGGTGTGGGTTTCCGCATGCGGCAGGTTGAAGCTGCCGCCCAAGGTGTGGCACAGCTTGTGGTGGAGCGCCATGCCGACATGGCCCAGAACCGTTCCGCACAGCCAGGCCCCATAAAGACACTGCGCGCGCGCTTCCTTGTCCTGGGGCGCATCGACCAGAAGCGGCATGCCCTGGGCCAAGGCCCGGATTCCCTCTTCGGCCATCAGCGACATCACAGGATTGCCATCCTTGGCGTACATGCCCTCGGCCGCATGAGCGATGGCGTTCATGCCACTGACCAGGGACATCTCAAGCGGCAGGCTCATCGTCAGGTCCGGATCGTAGATCACGGCGCGCGGCAGGACGCGAACATCCTTGCCAGTGCGTTTCACTCCGTCCTCGGTGATGCCATAAACCGGGGTCATTTCCGAGCCGGCATAGGTCGTGGGAATGGCCAGGATCGGAATGGACGATTCAAGGGCAATGGCTTTTCCAAGCCCGATGGTCGATCCGCCGCCGATCGCCACCGCGCAGTCGGCGTTGAGTTCGGAGGCCAGTTCACGCGCCTTGCGGGCGCTTGCAATGGGCACATGCATCTCGGCACCATCGTGGATGCCGGCGAGCGACGGTCCAAGCAGCTCTGCCACCTGTTCTGCCTGCTCACGCTGCGCAGCCGTGCACAGAACCAAGGCCCGAGACGCCCCGATTGCCTCAACCTCGTCGCGAACCGATGCCAGCTTTCCGGCACCGAAGGTGACGCGTGCCGGCAGGGCTGTGTAGGTGAAGTCCTTCATGAGGCCGTTCCTTTGCTGCAAGTCCAGAGTTTTTGAGCCTTAAAGAGCATAATCGACCTGGAACCGTGCGATGCGCGATTGGCCCAATTCATCCTTGACCCGCAGATGCGCGGGATGCGTTGAATAGGCATCCAGTGCTTCCTGGCTTTCGAATTCGGAGTAGAGGACGACATCGCAGGCGTAATCAACGCGGCTGTGATCGAACCCGACCTCCAGGTGCAACAATCCCGGCACCTCGTCCCGCAGCTTTTCAAAGCGCGATTTCAGGAATTCGGCCGCTTGCCGGCGGTCCTCTTCCGTTTCGCCGGCCATGTTCCACATGACGATATGCTTAATCATGATTTGCTCCGAAGATGTGGGTAAGCATTCAGGCCCTGCATGTGCAGGCCTGGTAGTTTCGAGATTGGCCAGCCGCGGATGCGGTTTCACCGGCTGAGCGTGATGTCGTGGTCGCGGGTTTGGGTGCCCGGCGTCATAGGAGGGTTTATGACGCTGGACAGACGGTTAGAGCTGGACCTCTGCTCCGTCCTGGGCCGAGGATTGGAACAGCGCCTCAAGGATCAGGTTGATGTTGTGGGCTTGTTGCGCCGGGACATTCGAGGGGACGCCAGTCCGAAGCGAATTCACGAACGTGGCGGCTTCCCGGTCGAAGTACACCGGATTTCCGATCTCCGCGATCTCCGGCGAATAGACCGTTTTGCGCACGGCCCAGATTTCCGGGAAGCTGGTTTCGTTCCACTCGGTCCACCCGGCCTGATGCCCGTTCTTGCCGCTGTTGTAGATCTTGTAGGAGGCGGGCATCGGGCGCGAACTCATCACACCTTCCGTTCCATAGGCAGTGATGTCCCAGCTTTCCGTCCACGGCAGGGGATCCCAGGACATGAAGTCGATGGTGATGATCTTGTCATCATAGTTCAGGATCGCCCCGACCGCATCTTCGCGCGCCGTGGGCTCCATCAAGCCCGGAAACTTCGTGATCCGCGCGTTGACCGATTTCGGCTTTCCAAAATGCAGCAGCAGCCGGTCGATCGTGTGACAGCCGATCACATAGAACGCGCCGCCGATATCACCAGGCTGACGCATGTGATCGGTATCGGCCTCGTTGTGCGAGCATCCGGCATGGGCGCGCACCTGCAGCACGCGGCCAAGCTGACCGGATTGAAGCACCTCCTGCATCTTGTCGACCGAAGGGGCATAGCGCCAGCAATAGCCAACCTGGAACAGTTGCCCGGTACGCTCGACGGTTTCGACAAGCCGAACGGTGTCCGACGAACCACGCCCGGCTGGTTTTTCACACAGAACCGCCTTGCCCGCTTCCATCGCCTCGATCGCCCAATCGGCCATCAGGTAACTTTTGGGGTGGATCATCACCGCATGGACATCGGGATCGGCCAGGATGTCCTCTTTGCTTCGGGCCTCAAGGCCAAGCGCATCGCAGAACGGGGTCAGCAGATCGCTCTTGTCATAGGCCCCCATCAGGCGCGTGTTGGGCATTCGCTGGAATGCCTTGACGCGGCCCGAGGTGTGGGGATGGGTGATCCCGAGGCAGGCGATGCCAAGGGTCTTGTCGTCTCCGATTGCGTAGCTCATTGCTCCTCCCTTTCGTGTCTCAGACCGTAACGGCGCGGCCGGTGCGCACCGACTCGACCGCACATTCCGCCAGGCGCAGCGCCTTGACGCCATCGCGCACGGTGGTCGGCATTTCCGTATCGTCACTCAGGGCGTCCACGAACGCATCGAGTTCCGCCCGGTAGGCTTGGGTATAGCGTTCGAGGAAGAAATTGAGCAGCGGCTCGCGGGCGTCGGTAGCCTCGGCGGTCCACACGCGCATGGTGGTCGGGCGCAGGTTGTCCTGAACCAGCATGCCCGTCGCGCCAAAGACCTCGATCCGCTGGTCATAGCCGTAAACCGCCTCGCGGCAGTTGTTGATATGGGCCTGACGCCCGCTGGCGGTCTGCAGGATGACCATGGCGGTGTCGTAGTCGTCGTACTGTCTCAGCGAGGGGTCGATCAGGCGGCTGCCAACGGCCGTGACCGTGACCGGCTCTTCGCCAAGCAGCCAGCGGGCGATGTCCAGGTCGTGGATCGTCATGTCGCGAAAGATCCCGCCGGAGGTTTTGACATAGCTTTCGGGCGGCATGCCGGGATCGCGGCTGGATATGATCACCTGACGCACATCGCCGATCCGCCCCGCATCGATGGCCTTGCGCATCTCGGCAAAGGTGCTGTCAAAGCGGCGGTTGAAGGCCAGCATCACGCGCCCGTTCTGGCGTTCGACCTCGGCCGCGGCTTCCTCGCTCTTGGCCATGTCGAGATCGATGGGCTTTTCGCACAGAACCGCCTTGCCCAGCTTCACCGCGTGCAGAAGCAGGCTGACATGGGTGTCGGTCGGGGTTCCGATCACCACCGCGTCCACATCGGGGCGCTCGATGGCAGCCATGCAATCGCTCATCGCCTCGGTGCCCAGCCGTTCCGCCAGGGGGTTCACGGCATCCGCAAAGGGGTCTGCGATCGCTACCAGCTTGGCTTTCGGATTCGCGGCCACGTTGGCTGCGTGGATTTTCCCAATCCGGCCCGCGCCGAGAACTGCAATACCAATCATCTGTCTGTTCCTTGTCTTATCGGTGCCTGACAAAGTCAGGCTGCCTCGTCTGCGGGGAAAGTAACGGGTTCAAAAGCGGCCATGCTGGTGTCGAAGGCGCGCTGCGCGGCGATCTCCAGCGGCAGCTTGCGGTGCACGGCCGAGATGACTTCGACACCCCAATAGCCGCGATAGCCGACATCCAGGATCGCCTGGATCTGGGACGCGATGTCTATGCAGCCTTCCCCGCAGAGCGCCCGGTGATGGGTCGAGTCGTTGAAGAAGTCGCCAGTAATTTCATGGGCGGCATCGTTGAGTTCGACCGCGCGCAGAAACTGCTTGGGCATCTTGCGGATGTCCGCCCCACTCATGCCGCCGCGCTCGATATGCCAAGTATCGACCAGCAGGCCGCCGTTGGTCACACCCAGACCCTCGAACACCTGAAGCCCACGCTCGATGGTGTTGATGCTGGCGAAGGGCAGAAACTCGATCACGAGATCGATGCCCAGGGGGGCGGCTTTTTCGCACAGCCTGGCCATGGCGGCCCGCATGGCCGGAATATCGGGTTCGCCGGTCTCGAATACCCCGCCGCCCAGCTTGATCTTGGGAACGGGCAGGTCGGCCGCGACCTCCAGCATGCGGTCGAAGGCGACGTCCGATGCCTGGCGGCGCTCGCCGTCGAGGTGCCAATCGACCAGAAATTCCAGCTCGACATGGCGAATGCCATTGTCGGCAAAGATGCTGCGGACGGTCGGCATGCCCAGATCGGCAATCGCCGCGTTGATGTCGTCCATCACGAAGCCCATGGCGCGCCAGCCCACGCGGCCGCAGACCTCGGCCCGGTCGCGCAGCGGAAAAGGGCTGATCTCGCTGGGCGCACCCGGATAGGTGTCGCCGCTGACCGTCCAGTAGGATGCACAGAGTTCGATATCTTTGATATTCATGGTATCCTCGCGCTTTCGCGCCGTTAGTGACCGTTCAGGCTCGCGCCAGGACAAAATCCCAATCCGTCAGCAGGAAGGGAGAAGGCATGCCGTACTGCGCGGCCAGTTCGGGATTGTCGATCATGTTGAATTCGGCCACCAAATCTCCTTTCACGCCAAAGACTGTATCCTCCTTGAGATAGGGGCAGTCCGGCGTGAAGATATGCGTGATGACCTGATCATAGCCGGGCGCGGTGACAATGAAGTGCATGTGCGCTGCCCGATTCGGATGGCGGTCCAGTGAGCGCAACAGCTTGCCCACGGGGCCATCGTCCGGGATCGGGTAAAAGCGGGGCTTGACGGTCTGAAACCAGTAGCGCCCGTCCGCGTCGGAGGTGAAAACACCGCGGAGATTATATTCCGGCTGCTCGCCTGTTGATTTCCACCCAGAAGTGACCCAGGCAGGCTCATAATTTCCATTGAGATTTGACCCATGTGACCCTTCCCCGACGCGGAGAGCGGAGGGGG
>NZ_FZNM01000021.1 GCF_900188295.1 Paracoccus sediminis
CCTGGAGACCGGAAACGACAGCTTCCGCTTCAAAGCCAGTTCAGCCGCCGCAGCGCGCCAAAAGAAGGAGAACAATCACGCCTTGACCTCTGAATGACCCAAAAACCATAATCAAAGGTGGGTCAGTTCTCGATGGAAAACCTGGGTCACTTCTGGGTGGAAATTAACATGATGCGCGAGATCGTGTTGTCGGCAGCGGCCTTTTCGACGCGAACCTTGAGAACGCCATCGACATTGATGGACCCAGCATAAATGCTCTCGCCCTTGGCTTTGGCGCGCGGGACCGATTCTCCGGTGATGGGCGATTCGTCGAGGCTGGAAGTGCCTTGGACGATCTGTCCGTCGGCCGGCACTCGGTCGCCGGGCCGCACAAGAACAAGGTCGTTCACGCGCAAGGAAGTCGCCGGGACGCTGCGCTGAGCGCCGCTGGGATCAAGCAGAATTGCGGTCTTTGGCACCAGCGACGCAAGGGCCTTTATGCCAGCGCGAGCGCGTCCGGCTGCAACGCTTTCAAGCAACTCGCCGACCGCGAACAGGAACACCACCGCAGCCGCCTCTTCGGCCTCGCCGATCACCAAGGCGCCGATCGCGGCCACGCTCATCAGTGTCTCAATCGAGAATGGCGACCCTGACGTCGCGAGAGCAAACGCCTTGCGGGCGAACGGCAGGACGCCTGCGACGACGGCGAGTGCAAAGATCCACTCTGCATAGAGGGGGATAAACTGGGCGATGAGGTAGGCCGAGCCCATCAGCAGACCGAGGCCGATGACGTGCTTGCCCTTGCGAGTCTGCCACCAGCGTTGATTGCGCATGGCTGGCGCGGGCGCAACGTCCACGGCGACGTCGGACGAAGACGAAAGTTCGCGTGTGTTGGATACCCCGAAGCCGAGGCTCTTGATGGTCCTTTCGATGTCGGCAACCTTGGTGCCCGAGCCGGGAACCAAGTTGAGTTCAAGCATTTCGGTTGTGAAGTTCACGCGAATGTCGGAAACATCGGGCATTCTTGCAAGTGCGACTTCGATCTTGCCGACGCAACTCGCGCAATCCATGCCCTCGACCCGCATCGAGACATTGGGCGGAGATGTCGGATCTGTGCGCGAGACCGGCGTTTGCGCGAGCTGACCATGATCGTGGCCACCGCAGTCGCTGTGATCATGATGATGCGCATGGTGGTGATCGTGCCCATGATCATGCTCACCGGAGCAGCCGCTGTGGTCATGCCCGCTGTGCGCTTCGGAATGCCGGGCGGGCGTCGATGGAATGACGGCGGGCGGTAGCTCGGTCACATCGAAGCCGAGCGCGCGGATCTTCCTGGCGATGTCGTTCGACGTCGTTGTGCTGGCCGTATCGCGGGAAAGCTGCAGCGTCTCGGTGGCAAAATTGACGGTAACGTCAGTGATGCCTCCCAGACGGTTCAGTGCAGTCTCGATCTTGCCGACGCAACTTGCGCAATCCATGCCCTCGACGCGAAAGCCCAAGCGCTCACCGCCGCTAGGTGCTGAAAGTCCCGTTGTCATTCCGATCTCCTTTCTCACCACGCGGTGGGCGCGTGCGCAGGCCCCGCATGGCCACGAAAGGAGTCAATACCACGATTGAACAACTATTCAAGCGTATGTTGATAGTATCGGCTTTCGCGGTTTCAGATCACTCCTCGGCGTGATCCTCGGAGATGTGCGTCGCCATGTCGTGGAGAACCTGACGGACATGCTCGTCGGCGATCTCGTAAAAGATCTGCTTGGCCTGGCGCTCGCCCTTGACGAGACGGGCACCGCGCAGCAGGCGCAGATGATGGCTGACCAGGGATAGGGACAGGTCGATTTTCTCCGCGATCTCGCCGACCGAAATCGGACCGGGCATGCAGCTCAGGAGGATTTTCAGCCGTGAAGGATCGCCGAGAAGCCGGAAGGTTTCCGCCAGGATCGTCACCTCGTTCTGCGAGAGCGAGGAATGGTCGAGGTGGCTGCGTGTCTCTGTTGCGCTCGGGGTTGCGGCCTCGGCCTGCTTTTCGACCCGTAGTTTCGGTTTACCGGCAGTCATCAGCGATTTTCACCTGTGTCTTGAGGCGGTTCACGCCCGTTTGATGGCAACGTGTCGGCCACGTCGATTTGTCTCGTCCAATCTACCGGAAGGCTGCGCGATCTCAATGCGCAACAGGCCCGATACTTCCCGATCAGCGAGTCGGAGCGATCGTAGCCGGCACCACGTCAGTCTTCATCTGCTGATGTCGTCCTGCGCTTCGGAAATTTCGACCCCGGAGCAAGAACAGCCTTGACTTTACAAGCGCTGGAAGCCGCACGCTGACGGCAATCCACTCTTCCGGGAGGCCGTTTGACGGTCTGCCGGAAGCCAATCCACGTCTAAAGCAAGAAGGGCAAGGACATGCCAGAAGCCAACACGCCACACATCCTCATCTATACGACGCCGACCTGCCCGGACTGCCATGCACTCAAGCGTTGGCTGGCCCAGCAGGGTCTCGCCTATGAGGAGCGTGACCTGACCGACCCCAAGATCGCCGAGGAGGCAAAGGCACGCACGGGTGTCAGGGTCGCTCCTATTACAATCGTAGGGTCGGAAGTTTTCTACGGAACCTTCCCAAGCCAGAAGCCGGGACTCGTCAAGGCTCTAGGTTTGACCGGGAGTGCATGATGACGACCAGGTTCGTTGATATTCGGCAGGCACGGGTCAGTCTGGAGGTCCAGGAGGGACAAACCATCCTCGACGCAGCACTTGCCGCAGGCATACCTTATCCCCACGGCTGCCGTTCCGGCCGCTGCGGCTCGTGCAAGTCACGTCTGATCGAGGGCGAGGTGGAACTGCTCCAGCATTCTCGCTTCGCCCTCAGCGAGGAAGAGAAGGCCGACGGCCTGATCCTGGCATGCCGCGCGGTGCCGCAGACCGATGCGGCTGTCGCCTGGCTTGGCAGCGATGACGATGATGCGGTTGAGGCTCCTCGACGGGTGGAGGCCATCGTGTCCGGCCTCGATGACCTTACCCACGACATCAAACTGGTGCGAATCTCGCCTGTGGATGGCTCCCCGTTGCTCTTCACGGCCGGACAGTATGCCCAGGTCGGATTCGATGGTGTGCCCGCGCGCAGCTACTCCATGGCCAATCGTCACGGCGACGACAGCCTCGAATTTCACATTCGCAAGGTTCCGGGCGGCGTCACCTCGCAGCACGTCCATGAGGCACTGAAGGCCGGTGACAAGCTGACGCTCGAATTTCCACTAGGCTCCTCCTATCTGCGCCAGCATCATTCCGGCCCGATCCTGTGCATCGCCGGCGGTTCCGGTCTGGCGCCGATCAAGTCGATCGTGGAAACAGCCCTTGCGCACGGCATGAAGCAGCCGATCCATGTCTACTTCGGCGCACGCGGCGCGCGTGATCTCTATCTCGTCGAGCATTTCGAGACCCTGGCGGACCGCCACAACAATCTCAGCTTTACGGCTGTCTTGTCCGATACACAGGTAGCCCCCCATCGGCACGGGTTCGTGACCGACGCGGTGGCCGAGGATCTCGCGGACTTCGACGGGTGGAAAGCCTATGTCGCAGGCCCGCCCCCGATGGTTGATGCGGCGATGGCAATGGCATTTGCGCGCGGGCTGCGACCCGAGGACATGCACGCCGACGTTTTCTTCACGCCCGAAGGGCAGGAAGGCTAGTCGCCTCGTTCAATGAAATCAGGCGAGAGCCTGCGCTGCGAGGAATCGCGGCGCAGGCTTTTTTCATTCATTTCAGGCGGATATGCTGAGCTCGGTCATCATGCCGGTCTGGAGATGCGGCATATGATGGCAGTGCAGCATCCAGCGCGCCGCCTCTCCGGCGTCGAGCGCGACGGTCACCATGGCCATCGGAGGAACATAAACGGTGTCGCGCCGTGCCCCATCGAAGCGCTTGCCGTTGATGTCCACGACCTGGAAGACATGGCCGTGCAGATGCATCGGATGCCCCATCATCGACATATTGTGAAACATGATCTCGACCCGCTCGCCCGTCTTTGCAAGGAGGGGCTTGTGATCTCCCCAGACCTTGCCGTCGATGGTCCAGACATAGGGCTGCATCGAGCCGCCCAGCATAACCATGTGGCTGCGCTGTGGCGCACGCGAGGGAAGGCCGTCCGAGGCGCGCAGCTTCAGCTCTTGCGACAGGTCGATGTCGAACGCAGGCGCATCCGCTTCGCCAAGCGCCGGGATCTTCTCAATGGTCGCGCCGGGCGTGGCGAGGATCAACCCCGTGCGCTCCTTCGACCCCTCGCGCGACGCAAGCACGGGCCACGCCCCTTCACCGGCAAGCTCCAGATCCAGATCGAGGCGTTGGCCCATGGCGATACCGAAACGACTGCCTTCGAGGCCCGCGATGGCATGGCCGTCGACTGCCACGAGTCTCGCAGACAGCCCACCCGTATCGATCCAGAAAACAGTGGCCGAGGCGCCGTTGATCACCCGCAGCTTTACCCGTCCGCCCTTCTCGACCATGATGATCTCCGGGTCGGACAAGGTGCGGTCGTTGGTCAGGTAGGCGTCCCAATTGTAGTCATTCAGATCCATGGCCATGCCCTGCATCGAGGACATATCCATCTGCATGCCTGAATGGTCCATCGAGGCGCCGGGGGCGGCGTGGCCTCCCATGGCGCTCATATCGTGGCCGCCGCCGTGCCCGCCGGTGATCTCCTGCATGACCTCTTCGGGCGCCTTGAACGAGAAGTCATGGAGAAACATCACGACTTCCTGGCGGTCGGCCGCCACGTCTTCGGCGCTGCGCACGATCAGCGGCGCGGCGAGCAGGTTCATCTCCTGGAGCGGGATGTGCGCGTGCATCCAGTATGTGCCGGGGAGCGGCTCGTAGTCATAGGAGCGCGTTTCGTCGGGTTGCAGCATCGGCTGTGGCAGATCCGGGACGCCATCCTGCTCGTTGGGCGGGATCTGGCCATGCCAATGGATGAGGGTCGGAACATCCAGGCGATTGGTAAGACTGGCGCGAAAGCGTTGGCCTGGATTGAGAACCAATCCCTGTCCACTCGGGCCTTCCAAGCCGAAGACTGTGGCGGCGCGTCCATTGACGTCCAGCACCCGTGTCGCGGCGCTGAGCGATATGGCGTTTTGCGCCATGGCAAAGCGCGGTAGAGCTGCTGTGGACAACGTGGCAGCGCTTGCGGCAAGAAAGCCGCGTCGTGAAATAAGTGTCATTTTCGGTCTCCTGGGAGAACTATGCTCCCTCTGAGTTCAGATCGGCGTGCGCTTATGCAGCCACTGGTTTTCAGCGAGACTGGGATTGGGAGGGCGTTCATTCCGTTCGGGGCTGAGACCGGCGAGGTTCGTCGTCTCCGGTAGTGCCCAACGCGCCGAGGTAGGCTGAATCGCATTTCCGGGCTGGTCAGACACGAACCAAGAGCCCATGCCAGAGCATACGAAGTAGCAGAAGCCATCGCTTCCGGAACAGATTCGATCTTCCTGACATGCCTCGGGAGAGGAGTATGCGGTGCGATGCGGCGCTTCGTGTTTTGAGGCGATCGTTTGGGAGACGGTGGCCATGCGGGCGCCGTGCGCCGGCACAGCCAACGCCACCGTGACGAAGGAGAAGATCATCAGCACTGCGATGAACAGACGACGCATCGGCGTCAAAACTCCTTGTCAGACAACATTCCGCGCATCCTTGGCTGGATGAATCTTATATGTCGCAACCGCCGCCGCGCATCATTGCTGACGCACCGCGGCGGTTCCTACATATCAAAATCACTGGCCGCGCGCGGCGAGCCATTCCCGCATCATAGCGATCTCACCTTCTTGGGCCGAGATCACCTCCTCGGCGAGTTTGCGGACCTCGGGGTCAGTGCCGTATTGCAGCACGATCCGCGCCATGTCGATCGCGCCCTGGTGGTGCGGGATCATGCCGCGCATGAAGTCGATGTCGGCGTCGCCGGTGAAGTCGACTGTCATGTCGGCGTGCATACGGTTATTGGCTTCGATGTAAGCCTGCGTGGATGGGTTGTCGGAGGCCGGCATCGAATGCCCCGGCATGTCGTGGCCTTGCATGGTGGTATCCGTGTTCAGTTGGCTTTGTGCGATGGCGAGGCCGGCGCTGATGGCGAGTGCGCCGCCAATGAAAATCGGGGTCAGCTTGTGCATGATCTTGCTCCTGTTCACTTCACGGTCGCCGGATAGCCAGCCTCTTCGAGAACCTGCCGAAGGGCTGCCGGGGTTGCGGTCGTCTCGACCTTGACCATCCGCTGGGCGGGGTTGGTATCGATCTTGGCGGTCGGATCGACCGACTGGATCGCCTTGGTGACGGACTTGGCGCAACCGCCGCAGGTCATGCCTTCGATCTTGAGTTCCATGAGCTTTCTCCTTTGGGTTCGGTTCTCATGGTCCTCAAGTTGGGGTTTCCAACGATGGTAAGGTCAAGAGGAAACGAAAAGGAATTTTTACCCTTGACCTTCCCATCGTTGGAAGGAGCATATCAGTGTCCGAACTCGAATTCTGACTTAGAAAGGAGGCGGCAATGGATGCCCCTGTTCGAGCTGCGGACAAGATGAATGCAGCAATTTCCCTGCCTATCGAGGGCATGACCTGCGCATCCTGCGTCGGCCGTGTCGAGAGAGCCCTGAAGGCCGTCCCCGGCGTCGCCAACGCGGTCGTCAATCTGGCGACCGAGAAGGCCAGCATCACGACGAACGACACGGTTGATCGCATAGCGCTCGTCAAGGCGGTCGAAAATGCTGGCTATGAAGTGCCGGCCAGCTTCAGTGCGCCGAAAGCTGCCCTCCTTGAAGTGCCGATCGAAGGCATGACCTGCGCTTCTTGTGTGGGGCGGGTGGAAAAGGCCCTCAAGGCCATCCCCGGCGTTGCCAATGCCGTGGTCAACCTCGCTACCGAGAAAGCCAGCATCACGACGAGCGGCCCGGTGGACCGAGCGGTCGTCGTGAAGGCCGTGGAGGACGCAGGCTACGCGGTTTCGGCAAGTTTCACCGCGCCGGCGGCGGCTTCGCTTGAGGTCGCGATCGAGGGCATGACCTGCGCCTCCTGCGTGGGACGTGTCGAAAAGGCGCTCAAGGCCGTGCCGGGCGTCACCAACGCCGTCGTCAACCTCGCCACCGAGAAGGCCACCGTCCAGGGAACCGCCGATGCTGCGGCCATCGTCGCGGCAATCGCGAACGCGGGCTACGAGGCCAAGGTGATCGCGGCGGCGACCGGGGCGGGCCAGGCCGAGGTCGATGACCGCGCCGAGAAGAAGGAAGCCGAACGCCGTGAGCTGACCCGCGATTTCACCATCGCGGCGGTTCTGACCGCGCCGGTCTTCATCCTGGAGATGGGGTCGCACCTCATTCCGGGCGCGCACGACATGATCGCCGCGACCATCGGCATGCAGAACAGTTGGTATCTTCAGTTCGTGCTGACGACGCTGGTGCTGTTCGTGCCCGGCATCCGCTTCTACGACAAGGGCCTCCCGGCGCTCTGGCGGCTGGCTCCCGACATGAACTCGCTGGTCGCCGTCGGCTCGCTGGCCGCCTACCTCTATTCGCTGGTGGCGACCTTCGCGCCGGGCTTCCTGCCCGCTGGGACGGTGAACGTCTATTATGAAGCCGCCGCGGTTATCGTCACCCTGATCCTGCTCGGCCGGTTGCTCGAGGCCCGCGCCAAGGGGCGCACTTCGGAAGCGATCAAGCGGCTGGTCGGACTTCAGGCCAAGACCGCGCGTGTCCGCCGCGACGGCAAGACGGTCGATCTGCCGATCGATTCGGTGCTGTCCGGCGACATCGTGGAGGTCCGCCCCGGCGACCGTATCCCGGTCGATGGTGAAGTCATCGAGGGCGAAAGCTATGTCGACGAGTCGATGATCACCGGCGAACCGATCCCGGTGTCCAAGACGAGCGGCAGCGAGGTCGTGGCCGGAACCGTGAACCAGAAGGGCGCCTTCGCGATCCGGGCCACGGCGGTCGGCGGCAACACGGTGCTGTCGCAGATCATCCGCATGGTCGAGGAAGCACAAGGGTCGAAGCTGCCGATCCAGGCGCTGGTCGACAAGGTGACGATGTATTTCGTGCCGGCGGTCTTCGCCGTCGCCGCCCTCACCTTCGCTGCATGGCTCTATTTCGGCCCGTCGCCTGCGTTGACCTTCGCGCTGGTCAATGCCGTCGCCGTGCTGATCATCGCCTGCCCCTGCGCCATGGGTCTGGCAACGCCGACCTCGATCATGGTCGGCACCGGCCGGGGCGCGGAGCTGGGCGTGCTGTTCCGCAAGGGTGAAGCGTTGCAACTGCTGAAGGATGCCAAGGTGGTGGCCGTCGACAAGACCGGCACGCTGACCGAAGGCAAGCCGGCGCTGACCGACCTCGAACTGGCCGCCGGCTTCGACCGGACGACGGTGCTGGGCCTGGTCGCAGCCGTCGAAGCCAAGTCGGAACACCCGATTGCCCGCGCCATCGTGGATGCGGCCGAGGCGGAAGGCATTGCACTGCCCGCCGTGTCGGACTTCGAGTCGGTGACCGGCTTCGGCGTGAAGGCCGTGGTCGACGGCAAGCGCATCGAGATCGGCGCGGATCGCTACATGGTCGAGCTTGGCCATGACGTGGCGGGCTTCGCCCAGGTTGCCGAACGTCTGGGCAACGAGGGCAAGTCGCCGCTCTATGCGGCGATCGACGGCAAGCTGGCGACGATCATCGCCGTGGCCGACCCGATCAAGGAGACGACGCCGGCGGCGATCAAGGCGCTGCACGACCTCGGCCTGAAGGTCGCGATGATCACCGGCGACAACAAGCGCACGGCCAAGGCCATCGCGGCTCGCCTGGGCATCGACGAGGTGGTGGCGGAGGTGCTGCCGGACGGCAAGGTCGACTCGATCCGCCGGCTCAAGGCCGAGCATGGCAAGGTCGCCTTCGTCGGCGACGGCATCAACGACGCTCCGGCGCTGGCCGAGGCGGATGTGGGTCTCGCCATCGGCACGGGCACGGACATCGCCATCGAGGCGGCGGACGTGGTGCTGATGTCGGGCAGCCTGACCGGGGTGCCGAACGCCATCGCGCTGTCCAAGGCGACGATCGGCAATATCCGGCAGAACCTGTTCTGGGCCTTCGCCTACAACACGGCCCTGATCCCGGTCGCCGCGGGTGCGCTCTATCCGGCCTACGGCATCCTCTTGTCGCCGGTCTTTGCCGCCGGCGCCATGGCCCTGTCGAGCGTCTTCGTCCTCGGCAATGCGCTCCGGCTCAAGACCTTCAAGGTCCAGGGCTGATGAAACCAGACAGCCGATCCTATATTTAGGGTCGGCTGTCCTTACATATGGGAGATTGTTCATGAACATCGGACAGGCAGCAAAGGCATCGGGCGTTTCGGCCAAGATGATCCGCTACTACGAGCAGACAGGTCTCATCCCGGCTGCTGATCGGAAGGACTCCGGCTACCGCGATTATTCGGCTACCGATGTCCACATGCTGCGCTTCATCCGCCGCGCGCGCGACCTCGGTTTTTCGGTGGCCGAGATCGGCGACCTGCTCAACCTCTGGCGCGACGAGACGCGACAGAGCGCAGAAGTGAAGCGCTTGGCGCAGGGCCATATCGACGCGCTGGAGAGGAAGATCGCGGATATGCAGGACATGGCCCACACGCTCACCATGCTGGTGAACGCCTGCCAAGGGGATCATCGGCCGCATTGCCCGATCCTACAGCGCCTTGAGACCGATCAGGACGATGAAGATCTTTCGATCCGGCCTCGGTCCGGCGCGGTCAATCGCTCGCTGCAATAACCGCATGCCCAAGCAGCCTTTCGGCTGCGAGGGCGCAGAGCGAGGACCTGACCCGGTGCGTCCCCGCCAAAATGGCGGGGACATTGCGTTTCAGGCTTGCGGTTTGCGTGCCGCTTGCCAGAGCAACGGCACGAGGATCAAGGCGACCGGCGGAAACAATAGCCAGTTGATTGCCGCCCAGCCCGAGTTGTGCAGGACGCTGCCTGCCAGAAACGAGACGGCGGCGGTCGTGCCGAAGACCATGAAGTCGTTTGCGCCCTGCGCCTTGGCGCGCTCGCCCGGCGTATGGCAGTCTGTGACCATCGCCGTCGCTCCGATGAAGCTGAAATTCCAGCCGATGCCCATGATGGCCAGAGACCCCCAGAAATTGATTAGCTCAAGCCCGGCCAGCGCGACGATGGCCGAGACGGCGATGAGCAGCATCCCCGCCGCCGTCACACGCTCCTTGCCGAAGCGTGTCATGAGGCGGCCGGTGACGAAGCTCGGCGCGAACATCGCCAGTAGATGCCACTGGATTCCGAGTGCTGCGCTGTCGACCGAATGGCCGGTATTGACCATCGCGATCGGTGCGGCCGTCATGACGAAAGCCATGAGGCCGTAGGAGACGACGCCGGCCGCGACGGCAAGCATGTAGCGGGGCATCATCAGGATCTGGATCAGGGAACGGCCGGAGCTTTCCGACGCGGATTGCGAAGCGGATTGCGGCGTGCGCAGCATCAACAGAATCGGGATCGACAACAACGGAAGCGCCGCCTGGCTGAGGAAGCTGCCGACATAGGGGGTGCCGGGGAAGGAATCGCGTGTCCAGATGACGAGCTGCGGACCGATTACAGCCGCGATCAGCCCACCGACCATCACCCAGGAGATTGCTCGTGCCTTCAAAGCGCCTTCGGCAGCATCGGCGGCAGCGAAGCGATAGCTTTGGACGTAGGAACCGTAGAGACCGGCGGTAAAGCAGCCGACGCAGAACAGTAGGAACGACGATACGAAGATGCCAAACGCCGCGATGAGTCCCGCTGCGAGGCCGAACAACGCGCCGAACAGATAACCGCCACGGCGCCCCCAGGCGCGCATGACGAAGGCGGCGGGCAGCGTGCCGATTGCGAGGCCGAGACCGAAGAGACTGACCGGCAGCGTCACCCATGCGGGGTTGTCGGCAAGCTGCTGGCCGACCAGGCCGCCGAGCGACATGACGATCGGCGCGCTCGATCCTCCGAGCGCCTGCGCGGCAGTAAGGACGGTGATGTTGCGCCGGACAGTTACCGTATCGTCCATTGGACCTCCCACGATTATTTGCTTCGACGTTGACATGCCGGCAAAACTCTTGGGTTTTGCGGGAACCAAACTTTTGCTCTAACGTATATATACCCATACCGGGTAGGGGTAGCTGGATGTGCAACAAAAATTCCAAGCAGATCATCGCGTCGCTCAACCGGATCGCCGGGCAGGTTCGCGGTGTCGGCCAGATGGTCGAGGACGAGCGATACTGCATCGACATTCTCAACCAGATCCACGCGGTTAAAGCCGCGCTCTCCAAGGTGGAGAACCAGGTGTTGCGATCGCATGCCGCCTGCTGCGTCGAGGAGGCGATCGCATCGGGCGATGCAGACCTTCAGCGCGCCAAGTTCAATGAACTGGTGGAGGTGTTCGCGAAAGCGAAACTTTAGATCGAAGGGATCAGACTATGGCGACCCATGCAGCCAAACGCGCCGAACTTCATAGAATGGTGATGGAAAACCATACCTGCCCCTACGGGTTGAAAGCGCTCGATCTGCTCAAGCGGGAAGGCTACGAGGTCGACGATCACCATCTGACGACCCGCGCGGAGACGGACGCCTTCAAGGCAAAGCATGATGTTCAATCGACGCCGCAGACCTTCATAGGCGGCAAGCGGATCGGCGGTTACGATGATCTCGTCCGGTTCTTCGGCGGCAAGGTCGAGGACAAGGATGCCGTTACCTACAAGCCGGTGATCGCGCTGTTCGCGATGGCTGCCCTAATGGCTTTGGCCGCGAGTTGGGCGGCGTTCGGGAACCTCGCGACGGTCCAAGCCGCCGAATGGCTCATCGCCATCGCGATGTGCCTTCTTGCCCTTCAGAAACTGAAGGACGTGGAAGGCTTCGCGACCATGTTCCTGAACTACGACCTTCTGGCGCAGCGATGGGTCCGATATGCCTACATCTATCCCTTCGCGGAGGCGCTCGCCGGCGTCCTGATGATCTCCGGTGCCCTGATGTGGGTGTCGATCCCCGTCGCGCTGTTCATCGGCGGCATCGGCGCGGTCTCGGTGTTCAAGGCGGTCTATATCGACAGGCGCGAGCTGAAATGCGCCTGCGTCGGTGGCGACAGCAACGTGCCGCTCGGCTTCGTGTCGCTCACCGAGAACCTCATGATGATCGGCATGGCGGTCTGGATGATCTTCAAGCCGATGGGCATTGGACACTGACAACCGCGAAAGGACGATCAAATGGCGAGCGACCACACGGCTCATGGCGGGCATTCGGGGAATAGCCACGGCTCCCATGGCCGTCCCTATCTGATGTTCTGGATCAACATGATCCTCGGCCTCATCGTGATGTATGTCGTGATGTTTTCGATGATCGACGGCTGGGGCGACTTCCGGAACAATCTGAACATGCTTTACATGGCGATAACCATGTGGGCGCCGATGGGCATCTTCATGCTGGCGACGATGCCGGGCATGTTTCCGAACCGCAGCGTGAATATTGTCCTCTATGTGCTTTTTGTCGTCCTTACCCTGGGATCATTTTGGGCGACTCGATCCCAAGCCATGATCGATGACCGCCAGTTTATCGACTCGATGATTCCGCATCACTCGGGAGCCATCTTGATGTGCAGAGAGGCCAACCTGTCGGACGCCGAGCTTCTGGCGTTGTGTGAAGAGATTGAGGTCGCCCAGCGTCGCGAGATCGAGCAAATGCAGGCGATTGCTGGCCGGCTGAACGATTAGTCGGGGCTTGGTTCGCATGCGGTGGCAACCTGCATGCGGGGAGATAAGGGAAGCGGAGGCTTACTATGGTTCACGACCATAACCATCATCAAGGCGCCGCCCATGCCCATAACAAGGGGCACGGTGGCGGATCGGGCCATCACACCGCGACTGCGGAGGCAAGCGATACTGTGAAGGACCCCGTTTGTGGGATGTCCGTGGACCCCACAACGGCTAAGCACCGAGCCCAATACCAGGGCGCGACGTATTATTTCTGCTCCGAGAACTGCCAGACCAAGTTCATGGCCGATCCGGGCAAATATGTTGGACCATCGGAACCGACCCAGGCAGCGGTAGTGCCGGAGGGCACGATCTTTACCTGTCCGATGCACCCCCAGATCCGTCAGGTCGGTCCAGGATCATGCCCGATCTGCGGGATGGCGCTGGAACCCGAAATGCCGACGGCCGAAACCGGACCCAGTGCGGAACTGGTCAACATGACTCGACGGTTCTGGGTGGGTGCCGCCCTTTCTGTTCCGGTGGTCTTCCTTGGGATGGGCAGCGAACTTTTCGGCCTGCATCGTTACATTCCTGGCCAGATCAACAACTGGCTGCAACTCATACTGGCGACGCCGGTGGTGCTGTGGGCAGGCTGGCCGTTCTTTCAGCGCGGCTGGGCGTCCGTGGTGAACCGATCGCTCAATATGTTCACGCTCATCGCGATGGGCGTAGGCGTTGCCTGGATTTACTCCGTGGTGGCAACGCTCGCCCCCGACCTGTTCCCGGAAACGGCGCGGATGATGGGAGACACCGTTGCGGTTTACTTCGAGGCGGCCGCGGTGATCACGGTGCTGGCGCTGCTCGGCCAAGTGCTGGAGCTACGCGCGCGCGAACAGACCTCGGGCGCGATACGCGCGCTTCTTGACCTGGCTCCGAAGACAGCCCGACGTATCCGGCCAGATGGCACCGACGAGGAGGTGGCGGTCGAGCATATTGCCGTCGGCGACAAGCTTCGTGTTCGCATGGGCGAGAAAGTTCCGGTGGACGGGACGGTGCTGGAGGGGCGTTCGGCCGTCGATGAATCGATGATTACCGGCGAATCGATGCCGGTCACGAAAGAGCCGGGTGCAAAGCTCATCGCAGGGACCATCAATCAATCTGGCGCTCTGGTCATGGATGCGGCTCGCATTGGTCGCGATACCATGCTTTCGCAGATCGTCCAGATGGTGGCGCAGGCGCAGCGGTCCCGCGCCCCGATCCAGCGCTTAGCAGACCAGGTGTCCGGCTGGTTCGTTCCACTGGTCATCGTTATCGCCTTGATCGCTTTTGTGGCCTGGACCCTTTTTGGCCCGGAACCCCGGTTGAGTTACGGCCTGATTGCGGCTGTTTCTGTTCTCATCATCGCCTGCCCATGCGCCCTTGGCCTTGCAACGCCGATGTCGATCATGGTTGGCGTCGGCAAAGGCGCCAATCTCGGATTGCTGATCAAGAACGCCGAGGCGCTCGAAAGGCTGGAGAAGATCGATACCCTCGTGGTCGACAAGACCGGCACGCTTACGGAGGGGAAACCGGCCGTCACGGCCATCGTTCCGGTCGATGGGCGGAGCGAGACGGAACTTCTTCAAGCCGCGGCGAGCCTTGAACGTGCGAGCGAACATCCGATTGCACAGGCTATTGTCCGTGCCGCGGTGGAGAAGCAGCTCGCACTGTCGGAACCCTCGGACGTCGACTCTCCTGTCGGTCGGGGAGTCTTGGGAACCGTCGCCGGTCAGCGCGTGCTGATCGGTAGCGCCAAGTTTTTGGAGCTGGAAGGCGTTCAGCCGGGCGCAGCGGCGATCGAGGCGGACGTCATTCGCTCACGCGGGGCCACCGCCGTCTTGGTCGCCATCGACGGCCGGCCCGTCGGCGCCATCGGCGTGGCCGATCCCATACGATCCACTACGCCGGCAGCGCTGGAAGCCCTCCGAAAGGACGGCATCCGCGTGGTCATGATGACTGGTGACAATAAGCTCACGGCTCAGGCGGTGGCAAAAGAGCTGGGCATCGCCGATGTGGAGGCCGAGGTGCTTCCAGAACGCAAGAGCGAGGTTGTTACACGTCTTCGCAAGGAAGGCCGTATCGTCGCCATGGCGGGCGATGGGGTGAATGACGCCCCAGCGCTTGCGGCTGCCGATGTCGGCATAGCGATGGGCGGAGGAACGGATGTCGCCATGGAATCCGCGGGAGTCACGCTGCTAGGCGGTGACCTATTGGGGATCGTGAAGGCGCGTCGCCTGTCGGGAGCGACAATGCGCAATATCCGGCAGAACCTGTTCTTCGCATTCTTCTACAACTCGGCAGGCGTGCCGGTGGCGGCCGGGTTACTGTATCCCGTGATGGGGCTGCTGTTGTCACCGGCGCTTGCCGCACTGGCCATGGCGCTCTCTTCGGTCAGCGTCATTGCCAACGCTTTGCGATTGAGAACTACCAAGATCGACATTTAGTGTCACAGGCCAGCGAAGGGCTGCTCAAGAACGAGGACCGATGATGTCGCGTTTTGGGTCGCCTTCCCTTTCCTCACGCGCATGCGAGAGCATGTCGAGCAGAACGTCACCGACATGCCTGTCGGTGACCTCGTAGAACATTTGCTTCGAGTGGCGAACACGGGTCACCAGGCGCGCGCCACGAAGAAGACGCAGGTGATGGCTGACGAGCGACTGCGAAAGCTCCAGCGCCTCGGAAATATCGGTCACGGATTTCGGACCGTCTTCGCAGTGCAGGAGAATCTTCAGCCTGCTGGGATCACCCAGCAGGCGGAAGGTTTCAGCGAGAAAGTTCAACTCTTGGGACGAAGGGGCTTCTGCGATATTCATGTCGAACCTTCCCGATCAACTGAGTGAACCATCAGGCGCGACCGATCAGTGCGAATGACCCGCATGGGATAGCGCCGCGGTGTTCGGCTCCTCCAAGGTGCAACTGGCTACTCCGTCCCAGTCGATGCCGATCGTCGGGTGTTCGATTTTGAACTTCGTTTTCAGTTCGGCCTCGACCTGTTTCATGACGCTGCGAACATCGACGCCTTCCATCGGCTGCACCTGAAGCGTCGCCAGCACACGACCGGAGGTCAGCGACCAGACATGGATATGGTTGACGCTCTGGATACCAGGAACAGTCTTGAGAAGATGCTCGGAGATCTTGTCGGCGCCGGCGTTGTCAGGTGCGCCTTCGAGCAGGATATGCAGAGTGTTCTTGAGCAGGCTCCATGCACTGCGCAGGATCAGCAGAGACACGAATACCGACAGGATGGGGTCGATAGGAGTCCAACCCGTATACCAGATGACGACAGCGGCGACGATCGCACCCACCGAGCCGAGCAGGTCGCCCATGACGTGCAGGACAGCGCCCTTGACGTTGACGTGTTCGGAATCTCCGCGCGTCAGATACCAAAGCACGAAGAGGTTCACGAGCATGCCGATGATGGCTACGACGAACATCGAACCAGCGAGGACCGGCTGGGGCTCCTGGAACCGTTCGATAGCCTCATAGACGATAAAGCCGACGATGCCGAACAACGTAAGAGCGTTGACCAGGCCGGCGATCACCTCGAAGCGGGCATAGCCGAAGGTGCGCTGGCCGTCCGCGGCCCGCCGACCGAGGCGGAAGGCGACATAGGCGAGGCCGAGCGCGATTGCGTCGGTCAGCATGTGGCCGGCATCGGCAAGCAGCGCGAGCGAGCCCGAGATCACGCCGCCGACGGCCTCCACGATCATGAAGGTGAAGATGATGAAAAAGGAAATGAGGATTTTGCGCTCGTTGTCCTTCGTGACTGTCGGGACATGCGAGTGGTCATGATCGTGATCGTGACCATGATCGTGGCCGCCGCCGTGGTTATGGTCGTGCTTGGAGTGGTCGTGACCGTCATGGTCGCTGTGGGAGTGTGATGAGTTTGCCATTGCTCGTTTCCGGTTGCATCAAGTCAACACTTGAATAGTTGTTCAAGTGTATGCTTGTCAACCAGCCGTGCGAATTTTTTTGCCATCTGCCCGAAGCCTCTAGGACCGACGGGTCGTGACGGCGCACAGGGCAATGCCGACGCCTTCGACGTTGAAGATCTGGCTGATCCTAGAAATCAAAATGGGCAGCCCGAGGACTGCCCATTTTGACACTGCAATGAACCGGGGGACACCTACGGGAGCAGCTTGACGCTCATGATCAGTGGGCAGGAGGTAGCATCAGGCGGCTGCCGGGGCGCCTTCGGCCGGATAGCCCGCCTCGGTGAGAACGGCACGCAGGTCCGCCTCGGTCGCGGATGATTCAACACGGACCTCACGCTTGGGCGGATCAGTCTCGATCTTCGCGGCGGCATCGACGATTTGCAGCGCCTTGGTTACCGACTTGGCGCAACCGCCGCATGTCATGTTGGGAACGGTGAAGAGATACATGGAGGGCTCCTTGATTTGAGTCCTCTGGAAAATGGGGCTTTCCACCGTTGGAAGGTCAAGGGGCAAAATTCAGAAAACTTTCTGCTTGACCTTGCCACCGTTGTAAGCCGCAAGCATCCGTCATGCCACGACCGCAATCCTCAAGCGCCACGGGCTCGTTTTGAGACTTCGGCATCTTGACCTGGCGGTGGCATCGCCTCTCTCGATTATCTTCCTCTTTCATACAAATATTGAACAGTTGTTTATGTGTTCAAATGTTGTATGATCTGGCTATGACCCGCTACGCGCGATACGTCTCGTCATCGCGTGAATGCTCGACAATCGGAGAGGGACAGTTGGCTTGCCTATGGTCCGAGAGCATATGATCCGGACGGCGGCCCTCGGATGAAGGAGACCGCCAAGTTCCCTGACTCCATCGAGCTTCGTCACCTTCGCTACTTCATAGCCGCTGCCGAACATGGCAGCTTCCGAAAGGCAGGGAGTTCGTTAGGACTATCGCAATCGGCAATCAGCCGTTGCATCGCCGATCTCGAAGACAGGATGGGCGCGTCCCTTTTTCACCGGCACGCATGGGGCGTGTCGCAGACCTTTGCGGGGCAGCGTTTCCTTCATCGCGCGCGTCGGGCTATCAAGACGATAGACGAAGGCGCTCACGAAGTTGCCGCCGCAGGACGATCCGAGCAGGGACGAGTGCGGATCGGCATCTATTCGTCCATCGCTTCGGGCTTTTTGACAAAGCTGCTGGCAAGCTATGGTCGGTCTCATAAAGACGTCAGGATCGAACTGATCGACGGCGATCCTGCCGAACACGTCGCGGCCATCCGCCAGTTCCGCCTCGACGTCGCCTTCCTGACCGGCGACCGGGAATGGCCTGGATGCGACCGGGCGCCTCTGTGGTCCGAGCGGGTTTTCGTTGTGCTGCCCGATCTCCACCCCCTGGCGGCTTTGGACGAGGTGATGTGGGGAGATCTCGCCGATGAGCCCTTCATCGTCAGCGAAGCCGCGCCGGGCCAGGAGATCCATGACCATCTGGTGCGGGAGTTGGCGGACCTCGGCCGGCATCCCGAGATCCAGGTTCAATCGGTCGGTCGGGATAACCTGCTGCCGCTGGTGGCGATCGGCCAGGGTCTGACGCTAGTGAGCGAGGCCATGACGGTGGCCGCGCTTCCAGGCATCACATACCGACCCATCGCCGCCGAGGTGCTTCCATTTTCGGCGGTCTGGTCCCCGGCGAACGACAATCCCGCGTTCCGCAGGTTGCTCTCCATGGCAAAGGCGGCGTCTGCCAAGGCTATGAGGCTCAAGCAAGCGGCTTCGCAGATTGGGGCGAGCGACGTGCTTTTGCGAAGCCGCGATCTGTCGCAATAAATCGCTCCAGCATCGGCACAATGAGCCTGACGGGATCGGCGACGGGCTGGCCGCTCTCGCGGGCCAGCACCTCGGCATAGGCGACCAGATCGCGGTGAAGCGGCGCGGGCAGCTCCACCGTCACCTTGACGGGCTTGTCGTCGGGCAGCGGGCCGAGTCTCAGCTTGGTCATGATCAACCTCCTGCCGGCTCGAATACAAGGTCGCGGGTCACGATGATCCTGACCGGGAAGCCCGGCCGGATGGTCAGCGTGGGGGCAACCTGCAACTGACGTTGCACGATCTGTTGGCCCGCCTGATTGACGGTATCCTGTGCGCCGTCGCGGATGGCCCGGATAAGCCGGTCCTCGTCGCTGGTCGCCAGCTCCGCGCCGACCGCGAGCAGCGTGGAGAGGCCAGCCGCTTTCATCAGATCCCACCAGTGGTAGTCGATCCCGTCCTCAAGGCCGGCATAGCCGCTGGCGTCCGCGCCCGGCAGGCGCTCAAGCACGATGGAGCGTCCGCCCGGCAGGATCAGGCGATTCCACACCAAGAGCACCCTGCGCTGGCCGAAGGTCACGCCATCATCATATTGGCCGATGATGCGCGTTCCCTGCGGGATCAGGAGCAGCGAGCCGGTGGGGCTGTCATAGACGTTCTCCGTCACCTGTGCGGTGATCTGGCCCGGAAGGTCGGAACGGATGCCGGTGATGAGCGCGGCCGGGATCACGGCTCCGGCTTGAAGGATGTAGGGCGAGGCCGGCGGTGCGACGCGATCCGGAGCGACGGTCTGCCGGTCCACCGGCCCGTTGAGGAAAGCGGTATGGCGATTCTGGCCCGCCGTTCCGTCCGGTTGTCCTGTGAGCCCAGCCAGTCCGGGCATGGCTGTTCCGGCCGGACCTCCCGTGCGTGGGCCTGACTGGAAAAATACGTTGCTCAACCGTGCGGCTTCTTCTTCCGCGAGGCGGCGTTGCTCCTCGGGATCGACGGCAGGGGTTGTGATGGCAGGCGGAACGATCGGCTGTCCCCGATTTTGTGCATCGAGGATTGGCCGGCCAAGGTCGCCCGGCAATGCCGGCCCCAGGATCGGGCCAGTATAATCGCGCGGGAGACCGGCGAGGCCATCCGCAGTGGGACGGTTCTCGGTTGAGTAGAGTTCGCCTCCTCCCGGCCCCGCCTCGCGGGTCTGGAGCGCATAGATCAGCGCTCCCCCGACGCCGAGAAGCGCGGCGGCGCCGACGCCTGCCAGCACCTTGCGGGACAAGCGGGTGACGCGGGGCGGCTCGGCGCGCAACCGCATGGGCGCGGCGGTGTTGGTATCGCTCATGAAGGCGATCCTCCCGTGGTCGCGTCGGCCGACTGGGTAGCGGCCTGTCTCTGCTCGATACGGACGATTCTGACCACCTGCTGGCGGTCACCGCTGCCAAGGCGCAGTTCCGCCGCGCCGAACAGCCTGTCGACGATCAGGACATTTTGGTGGATGCGCGAATTGACGATCTGCGGTTCGCCGTCGGAACCGAGAACGAACAGGGGCGGCATCTCGCCCTGCACGATGCCGCGTGGGAAGACGACATAGACGCGCCTGCCGTCATCGAAGACGGAGACTGGACGCCATGGCGGGCTGTCGCCTTGCAGCTGCAAGGCGTAGCGATAGTTCCGCGCGGCCTCGGCCGGGATGACGGGGACCGACGGCGCGGTCGCTCGGCTGCCCGGCGGCGGTGCCGGATACGCCCATGCCACGGCAGGCATATAGAGCGCTTCGCGGGCGCGAAGTTCGATCATGTAGATGCGCCGGTCGGTGGTGATGACGAGGTTGGTCGAGATGTCCGGCCGGGTTGGCTTCACCAGCACATGCACTCGGCGCGTCGGACCGCTTCCGCTCTCTGTGTCGCCGATCACCCACCTGGCCGTGTCGCCGGCGGCGATCGGTCCCGCGCCGGTCAGGTTCTCGCCCGGCTCCAGCGCGATGGTGGTGATCTGTCCGACGGCGGCATAGACTTGGTAGAGCGCACCTTCCGACCAGGGATAGATCTGTATGGCATTGTAATAGCCTTCGCGACGCGGCTCGACACGGGCGGCGGCATTGGCGTTCTCAACGCGGCCGGTGGCCGTGCCGGCAGCCTCGCCGCCCCGCGCCACATTCCAGGTGGGCGGCACATGCAGCGGCCTTGGGCGTGCATCGGTGATGGGAGCCTGCGCGGACGGAAGAGGCGGGACATCGGCGTCGTAGCTGAATTGCGGTGTCCGGTTGGTGGCGCAGCCAGCGAGCATGGTCGCGGCAAGCAACAAAGCCGGAAAACCGAGTTTACGGAAAACCGGAAAAGCGGGTTCACTCAAAGACGTGCGGATCATTGACTCATCTCCCGCGACCAGTTGATTGCGTTGACATAGATTCCCAAGGGATTGGCGCGCAGGCGCTCGGCGTCACGCGGCGGCTGGATGACGATGGTGAGGATCGCGGTCCATCGCTCGGTGGTGGAGAGCTGGCCGTTTTCGTAGTGGCGTTCGGTCCAGGCTACGCGGAAACTGTCCGGGGACGCCCGGATGATGCTCGACACCTCGACGGCGACCTGCTGGCGGCCGACGCGCGTGAACGGGTCGTTGGCGCGGGCGTAGTCGTTGAGCGCCACGGCGCCGCGATCCGTGGTCCAGTCATAGGCCCTGAGCCAGTTCTGACGGACAATGATCGGGTCAGCCGGAAGCGAGCGGACCTGTTCGATGAAGCGGCCGAGATGGAATGCGATCTGCGGATCGGTCGGCCGATAATCGGCGGTAGCGGGGGCAACGGTCTGCGCCTGGCCGAGATTGTCGACTTGAACGACCCAGGGCACGACGGTTCCGCGCGCAGATTGCCAGACAAGAGCGCCGGCGAACCCGACCGAGAGGATCAGCGAACCGAACGCCATGTAGCGCCAGTTCCTCGCCTGCACGCGGGCCGAGCCGATGCGGTCGTCCCAGACTTGCGCGGCGCGCTGATAGGGCGTTTCGGGTTCCGGCACCTTGCCGTAATGGGTCGTCGGTCGTTTGAAGGTGTTCATGTGCGGTCACTTTCGGAAAGGCTGACTGAGGAGCCGCCACCGTGGCTGTCGCCGGACCGGACGGCATGGGCGGCAGCGGTGACGCCGTGGCTCATCGCCCGGCTGCGGCGCATCTGCTGCGCCCAGGCCGGTGGACCATCAGCGGCTGAAGGAGGTGATTGCTCGGGCGACGGGGCGCCCCCGACCGTGCCCATGGACGAACTGCCGCCGGACGCCGCAAATCCGGCCCTTGCGCCATCGGAATAGCTGGACTTCATGCTGTCGGCGGCATGGGAGGCTGCGCGCTTCAAAGGCGAGATGGCAGCCGAGCCTGCGGCGCGCGCCACACCGCCAAGGCCGGAAGCGACCCCCGCCGCGCCTGACCCACCCATGGAGCCGAGGGAATAGGCAGACGATGCTGCGCCGGCGGCTGAGGCCCCGCCGCGTGCAAGTGCAGCACCGCCCGAGAGTGTGGCACCGCCCCCCCGCGCGGCGAGCATGGTCGCACCACCGGCAGCGATCGCGGCACCGCCGACAGCGAGGCCAGTCCCGACGGCAGCGCCAGCACTGAGTTGCGGGCCGCCGGAGACGAGGCCGGTGGCGATGCCGGGGCCGAAGATGCCGAGGCCGAGAAGGGAAAGGGCTGCCAGCACGATCGCCATGGCGTCGTCGATGGTCGGGGTCGCGCCGCCGAAGCCGGCGGTGAACTGGCCGAAGAGTGTCGAGCCGATGCCGATGATGACGGCGAGGACCAACACCTTGATGCCGGAAGAGATGACGTTCCCCAGAACCCGTTCCGCCATGAAGGCGGTCTTGCCGAACAGGCCGAAGGGGATCAGCACGAAGCCCGCAAGCGTGGTCAGCTTGAACTCGATCAGGGTGACGAAGAGCTGGATTGCCAAAATAAAGAAGGCGAGGATAACCAGTGCCCAGGCGAAGAACAGGCAGAGGATCTGCACCAGGTTTTCAAAGACGGCGATCCAGCCCATGAGACTGGAGATGGATTCGAGCAGCGGCCGCCCGGCGTCGAGACCGATCTGGGCAACGCGGCCGGGGCGCAGGAGATCTGCGGCCGAAAAGCCTGTGCCGGAAGCCATGAGGCCCAGCCCGGCGAAGCTCTCGAAGACGATGCGTGCGAGGCTGTTCCAATTGCCAATGATATAGGCGAAGACACCGACAAAGATCGTCTTCTTCACCAGGCGCGCGAGAATGTCGTCGTCGGCGCCCCAGGCCCAAAACAGGGCGGCGAGCGTGACGTCTATGACGATCAGCGTCGTCGCGATGAAGGCAACTTCACCGCCGAGCAGGCCAAAGCCCGAGTCGATGTAGCTGGTGAAGATACCGAGAAAATTGTCGATGACCCCCGTTCCGCCCATGATTATCGCTCCCCATCCGGGCCAGGCGTCGACTGCGCGGGCGACCGTCCGAGGAAGCGGTCGCGGGTTTCGGCCCAGATCGCCAAGCATTCGGCGTCATTGGCCGCCGCCTCGCCCATTTCCTGACAGAGACGCTGCCCCTCGCGCAGGAGATCGACCTGTCGCGTCTGCAAAGGAACGGAAGGGGCCGGACCGGCTACATCCTCGCGGTTCATCTCGATGATCGCCGCCGTGATGGCGACGGCTACGAATACGATGGCTGCGATCCGGGCCAGCACCTTCCCCTCCATGATGGGCCTCCCCGGCGTCAGTTGAACATCTGGGCGTTGCCGGGCTGGTAGCCCGAGCCCGGTGTCAGGAAGCGTTCGCGCTGGATGCGGCCCTGTTCGGCGGCGGTCGCGCGTTCGGCTTCCATCAGGGCGTCGGCCCGGCCGTTGGCCGAGATGACCGCGATCAGGTCGGAAAGCTGCTGCGACTGGAGGGCGAGAAGCTGATTGCCGGCTTGGGTGGCCTGAAGCGCGCCGGTCGCCCCTTGGCTTTCGCCGACGAGCGCGGACATCTCCGCGCGGTTGCTGTCGATATTGCCGACGACACCCGCCTGCACCCGCATCGCGTCCTGAAGACCCCCGACGGTATTTTCCCAGCGGGTTCGGGCATCCGCAATGAGCTGCTGGTCGGTGGCCGTGAGGGAAAGGTTGCCATAATCCTGCTGGAACATCTGGTCGATGTTCTGCACATCGAAGGCGATGTTCTGGGCCTGCCCGAGAAGCTGCTGGGTGCGTTGGACGTTCTGCTGAAGCGCCTGAAGCGAACTGTAGGGCAGGCTCGCGAGGTTGCGGGCCTGGTTGATCAGCATCTGCGCCTCGTTCTGGAGCGAGGTGATCTGGTTGTTGATCTGTTCCAGAGTGCGGGCGGCGGTCAGCAGGTTCTCCGCGTGGTTGGTCGGGTCATAGACGATCCGCCCAATGCCGAAGAAGGCGTGGGCCGGTGTCGTGAACATCGGGGTCAGCGCCAGCGGTGCGGTGAGCGCAAGGGCGAGCGCCGAAGCGCTGGCGATGCGGGTGAGCCGGGGAATTGTGCGCGTCATGGGGTAATCTCCTCTTCTTCCAGGATGAGTTCGATTTCGCCGAGGTCAGCGACCGTCGGCGGCAGGGTCTCGCTTTCGGTCGCGAGATTGGTGAGGTCCGGGATGAGATCGGCGGCCCAATCGACGTCGCGTGCCCGGAGCCAGGCCGAGAGGAACCCGTCGCCACCGTGTTCAGCGAGGATTTCGGTGATCAGGGCCTGATCGGATTTGGCCGAGGCGGCGCAGAGCGCCAGACCGACCTCCGACAATCCAAGATCGAACAGGCGGTTGCCACGCCGCGACTGGCAGTAGTAGTCCCGCTTCGGAGTCGCCCTGGCCAGGATTTCGATCTGGCGATCATTGAGGCCAAAGCGGCGATAGATCGCGGTGATCTGGGGTTCGATGGCGCGCTCGTTCGGCAAGAGGAGTCGCGTCGGGCAGCTTTCAATGATGGCCGGAGCAATGGCGGAATTGTCGATGTCGGACAGCGACTGCGTGGCGAAGATGACGCTGGCGTTCTTCTTGCGCAGGGTCTTGAGCCATTCTCTGAGTTGGTCCGCGAACCCTTCGTCGTCCAGCGCAAGCCAGCCCTCGTCGATGATCAGCAGCGTAGGTTGCCCACCCAACCGATCGCCGATGCGGTGGAAGAGATAGGAGAGGACGGCGGGCGCTGCGCCGGTGCCGACGAGGCCCTCGATTTCAAATGCCTGGACATCGGCCGAACCGAGATGTTCGCTCTCGGCGTCGAGCAGCCGACCATACGGGCCGCCGACGCAATAAGGCCGTAGCGCCTGTTTCAGGTCGTTGGACTGGAGCAGCACGGCAAGGCCGGTGATGGTGCGTTCGCCGACCGGGGCGGAAGCAAGCGAAGTCAGCGCCGTCCAAATATGTTCCTTGACGTCCGGGGTGATCTGGATGTTCTCGCGCATCAGGATCGCGACGATCCAGTCCGCAGCCCAGGCGCGCTCGGAGGTCTGGTGAATACGAGCCAGCGGTTGCAGCGAGACGGAAGCATCGGCCGCATCGGTCAGCTCGCCGCCAAGATCGTGCCAGTCCCCTTGCATGGCGAGGGCGCAGGCGCGGATGGACCCCCCGAAATCGAAGGCAAAGACCTGAGCGCGCGGATAGCGGCGAAACTGCAAGGCCATCAGCGCCAGCAGCACGGATTTGCCCGCGCCGGTCGGTCCGACGACGAGGGTATGGCCCACGTCGCCCACATGCAGGGAAAGCCGGAACGGCGTCGATCCCTCGGTCCTGCCGTAAAGCAGTGGGGGTGCGCCGAGATGATCGTCGCGTTCCGGCCCCGCCCACACGGCGGACGAAGGGACCATGTGGGCAAGGTTGAGCGTCGAGACCGGCGGCTGCCGGACATTGGCATAGGCATGTCCGGGCAGGCTGCCGAGCCAGGCGTCGACGGCATTGACCGTCTCGACCATGACGCTGAAATCGCGGGACTGGATGATCTTTTCGACCAGCCGCAGCTTTTCGTCGGCGCGGCGGGCGTCCTCGTCCCAGACGGTGACGGTCGCCGTGACATAGGCCATCCCGGCCATGTCGGCGCCGAGTTCCTGCAAGGCCATGTCCGCGTCGGCGGCCTTGTTCGCCGCATCGGTATCCACGAGCGCAGATTGCTCGTTGGTCATCACCTCCTTGATGATCGCCGCGATGCTCTTGCGCTTGGCGAACCATTGCCGCCTGATCTTCGTCAGCAGCCGGGTCGCGTCGGTCTTGTCCATAAGGATGGCGCGGGTGGACCATCGGTAGGGAAAGGCCAGCCGGTTCATCTCGTCGAGCAGGCCGGGTGTGGTGGTGCCCGGAAAGCCGGTGATCGTCAGAAGCCGGAGATGTTGATTGCCCAGTCGGGGTTCCAGGCCGCCGGTCAGCGGCTGATCGGCCAGCAGCGCATCGAGATAGACCGGAGTTTCGGGCACGCGGACGCGATGCCGGTTGGTCGAAATCGTCGAGTGGAGGTAGGTCAGCGTGCCGGCGTCATCGAGCCATCGGCACTCGGGCATGAAGCCGTCGAGCAGCGCCAGCACGCGGTCGGTGCGGTCGATGAAGCCGCGCACCAGTTCCCAGGGGTTCACGCCCGAGGTCTCGCGCCCTTCATACAGCCAGGACTCGGAACGTGCGGCATCTTCGGCGGGCGGGAGCCACAGGAAGGTCAGGAAGTAGCCAGAGACGAAATGGCTGCCCTCCTCCTCGAAATCGGCCTTCCGCTCGGCATCGACCAGCGCCGAGGCCGGATCGGGGAAGCGGCTTGCGGGATAGCTTGCGGCTTCCGACCGCTGTGCTTCGACAAAGATGGCCCAGCCGGAGCCGAGACGGCGGAAGGCGTTGTTCAGCCGCCCGGCCACCGCGACCAGCTCGGCCGCGACGGCGGAATCCAGATCGGGACCACGGAACTTCGCCGTGCGCTGGAACGAGCCGTCCTTGTTCAGCACGACGCCGGAGCCGACCAGCGCCACCCAGGGAAGGTAGTCGGCAAGGCGTGAGGCGGTGCGACGGTATTCTGCGAGATTCATCATGGCTCGTGCCTCACACCGAAAGATGGCCGGGGATGCGAAGATGGCGGCGCGCGACCTCGACGAAGAGCGGATCGCGTTTGGCGGCCCAGACGGCGGCGATGTGACCGACGGCCCAGATCAGGATGCCTGCAAGCCATAGCTGAAGGCCGAGGCCGACGGCGCCAGCCAGCGTGCCGTTGAGGATCGCGACGGATCGGGGCGCCCCGCCGAGCAGGATCGGCTCGGTCAGGGCGCGGTGAACCGGCACCGCGAAGCCCGGCACGGTATCGAGGGCCTCGAAGCTCACGGCCATCAGACCAGCGCCCCCCCGCCGAAGCTGAAGAACGACAGGAAGAAGCTCGATGCCGCGAAGGCGATGGAGATGCCGAAGACGATCTGGATCAGCCGCCGGAAACCGCCGCCGGTATCGCCGAAGGCCAGTGTCAGGCCCGTGACGATGATGATGATCACCGCCACGATTTTCGCCACTGGACCTTCGACGGATTCGAGGATGGATTGCAGCGGCGCCTCCCAGGGCATGGAGGAGCCGGAGGCCCAGGCCGGGGACGTCATCAGGCTCACCCAGGCGAAGGCCGATGCGGTTGCGATATGGTGGCGGATACGGAAGGCACGACGGATCATGCAGGTTCTCCAGTGTTGTGAGTGGTGTCGGGTTCTGAAAAGGCTGAGGAAATTCGGTAGTCTCCGTCCGGCCCGAGCCCCTCGACGCGGGCAAGCTCGGCAAGGCGGCGGGCGGAACCGCGCCCGGAGAGGACGGCAACAAGGTCGATGGTTTCCGCGATCATCGCGCGCGGCACGGTGACGACCGCTTCCTGGATGAGTTGTTCGAGGCGGCGCAGCGCGCCGATGCCGGAACCGGCATGGATCGTTCCGATCCCTCCGGGGTGGCCGGTGCCCCAGGCTTTGAGCAGGTCCAGAGCTTCGGCCCCACGGACCTCACCGATCGGGATACGGTCGGGGCGCAGGCGCAAGGACGAGCGCACCAGATCGGACAGAGTGGCGACACCATCCTTGGTCCGCATGGCGACCAGATTGGGCGCCGCGCATTGCAACTCGCGGGTATCCTCGATGATTACGACCCGATCCTGCGTATTCGCCACCTCGGCGAGCAGCGCATTGGTCAGCGTGGTCTTGCCGGTGGACGTGCCGCCCGCGACCAGGATGTTCGCGCGCGACTGGACGGCGGCGCGGAGTGCTTCTGCCTGATCCTCGGACATGATGCCGGCCGCCACATAGTCATCGAGGGTGAACACCGCGACGGCGGGTTTGCGGATGGCGAAGGCAGGCGAGGACACCACCGGGGGCAGCAACCCCTCGAAGCGCTCTCCCGATTCCGGCAGCTCCGCCGAGACCCGTGGGCTGCGCGCATGCACTTCGACGCCGACATGGTGGGCCACCAGCCGCACGATGCGCTCGCCATCGGCGGCGGACAGGATCTCGCCGGTATCGGCCAGCCCTTCGGACAGCCGGTCGACCCAGATGCGCCCGTCGGGATTCAGCATGACCTCGACGACAGACGGGTCTTGCAGCAAGGTTGAGATGGCAGGCCCGAGCGCCGTCCGGAGCATACGCGCGCCGCGGTCCACCGTTGCCTGTTTGTGGTTGATGCCTGCCATCTCGTCCCCGTTCCACCGGGGAGGCGAGAGACGATCCCCGGATGGGGATGACTAAAAGAGACCCAAATCGGGTCGTTTCAACAAGTTTCGACCGTCGTAGTTGTTGATTTCCACCCAGAAGTGACCCAGGCAGGCTCATAATTTCCATTGAGATTTGACCCATGTGACCCTTCCCCGACGCGGAGAGCGGAGGGGG
>NZ_FZNM01000019.1 GCF_900188295.1 Paracoccus sediminis
CGGCGGTGACCGCCAGCGTAACCCACGGCCGCGCGGCTTGCGCTACGCCGAAGGCTCCGCGCGCGGCCTCCTACACCACGTGCTGGGACACTATCTGTTCTGTGGTCCTGTCAATGGCAAACGTCGGCTCTCCATCTTCGATCCCGATCAATATGCCGCATTGGCGTAGGGACATTCTGCTTGGCGCGTTGATAGTAGTTTAGGACATGGTGAGAATTCTGCAGCAAACTGAATGTCGGCTACGTCCCATAGCGGCATGCAGCGTCAGTGTGGAGAATCGACGCTCCGAACCTTCCGTGGAAGCGTCCGCAAGGGGATCGTTGAGAGAACAGCCAGCTTGCCGCTGAACAGGCCGGTTGAAGACCAGCATTTGCTGGCAGCGCGAAATCTCAGATGAATGGTCCGATATTTTTTGCAATGAAGGGACGGCTACTGTTACAGATTAGGGCATGACACAGATTTTGATCGGCTACGCCCGCTGCTCCACCGACAAACAAGATCTTGCTGCGCAGAAGGGCAGCCTTGTCAGCTTCGGAGTTGCATCCGATCGCATCTACACCGACCACGGCTTTACCGGCACGAACCGCGCCCGTCCTGGTCTCGATCAAGCGCTTGCAGCCTTGCGGGAGGGTGACACACTGGTCGTCCCGAAACTGGACCGCCTGGCGCGTTCCGTTCCCGACGCCCGCGACATAGCCGATAACCTGGCCGCGCGCGGTATTAAGCTTCAGCTTGGCAGCGCCATCCATGATCCGACAGACCCGATGGGCAAGCTGTTTTTCAACATCCTTGCGACCTTTGCCGAGTTCGAGGCTGACTTGATCCGAATGCGGACCCGCGAGGGCATGGCCGTGGCCCGCGCCAAGGGCAAGCTGCGCGGCAAGAAGCCGAAGCTGTCGGATCGCCAGCAGCAGGAGCTGCGGCGCATGTATGACACCGGGGAGTATTCCATCAGTGATCTGGCTGAGGTGTTTTCGATCTCGCGGCCGACTGTGTATCGCACCTTGGGCCGGCAGGCGGCGGCAGCGTGATGGCGGATGATCCAAAGCCCCCGCGCCCACCGTCGCTCAAAAGCGAGACCCGCCAGACGAACTGGCGCCGCACCAACCTGCCGAAGTACCAGGCCCACCTTGCCGTTCAGCGGGCGCTCATGTCTGGCGCTTTGGAAAAGCAGGGCTGCGAGGTCTGCGGCGCGGCCAAGGTCGATGCCCATCACGACCGATACGATGAGCCGTTAAACGTGCGGTGGCTCTGCCGCAGCCACCACGTCAAGCTGCACCATTACGGTGAGGATATGTTTCCTGTCGGTCGCCTCGGAGACGGCCGATCACGAATCCCACGGAAAAAGCCGCCAGCACAGACAAAGGCGCGAAAGCAATCGAGGCTGGATCGTCCGGCCGCAGAATAAGGGCCACGACGACACCGACGGCAGCGCCGAAGAACGATCCCGCGCCCTGCTCGAATGCCTTGCCCAATGTGCCGCCGATATTGCTCTGCGTCACGGCGATGGCGCTGATGACCGCCGAAAGCTCCACCGTCAGCCCTAATGCGTAAACCACCGAGAGCGTGGCGACGCCCGCGACAGTCATGCGAAGGGCATGGATCGCCCACCAGCCGTGACGCTTGAACAGATGCTTCATCCTTGGTGCCATTCTCTCCGATATCCCGCAACCGGCAGGATGTCACGGCTATGGGAGGAAGGGGCTTGGTCTCGCTTCAGTAGATGGATAGTAACTAGATCCGGCTGTTATAAGTTCGGGAAGAAGCGTCATTCTCTATGGAAAGGCATCCCCATGCCACGGCCCACTCTGTTCGCCACCCTCTTTGCATTTATGCCCGCCATCGCCTTTGCAAATGCGTCCCTCACCATCGCCTTCGACATGGATGACGTGATCACGGCCCGCTATGATTGCGGCGGAAACATGCCGCTGGCGGTGGTCTACGTTGCCTCCGACACCGATGCCTTGGCGTTGGTCCCTGTTGACGGAGGTCCCCGGGTTTTTGCGCAGGTAGTAAGTGGATCGGGTGCCCGCTATGTCTCGGGTCCGTACGAATGGATCATCAAGGGGGAGGCCGGTCAGCTGATCGACACGCTGGAGGACAGGACCGTCTTCGACTGCGGACCTGCCGAACAGTAGGCGCAGAACCCGGCAGCGGGCGGATATGCATCGCTCTTTTAGACCTGCTGTCAGCTGAGGGCGAGGGCAATACCTGCAAGGGAAACGCCCGCCCCGAGGCTGCGCGTTGCAAGATGGCTGACCGCGCCGACGCGACCAGCAATCCCGCCCGCGACCAATCCGACGATCATACCAACGCGATGCAAGAAGAGGAGCAAGGCCGTCACCCGCTCAGCGAAGAAGCTCCGCCAGCACGGCCTTGTCGCAAGAACGCTGACCGTGTTTTCCCACACCAACTCTCGCATCGCTGCCATTGGCTTCACCTAAATTTGGTATTTCCTTTGGTGCCTCCGGCGTCGATCGCCCGATACACCGTCATCCGGGATACGCCGAGCTCGCGGGCGATCTGGGCCTTAGACATGCCGTCTAATGCGAGGTTACGGATTTTCGCATCGTCCACCCGCTTCTCTCGCCCCTTGTAGACGCCCTTGCCCTTCGCGGCGTCGATACCGGCACGCTGACGATCACGAATGAACTTCAACTCCATATCGGCCACCATGCCGAGAACGGTGATGACCATCCGCCCCATATCGCCGGCCGTGGTGACTTCGGGTTCGAGGATGCGGAGCGACGCTCCCTTGGCATCCAGTTCATGTACGAGGTTCAGAACGTCGCGTGTTGACCGGCCAAGACGGTCGAGACGATGCACGACCAGCTCGTCGCCTGCACGCAGGAACTCTAGAACCGTGGCCAGTTCGCTGCGGCCGTCGCGCGTCGCCCCCGATCCGGTTTCGGCACGGACGATTTCGCAGCCCGCCGCCTTCAGCTTGGCTTTCTGAATGTCGAGATCCTGACTGGACGTACTGACGCGGGCGTATCCGATCCGAGGCATGGGCAAACTGTCACGTTAGGGTGGTTGAGGTCCTGATACTGTCACAAGCGCTATTATGCCACTCATTTGTGACATCCTGAGCTGTCACTTCCAGCTGTCACCTGAAGGTGTGCCCAAACGTGACACAGCACAGTGACATGGTCGCCCAACTACTGCCTGCCGATCAGAAACCTTCTGACTTTTCTGCTTCGGCAATACTATATACACTGGAAGGTATCAGACAAAGCAAGATGACCCAAAAAGGGGTATAAGCCATGACAGCGCAGCGGGTCCGGATCATCGAAGGTGGCAAGTTGGTCATCCCCGCGCTCATGCGGCGTGAACTGGGGATTGCAACAGGCGACACCGTTCTTGTCGAGGTCGAGGGTGGCGAGTTGCGTGTCCGCTCGCTTCCGCAGGCCGTTGCCAGGGCTCAAGCCATATTGCGGCGCCATGTGCCCGAGGGGGTGTCACTGGCAGACGAATTGATCGTCGACCGTCGGCGCCAGGCAGAGCGTGAGTAAGGCCGCAGTCCTGGACGCCTCGGCCCTGCTCTGCCTCCTGAATGGGGAGCCGGGCAGCGAGCGTGTTGTGCAGGCCCTGCCTTCCGCAGTAATCGGCGCCGCCAATCTTGCCGAGGTCGTGTCCAAGCTGCGTGAGCGTGGCCTGAGCGTCGAAGAGGTGGAGGACGTGCTTGGAGGCCTCCCTCTCGATGTCCGGCCTCTCACCGCTGCCCAGGCGTATGCCATTGGCCATCTTCGCCCGGCAACCCGGACCCTTGGACTGTCTCTTGGAGATCGGGCCTGTCTTGCCCTGGCGGCCGAGCTCGGCATGCCCGCCCTGACCGCGGACCAGGCTTGGGGCGGTCTGGATATCGGTGTAGCCGTCGAGGTGATCCGAGGCTGACAGGCGGTGGAATGGGACCATCGTCCTGCACCCTGCCCTTCTCGGGCCGACAGGCAGATGGAACTTCCAGATCGGGACCAAAAAAAAGGGTTTCCTGGACGACTGATTTCCAGACACGGTTTCCAGACAGGAAAGAAAGCCATGGCGAGGCTCAGGCGCCCGCCGGCAGCCAAGTCCGGCAGAGGAACGTTTAGTAGACATCGTGTGCGCGAAGCCTACATGGCGGGAACGAGATTTCGGCCCATTGCGGCCAGACAGCCCTGGTCTGACGCCGCCTTGCAGGATCCCCAAACCGGACGTTCGCCCTTGCCGCAGCGCAAGAGACCGCGCACTGTCTGCTATGCGGAACCTCCCGGTCGTTGGCTGCATCTGCAGCTCTTTCGATCGTCTTAACGCAAAGACGAACCTGAGGGCGAAAAGCTGGCATTTGCGGCAATGTTCACGACCTGCGGCTATAGCGCAGGCCAGCACGCGGACATTGCTTGTGGGTCACCCAACTATGCATTGCCCAAGCCTACCGACCACCTCTCCCATTCGGTCATTGCAAATGCTCTGGGTAGCCTATTAAAAGTAGCCATCTAGCGAGTAGCGCAAGCGCTATAGGAGCTAATCGACCGACTTGGAGCCGGAACGGACAGAAACCGATAAGCCGTCACAGAAGACCACAGTGATGCTATAATTCTTAGTGAACCTGCTCTAACCTTAGCAAGAAGCATAATTTGTCGACACGTCGGTCGGGACATGTCGCCTTAATGTTAAGATTTAATCTGCGGGTTCAAGGCGTCTAGAATCACGCAATGCTTGCACCGCATCATCTTTTGATCGCTTTGCTAATTCAAGTATAACATTAGACGATAGGCTGTTTATCATTTGATTAGGGTCACGTTCACCAAGTAACGTCATCCCATAAGGCTCGAGTATGGACGAAAGTTTTCGATAACGTCGATCACAGTCCTTCCCCCAAAGGTCCTTCACTTCCCTCTCGATACCGCCTCTTAAGTGGAGACTGTGCGCAATCGCTGATAACGCAAATTTAGAAATCTCGCACTTCTTGATCACTCCCACATCTATCGACGCGACTGACCGATGTGTAATGGATATTAGTGATGACATTTCTTTGAGGCTAGGCGACTGTCTAGACTCATAAGCAGACAGTGCGCGTTCTATATCTAAATGAGAGTGGCTATCGTAAAAGAACTTTGCATCCCGTTTGAGGATTTTTTTGGTTTCAGCGGAAATCTCTTCTGTGGCGTCACCGTGGATGTGCCTATTCCGCCACGAAATCAATAGTTCAACAGCAGAAACATAACTTTCGCGAACCGTTGCAGCATGATTGGCAACGCTCACGAACCTTTTTCTGAGTGACGGACGTTTTCGCTGTCCAAAATGAGCGCGCTGAAAATTACGAATACATTCCTCCAGTTCAGCAGGTGACTGGCGGACGCTTTCTATTCTTGAAATTAAATCTTGGATATCCTTTGAGGCGGCTGGCCTAGAACCTTTTTTGTCGATTTCGAATTTTCCAACGAGCAAGCTCTCCACTTTGTTGTTCTGCACTAGGGAGGGATACGCAGCAAGATTTCGTAGATACGTATCCAGAGCATCAACAAGAAACGCTAATGAGGCGTCCATAGCAAAGCCTTTCGCAGACTTCGCAGCAAAATCCAAATTTTTTGGACCCCAAGAGACTGCCAGCTCCTCAGGTTTGTTAATATGGCCAGATCTGACCCCCTCCAATCCAACCATAATCGTGTTTAACCGGAAATTCGCATGGCCTGCCCGGTCTTTAAAAATTTTGGCAGCCCGCGAGCGAGCGATATAAAGATTCTGATCCATTTTTTGCCTGGTTGCGCGGACTGGAGTCGAGCCAGCTTCCCTGCTAATCACGAATGGCAAGCAAAATTTGGCTTGCGATAAAGAGCAGGTGCCCACCCTTGGACCACCGCGCCAAAGCTAAATAGCGCAAACCACCCTACCTGACAATAGAATATTGGTGCCTCGGACGTCTCGAGTCTTATATGGAACCTCAGCTGAAGCTTTTGGATGCAGAGGGAAGCTCTCGTCCCGCTGTGTCCTCGTCATACGGAGTAATTCGCCGGGAGTAACTGGCAGCAATGGTTGCAGATCGGTCATTTGCTGCCCCTTGGAACGAACGGCCGCAAGAGCCGGACTCTCACGCTGCGACTGCATTCGCGCGGCTGGCATGAGTGTCGGCGACGGGGTATTCTTGTCGATCTGCCGGCCCTGGTGGCGGGGAGTGTGCGGGGCAGCTCCTGACCCGCACACTCGGCCCAGTCCGGCCGTTCGTTGGATTCGCTTTCGCTGCGCTACGGCTTCCCCGGACCGGACACCTATGACGGCATGCAGCATGGTTGGGAAAGCTGAGTGTGCCAGCGCTGCATACGGGCCTACGAAGTGACCCCCCACAGCTGCGTGCAGTAAAAGCCGAGGCGAATATAGCCTAGGGTAGAGTGGTGGAGCGTTTCGTGCTCTTTTACAGATGGTCAGACGGCACGGGCTTTCCAGATTTGATAGATCGTCTTGCGGCGTTCAAATGCCTCCGGACCGCCCTCCATAATGGAAATGACGTTGGACTGACAGGACTTATCGTCGATATTGCCAACCGATATGCTGATTTCATCATCGCTGGCGCTGCATGTGGTGATGGTCTCGGCATCGCCGAGAACCGGAAAATTCGCGTTATGTGTCGCGAAGATGAATTGCTGGTCTGGCTTGATCCGCCGAAGCAGCTTGACCACCTCCTCGTAGACGGTTTGGCTATCAAGATCATCTTCCGGCTGATCGATGAGCAGAAGATCATTCCCCTTCTGGCTAAGCAGGAAGAGCATCATCGCAGAGGCGCGCTGACCAAGGGAATGCGACAGAAGTGCTTTGCCATGATACGTCACAGCATAGCTGTTGGGCACCTGATAGGAGATGAGTGAGTAGAGGTTTGCTATGAAGAGCTTTTTAAATTCCTCTCTTTTCCCCTTGGCGTGAGCACAAGCCTTTTCGAGGTCTTTAAAAACCTCGCCAAAATCGAAGTAAGCCTCGGCAAGTGCATTATAGTATTCCCTGCGAAGATTATTGCCTCTAAGCAACCCATCGATATGGGTCGTGAAGGCGTTGCGGTCTCCCTTGAACTCGGCATCTACTCTCAGTGATCCCTGCGAATCATTAATGATTTTCAGCGCCGCCGCGATTAGCGTGAATTCATCGTGCCAGGCATCATTCAGCGATGTCATGGCGATCAAGACGGCGTCGAGCCTTGTTTTTTCCTTTCCCGTCCGTTTGGCAAGTTCGGCGATTTCAGCTTCAAGCTCCTGCTTGCGCTGCGTAAGCTTGATATAGGCATCCGGCTGGATCGAGGTAACGCCCTTTTCGTCCAGCGCTTTGACCAGTTCCCGCTCGGTCTCGGCAAATTCTTCCTTTAGACTGTCGCGCACGCGTTCAAGCTCCTGGCGCAATTCATTTAGGTCGCTTGACTTGGTCTCGATGGTGGCAGCAAGAGCCTTGGCTGTTGCAACCGTGCCTATCAGTTCTTCCACTTTAGCTGCGTAGCGCTTGAAGAAATCAGCATTTTGATCGGAAGCATGAACTTCTATCAGCTTGAAATCTTCTTCGGCCTGGGTTGCAGCATCATCAATCGTTTTGCGCCAAGCCGCTGCCGTCTCGTCAATACCATGACAGTAGGTCAAGTCCTCGCTATAGGCCAATTGCTTTTCGAGCTTGTCTTTTATGCCATGCTTGTCGAATTGCTCTAGGTTGAATTCAACATCCTTGAGCTCATCTTCCAGCGCTTGCTTGTCCTCCGCATCGCTGCGGACAGAATTGAAATTCTCTATAGCCGTCTTTAGGTCGCTCGCGCATTCCTCAATCTTTTGCCGCACACCTTTCAGGCTATCGCCCATGAGCTTTTCGACAAGATCGTGCCCAAAGCCCTTTCCAGCAGCGGAGAGGTCTTTCTGCCCGAAGTAAAGCGGCTTGGCTATGATCGTCTCCTTAATGGAGACACCGGGGCGCAGCGCACCATCGACATAAACATCCGGCAAATGCCCCCAGATCCGCCTTATCTCAAAGCGGCCGCCATGCCGATCAGTCGCTTCGACAATTATTTTACCGCCGCTTTTAAGGACATGGGGCAGAAGTTTATCCTTATACTCCTTGTCCTGCGCCTTTTCGCCAAATGGGATATCAAGCGCGTAGCGCACGCTTTCCAGGATAGAGGATTTTCCGCTGCCCTGAATTCCGATCAGACAATTCAGATGCGGAGAGAAAGTAACACGCCTACCATCCAGCAACCCGCCTTCAAAACGAATGGCGGTGATGTGGGAATGGCCTATGGACGGTATATCCGGCGCAACGCGGAAAGTATGATCGGTTAGCGCAAACTTTACTGCATCAAAACCAACATCGCCAAGCTTTAGATAAACCTTCTTACCCTTGCCGATTTCGGAAATCTCTTTTGCATCGGAGCCTTCCACTTCGGCTGGATATTGATGGCCCCACCAGCTTTTGACCTTCGTGCGGCATACGCCATCCTGCTTGTCATGGGTGCGGACTTTTTGGAAGCCAAGGACATATTTTCGAATGAGCGGCTCGGCGGCAAGCTCGCCCATTCGCCCACCGCTTAATTCCTTCCACAGGCCACTATTGGCTTCAACGTGCGCAAATATAATGAAGAAGTCGCGGTTGTAGGTTTCCAGTTTTCTGAGTGTCTCGATCAGGTCATCATTGCTACGTCCATTTTCCTGCTCGTATTGCGCGGGAACCTTCCCAGCAAACGCTACGCCAAGAAATTGGTTGATGTAGTCCTGACTATCCGCCAACCAAGCTTCGGAAAATACCACAAGCGTGTGAACGCCGTTTGCGCCGTCCTTAACGGACAGCTCCACGCCCGGGAGCACACCGATACCGGCTTTGCGCGCCTTCCTGCGCAGCGCCTTAAATTCTTCCAGGTCAAATTTGTTGTGGTTGGTGATGACGGCAAGGCTTGTTCCGTTAGCTTCAAGCGCCTCGACATAGCTCGCGACGAAACGGTCGGCATCGCCGTCATAACGAAACTCCTTATCCGCTCGTGTGTGCAGGTGGAAATCTGCCCTCACCCACCTCGCGCCATGTTCAAAGAGTTTCTGAAGTGCCTCACTCATTCGCTACATCCCTGTGATCAATTAGTTTTTGTTTCCCAGAAGACCACGCAATGCGGGTCTGTGTAAAGTCGGGCGATGACTGGCCCGCGGTTGGCCGGAACGACGCGCGGGCGGCGGCAGTGTGACATGCCGTAGGGTGCAAGCGCGACCACGTCCGAGCGGTCGCTGCAATTGCGTTCGAAGCACTTAGTGGCAGTTGACCCTATGTTCGTTAAGTAGTCCCGGATTCAGTGCTAGCGACCATCAATCTGAATGGCTGGTCTCACGCTTTGGCGGCGGCTGCCATGCCGCAATGCCGTCACGCGGCTCTCCGCCCGTCGTGACTAATCTGGCGCTGGACGCGCTGCGACGGCGTCAAACGTCCGCTCCTGCCTCCTGAGAGCCTTAGTATGCTGCACTGCGGTCAGGCGGCTCTCCGCCCTTTCTACCCGTTTCGCTTCACCCGGAAGAAGTTTGCCAAGTCATCCTTGCATGTTCAGGGCGAGTGTCCGGCAAACGGTGGTTCCCTGATCGGCCGGAAGCACGCCGAGCGGAAAACGCGTGCGCCTCTGCGCCCTTAACCCTTCTTTTACCCCCGTCAGGCATCCTTTTGCACGATATGAACCTCCAGGCGCAGCCTGGAGCCGACGACAGGACAGGCGGATGGCACACCAGGGACGCAAGGCGGAAGCAAGGATCCCGACCCTGCTGCACATTTCGCTGGGCCAGCCTTCGCGCCCCGCGAGGTCCTTTCTTCAATGGTGACGACATGATCGGCTTTCTCTTGCGGCTTTTCCGGCCATCCTCACGGCGCCCGCGCCGCCCGTTCCCCGCACCGGCGCTGCCTCGAACCGAACCCGGCAAGCCCCGGCCGGCCGCGCCGCAGCTCCGGGCCGGCCAGGTTCTGGAAGGCCGCTGCCATGTCATCGACGGCGACACGATCGTCATCGCCGGCACTCACATCCGGCTGGCCGGCATCGACGCGCCGGAGCTCGATCAGCCCTATGGCCAGAAGGCGAAGTTCGCGATGATCGCCTTGTGCAAGGGCCAAACCGTCCGGGCGATCCTGACCGAAGGCATGACCTACGAGCGCGTCGTCGCGAAATGTCTTCTGCCGGATGGGACGGACCTGTCGGCCGCCCTGGTCGCGCAGGGACTGGCCCTCGATTGGGCCAGGTTTTCAGGAGGAAGCTATCGGCATCTCGAGCCGGATGGAGTCCGCAAAAAATTGTGGCGCGTCGATGCCAAGCACAAGGGTCGGCTCAAGATGGAGGCGTCCCAAACCCGCGGTTGAAAGCGTTCGACAGCCGCAGGTCCGGCGGGCCGGGGTGTTTCACCCACCGCCATCGCGACGCAAAGACAGTTGGCCTGCAACGGCGCTACGCCACGACCACAAGGTTCTCCTCCGCCAGCGGCCTTTGCAGGACCTGCGCCTTTTCCCAATCCGCCGTCATCCACATCTCGATCTCGTCCTCGGTGGTCAGGATCACTGGCATGGCCTTGGGGTGGATCGGCTTGACCACCGCGTTCGGCTCGCAGGTCAGGAAGGCGAAAAGGTGATGCTCGCCGGGACGCGGCGTCTTCATCGAGCCGCGGACCCCTCGCCACGGCGTCCAGAGGCCCGCGAAAAAGAACAGGGGCCGTGTCTCGTCCAGGGCGAACCAGTGCAGCGGCTTGCGCCTGGTGGCCGGATCGGGCTTTTGGCCATATTCCGAGAAGGCGGTTGCCGGCACCAGGCAGCGGTGTTCCGCGGTCAGCCAGCGGCGCCAATGCGGACTGGCGGTGTTGCGGATGTTGGTGACCCCGGTATCGGGCGCATCTTTCGTCTTCAGGAACTGCGGCGGCGTGGGCATGCCCCAGGTCAGCCGGGCCAGCTCGCGCCCTTGGGCCGTGTTGCGCACCACCGGCGCGGGCCGGTCGGGATAGACGTCGAGGTCCGGCTCCAAGTTGCCCAGGCTGTCCTGCATCACCCGCGCCATATCACGGATCGCCTGCTGGTTGGTGGTCAGGTTGTAGAGATTGCAGATGTGGACGGCCCCTCTCTTGTCAGGATTGCAGCAGACTTCTAACCAAATCGCTTGCTATCAGATGTCCGGCCTGTTTGCGCGAAGAGAGTTCGCTGGCCCAGATGGTGTGCGCTACGCCCGCTCCAAGCACATTGGCGACCTCGCTCGGGCCAGTGTAATCTTCGGAATTACGCGCGTATCGACCGATTGGTTTTTCCATCTCGTGCGTCCTGCAAGACTGGTGAGGCTATCCGGGGACCATCGGTCCTCCGAAGCCTGATTTCTATTATGCTGCCATGCTGTCAGATGGTCGACTGTAAATTCCGCCCGACATCATCAGGCGCCAGGCGATCCGGGCGAACTTGTTGGCCAGTGCCACCGCGACCAACTTCGGGGGCTTGCGCTCAAGCAGTGCCGCTAGCCAGGCTGTCGGCTTGTGTCGACCAGCCCTAATATGCCTGAGCAGCGCCGTGGCTCCCACGACAAGTACAGATCGGAGCGCTGCGTCACCGGCCTTGGTGATGCCGCCGTGTCGCATTCGCCCACCAGTGGAATGATCCCGCGGTGTCAGACCTATCCAGGCGGCAAAATCTCGGCCAGATCGGAAGCTTTCGGCAGGTGGCGCTTTCATGCTAAGCATCGTCGCCCCGATTGGTCCTATCCCGGGAATTGTCGCGATGCGCCGGCTAGCCTCATTCTCGCGATGCCATTTCATGAGCCTGGTTTCGATCTCCTCCAGACGCGCTTCGACCGCCGCGTACTCCTTGGCCTGAAAACGGAAGAGCTCTCGCGCCAACTCGGGCAGCGACTCGTCGTCCAGAACACGCCGGATCAGGGCATGGACGTTCTGCCGACCGGCGGCTCCAACTATGCCAAATTCGGCGGCATAGCTGCGAAACGCGTTCGAAAGCTGCGACTTGACACTGACCAGACGCTCTCGAACGGTCATCAGCATACAGGCTGCCTGTTGCTCCTCGGACTTGATCGGCACGAAACGCATACTCGGCCGGGTGACAGCTTCACAAAGAGCCGCTGCATCGGCGGCATCATTCTTGCCCCGCTTCACATAGGGTTTCACGTATTGGGGCGGTATCAGCTTCACATCATGACCGAGTGAGGTAAGTAACCTCGCCCAGTGATGTGAGCTGCCGCAGGACTCGATGGCGACGAGTGCAGGCGGCAGTTTCTCGAAATAATGGATCATCTCGGATCGCCGAAAGGATCTACGAACAACAACGATTTCGTCAGCGTCAACGCCGTGTAACTGGAAGACGGACTTTGACGTATCCATGCCAATGCGAACTGGTGGGTTCTTCATCGATCTCTCCTCGCTTTTGCGGTTTCGGTCTCACGACCATAGCGCAGGTGGGGCGAGGAGCCGTCCACACCAGCACATCGCGGACTCCGCAGTTTTCAGCAGCATAACGCAGCCCGGCAGATGAGATATCCCCAGTTCAATACCTTGCTGGGATTGACGGCCTCTGCTTCTTTGGAACAAAACAGGAACATACCGGTTCGTTTTCAACCTCGCGGGAGCTCCTTTCTGTCATGTCTGCCCGGACCTCCACTCCTGCCATCGCCGCCCTGCGTCAGCAGATCGCGGCCATGGAAGGTGACGGTGGACGGTCGCGTGGTGCCCTGCCCTTTGGCCTGCCCGATCTGGACCGCCGCCTGCCGGGGGGCGGCTTGGCGCTCGGCTGCCTGCACGAGGTGGCGGGCGGCGGCAATGGCGCGGTGGACGGAGCGGCAGCCTCTTGCTTTGCGGCCGGGATTGCCGCGCGTCTGCCGGGCCAGGTGCTCTGGTGCGTCACGCAGGCGGATCTGTTTGCGCCGGGTCTTGAGCAGGCGGGCCTGGGCCCGGACCGGGTGATCTATGTCGAGGCCGGGGATGATGTGTCGGTGCTGGCCTGCATGGAGGAAGGCCTGCGCCATGGCGGGTTGGGCGCGGTGGTCGCCGATGTGGCGCGGCTGTCGATGACCGCCTCGCGCCGGCTGCATCTCGCGGCCAAGGGGTCCGGCACCACCGGCATTGCCTTGCGCCGCTGGCGCAGGCAGCAGGATGCGTCCGACTTCGGCCAGCCGACTGCGGCCATGACCCGTTGGCGGGTGTCCGTTTTGCCCTCGGCCGCCCTGCCCGTCCCCGGCGTGGGCCGCCCCCGCTGGCTCATCGAGCTGATCCGGGCGCGGGCGGGCGAATCCTTCGATCTGGAACTGGAGGCGTGCGATGGCACGGGTCATCTCGGTCTTCCTGCCGCTGTGGCCGACCGATCGGCTGCGGCGGCAGGCGGACGATACGGCGCCTTCGCCTGACGCGCCACTGATCCTGGCGGGCCGGGTCGGCAGCCGCCGCGTGGTCACCGCCGCCGACAGGATTGCGCAGCAGCAAGGCCTGCACATCGGCATGCCGGTCAGCAAGGCCCAGGCCCTGGTCCCGGGCTTGCAGGTCCTGCCCGCTTCTCCTGACGACGATGCGGCCAGTCTTGAACGGCTGGCACTGTGGGTGCTGCAACGGTTTTCGCCGATTGTTGCCGTCGATCCGCCGGACGGCATCGTCATCGACTCGACCGGCGCCGATCATCTGCATGGCGGCGAGGCAGCCATGCTGGAGGCGCTGATCGGTCGGCTGATGATGTCGGGCGTCACGGCTCGCGCGGCCATCGCCGAGACCTGGGGCGCCGCTCATGCCCTGGCCCGGCATGGGCCTGATCCGCTGCATGTGGCCGAGCCGGGCACGGCCGAGACCTTGCTCGCTCGTCTTCCTCTCGAGGCCCTGCGGCTGCCACTTGCGACGCTGGCCAGCCTGCGCACCCTGGGCTTTGCCTGTATCGCCGATCTGCTCCATCAACCCCGTGCGCCGCTGACCCGGCGGTTCGGCCCGGACCTCTGCCGCAGATTGGATCAGGCGCTTGGCCATGTTGCTGAACCCATCGAGCCGCTGCGCCCGACCGAACTCGTCGAGGTGCGCCGCAGCTTCGCCGAACCGATCGCCGCCGCCGAGACCATTGCCCGGTATATCGGCAAGCTGGTCATCCAGCTCTGCGCAGCGCTCGAAGAGCGCGGCCTCGGGGCACGCCGGCTCGATCTCCTCTGTTGGCGGGTCGATGCCCATGTGCAGACCGTGCGCGTGGGTTTGGCCAAGCCGCAGCGTGACCCGCAACGGCTGACGCGGCTCCTCTGCGAGAAGATCGAGACCATCTCGCCGGGCTTTGGTATCGAGATCCTGTCGCTGACCGCTGTGATGGTGGAGTCGCTGGAGGCCCGGCAAGTGGCTAGCTCGCTTCTGGAAACCACCGCACCTGATCTGTCCGGTCTCGTCGACGTGCTGGCGAACCGCGTGGGCGCACGGGGCGTCTACCGCATGGCCCCTGTTGCCAGCGACGTTCCGGAACGCTCCGTCACCCGCGTCGCGCCCTTGTCCGATCCTGTGGGCGTCGGCTGGCCCGATCACTGGCCGCGGCCCGCGCGCCTGCTGCCCTGGCCCGAGCCGATCGAGACGGTGGCGCTGCTGCCCGATCATCCGCCGGTCTGGATCGCCTGGCGGGGCGTCCGCCGCAAGGTGGCCCGCGCCGATGGGCCCGAGCGGGTCTTCGGCGAATGGTGGAAGCGCGACGCCGAATTGATTGCCGTGCGGGACTACTTCTGCATCGAGGATGAGGCCGGCGAGCGCTACTGGGTGTTCCGGGCCGGCGACGGTGAGAACGCAGGGACCGGCTCGCACCACTGGTTCCTGCACGGGGTGTTCGGATGACCGGACCGCGCTATGCCGAATTGCAGGTGACGTCGCAGTTCAGCTTTCTCAGGGGAGCATCTTCGGCCGAGGAACTGTTCGCCACCGCGGCGGCTCAGGGCTTCGAGGTGCTTGCCATCACCGATCGCAATTCCCTGGCCGGCATCGTCCGCGCCTGGGAGGCGGCAAAGACCACGAATGTCCGGCTGATCGTCGGCTGCCGCCTGGATCTGGCTTGCGGCACGTCGCTGCTGGTTTATCCGACCGACAGGGCCGCTTATGCCCGGCTCTGCCGCTTGCTCACCCTCGGCAAGTCCCGCGCCGGCAAGGGCCGGTGCCATCTCGATTGGGCAGATGTGGTGGAGCATGCCGAAGGGCTGATTGCGGTGCTGGTGCCGGACATGGCGGACGACACCTGCGCGCTCCGCCTGCGCCGGCTGCACGATGTCTTCGGCGACCGCGCCCATCTGGCCTTGACCCTGCGCCGCCGTCCCAATGACCAGCTGCGGCTGCATGAGCTTTCCACCATGGCCGCGCGCCTGCGGGTGCCCACGGTCGTCACCAACGACGTGCTCTATCACGAGCCCGGACGGCGCATCCTGCAGGATGTGGTCACCGCCATCCGCCACAATGTGACTGTCGAAATCCTCGGCTTTCGCCGCGAACGCCATGCCGACCGGTATCTGAAGCCGCCCGCAGAGATGCAGCGGCTCTTCTCGCGCTACCCGGAGGCTCTGGCGCGGACGGCGGAGATCGTGTCCCGCTGCCGCTTCTCGCTCGATGAACTGCGTTACCAGTATCCCGAGGAGCGCGACGATCCCACGCTGACCCCGCAGGAGACCCTGGAGCGGCTGACCTGGGAGGGGGCGGCGGAGCGCTATCCTGAGGGGGTGCCCGACGAAGTAAAGGCGACCCTGGCGCACGAGTTGCGCCTGATCGCCAAGCTGGACTATGCGCCCTACTTCCTCACCGTCCACGCCATCGTCCGATTTGCCCGCTCCCGCGGCATCCTCTGCCAGGGACGCGGCTCGGCCGCGAACTCCGCCGTCTGCTATGTGCTGGGCATCACCGCCATCGACCCCGGCCGCAACGACCTCCTCTTCGAGCGGTTTGTGTCCGAGGAACGCCACGAGCCGCCCGACATCGACGTGGACTTCGAGCACGAGCGCCGCGAGGAGGTGATCCAGTGGGTTTATGAGACCTATGGGCGGGAACGCGCCGCGCTGTGTGCCACGGTGATCCGCTACCGGGCCAAGGGTGCGCTGCGCGATGTCGGCAAGGTCATGGGCCTGCCTGAGGACCTGATCCAGACCCTCTCCGGCCAGATCTGGGCCTGGTCCGAGGAGGGCGTGAGCGACGAACAGATCCGTGAGTTGAACCTGGACCCCACTGACAGGCGTCTGCGGCTGACGCTGGAGCTGGCCCGGCAGCTCATGGGCTTTCCCCGGCATCTTTCGCAGCACCCGGGCGGGTTTGTGCTGACCCAGGATCGTCTGGATGATCTGGTGCCGATCGAGCCTGCCGCCATGGAAGACCGGCAGATCATCGAATGGGACAAGGACGACATCGACGCGCTCCGCTTCATGAAGGTCGATGTGCTGGCGCTCGGCATGCTCACCTGCATGGCCAAGGGCCTGGAGCTGATCGCCGCGCACAAGGGCATCGCCCACGACCTAGCCTCCATCCCGGCCGAGGACCCGCGCACCTATGCGATGATCAGGAAGGCCGATACGCTGGGCACCTTCCAGATCGAGAGCCGGGCGCAGATGGCCATGCTGCCGCGGCTGAAGCCCCGCACCTACTATGACCTCGTGGTGCAGGTGGCCATCGTCCGTCCTGGCCCCATCCAGGGCGACATGGTCCACCCCTACCTGCGCAGGCGCGAGGGCAAGGAGCCGGTCGACTATCCCACCTCTGAGCTGGAAAAGGTTCTGGGCAAGACCCTGGGCGTGCCCCTCTTCCAGGAGCAGGCCATGCGGGTCGCGATCGAATGCGCGGGCTTCACCCCGGGCGAGGCCGACATGCTGCGCAAGTCCATGGCCACCTTCAAGTTCACCGGTGGGGTGTCTGCCTTCAAGGACAAGCTCGTCTCCGGCATGGTGGCCCGCGGCTACGATCCCGACTTCGCCGAGCGCACGTTCCGCCAGCTCGAGGGCTTCGGCTCCTACGGCTTTCCGGAAAGCCATGCCGCCTCCTTCGCGCTCGTGGCCTATGCGTCGGCCTGGCTCAAGTGCTGGCACCCCGATGCCTTCTGCGCGGCGCTGCTGAACTCCCAACCCATGGGCTTTTATGCGCCCGCGCAGATCGTGCGCGATGCCCGAGACCACGGCGTCGAGATCCGGCCGGTCTGCATCAACGCTTCCCGCTGGGACTGCACGCTGGAGCCCACGGGACGGCCAGGCGACGAGGGCAGCCGCTTTGCGGTTCGGCTCGGGCTGCGGATGATCAAGGGGTTGGCGAACAGCCATGCCGCCGCCATCGTGGCGGGGCGGGCCGATCAGCCCTTTGCCTCAGTGGAGGATCTGTGGCGCCGGGTGCGCGTGCCGGTCGCCAGCCTCACCCGCATTGCTGAAGCCGACGGCTTCAGGCCTTCGCTCGGGCTCAGCCGCCGGGAGGCGCTCTGGGCCATCAAGGGGCTCGGACCCGAGGAACTGCCGCTCTTTGCCGCAGCGCGGCAAGCGTCAGAGCGGCAGGCTGATGAAGCCGCACCGGAAGCAGAGGAACCCACTGTCGCGCTCCGTCCGATGACCTTGGGCCGCGAGGTGGCGGAAGACTACGGCCACACCGGTCTCAGCCTGCGCCGGCACCCCGTTTCGTTCCTGCGGGAGACGCTGAAGGAGCGGAAGGTCATCACCTGCGCCGAGGCCATGGCCAGCCGCGACCGCGGCTGGTGTGCCACCGCCGGCCTGGTGCTAGTCCGGCAGCGGCCCGGGTCGGCCAAGGGGGTGATGTTCATCACGCTGGAGGACGAAACCGGCGTCGCCAACCTTGTGGTGTGGGCAAAAGTGTTCGAGGCACACCGACGTATCGTGCTCAGCGCCGGCATGATCGGCGTGCAAGGGCGCATCCAGCGGGAGGGCGAGGTGGTGCATTTCGTGGTCCATCGGATCGAGGATTTGTCGAAGGAGCTTTCGAGTGTCGGAGCACGGGGGACCGTGTTTCCCTTGCCCCATGGCCGGGGCGACGAGTTCCACCGTGGTAGTCCGGCTCCGGATCCGCGCGGTCCGGCACCCGACGGACCCCGGCCGCGCGACATGTTCGTCCGTGACCTGCATCTCGACACGATCCGGGTGAAGGGGCGGGATTTTCGGTAAAGTCTATGGCTGTGCTGTACCCTTAACCTTCTCGGCCGCAAGGGTAACGAGCGATCCTGGATCGTGTGCCCTGACAGGCGATCACCACACAGATCAACGATCTGCCGGTGGCCATTGTATAAAAAGCATATCTGCCTCGCTTGATGGTTTAAGTATTAGAACCTTCATCTTGCTTGATCTTCCGAGTTGAGGTTTGAATTCTTCGAAGCTTATTTTTTGACGCGCCGGAGTTGATTTGCACCACGCCCTTAAGACATTCGAGATTGAAGCACTCAAGAAACTGACCGCTGCTGTTCGTGGCCAGCCTGAGGATGCAATCCGCTCGCCGGCCGAGGCGTTGCTGCGAGATCTCGCCACCACTCTTGGTGCTGGCACAATCACGGTCGTGCCTGAAACGCCCGATCCCAACCTAGCTGTCCGCCCTGACATGGCCATTCTGCGTGGCGCGCTGATTGGGCATGTCGAACTGAAGGCGCCTGGCAAGGGCGCTGACCCCCGCCGGTTTGCCAAGGGGCATGACCGCGACCAGTGGGAAAAGTTGAAAGCTCTGCCAAATCTGATCTACTTCGATGGCGAGGAAATCTCGCTTTGGCGCTCAGGCGAACTGGCGCACGGCATTCTTCGGCTTGGCAGGCTGGACAAGAGCGGCCTAACGGTGCCCCCGGGACTGGATGCACTGCTGACAGATTTTCTGTCCTGGTCCCCGATTACACCGCGGACGGTGGGCGATCTGGCGCAGCAAACCGCACGCCTTTGCCGCCTTTTGCGCGATGAGGCTGCCGAACAGCTCAACGCCGGCAGCAAGCCCATCATCGGTCTGCGCAATGACTGGCGGGCAGCCCTTGCCCCTGGGGCCACGGACGCTGAGTTTGCGGATGGCTATGCCCAAGCCGTCACCTTCGGTCTGTTGATGGCACGGGCACGAGGAATTGCGCTGCACCGGACAGGCGATCTGCGCAAGGATTTCCAGAACGTCGGCCATGACCTGCGCGTCAGCGACACGCTGATCGGCACGGCGCTTGAGTTTCTGGGGGCAGACCCCGCGCCCTTGCGCACCTCGCTTGGCACGTTGGTGCGAGTCCTCGATGCAGTGGACTGGCCTTCGATCTCGAAAGGCGATCCCGAGGCCTGGCTTTATTTTTACGAGCCGTTCCTGAAGGCCTATGACCCTGCGCTGCACAGGCTGACCGGCACCTACTACACGCCCGCCGAAGTCGTCAGCGAGATGGTCCGGCTGGCTGACGACGCCCTGCGAGACCCTGCGCTGTTCGACCTTGTCGGCGGGCTCGCGCACCCGGACGTAACGCTCGCAGATCCCGCAACGGGAACCGGCACCTTCTTGCTGGCAGTGCTACGGCGCATCCGGGACAGCGTGACTGCGGACCAGGGCACGGGAGCGGTGCCAGGGGCGATTCGCGCCGCCGCCGGGCGGTTGATCGGATTCGAGCTTCAGTTCGGCCCCTTCGTCGTGGCCCAGCTTCGCTTGCTGGCAGAATTGCTGGAACTGACCTCGCCCGCTGGCGCCCCGGCTGCCGCGCTGCCTGCACCACGCGTTTATTTGACCGACACGCTGAGCGACCCCGAAGCCGCGCGTACGGCGTTGCCATCGCTGTTCGCGCCGATCACTGACTCCTACGCTGCCGCGAACGCCGTGAAGGCGGCCGAACCGATCACGGTGGTCATCGGCAATCCGCCCTATAAGGAAAAGGCCGAAGGACGCGGCGGCTGGATCGAGCAAGGACGTTACCGCAAAGACATCAACGCGCAGCAGGCCGGGCCGCTGGCCGATTGGGCACCCGCCACTGCTGACAGCGCCCATGCCAAGCACCTCAAGAACCTTTATGTCTATTTCTGGCGATGGGCTGCGTGGAAGGCGTGGGGCGAGGGAGCGGGCCAGGGTTCTAGGCGAGACCGGCGTGGCGTCGTCTGTTTCATCACTGTGGCGGGATTCCTGAACGGACCTGGCTTCAAGCGGATGCGGGCCGAGCTGCGGCGCGAGGCTGATGCGATCTGGATTATCGACTGCACGCCCGAAGGGCACCAGCCACCCGTGTCCAGCCGCATCTTTCAGAGCGTCCAGCAGCCTGTCTGCATCGTCATGGTCGCGCGCAAGGGGCAAGATGCCTCGGGACACGATGCGCGCGTTCTGTTCCGCCGTCTGCCCGAAGGGCCACGCACCGACAAGTTCGCAGCTTTGGCGAAGGTTGAGCTGAGCGATAGCGGTTGGGCCGAGGTCGCGGGCGGCGGGGGCGATCCGTTCCTGCCTGCTGCGCAAGGTGAGTGGGCGGGCTTCGCGCCGCTTGGAGAAATGTTTGGCTGGGACGGGTCCGGCGTCATGCCCGGTCGTACTTGGGTTATCGCTCCCGACCGGCAAAGCCTTGTTGACCGCTGGGACGCGCTGAAGGCGATGACTGATCCTGTGCAGCAGGCAGAAGCATTCTTTCCACATCTGCGGAACGGCAAACCGGGCGACAAGCACATCGACAAGACGGTCAAGAAACCGCTTGCAGGTCAACCATCGCGTCCACAGCCTGTCCGCGTGGATACTGGCGGATCGCCGAAGCCGTTGCGCTATGGAATGCGCAGCTTCGACCGCCAATGGATCCTTCCCGACGCGCGCCTCATCAACCAGCCCAACCCGACGCTATGGGAGTGGCACTCAGATAAGCAGGTATATCTTACGGCGCTCGCGCGCACCTCACCGCGCTCCGGTCCCGCTGTAACCTTCAGCGCGCTTGTCCCTGACCTCGACCACTACAAAGGTTCTTTCGGCGGTCGCGTGTTCCCGCTCTGGTCCGATGCCGCCGCCACGATCCCCAACGCTTTCACGGCCCTGCTCGACCACCTCGCGGCCATCCTCGGCCGACCTGTACCGCCCGAAGATCACTTCGCCTGGATCGCCGGCGTTGCCGCCCATCCCGCCTTCACCGCCCGCTTCGCCGCCGACCTGATCCGCCCTGGCCTGCGCATACCGTTGACCGCAGATCCTGCGCTTTGGGAAGAAGGCGTCCGGCTAGGCCGCCGCGTGGTTTGGCTGCACACCTATGGCGACCGCTTCGCCGACCCCGCCGAGGGCCGCCTCAGGGGAGCGCCCCGCATCCCCGGCGGACCCATCATCCCCGCCACCGGCGCGATTCCCGGCGATCCGGCAGATTTCCCTGACGAGCTGCGCTATGACGTGGTCCAGCAGCGCCTCCATGTCGGCAAGGGCCATGTAGACAACGTGGTGCCCAAGGTGCGCGCCTATGAGGTCTCGGGCAAGAACATCCTGACCCAGTGGTTCAGCTATCGCAAAGCCGATCGCACGCGTCCCCTGATGGGCGACAAGCGCCCGCCTTCGCCGCTCGACCGGATCCGTCCCGATGGATGGCTTGCTGACTACACCAGCGATTTGGTCAACCTCCTTCACGTCCTTACGGGCTTGGTCGATCTGGAACCTGCGCAGGCAGACCTCTTGGACCGGGTGATGGCTAGCCCGCTGATAGAGGTGGAAGATGTGCTGAAGGTGTCACCAAAGGCGGGAAAGTTGAGTCCAGGCAAGGGCGGGGATCAGCGGCAGAAAGAAATGGAAATCTAAGCAGGTTGCTTCGGATCGGTTAAAACGGCAGCCTTGGCCACCCCTCGATGACGCAGCCCGGTTGACCAGCCCGGCGCCGTCGCACCACCAGGCGGGGCAGCGGCGGGCTGGTCAACCGGATGGGGGTCGGCAAAGGCCTGATCCTAGAACCATTCTGCTCTCGTTTCGCAGGTCGCGCCTTAAGGCTTGTAACAAACATTGATTGTTGCTGTGCAGCCTTCACCGTTGCCGCCGGGTCCGCAATAGGCGCCAATCTCAAGGTATTCGCGATCTACTTCGCCCGTTTCCGGATCGACTTCAGCGATAACACGAGGGAAACCACTTTTCCCATTTACGTCAATACCAAGGGCAAAATAGTAGTTGCCAGTGGCTTCGAGCGATATTCCACGAATGTTGTGCTGCCCGTTCCAGGGTGTGGTAGCTTGCTTGTTGCTTGAATCCTTGCCGACAAGCCTCCCTGTAGCATTGCCCTGCATGTAGGATCTGTCCCGCTTATTTGGAATTTCCACACGAACCAGTTCGACTCCGCTACCCTGCCCTGTGTCGCGCTCGACGCTTGCAGAACCAGCGTACGTGAGTCCACTTGGGCAAGAGGCGGCCGCAAGAAGCTCATGTGGTAGAAAGATCGTGCCAAGAGTTATGGCCAACCCTATGGGTGCCGCTTTGCAGAGATCGCCACGCTTCATAATATCCTCCACCCTGTAAACAAAGATGCACGTTTGCTTCGAGCCGCGATGCCTCTCGAACTGGACGGAAGGCAGGTCCGCTATCCTGAACGAAGCCTGATGACTCTGCGGCTGTTCACGAGAAGCGTCATGACGCAGGTGCGCTATAGGCACATATTTATTTGGGCGCCTGACGGTCTCGGCATATCATGATGGCATTCAGCAGTCGGGTTCTCCATGCCCACCTCCCAGCCCTCGGAAGACCAGTTGATCGGTTGTCTGCATCAGGCCGCCCTTGAGCGGGCAGGATGGCAGGCGTTCGTGTCGGCACTGGAGCAGGTGTTCGGGGGGGCCAAAGCCTCAATCCACGGCGCGACAGGACCGAAGAATGCACCATTCCTTTCGGTTTCTGGCAGCTTCGACCCAACGTTTGCACGGTCCTATGTCGCGCATTACCAACGCATCAATCCCTTCATGCCGCTGTCAGCGGCACTTCCGCCGGGGCGGGCCAGGGTGTCGCCCATGGATCTGCCCGACGAGAAACTGCGCCGGACGGAATTCTACAATGACTGGTTGCGTCCCCAAGACGACTTGTCTCTTGCCGTAGCCCTGAAATCGCGTCCCTACCATGACCGGACCGTGGTCCTGTCGCTAAACATCCGGCGGCAGGACGGTGACCAGGTCGCCTTGCGCGCGCAGCAGATGTTGGACCGGCTGGAGCCGCATGTGTCCCACGCATTCCAGGTGGCCGAGATTATCTCGTCGATGTCTGCCCGTCATGGGCAGGCCAAAGGACATCACGGCGAGGCTGGCGGCCTTCTGATGCTGGACAACAGGCTGTCGCTGATCTGGGCGGAGCCTGACGCCATCCTGCAGGATGGTGAAGTTTTCCGACTGAATCCCTTCCACAAGGTGACGTTCCGTGACAGTGCTGTGCAGGAGTGGGCGAAGGCTGTTTGCCAGGCATCCGGCAAGACAGGGCGCCTTTCCTGTGTTGCTCAGACAGCCGATGGTTGGCAGATCAGGTTTGTGTCGGCAGAAGAAAATCCTCGCCTCCCTTCGCCCTTTTTTGGCGGAACTAGCTTTGCCGGACCTCGAAACCTGTTTCTTCTATCCAAACCAAAACAAGCCGCGCCGCCGCAGATGGTGCTGCAGGCACGCTTCGGATTGACGTCGACTGAAGCGGAGATTGCCACAGCGATTGCCAAAGGCAGATCTACCGACGAGATCGCCGCGGAACGGCAGGTCAGCCGCCACACAGTGCGCAATCAAGTGCGCGCGGTGCTGGATAAGATGGATGCGCGCCACCGGATAGACGTGACACGGATGCTGATGCAAATGAACAATTTGTACCAGCAGCTTTGAGGTCACAGCTGCTGGTCATCAGTAGTATCCGTTTTGATCAAGGGGCAATTTCGGCCCATTTCCGGTCGTCCCGGATCAGGGCGTTGGCGAGGACGATGAGCTTGCGCATCACCGCCGTGATGGCGACCTTCCAAGGCTTTCCGCCCTCGTAGAGCGTGAGGTAGATTTTCCGGAGCGGCGCGTTGTATCGGGTCGCGATGACGGCCGGCATGAACAGTAAGGTGCGCAGCCCGCTGCGGCCGCCGAAGATGCGGGCCTTGCCCTTCCAGCTTCCCGACTGCCGGGTGATCGGCGCGAGACCTGCCAGGCTCGCAGCCTCTTTCGGGGTCATCGTGCCGAGCTCGGGCATGTCCACGATCATGGCGGTGGCCGCCACCGGTCCGATGCCGCGGATGGACATCAGGATCTCGTAGCGCCGGGCCAGTTCGGGGTCGGCCTTGATGAGGCGAACCAACTCGGCATCGATCTGGGCAATCTGCCTGTCGATCTGACGTTCCCGTGCCTTGAGCTGGCTGACGACCATCTTGTTACGCGCCGTGTCCAGTCGGTTCCTGCAGGCGGTGCGATCCTTGATCAGAGCCACGCGCGCGACATGCAGCTCCTTGATTTCATGCATGCTCTTGCTGCGGACGGGCGTCGGTTCGAGCGCCAGCGTCGATCCCATACGCGCGAGCATCTTGGCATCGACGCGGTCGGTCTTGGCGATGTTCCCGGTCGCCTGCGCGTAGCGACGCGCGCGCGAGGGATTGACCTTGACCGGCCCGTGTCCCGCCTTCGACAGCGCTGCCTCGAGGTCGCGATGGAACCGTCCCGTCGCCTCGTAGATGACGCGGACCGGATCGGCCCCGAGCCATTTGCAGAGCGCCTTGAGCCCGTCCGTGTCGTTCGAAAACCGCATGTGCCTGCGGTCGGAAAGGCGCCAGACTTCGAGTGTGGCTTTGGAAATGTCCACGCCGATGGTATCGTTCATTGCTTTTCGTCTCCTGGCCTTGTCATGCGGGGCAACGGGCAGACCGTTCCCCAGGTATCCGTTCAGGACATGCGAAAAGCGGGGGGTGACCAAACTACTGACCGGCCCTGATGAGACCACCTCCATAACGGCCCGGCCCCCCGCTGCTTCCCGGCATGTTTGGGGTGCCGGGAAGCAGCTCCCGTATCGCACAGGAACCGGGGTCCGGATTAAGACAAGGTCCATCGGCGGCCATGCGCGCAGCGGCCTCCGGTCCAAGGTGTCTGGCTCATAGCAACACCTGCCGCATCCCGTCCTTTGGCCGGGACCGCGCTCCAGGCTTCGGCCGGCTGCACCGGCCTGCGCCCCGAGCCTAGACCCCTGCCCCTCCTTTGCGGCTTTTCCCGCGCTGTCTGTCTCGTCCCGAGCCAGCCTGCGCGGGGCCGCAATAGTCGGTCCAGCGGTCCAGTCTCGGCCCTGTCGGGTCACGATCGCTTGCGGGGGTAGCCCGGTTGTCCAGCCTCGCACTGGCCCGACCTTGGGAGGGACAGGGGGAGGCCGAAGCAGGCCCGCGCGAGACCCCAGGGATCGAGCAAGGGCCTGTGGTCAACCGGGCGGGCGGCTGCAGGCCACGGACAGACCTTTCCACAAGGCGGCTCGCTTCCCTTCGCTCCCGTGATGGCGCGTCCAGCTCGCCGTCCTGCAAGGCCCGCCGCACGAGAAAGGCGGCAGGCTGGATAGCTCTGGCCGAAGAAGATGCGGAGATCCCCGCGCCCGCGCGGTGATCGGGGGCAAAGGCGCGTGAGCGCGCCTGGCAGGGGGTTTCGGACGAGCCGAACGCCCCTGCCTGTCCCTGGGCCCCGCGCGAAGGGCGCGTGTCCGGTCATGGGAACCGCCGGTTCCCCCGCGCAAGGCCGTCCGCTTCACGGGGCGAAGGGGTTTCCCCAACCACGGTCCCGGCCGGGGCCGGGCTGCGTGGCTGGGTGATCCCCCTCCCCTTCGCCCCTACGGACAACCTTGCCCGGGTCCCCCTCCTGCCCTCGCCGGGAGGCAGGGTTTCAGGAGAGGCGCCGCTTCGCGGTCCTCCCCTGCAACCCCGCCCGATTATCGGCACCAGACCGAACGGGCATCACCACAAGGAAAGAGCCATGAACGGCATGTCCCATTCCACCTATGTCTGCGGCTATTGCGGATCCGAGCAGTCGCGCGAATTTCCCCCATGCACCTGTCCAGATTGCGGCCATTTCGGCCCCGAGCGTGATTTCCCGAGCCGCGAATCCCTGGCCGTCGCGCAGCAAAGCGACCGCCTTCGCGCCGCCCTTGCCCTGATCGCCCCCCGGCTTTGCCAAGAGCGGATCGACCTGGCTCTTGATGAGGGGGCCGATCTAATCCGCGCCGCCACCGTGACCGTCGCACCCGACTTGCGCGGCAGCATCATCCTGACACCCGGCATTGCCGCCGAGGGCATCGCCTTCGTGCAGGAGGCAGTTGTCGCCTGTGCCGTGGATCGCAACTTCACCGAAAGCAACGATCCTTGGGCCGATCATAGCTTCGGCACCCTCGACGTGCAGGGCAAGCGCATCTGGTGGAAAATCGACCTTTATGATGCCGATTGCAGTGGAGGCGCAGAGAACCCCGCCGATCCGGCAGAAACGCATCGCGTCGTGACGATCCTGTTCCCGTCCGAATACTGACGCGCCCGAAATCGGCCCGTTCCGCTCCGTGCGGGCCGATGTTTCCCGAAACCGCAACCCGGAAAGGGGGTGAACTTATGAGCAGTGAAACCTTGCAGCGCCGCCTCGCAGAAGCGTGGGCGCTTGTCAGGAAGGGCGACACCTTTGGCATCGGACGCCGCTTCCTGATCCAGCACGGGGCTATCTGATAGCCCGTCCTGCCCCCGAAAGGGGGCAGGACACCCATAACACAAAATCTCACCACAGAACAAGGATTGACCCCATGAAGCACGAACCCATCATCAGCACGGTTGAGCAGGTGCCCTTTGCTGATCTTTACGTCTCGCCCTTGAACCCGCGCACCGTGTTCAGCCCCGAAGGTATCGAGGCCCTGGCCGAGAACATCCGCCAGCTTGGTCTGATCCAGAACCTTGGCGGCTTGCGCGATGCGGACGGCAGGACCGGCATCGTGTTCGGTGGCCGCAGGTTGCGCGCCCTGGCCTTGCTGCAAGACGATCCGCGCTTTGCCACCGTGCCGGTCAGGATCGCGCCCGATCAGGACACCGCCGAAACCTGGGCTGCCAGCGAAAACCATCAGCGCGAACAGCCCAATGCCGCCGACGAGATCCGCGAATATGGCAAGATGGCCGCGCGAGGCGTGGCGGTCCCGTCCATTGCCGTCGCTTTCGGCGTCACCGAGGCGCATGTTTACCGCCGCTTGAAGCTGGCGTCCCTTCCTGCGCCTGTCCTCGACGCCCTGAAATCCGGGCAGATCACCCTGTCCAACGCCGCTGCCTTCACCATCAGCGAGGACGAGGCCCACAGCCTTGAGGTTCTGGACCGGATCAAGGGCGAAGGCTACAGCGATCACAGCATTAGGCAGATGCTGAAACCGGACGCCGTGCGCCATACCGACCGCCGCGCGGTTTTCGTGGGGCTTGATGCCTACAAGGTCGCTGGCGGGCGCATCACCGCCGACCTGTTCGCGGACCAGTCCTTTGTCGAGGACGTGGCCCTGCTGGACGACCTGTTCGCCGCCAAGCTGGCCGAAGCTGTCGAAGGCTTCACCGCCGAGGGCTGGAAATGGGCCGAGACGATCCCCGGCAGCTACATCGGTTATCACGAAATCGAGGACCGCAAGCTGGATCGCATCTATCCGCAGGAGGGCGCGCTGTCCGAAGAACAGGCCGCGCGTTATGACGAACTGGCCGAACTGTCGGAAGCCGGGGCACTTGACGACGCGGGCGAGGCCGAACTTGCGGCCCTGCAATCGGTTCTGGACGGCGGTTTCAGCGAGGACCAGAAGGCCCTTGCCGGGATCATCGTTTATGTGGACTCGCGTGGCGACCTGAAAACCGCTGACGGTCTGGTGACGCGCGAGGACCGCGCCGCTGCCATCGAAGCCGGTTTCCTGCGCGCGTCCGCCCATCTGGCGGATGCTGCCGAAGCACCGAAGTCGCCCATCAGCGCCGCCTTGAAGGACGATCTGGGCCGGGTTGCGACCGGCGCGCGGCAACATGCGATCCTGCGCGACCCCGATCTGCTGCTGGACCTGCTGGCCTATCAGTTGAGCCACGGCCTGCAATGGCGCAAGCCCTTCGGCCTTGGCGTCGAGGACGTGCCGAACTGGCCCACCACCGAAGCCGAAGGCTATGATCTGGATGCCCGTCTGGTCGGATCGCGGCCCCGCGACATGATGGGCAAGGATCTCGCCAAGTCCTTCCGTGCCTTCCGCCAGAAGGGGCAGGATCACGGGCGGGGCGAACTGATCCGCTGCCTTGCCGCGCTGTTCCGGGGCGGCGACGAACACCTTGCCGCACTGATCGACAAGGAAACGCAGCCGAGCATCCGCGAAGTCTGGACGCCAACAGCCAGCAATTTCTTTGGCCGCGTCGGCGGGGCCTATCTCAATGACCTGTGGCGCGACCTGCTGGACCTGTCGGAAGAACACCCCACCGCCACCAGCTTCGCCAAGCTGAAAAAGGGAGAGAAGGCCGCGAAGCTGGACGCCCTGTTCAGCGATGCCGACCTGCGCAGCGCCCTTGGCGTGACCGAGACGCAGGCCGCGCGGATCGACGCTTGGTTGCCCGAAGGCATGAAGTGACACGATGCGGCAGGGCGCGAACGCCCTGCCGCGTTATCCCACCCGACAGGAGATCATCGGAATGACCATCGGAGACCTCGAACGCCGTGCCGGGATCGAGCAGACCCCGGAAGCCCGCGCCAGGTTCTGGAAACCCTTTGCCCATCTTGAAGCCCGCGCCATGCTCGATGCCGGACGGGAGGAATTGCAGCGGATCATCGGGGAAAAGACCCATGACAGCGCCGATCCCGTGGACGGCCTGACAGTCGAGGAACGGGACGCCTTGCGGGCCTTCGCAGCCAAGGAGGGCCGGTGTTGGAAGGCCGAACTCCGCAAGCAATGGATGAACGCCAGCGCCAGCCCCGTCCTTCACGGCCTGCGCAACCGGCTTGGACCTTCGTGGCTTGTCCGGTTCCGCCTCCATCGCTGACCGGACGCCCGAGGGCAAGACGTGAGACAATCGGCAAGGCGTTCCGCGCCCTGCCTTCCCCGGATGGAGGCACCCATGCGTTTCAAACGATGCGAACGTCACCCGTTCACCGACACCAGCCGCAAGCGTGCCGCGCTGCGGCGCAAGCAGCGCCTTGAGCGCGAAGCCCTGCCCCTGCTGGCCGACTTGGTTGCCGAGGCGCAACCGTCCGAGGACGAGGTGATGGACGCCCGTGCGGTCCAATGGCTTGACCACGAGCGCCGCAGCCGCGCCTTGCGCGCAGACCGCTGGCGCGAAGCCCGGCGCCGCCTGTCGGCCTTTTCCGCCAACGAGCGGGCTGTCCTGCGCGCGGCCTGGGACCGCGCCCCTTATCCTGCCGATCCGGTCTATCTGCTGGATTTCCTGCACGGCTACAGCATGGGCCGGTTTACACTCGATCAGATGCCGTTCGACCTGGTGCTGCGCGATCAGCACGGACGCCGGATCAGCCCCCGCCCTTTCGCTGCCGATGGAGGTTGCCATGCCTGACTTCACCGCACACCGTCACCCTATCCTTGCCGTGCGCTGCCCGAGCTGCGGAAGCGCCCCCGGTATCTGGTGCCGCCGCCCGAGCGGGCACCGCGCCAGCGGTCTGCACGACGAACGCGCGGCAGAGGCCGACCGCGTGTTCATAGAGCAGCATGGATGGGAGGCCAGCATTTTCCGCGATGGCGATGGCTGGATCATCGACCCGAGAGGCCGCGCAAGTATCCGCCCACAGCCCGACAAGATGGCCCTGTTCTGATGGAAACATGACCCTGCCGCTGGCGTTGTGCTGCCGGGAGTGATACCTGAAACGAGTATTTCTCAGCCGCCGTTCCGTCCTTGGGGCGAGGCTGCACCCCGAATATCCTTGTGGTGAGGATAGCACTGGCCCTGCTTCGGTAGGGCCTTTTCTTTTGTCCAGGCGCAGCCCTCTTGGTTTGCCCGCCACGGCGGGACAATGCCCCGCCGCGCCGGCCCCGCGCTGTTCGCGCGGAACCGCTGCGCGGGAAAGGAAAGCGCGTCTGGCGCCGCGCTTACGCCCATGAAGCGCGCCGGGGCGGGGTCGTGGTTGTCTGCGTTCCGGCAGTTACCCTTGACGGCCAACTTGAGCATTAGCCGTGGAGGATGGGGCAGAAGAACAAGGACGCCTGGCGGCGTCCTGCCCGCCTGACGGGGAGCTTCAGCTATCGCTGGCATGGTCCTGAAACAGACGCATCACGATCATCTTCTGGTAAGGTCCGCATCCTGGGTGTTGTGGGTGCAGGCTTCAAAGCTATGCTTGGATCAAGGTTCAAGCCTTGTGCGGCGTCCAGGTCAGGAATGGCAGATGATCTATCAAGTGATTTATGCAAACTGGATCGACGGCATTCGCGATACTGGCGGAGTATCGGATTGCCCTCGCGATGTGTCCAACGCCTTCAAGGCGGCAAAGAACTTCTGCATGGCGGAGGCACGGAAAAGAGGGGTTGAGCCAAATCCTGTTGTAAACTGGGCCGCCGATGTCATGGCGGCCTTTATGGTGTCCTGCGTCAAGAATGATGAATCCAATATCTGGGAAATCATGATGCCCGGTGATGATATTTGCGAGGTGTTCAGGGTCGAGGCGGAACGCAATACCGGCATGATCCACGAGGTTCTGATGAAGGGCGCAAAAGCCCATCCGAGATTGTTGAGAACCGGCCTGATCGCTCTTTGCTCACAGTTGCGGGTTGCCCCAACAGGATCAGGCAAGGGCGTCGGCAACATCAGAAGATTGTTCTAGCCGCCTCCCGGCTTGTGCCGGGACCGCGCTCCAGGCTCCGGCCGGCTTCACCGGCCTGCGCCCCGAGCCTGGCCCCCTGCCCCTCCTTTGCGGCTTTTCCCGCGCCGCCCGTCTCGTCCCGAGCCAGCCTGTGCGGGGCCGCAATAGTCGGTCCAGCGGCCCAGTCTCGGCCCTTCGGGTGACAATCGCTTGCGGGGTAGCCCGGTTGTCCAGCCTCGCGCCGGAACGACCTTGGGAGTGGAGGCGGGAGGCCGAAGCAGGCTGTAAGCGAGACCACAGGGATCGAGCGTCAGCCTGTGGTCAACCGGGCGGGCGGTTGGGTGATCCGGTCAAACCTTCCCACAGGGCGGCTCGCTTCCCTTCGCTCCATGATGGGCGCGTCCAGCTCGCCGCCCTGCAAGGCCCGCCGCCAGGAGAGAGGCGGCAGGCTGGATAGCTTCGACCGGGAAAGATGATGGAGAGATCCCCGCGAAGGCACGGGGATCGAGGCAAAGGCGCGGGACCGCGCCTGGCCGGGGGATTCGGACAAGCCGAACGCCCCTGCCCTTTGTGGGGCCACGCGCGAAGGGCGCGTGTCCGTTCAGGGGAACCGCCGGTTCCCCCACGCAAGGCCGTCCGCTTCACGGGGCGAAGGGGTTTCCCCGGCCTTCCTGCGCCTTCGGCTTCGTGCAGGCCGGGTGATCCCCCTCCCCTTCGCCCCTACGGACAACCTTGCGCGGGTCCCCCTCCTGCCCTCGCCGGGAGGCAGGGTTTCAGGAGAGGCGCCGCTTCGCGGTCCTCACCTGCAACCCCGCCCGATTATCGGCACCAGACCGAACGGGCATCACCACAAGGAAGGCCACAAATGGCTGACAAGTTCGACCTCTACGCCCACATCACCGACAGCATCATTGCCAGCATCGAGGCGGGCACCCCCGCTTGGCGCAAGCCGTGGACCGGCGACAAGGGCGGCGCACCCTTCCCGCTGCGGAGCAACGGCGAACCCTATTCCGGCATCAACGTCCTGATGTTGTGGCTGGCCGCTGACGCCAAGGGCTACCGCGCCGCCCGTTGGTTCACCTACAAGCAAGCCCAAGAGGCAGGCGGTCAGGTCCGCAAGGGCGAGAAATCGTCAACCGTCGTGAAATACGGCACCTTCGAGCGGGAGGACGCGGACACCGGCGAGGAGCGCCGCCTGCCCTACCTGAAAGCCTACCGCGTCTTTAACGCCGAGCAGATCGACGGCCTGCCCGCCGAATATTACGGCACCCCCGCCGAGCCTGCCCGCGACCTTGGCACCGAGGCCGACCCCGCCCTTGACGCATTTTTCGCAGCCACCGGCGCGGACATTCGCACCAGCGACGAGCCGCAAGCCTTCTACAACCCCGCCGAGGACTTCATTCACATGCCGCCGATTGCGACGTTCCACAGCGCCGCAGGCTACTATGCCACGCTTGCCCACGAGGCGACCCACTGGACTGGCCACAAGTGCCGCCTTGACCGCTTTTCCCGCTTCAATGACCGCAAGGCTTATGCCTTCGAGGAACTGATTGCCGAGATTGGCAACTGCATGACCTGCGCCCGGCTTGGCCTGACCCCCGATTTTGACCAGTCCGGCGCTTATGTTCAAAGCTGGTTGCGCGCATTGACCGACGACAAGCGGCTGATCTTCAAAGCGGCCAGCGAGGCGCAGAAGGCTGCCGAATGGCTGATGAAGGGTCAGCAGATCGAGGACGACGAAAGGGCCGTCGCTTGAGCGGCCCCCACGCCTTGCCGGAATTGTCCTGCCGCAAATGCGGCAGCGTCAATCCATGGGTCTACTTCGCGCCGGTCGTTGTGGATGGAACGGGAACCTGCATCTGCATGGAATGTGCGGGGGCGCGCGGCTGGCTGGACCGCAGCGGTAATCTCAAACCGGGGGTCGCACTATGATCTAGAGGTGCGCGACGATCCCGATGACCTGTCGATCATCTGCGCTAACGAAGCCGAGGCCCGCCGCCGAGAACGGCGACGGGCCGCGCGCATCGGTCAGCCGGTCCTGATCTATGAAATAGACGACCGCCACGGCGAGCGTTTCATCTGCACGGTTGATTAAGGCCCCTGCCCTTGCGTCCCGCCTCGCGCAGGGCGCAACCTATCGCCCAAGTAGGCCACGCGCGCCCCGGCCGCGGCCGGACCACGCGCCGCCATGCGCCTCTGCGGCGCCCGCAGCCGCTTGCGCGCCACGCTGGCCCTTGTCCTGCATCAGCCGTCCTTCGGGACGCAGACCGTCAGAAAGCGGTTCGGCTCGCTTACTGCCTCAACCACCTGCACGCGCGCCGCTTCACACGCCGCCTTGCTCGAAAACTCGGCCGAAAAGCCACCGCCCATGACGATCACCAGAAGAACATACATCAGTTTTCCCTTGTCTTGAGCCGCACTCCCGGCCCGCCATTATCCACCGCTAGGAACTCCACCCCCGCCGCTTCAAGGGCGTGGCGCAGCGCATTGAGAACCACCGCCGAGGTTTTCGGGCCGGTATCGCTTTCCGCGCGGCGAATGGTTGCGATGCCCACCTTTGCCCGCTCGGCCAGATCATCCGCCGACAGCTTCACCAAAGCCCGCGCGGCCCTGATCTGTGCGGGTATGATTTCATTTGGATCATTTGATTTCATATTGATCGAACATAGCTCGCTTGATAGGTTTCATACCACATGACACGAGAGCACGCAGCCATGAAGCCGAAACGATCCCGCAAGCTCTTTTGCACCGTGATCGCGCGGATCATCGACACTCGGACCGGCGAGGAAGCGGGCTTGCTCTACCGCTGGAATACAGGTGCCACGCAAAAGGAATGGCACCATGCACCAATCAAGCAGTTCCGCCTCGAACATCTGCCCGACATGAGCAACTTTCCTTCCATCAGTGACGACTGATCGGAGGACCGGCCTTCACCTCCAAGGGACGCAGCCGGTAATCGGCCACCTTGTCCCCGAACCACTCCAGGCGCCGCTCGCCCGTGTTCCACTGATACTGCGCGCCAACCAGTTGGCCGGTCCTGGTGTCGATGATCTCGGCAATTGCCCGCACGAACAGTCGCTTACCTTTTCCCTTCGCTCCGCTTTGCTTTTCCATCCGAAACCCCCTTTTGGCCCGGCTGGAAAGAAATGGAGAGCGCCGGGAAGCTCGCTTCCCGGCTTGCCCACCGGCGAGGGCAGGAGGGGGACCCGCGCAAGGTTGCGCGTAGGGGGCGAGGGGAGGGGGATCACCCGGCCTGCACGGAGCGCGCAGCGCGCAGGAAGGCCGGGGAAACCCCTCGCCCCCGTCAAGCGCGCGGCCTTGCGTGGGGGAACCAAGCGGTTCCCAAGACGGCCACGCGCCCTTCGCGCATGGCCCACCAGACCGGGGGCGTTCGGCTTGTCCGAATCCCCCCGGAGGCGCGAGTTTCGCGCCTTTGCCGCGATCCTCGCTCTTGCGGGGATCACTCCATCAGTAACCGGCATCGGTCAGAAGTTTGTCGAGGAAGTTGGTGAAGCTGTCCCGTGAATAATGGTTCAGCATCGAGGACAGGATGCCGAAACCCGCCGGATCGAGCCGGGCCTGCATGTCGGCAAACTCGGTTGGCGTGAACCGGAGCCGCGATTGCAAGCGATAGCCGGCTTCTTCGATGCGGTCCTGATGCACGTCCCCAACCCTGATGGTTTTCAGTTCATCACGGAGCTGCGGCTTCATTTTCTTAAGCGCGTGCCGCAGCACGGTCGGAGCCGGTTGGCGCGCGATTGCCGCCCACCGCCCCGCCCGTTCGACCAAATCCTTCGGAACCATGATCGAGACGATCACTTCCACCGTCTCCACGGCCCCTGCCCCGGCAGCTTTCGGCTGCGGCTCGGCTTTTCTGCCTTTCGGGTGCGCCTCCGTCTGCTGGTCAGGTGCTTCCCCGTTCCCGGCGTCAGTTGCAGCCTGGACCTTTGTGCTGTGGGCATCCGGCAGTTCGGGCATAAAGGGCGGGCCTGCGTCCGTTCCGACCGCAGCCTTGCCCTGCCGGTCCGCATCGTCTGGTGCCTCGGGGTGCGCGATAGCGTCCACCGGATCGGGTTCCCCTGCCCTGTCGATCCGAGCCTCTAGGGCCTCACCCGTCTCTGTGGTTCGGGCCGTTTCCAGCTTTTCCTGGAACTCCTCCGATGCCATCGAAAATGCATTGGGTTTGCGGTTCGCCGGTTTTCCGATAACTTCGGTGAAGGCGTGATCGCGCTTGAGGATCATGGCGGGTTTCTTGCGCGGTGCCATCAGACCGCCTCCATTCTTCCGGCAATCGCGCCGTCAAGCAGATCGAGAACGGCGTTCATTTCCTCCAAGGCGTTCGTTAGATGGTTCTGGATGATGCCCTTTCGGGTTTTGTCGCGAATTGCCCCGAGCAGTCCTTCCCCGTCCGTCTGCTTGTAAGCTTTCCGTTCTAGGATCGGTTCTTCAATCGTCGGCATCGTCTCCAAGATATGAACAATGGCCTCCCGTTCGGTTGCGCTCGGATCGGGAGTGATGCCGTTCACGACAATACGGTATTCAGGAACATCGCCGGGATCAGATACGCGCCCTTTCAGACGTTCGTGCCAGACCAGGGTTTCCATTGTTTCCGTGTAGTCGTTCCGGCCAGGCCGGATCGGCGCCACGATCAGATGCGATTGCGTCACCACATCGTCCAAGGCTTCGCTCGCGCCGCCGAACGTGTCGATCAGGACGAGGTGATCGTGCGGCGGTTCTGCGTAGATAGCATCGAGCCGTGCAGTGATTTCGGCGGGGTCATAGGTGTGGATCACCTCGGCCTGATCGCTCCAGTTGCCGAGCCTCACGGCAACCTTCATCCAACCGTAGATACCTTGGCTGCTGTCCGTGTCGAACACCGTCACTCGCTCCCCTCGCGCGACGGCGGCGCTTGCCAGTCCGCGTACCAGGGTCGATTTTCCGCACCCCCCTTTCCGGTTGATCACTGAGATTACTCGCACACCCTTGCCCATAGTCCTGTCCCTTTGCAGTTTCGTGGCCGCGTCACACTTAACGGCAGTCGCCTTGCCTCACTGTATAGCAGTTAAGGAGCATCGGTGAAGGACCGTTGCCTTGAACCGATGCATTGCCGACGATCTGTGTCGATGCTGCATCGATGGTATGCCACGTTGATGGATATAATGTGTGTATTACCGAATATATATTGCTATGAAAAATCGACATATTGTCACGTCAAAACACTATCACACTGACATAGTGTCACGTCGAAGATGTGTTGTGTCTCATCAGCGTCACTATGAATTATTGTATTTTTGAAGAACGTTGCGGTGTCGTTCCGACTACTTGTTGATCTGAAATTCTGCTTCGCAGCGATTCTGTCGATCTGATGAGCTGATCATCTGATCCTATGAAGTTTTGTCACTACGAGTCATCGTTGCAGTTCCAGACTCTGAGCTGCTCTTAGAGCGGCAAAGATGTGCTTCCCTTAGGTCTGGGCCGCCAGCGAGAGGTCCAAGCCTTCTCCTGTGCAACAGAGGCATTCACGCGGGCATACAGAAGCGGACAGCCCTTGGGTCCGCGTCAACTTTTGCCATTTCTCACCTGACGGTTCCGCAGCGCGGCCTTATCGTAGGATCGGTCCTGTCTTGGCGGCGAGGTCGGGATAGCGGTTGACGGAGGGAGCGAAAAAGCGAAGGGTGGAAGTGGCAGGAACTGCCAAATGTTTACAAAGCTGAATCAGGTGGCCCTTGACCCGTCAGAGACTCACTCCTTCCAAGCGCGATGAGGCGATCCGCCGCTTGCGGGCAGGCGGGACCGCCCAAACCGTCGCGGATGCCGTAGGGGCGTCAAAGGACACGATTGCCAAGGTGCGGCAGCACGAGGTTCGCAGCCGCGACAGTGCCACCACAGACGGCAAGCCGGTGTCGGCGCGGCTGACCCCGGCCGAGATCGAGCAGTTGGAGTGGCTGAAAGCCCGCTTCGGATTCGGCTCCAACTCCGATGCAATCCGCGCCCTGGTGCGCGCAGCGTCGGGGATGCTGGAGTTCGATCCGGTGACGGCCGAAAAACTGGACGAGGTTCGGGGCGATCTGCGCAAGATTGGAGTCAACGTGAACCAGATCGCGATGGCATCGAACCGGGGCCGGATCGACTTGGCGCGGCAGGAGTGGCAGGCGGTTGACGAGCTGCGGCGCGCGTTTCCACGAGTGGAGGGCTACCTGCGGGCGGTGGTGAACGAGCAGCGGCGGCGCGGGACGCGGCTGTTCCAGAAGTTCATCGAGGCCGGACGTGGCTGATCTGGCCGATGACCTGATCGGTGAAATCCGCCTCGGCCGGGGCGGAGGTGGGCGATTCAGGAACACCACCTTCGGCAAGGCGCGGCGGGATAGGGCAGGGGGGTCGCTGTTTTCCGCACGGGCGCGCAACCTGTGGCGGGTCGGGCAGGGGTCGAACGCCGCAGTCCTGAAAAAGATCAGTCAGGGCGGCACCCATACTGGCGCGCAACTGGCCGCGCAGTTCGACTATCTGTTCGGCAAGTCGGAAGCGGTGTTCGGCAACGCGGTTGAACTTGAGTGGGGCGCGCGGTCGCTTACCGACGTGCAGCGCAACGATATGGCACTTGATTGGGAGGATGCGTGGTCGGGAGAACCGAAGAACGGCCATACCACGCATCTGCTGCTGTCGTTTCCGGCCGATCTGTCTGCCAAGAGGGCGCTGCGGATCGCAGAGGATTGGGCCTTCGAGATGTTCCAGTCGGGCACTCATGTTGACGACCAGTGGTCCTATGTCGCGGCGCTTCACACTGACAGGGCGCATCCGCATGTCCACATCGTTCTGAACAATCGCGGGCTGCACAACGACGAGTGGTTCTACATCGCCCGCGACAACGTGTTCTGCCTCGACATGATGAAGGAGCGCCTGGTCGAGTTGGCCGCTGACATGGGGGTGGAACTGGATGCGTCCTCGCGGCTAGAGCGGGGCATCCTGACCTATGGCCCTACCCGTGCCGAGATCGAGGGCGCGGCGCGCGAGAAGCGGGCGGTCCACGAGCGCAAGCTGCATGACAAGGCGCTTGAGGACGGCCTTGCGGTGGTGGAACAGAGTGCCGCCACATTGCGGATGCTGGCCTCGATTGCCTCGCTTTCCCGTCTAAAGGACGTGGCGCTTCGCATGGAGCGGGCGGCCGAGATTCTTGAGGCGGGCGGTATTTTGACCCCGAAAGCCCTGGAGATTGAAAACATGGACCTTGAAAAAGCCGAAAGCCGGAAGGAACTGGACCGCGTGTTCACATCCTGGCTGGACAATGCCGAGCGCGAGATTTCCACGCTCGACCCCGCCGACCGGCGCGAAATGCGGCACGAATTGGCCGAGGTTACGACCGAAATCATGCGCGACCTGGGCGATGCGCGCGGGGCCGAGTTGGTGCAGCGTGCGCCCCGTTCCGAGCTATACAAGACGCAAGTTCTGGACGACGAAATCCGGCGTGGCAAGGTGACGATGGATTTGAGCGAGGACGCCGCCCGCGAGGTCAAATCCGCCGTGTTCGAGGCCGGCGAAGCCATCGGCATCGACCGGGAGACGATGGAGCGCCGACTGGAGCATCCGGCCGCGAACGCCTGGCAGGAGCGCGAATGGGTAAAGCAGGATCTTAACGCTGTCTCAAAGGCGCGGGGTTTCGATCTGGACCGCGAGGACGAGCGCCACGCCGCCGCCGATCTGGTGGACCGTTTCTATGCCACCGCCGCCAAGACGCTCAACAACGCCCTTGAGATTGACCACAGCCACGAGAAAGACCGCCTGACGCGGACGCTGGAATCGTTGACCGAGGTTCATCGCCAGCACGGCCGCGTCGAGTTCGAGCATGAGGATCACGCCGAACGCTTCGCCAACGATCTGAAGGAGCGTTACGGGGAAAAGGTGGTCGAGCAGATCGCCGCCGGCGACGACCGGGCGCTTGCGCTCGACTTCCCCGAGCCGGGGCAGCGGCGCGAAATCTCGAAGGCGCTTGTCGTGGCCGCGGAGAGCCACGAGAGCATCGGCCTGACCATGCGGCAGGTGGAGCTTGCCAAGGAACGGCTGCACGAGCGCGACACGCCTGAGCATGAACTGCGCCGCAAAGATCACGACCTGGAGCTGTAGGAGGAGGGCCAATGAACCGCATGAGCGTCGCCATCCCGGCGGGCCTGATCGCCGGGGCCTTCGTCGGCTTGATGATCGGGGGCCTCTGGCTGCAATGGCAGCTCGGGACCAACATGAACGCGGGCAACCCGTTCATCCTGGTAACGGACTTTCCCGGCTTATCCGGGCTGCGCCAAGATCCGTGGCGCACCGCCTATTTGATTGTCGTGGGCGGGTCAGTCTTTCTGGCGCTTGTGGCGCTCGTGTTCAGTTTCACCCACCGGCTGACCACCTACGGCAAGGCTCATTTTCAGACCAAGGGCGAGGTCAGGAAAAGCGGGCTTCTGATGCCCATGGGGGCGGGTCTGGTGTTCGGCAAGTTCGGCAAGCCGGCGAGAAAGAACAGGACCGGGCGCTTCGTCTGCGGCGGCTATGACCAGTTCCCGCACGCTCTGATCGCAGCCCCGACCCGCTCGGGCAAGGGCGTAGGCTATGTCATTCCCAATGTGCTGCTGTTCCCCGGTTCCTGTGTCGTGATGGACGTAAAAGGGGACATCTTCGAGGCCACGTCCCGACACCGGCTGGCGCAGGGCGACGCGGTGTTTCGCTTTGCGCCCTTCGACTTCGAGAACCCGACGCATCGCTACAACCCGCTCGAACGGATTGCCGGGATCACGGATACCGACCAGCGGTTCACCGAACTGTCCAAGCTCGCCAGCTACTTCCTGACGCCCAAGAATGAGAAGGGCGGGGCTTCCGATTTCATTGTGGGCGCGCGGCAGCTTTTCGTTGCGGCTGGGATGCTCGCCATCGAGCGCAAGACGCCGACCATCGGCGCGATCAGTCGCATCCTGTTCGGCAGCGGAAACAAAGAGAAGGCTTACCAGAAGTTTTCGGTCGAGATGCAGCACGAACAGTCCGCTACGATCTTTCTCAACTTCTCAGGCTATTCGGATCGCACCCTGTCGTCCTATTCCTCGGTGCTGGATGGGGCTGGGCTTGGTCTGTGGCTCAACCCGCGCATTGACAAGGTGACGAGCGCCAACGACTTTTCCTGGGACGACATTCGCCGCGCGCCGCACTCGATCTATATTGTCGCCAACTCTGACGACATTCCGACGCTGGCGCCGCTCTTGCGGCTGATGTTTGGGGAGCTGATCGCCACCATGCGCGCCCGGATCCCCGATCCGCGGCTTGAGCCGTGGCCGGTGCAGATCATCCTCGACGAATTTGACCAGCTCGGCCATATGCCGATCATCGTGCAGTCCTTGAAGCAACTCGCTGGACATGGTGCGCGGGTGTCGATCATCACGCAATCCGTTCCGGGGCTTGAAAGCATCTACACGGAGAACGAACGGCTTTCCATCGAGTCCGCAGCGGGCATGAAGCTATACATCGCCCCCAACGAGAAAAAGACCGCCGGGGAAGTGTCCGAGGCGCTTGGCAAGACCACCCGCCTGTCCCTCAGCGACAGCTATTCGCAGGACGCGCAGGGCATCCTGAAACGCTCGATTTCGCGACGCAACGAGGAACGGCCGCTGCTGACACCTGACGAGGTTCGCAAGCTCGACCCGAACAAGATCATCCTGATCCCCGAACGGCAGAACCCGATCCTGGTGGACCGGATCGTTTATTACCAGGATCCCTATTTCAAAACCATCTTTGACGCGCAGAAGGGACCGCTGCCCTATCCCGACTCCATGCGGGCCGAACTGGACGAGTTGAAGGCCAAGGTCACGTCGCTGCAACAAGCGAAAGTAGCCTATCCTCCGGCAGAGAACGCGCGCAAGGACGAGCAAGGAAAGAAGGACAAAGCTGCGGAACAACCAGAGCCGCCGCTAGCCCGCGAGGTCGCGGAAGAAGAACACAAGGCAAAGGTCGAGAAGGTCGCCGCTGAGGAAGGCGCGGCCCAGGAGGCCGAGGCACCCGGCAGCAAACCGGCGGCACTTCCTGCTGACAGTACCGGGCAGTCCGTGGCCGGATCATCGAAAAAGCCGACGCTCGCGCGTGACGTGGCAGAAGAACGACGTGGCGAACATGACAACCGGAGCGACGAGGCCGTGAAGGAAGCCATCAAGAAGAAGGCCCAGTCCAAGATGGACGAGTTTGACGCGCGGCTATTTAGCAAGAAGAAAGCGGCCTAGCCGCTTTCCCCATCAAGCGCGGGAAAGTAGGTTTCTAAAATCCCGCGATCCTCTCCCATGCGGCCGGTCTGCACAATCACGTCGATGGATTCGCGCACATAGTCCCGGATTTCCGCGAGCGTCAGCGGCATCCCCGCCCGCATCACCAGAAAGGCCAGCCGGTTGACCGCCTTGCGAGCGGTCGTGGCATGGATGGTGGTGAAGCTCCCCTCGTGGCCGGTGTTGATGGCTTCCAGGAAAGTGACAGCTTCGACACCTCGCAACTCGCCCAGGATGATCCGGTCGGGACGCAGGCGCAGGGTCATTTCCAGAAGCTTGTCGGCCGCGCGGGCGGAGGCTTCAACCCGTTCGGCAATCAGGCTCACCACGTTCGCTTGCGCGGGCAGCAGCTCGGCCGAGTCCTCGATCAGCACCAGGCGATGCCATTCCTCCACCATCCAGAGCAGGCGTCGGGCCAACTCGGTCTTGCCCGAGGACGTGCCCCCCGAGATCACGATATTCATGCGCGCCTCGATGCAGGCGCGCATGAACTCGTCGGGATCTTGTCCTTTAATTGCCATCTGACGGATCATGCGCAGCCGTTCCAGCCGCTCAGCTTCCAGCGAAACCGTCTGATCGCGCAGGAAGCGGAAGTGCTTGGGCGCTTCTCCTGCGGGCCTGCGACGGAACACTCGGAAGGTGATCGTGGTACCACCAGCAGAAGCCGGCGGGATGATGGCCTGGCAGCGCAGGGTGGCTCCGGCATAATCCACCGTGGTCGAGATCGCGGGCAGGGTATCGGTCAGCGTCAGGCGTTGCTTGTTGGCAATGAGGCCCGCCAGATCCTTGACCTCGACGGGCGAGAGCGCCACATCCGAGAGCGACATGGCGCTGTCGCCCGCGCGCTCCACCCACACCCGCCCATCGCTGTTGATCGCCAGTTCAATCGTGCTGTCCGCCTCGATCAGCGGGCGCAGGACGCGGAGCTTGCTTTCCAGATGCCCAAGCGCCGCCATCAGAGCATTTCCAGATCGGCGTTCACCATGACCATGACGACCGCGCCCTGGTCCACGCTGATCGTTGTCGGAATGTCGATGTAGTCCTTGATAATTGAGCCGACCGTATCGCTGGCGTTGGTGCCGATGTTCTCGGCCGTGTTCACGGCAATGTCGTCGTCGCTGTCACTCTCGACGGCTGCGGCCAGGACGGCGGGCGCGGCACCGATGATCGACACCGCCGCCGCCGCCGCAAAGCGGGACAGGGTGCGGTTGTTGACCCGGCCCGTCACGCCCGAGCGGCCGACGCGATCCGTGCCATAGGCGTCGAGTTCGACCGACTGGCCGTCCGGCGTGACCACCCGATCCCAAGCGACCATGATCCGTCGTTGGCCTTTTTCTATGGACGAGCTGTAGCGCCCGAACAGGCGCGAGCCGCGCGGGATCAGGACATTCGCCATGTCCATCGACCACACGTCATAGCTGACCGTGGCAGCCACATTGCCTTCGAGCTGGCTTGAGATCGCGTTCGCCAGCGTGGCCTCGATCAGCGTGCCCTGGACCACCGTGCGCGAGGGTTCCCCGATCACCTGGGCCTGCACCGCCTCTGTCCGGCCTGCCCGGCGGAAGCGGTCAGCGGCATCAAGGCGTTCATCCGTTCCGCTGGCGTTTCCTTCGCTATTCGATCCGCCGCCCCCTGCGCGATAGGCCACCATCGCGGACTGTGTTCGAGCCTGGAGCATGGCTTCTTCTTCGGCGCGGCGGGCTTCCAGTTCGGCCCGGCGCTGTTCGAGTGCAGCAAGGCGCTGCGCTTCCAGATCAGCCTGCATCTGTGTCTGGCCTGCAATCTGGTCGGCCATGTCGAGTTCCGTCTGGAGGCGCATATTGTCGCGGGTCAGTTCATCAAGCGTCTGGTCCTTGGCTGTCATGTCGTCGCGCAACTGCTGCATTTCCTGCCGCAGCGCATTGAGTTCAGCCGGTTCCGTCCCTGGTGCGGCCCTGGCCGCATCAAGTTCCGCCCGCGCCGCGTCAAGTTCGGCCTTGGCCCGCGCCAACTCTGCCCGTGCCCTTTCCGCATCCGCCTGGGCTTGCGGGTCCGCGACCGTGCGGATTTCTGTTCGGGCCGCAACTGGTTCCGGCGCAGGCGCAGGATCGTTTTCCGTCAGCGTAAAGCCATCAAGGCCGGTGTCGTCCTGGAACTCGCGGACCTCCGAAGTCTGCATGGGGGGCGGCGCTTCTGTCTGGGTTGGCTGCACCGTCGCCACATAGGCCCCACCGGCGAGGCCCGTGGCGAGCATCCCGGCCGGCAAGGCGAACCGCCGCCACCACGGCGCCGCCGCCACCGGCTTCTGCATCCGTTGCAGCCGCGCCTGAAGTTGATCGTCGTCGGCCATCAGCGTGCCCTCCGCCCTTTGCCGGGCTTTGTGCCTTCGATGCAGACATACTCATCGCCGTAGCGCAGCACCCACCGTTCCGAGCGTGCGCCCACGGTGATGATCGTCCCGTTCACGCTGCTGTTGACGCTGGTTTCCCGTCCCTTGGCATCGGCCCGGAAGATCGAGGGGATCGGGGCGCCGGGTGGGATCTGGAACAGCGTTCGCTTACCATCGTCGGAAATCCCGACCGGCGTGAACTCCGCCGCGCCCGTGCGGTTGAGGACGCGATAGGTCATGGGAACTTCCGCCGGGATCGACGCCGAGGCCGCGCGCGAGCGCGAGCCGCCGCTGCCCGGCACGGTGAACTTCACCGACCAGTTGGGTGTGACAGACGAGGACTCGACCACGTTGATGAAGTAGAACCGACGGTTGGTTTCGACCGTCAGGTTGGTGCTGACACCATCGAGAACCGGCTTAACGGTAAAGACGTTCGAGCCTTCGAGCTTGTCCACCTGGAAGGCTTCGCTGTCGCCAATGGCGATCGAGCGGATCGTCTCGCCGTCGCCCAACTCGACAAGGGTGACGTTGCGTACCCGCGTATGGATCGTATAAACCTGCCCCTCCTGGAAGGTGGCATAGGTCAGCCGGCTGTCATTGCCGCCCGCGCGCGGGCGCGCTTCCGCCAGGGCCGCGGCCGGGACGGTGAGCGCGATCAGCGCCGCAATCGTGGTCAGACGGATCATTGCTGGCCCTCCATGTTCTGCGCTTCAAGGCTTTCAGCGGTCACGCGGTAGTCGGTGACGGTAAAGCCAAAGGGATTTTCCCACACGAGTTGCACCGCGCTCGCGGTCGTGGGCTGAAACTCATAGGTGATCGTGGCGTAGAACTTGCCGATCCGGTCCGGCTCGCCCGCCTTCTTGAGCCGCTTGGTGAAGCGGACCTGCGCCGTCTTGGATGCAACCGGGGTGATCGAGAGAATATCCACGATCACCTTGCCGCTCGCGCCATAGATGAGCGGCGGATAGTTGGGGTTTGCCTTGTCCCATTGTGCCTTGAGCGTCGCCTGCATCCGGGGTGCCGACATGCGATACACTTGGAGGATTCGTGCCTCGTTGTCCGCTTCGTCATAGGTTTCGCGGTTCTTGACGTAGTTGTAGAGCAGCGATTGCTCGACCGCCGCACCTTGCTCCACCCCCGCCGCCTCGACACGCACGGCGCGTTCGGCAATCCCGGTGTCCTTGTCCACGATGGTCACAAACGCCTGCGTTTCCTTGAGAGGCAGCGTCAGTCCAGCCACGGCGACGCCTCCCAGGCCTGCCAGAACACCGCCGATGGCGACCATCCAGGCCAGCCGCTCGCGACGGCGGACCCCGAAGATCAGTTCGTTTTCCAGAATCGTCCTGCTGTCAGACTCGCGGTCCGCCATCGCATCCTCCACGTTTCGATAGGGTCAGGCGCGCTACTTGCGCTTGCCCTGCATAATTTCGATGCCCTGCATTTTCCTGCGCCATTCGGCGCCTTTTTCCGCCCACTCGCGGTCGCGGGCGCGAGCCGCCATCGCTGGGGTCTTGCCGGTGCGAGCGCCCGAAGCAGCGGCTTCGGCACGCGGAGCGACATACCGGCCGAGCATCTTTCCGGGTGTTGCCACCGCGCGGAGCGCCTCGGGGGCAAAGTTGGCGAGCTGAAAGCTGCCGGTGATGTGCGAAGCCGCAGTCGGGATCGCCAGAAGGGCGAAGATGCCGACGAAAGCAACAACCAGGAAACCGACGATCATGGCGGCTGTTTCCACATCGGCTTGCGGTCTGAATTGTGCGTCAGCCATCGACACCACCGCACCGATCACCGCTGCCGCTGCCACGGGATAGAGCAGGTAACCCACGAAGGCGGTCAGCCACGCCTCGAACAATGTCTTGGTCCGCTCGAAGATCGTGGCAATCATCGCGAGCGGCGCCACGCCGAGCAGGAACGCAATCATGATCTTGGAGAAGCCGACGATCAGGACATAGGCCGCCATCAGGATCGACAGGACGATGAACAGGAGCGCCGAAATGACCCCCCGCGCAATCGAACTGACTGCGCTGGCGACCCCATCCGACACATCGGACATCTGTACCGCAAACTTGTCCATCGCAGCTTCCGGCGTCGGCACGTCACCCTGGAAGAAGCTCAAGGCGAGGCTGCCCATACCCGATGACAAGGCATCATAAATCGTGCCGAAGTTGGCCCAAGATCGGGCAAAGATGAACACCAGCACGATCCGCGAGACGAGCTGCCAGGCATCGCGCATGGACATGCGGCTCACGCCAAGCGCCATCTGCACCCCGATCAGCACGATGAGCAGCGTGGTCACGATAGTCAGCATCGGATCAAGCGCATTGGCCGTGGAGGTGAAATACTTCTCGCCCACGTTCAAAACGGCTTTATCAAGAGTTCCAATGATGTTCTCGACTAAAGCCATTAGTATTCACCACACATGGCAGTGACGATTTTCAATTGTCGGTCATATTCGTTGTAGAGGTCGCTTGTGTGCTTAGGTTCAAGAACCTCGACTGCGAACCTGTCGCGCAGCCGATCCTCGAACATGGTAACCGCCTCATGAGGAATGACCTTGCCAGCACAGGTGCAGTCCTTGGTCGCAATGACGTTCGTGACCGACAAATAGCCAGATATATCCCGGTAGGCTCGATCTCCAGGATCACCATGACGTCGGAGGTTCGCCTGCATTTCCGGGGTCTTTTCGCAGGTCCGATAAGGCTGGTTGTCGTTCGCGCTCGGCACCCGCTCGATGCCGGACACGTCCACATCGGGGCCAAGGTCGAGGTTCAGATAATCTTCCTCCGCCTGCCGCTCGGCCTTGCTCATCCCCGCCTGCATTTCCAGCAGCTCCTTGAGTTCAGGCTCGGGCGCATCGATGCTGCCAAAGAAGCTGTCTTGCTCCTGGGCGGGCACCGCGCCGCCGTCTGGAGGCATCATCTGCGCCATCGCCAGCGTGCCCACCGCCAGGATCACCAGTCCGCCTGCGAGAACCGTCCGCTTCATGCTCATTCCTCCAGCCTCATCCGCAGGTATTTTTCCTCGTCTGCGGCGGTCGCGGCGTCCATGACGCCCATGTTGCCCTGACCGACCGTCTGGATCGCTTCCATAGACCACACATTGGCGAGCGCGATGCCAAGCTCGGCTGTGACCCGCGTGTTGAGGTCGATCGCTTCCTTCAACCCGCCCGTGTCGGGGATCTTCTGCACGAGGCCGTCGAGCCGGGTCAGGCTGTCCTTGGCCGCTTCCGACGAGCTTTCCGCCGCCACGCTCATAAAGGCGTTGACGTTGGCCGACTGGCCGATGCGCGAAGCGGTCTGATCCTCGCTTTGCGCCAGCGTGTCCACGCGATCCCGCGACAGGCCCGATTTCCCGAACGTGCTGTCCACATGGCCGGTGACGGTTCCGCCGCCCCGGAAGGCATCGCCCGAGGCCAGAACCCGGCCCCAATCGCCGGACCGCGCCGCCTCGACCGAGGTGGTCAGGTCCGCAAAATCGGGCAGAATGTCTTGTAGAAAGCTGTCGGGATCGACGCCCAGGTCCGCCAGCGTCAGCCCGTTGCGCAACGCGTCGATCTGGTTTTGCAGCAGCAGGATCTGTTCCAGTAGTTGCCGGGTTTGCTCATCGAGCTTCACGTTCTGCGCGATCTGCTCCTTGAGTTGCAGCTTCGCCTCGACAAGCTGATCTGTCAGCTTTGCCAAGCTAGTCACGTCGATGGTCGGCACGCCTTGGCCGCCCGCAGGCACCGCGAGGGCGCAGGCAACGGCGCCGATGGCCAGGACTTTCGTTGTCAGCTTCATCCGTCCAACCTCACTCGCAGGTATTTTTCATCTCGCGCATAGGCTTCCAGAAGTAGCGCATACCGCACCGCCTCAACCTTGCGCTGCACCGCTTGCAGCCGCGCCAGGATCACCGCCATGCGCGCCACTTCCGCCCGCGTGTAGGTGTTCAGGTCCATTGCGGTTTTCACCGACCCGGTGTTCTCGACTTGCAGCAGGATTTGCCGCAGCCGGGTCATGGAACCGTGCATCGTGTTCATGCTGACGGCCGCGTAGCCCATGGCCGCGTCCGACAGGTTCGAGGCTTCCGCAATCACCATGTCGCGCGGATCAAGCGTGCCGACCGCCTCCGCGTTGCCGTCCATCCGGGCCGCGTAGCGGTTGTAGTAGCCCGTGATCTTCACGATATAATTCTGCGTTTCCTTGTAGGGCGGAATGCCGTTGTATTTCTGGACCGCGCCTGGCCCGGCGTTGTAGGCGGCGAGCGCCAGCGGCATCGAACCGAACATCCCCAGGCCCTTCAGGAGATAGCGAGCGCCGCCGTCGAGCTGCATCCGAGGGTTCTGGCGGCTGCCATTGTCAGGGATGCCAAGCTCCGTGAAGGTGCCGGGCATGATCTGCGTCAGGCCGAACGCGCCGACATGGCTTGTCGCCCCGATGGAGAAGTTCGACTCCTGCTTGACAAGCGCCTGTAGCCAGCAGCGGAACTCGACCGCGTTGATGCTCGCCTTTTCCAGGGCAGGGTGCCCTGCATATTTCTTTGCGGTGTCAGAGATCATCTGTTCGATCGTGACCGGCGCATCCCCCATGATCCGTTCGGCATAGGGGTTGCTGTCCTCGATAGCATAGATTTCCGCAGCACCTATAAACGCACCGCCCCCGCCCGAAACGCCCGCACCTTCGAGATCGGGCACGAATTGCGAGGTTTCGGTGAGCAGGTCCAGCGTTTCCTGCGCCGCCGCCAGTTGTTCGGTGCGGGCCTCGACCTGGCGGAGCCGTTCCTCGTTCCTGGCCTGCGCTTCCTTGGTTTTGGCAGCTTCTTCACGCAACCCGAGGACTTCAAGCGCGATCCGCTTGAAGTCGCCAATCGGCACGCCCTGCCCGGCGACCCCGGCCGGGATCGCCGCCGCGCCGATCAGCGCCAGAGCCAGAACGGATTTGCGGCCCCGCACCATCACCTCCTTACCGGCAGTTGGCCGAGGCGACGAAAGCCATGCTTGACCAGCAGTTGGTCTTGCGGATCGGCTGTTCGGCGCAGCCCGTGAGCGATGCGGCCAGAGCCGCGAGGATCAGAACCCTACGCATCATCAGTCCTCCAGAAATGTTTGCGGCTGGCATAGTCCGGCCCGAAGGCCCGGATGCCAGCTTCGCCGCCCCCGAGCGCCGTCAGCAGGGGGCCGAGCGGCGAAAGATCGACGTTCAGGATCGTGGAGCCGTCATGGCTGCGCAGAAGCGCCTGGCGCTGCGCAGTCCGCCCGGTCAGGACGAAGTGCAGCTCGTTATCCGTGAGGCCGAAGCCCTCGTAGTCGGGCACATCGGCGGCGCGGTTCGGAAAGATCACCTGGTTCGGCATCCCCTGGATGATCGAGCCGGATCGGCTTTCCCTGATCTGCGACGGGAACTGCGTTAGCAGCGCCACCACCACATTCAGCTTGCGCACCGTCACCAGCCACTTCGGCAACCAGCGGGCAAAGAACTCGTCGTCAAAGACCGTCGAAGCCTCATCAATAACCAGAATAGTCGGACGCTTTTCCTCGAACAGCAGCTCCAGGCGGCGGAAAATGTAGGATAGCACCGCCGTTCGCTCCGTCGCCATCGACAGGATTTCCGTGAGATCAATGCCGGTCACGTTCGCGGACAGGTCGATCACCGGCTGATCGGCTTCCCCGAACACCCAATTATAGCGACCCTCCGGTCCCCATTCCGCGAGCTTCATGGCAAGGGCGCGGTTGTCGCCCACGTCCCCAATCAGATCCCCGAAATGTGCGAATGTCCGCAGCTCATCGGGGGCCTGCCCATTCTGGCGCACCGCGCTTTTCAGGGCCTCGGCTTGGTGCGGCGACAGCTTGTCCTCGCCGCGTTCTACCAGCCGCGCGAGCCAGTCCATCTGCCACGCCTCGCCGCGCGGACCACGCTCGGTCAGGAGCGGATTGAGGCCGGTCGGTTGGCCCGCGCGGATCGCCGTGTAGCGGCCCCCCATTGCAGTGATCGCCATGCGCAGCGCCTGATCCTTGTCGAACAGGATCACGCGCGCACCCGCGCGCTGCGATTGCGCCGCGAGGAAAGCCACTGTCGAGGATTTGCCGCCGCCGGACGGCCCCAGAAACAGCGTGTGCCCAATTGTGGGTTCGGCGTTCGGATCGCCCGGCGCGTGGAAGCTGAACCGGTGCGCTGCCCCCGTCACCGTCTGGAACACTGTGATCGGCGTCCGCCAGGGCAGTTCATCTGCCACGGCCCCGGCCTTCGTCATGTGGAACGAGGCCATGTCGGCAAAATTGATCGACTTGGTAAGGGGGTTCCAGATCTGGTAGTCCTGGTTGCCCGGATGCGTGGCAAAATAGGTTGCAGCCAGCGTGTCGTCGCAGCGCACGAGCTTGACCTTGGCCTGCTCCGCCACGCTGCGGACCTGCGACACCCGTTCTTCAAGCGCGGCCTCGTTGTCCGCAAACACCGTGATTGTCAGTTGATGCTCGCCAAAACCGCAACGGCCGGACTCCACATCATCATAGGTCTGGCGCAAGTCGTCCGCGATGGAGCCGACCAGATCGCCCGCCGCCTCCATCTGCTGGATGCGGCGCTTCGCCAACTCGCTCACCTTCGTCATGGAAACAGGCGTGTAGGCGTGCGAGATCACCGTGTCGGTGCCGGTATCGAGCGCATCGAGCATCCCCGGCCAGGTCTGGTTGGCGTTGCGCCAGACCGACAGGACGGCCGCAAAGCGGGGCACGTCAAAGCCGTCGCGGAACTCCGCCACCGACCCCTTGATATGCACCGAAAAAAGCGACACGTCCTCGGCAATCAGCGTGTGCAGCCCGCGATACTCGGGCCTGTAAAGGCCGGTGCTGATGGCGCTGTAGAATCCGAGCAGTGTTCCGTCGCTGATCCTGAGCCGCTTCGCCTTGACCCCAAGACTCGTTTCCAGGATTGAGACGACCTCGCGCAATTCGCTCAAGCGTTCGGCGGTATTGCGGTCCAGAAGCCGCTTCGCGGCCCTGGCGAACAGCGGCACCTTGAGTGGCACCCGCTTGTTGCGCACCACTGTCAGCACCAGCATGAACTCCCGCAGGTTGCGGCCCGACAGGTGGCTGCGCCAGGCGGTTTCCACATCATGCGCGAAGCCATCGCCATAGATCGGCTTCAATCCGAAAGCGGCCGGACGCATCAGCCGGTGGACATAAAAGGTGAACCGATCATCGAGGCCGTCCATGATGGACGCGACGTTCTTTGCGAGATCGAGAATGTCTCGATCCGATGCCGTGATCCCGTCAAGGCCCTGGATCTCGAAGCTCATCATTAGCGCGTTGTCACGAGTGCGGACAGTGTGGTCGTCCACTTCGAGCGCATAGGGCATTTCCGCATAGAACTGCGTGGATTTCGGCACATGGGCCTGCGCCCGTTCGCTGATCGGGCCGATCTTTGCGTTAAACATAATGGCGGCCCGCCTTCCGCTTCTTGCGTGACAGCGCCGGCGGGGTCTTGTTCAGAACCACCGCAACTGCCTTGTGGCCGTTCGGATTGACCGCGACGATGGCGCGGGCAACCCCATACCAGAGCGGCCCTGTGACCAGCCACGCAATCGCCTTGATCCAGATGAACGGCAGCATAGTGAGCGCGCCCACTGCCATCATGTAGGGCATCGGCAGGCCAAGGAGCTTGGCCTGCCGAGAAAGCCCGAGAATGACGGCGTGCCGCTCCATCAGCTGAACACCGACCGCAAATCGGCAACGAAGCCAGGCGCACCGAACACCAGCAAAGCGCCCAACGCGATCATCAGCACCCACATCCAACTGATCTTGTTGAACGCAGCCGCGAACCCGGCCAGCACAATCGCCACCGTGAAGAACACGGTAGCGATATTGCCGCGAATCCAAGTTGTAAAACCGGTGCCGACCGTATCGGCCTTGGAGAAATCAACGGCAGATTGCGCCAGGGCATCGCCCGCAATTCCCGTCACGACGAGGGCTGCTGCAAGAGCCAGCATCAGGGAGTAGTTTTTCGTCACAGGAAAAATCCTTTTCTATTGGCGCAGGATGCGGTCGCGCTCCGCGAGGACGCGGATCACGTAATCACGGGTTTCGCGATAGGGTGGGACGCTGTTGCGGTATTTCTGCACCGCGCCCGGCCCGGCGTTGTAGGCGGCGAGGGCCAGCATTGGGGAGCGAAATGTCTGGAGCTGATTGAGCAGGTAGCGCGCGCCGCCATCGAGATTTTGAACCGGATCGTGTGGATTAACCCCAAGCTTCGCCGCCGTGCCCGGCATCAGTTGCGCGTAGCCGATAGCCCCCTTGTGGCTTCGCGCGCGTGGATTGAAGCGCGACTCCTGCCAAACGAGCGCCTGGAACAGCGCCGCCCATTCCTGCGGTGCGATGTTGTTGAGTTTGAGGGCAGGATGGTGCTGGTAGCGCAATGCAACGCTGCGAACGGCAGCAATGCCTGCCGCGTGCCCCGGATTGGACGGGATTGCCGCCCGAGATGCCGCGCGAGGTTCGAGCAGCATCATTGCATCGGCTTCAAAGTCTGCAACTTCCAGATCAGTTGTCGCCACCTTGGGCTGTAGCGGGACAATCAAGCGACCTGCGGCATCGTATCGTTGCACGGAACTGGTTCGCGATCCGCCGATCTGCTTTCCGCCAGCATCGAAGCGGATCACATCTGCCTCAGCAGGAGCTATCGTCACTGCGGCGGCAAGCAGGGCGGCACAGGCAGCGTCAATCCACCGGCGGGTTCGCACCGCGCTTTCGATTCGAGCGTCGGCCACCTGCCCGCATGGGAAGATTGACGCCATCATACCCCAAGCCGACGAGCAGGCTGATAACACCGATGATTGTCTTGATTTCGCGAGGCTGCTTGGTTTTGCGCTGCGTGACCAAGACCATTTCCGACTCGCCATCTGGTGAGACAGCCCGGATGTTCCACTTCCCCATGAAATACTGTCCTGTGTATTGAGGGTCGTCCACGCACACGACCTCTGTCGTGTAGCCCTGATCGACCAACTCTCGCAGACCTTCTTCTGACACACCGTTCGTCAACTCTATCTTGGTTGGCATTTACGTTGTGGTCCTTCCTCACCGGCTGGTTTGGGGGCCATGCCCCTTGCTACGACACGAGTCCCGCACTATCAATACTTTGTTTTTGATCTACAGAAGTCGCCTTCCGCACATTCATCGGAAACAAACATAGGATCAAAGACATAGAATGGTCAGCTATCCATAAAGGCAGCTTGAAGATCATGTGGAAAATACAGAGCTGTTGCTGTTCAGCAACAATCATTGCTGCTCTCGCAGCGGCCGCACCAGTCTGCGTCCCGCCTGTAGCTCCGTTCATGCCCGAAAGTGACGCTACGTTCAAGGAATATGCTGACTTAGTTAATAGCGATTTTGAACGCTACTTCTCTGAATTATCGACATATTCTTCTTGCCTTCATCATGCTCATACCGAGCTTCTTGCAGAAGCACAGGCTGTGTCGCAGCTTCATAGGGAGTTCCTGGCACGTGCGGAAGCACTTGGCGTCACACGAAAGGCTGCAACACCCTCGGAGTAGTCCGCCCGAGACATGGATTAAAATCATAGTATTGCAGGAACGTTTTTAGGTTGTTATCAAAAATACAGCCGTGTGTCGCACGAGGATTCTCGATGAAGCGATCTTTAAATCTTGCAGCCGCCTGTGCGATTGCTGGCGCGAGCGCCTCAATTGCCCCGGCACAAGCGTACCCGATTGATTGCGCAATCCTTCTCTGCATGGCAGGCGGCTTTCCCGCGTCAGTCGAGTGCAGCCGGGCCAAGGCAGAAGTGATCCGCAGAATCACGCCCTGGCCGGTTGAGCCGCCGCTGCAACTCTGGCGGTGCCCAATGGGTGGCGGTGGCATGAGCCTCCCAAGTGGAGGTGGATCTGACAGCATCCCGCCCGAGGTCGCCCAATATCGTGACGCCATCGAACTCTGGCAGCTTTCCAAGCATGTGACGAACGGCAGCGGAGGACGAGACGTTTACACCAGCACGGCTCGCTACGGGTATGCGCCTTCGTCTGGTGATTGGGTCCGGTTTCCAGCCCATGACGACGAGTTGCCCGAATGGCTCGATGACACGATCAGGCAGAAGACCGGCAGAGGATTTCAGGACGAGTATGGTCGAGCCTTCAGGAGCATCGTGGTTCGAATGCAGGACTACACAGGCGCCTACATGACCGAGTGGGTGAGCTACTGATGAATTGCCGCCGAGGTCTACACAAAGAATTGCCGCTAAGCCCCTGCTGGCGTAGGCTGTTCGGCAAAATGCCCGAAACGGGAGGGACGAGCGGAATCGGATAAACACCAGCCCATAAAGGAAACCCCCCGCGCGGGGGTCCGCACGAGGGGGCTTGGGAAGCATAACACAGGTTTGGCGACCTGAATTAGCAAGACATCTCACCTGCTATAGTTAGCTGCCTACTCCCGGAAATCAAGAGCAAAAAGCGCATCTGTGCGACCGGATGAGGCTTGCCTGCGGACACCGCGCTTCTTGTGACACAGGAGCAGCACTTGACGACTGTAGCAGCCGCAGCAGGCGGCGATTTTTTCAGATGCCTTGGCGTTCTGGCCCAGGCTTGCACCGACGCGCGCCCTCAAGGCCGGACGCGCTTGCACCGCAACTCTCACCGGGCGGGTGCCTGTGAAGCCACATTCTGGCGCAGCACCACGCGGCAGGAGGTGCAGAAGATCATCAAGGCGGCGCAGCGATACGAGCTGCACGGCCGCAAGCCCGGCAGACGCAACGGACCCTTGGGAAGCATCGCCTTGGAGATCCTGGCGCTGTTCGGCAATCTGATCAGCTTCAAGACAGGACGGCTGGACCCTTCCCTTGATTGGATCATGGGCAGGTTGAAGCGGTCGAGGGACGCCGTTGTTCGCGCCTTGAAGGCGCTGCGTGACAACGGCTTTCTGGATTGGCTGCGTCGGTTCGAGCCAACTCCGAATAAAGGCCGTGGCCCTCAGGTCCGGCAGGTCAGCAACGCTTATCGTCTTTTCGCACCCAAGCGTGCCCTGGCACTTCTCGGTCGCTGGTCCGGACGTCCTTACCTGCCAGATGACGATGCCGCTGCACGGGCTGACAGGAAGGCCATCGAGGCCGAGTATGTGGCATCGCTCGATCTGGGGGCGTTCGCCAGTTTCCAGTGTGGTGACTCACCTCTCGGGAGGGCACTGGCGCAGATGGGTCAAGCCCTGGACTTACGCGAGTCTGCCAAGCGGACTGAATCCCAGTCTACCTCTTATTCTTATGTCCCGATGTAGAACGAAGGCGTGACACAGATGCACTCAGACTGATCCGTCAGCTTTGACGGCACCCGAGCATGGCTATGAACATAGCCTGTGGAAGCCGCACGGCACATCAGAACTGTCGCACAAGCTGAACCATCCCAATGAAGATGGTGTTATGATAATTGGGCAAATCATTGAAAGTAAACCATTATTTCTCCATAATCATGGTTATCTGCCAAGGGCTGGCAGCGCGGGTGGATTCACAAACGAAGTGCAAATGCCAAAGTAATACAGGTATTTGCATTGAGGTTGACGAATGGCTTCCCACTACCAGCACCTGAGCTTT